>SUZB01000014.1 GCA_015060115.1 Rikenellaceae bacterium | reverse complement strand
AAACAACGAGACCGACCAAAAATCACTTTTTAGTCGGCCTCATTTGTTTAGTTGTTAGTTTTTAGTTGTTTGTTGTTAGAGGGGTCATCTTGAGCGTAAGCGAAAGATCTAAAGGTTTTGTGGGCGGTAGATGGTCTTACTCACCGAGAGATTCTTCACTATCGTTCAGAATGACTGCGATAAGCTGTTAGTTATTAGTCAAGTGGGTAGATATAGTCGGCGTAGGTGCTCCAGCCTCCATCGCTTAGATATGCCCCGACACTCTCCGCTGGGACATAGACTCCAAGCGACTCGCTACAACCATCGAAGATATTGAGCATAGGGAGCTGTGGTGGCTCGATAGAGTATAGCTCCAAGCGCATAAGTGATGGACAATAGGCAAAGGCATACTCTTGAATCTGCTTAAGGTGCTCGTTACGCACTGTGGCACGCTCCAAAGAGAGACAATAGGCAAATGCCGACTGATTGATATGCGTAACCGAGGCGGGAATGTCAATCTCCGTAAGGCTTGTGCAGCCATCAAATGCAAAGTCGCCCACTATCTTCAACCTCGGAGGAAGCACCACACTCTCCAAGCTCTCGCAACCTTGAAAGAGACCGGCACTAAGCTCGGTAATGCTCTCTGGGATATTTACCTCACGCAATAACGAGCAACCAAAGAAGGCATTCGTTCCAAGCTCTTGGAGCGACTCTGGCAGAGATGCTCTTTTCAGCTTTGGGCAGTCGCCAAAGCAGTTTTTCCCCATAAGCGTAACGCCCTCAGGGATATCAATCTCGGTAAATTCGTAGCAACTCATAAAGGCATACTCGTCTATCGACTTTAACCCATCGGGGAGCATAATATCGGGGAGCGCCGCACAGGCACAGAAGGCGTAGCAATCGACAACCTCCAACTTTGAGGGGATATTTAGCTCTCTAAGCGAGGTGCACCAGTAGAATGTGCTATTAAGGATTGTGGTGATATTATCCGATAGGCGCACTCTCTCCAAAGCCTCGCACCCATCGAAGCATAGCGCACCAAGCAAGGTTACGCTATCCGACATCGTAACACTTCTAAGTCCCTTGCACCCAAGAAAAGCGCCATCGCCAATTGTCTGCACGCCATCGGGGATAACAACTTCGCTAAGCGACTTACACTCCGCAAATGCCGACTTGCCAATGGTGCGTAGCGACTTAGGGAGCGTAATATCCTCAAGAGGAGATTGATAGAATGCTGTTCGGCCAATGCTCTCCACGCCATTGGGCAATACAATCGACTTTAGATTATTAAAATAAGCGATATAGAAGGCATTATCGCGAATTGCCGTCAGCTTGTTCTGAAACTCGATAATTCCCCCGCTATCAAGATATAAGTTGTTGGTAATCGCCACATTGAAAGCATCGCCATTAGGCTCTAAAATCTTGGCATCTGTCGTGGTGTAGCGTATAATATTCTTATCGCTTGGCTGGCGAACGGTGAACTTTACCGACATAATCGGGTTTTCGACCGAGCGCACCACAACCTCCGCCTCACGGCTAATATTCGAGGTGTTGGGCTGGGTAACGAGTTTTGCACTGCGCCTACCCAAGGCTCGCGTATTGGCCGAGAGCCAACTCTCTGCCTCAGCGGGTATTACAACCTCGCAGTCGATATTTGCCTCATAGTTAAGCACCACCTCGCCACCTTCAGGCATCACCCAGTGGGTGCCGCTATCCGAGGTTTTGAGTTGTGGCACCATCTTCTGCTTTACAACAAGCTCGAAGCTCTCGCCACCCGCCTTGAAGCGATAGGTTACCTTGCGCTCGTTGTCGGCACGCTCGGCAGTGAACGATACAACCTCGCCCGTAGCACTGCCCTTGCCGCTCTTTACCGAGGGCGTGCACCACGATGTGTAGCCCGTAAGCTCCCACGCCATATTGCTCACAACACGCACCTCAGCCACGCCACCACCAGCAGAAATCTCTACCTCGCTCCTATCGAGTGAGAACTGCACCATATCTGGCTCTCTGTTACAACCCGTAACAAACGCCAAGAGAACAACTACGAGGAGTGAAAATAGTCGTTGCATAACCTATCGAGATTTATCGTTTATACAAAGTTAAGCAAAAAGAGTGAAAAAGCAATGATCTAGTTGTTAGTTTTTAGTTGTTAGATTTTTAAGACGAGTAGGACCAATAGGACAAGTAAGACTTTTATACCCGACCTCTTAAGGTCTTATGGTCTTAAAGTCCTAAGGTCCTAAAATCCTCTGCGCTCGTTCCGAGCGCAACTCTAACAACTATAAAAACTAATAACTAAAAACTAAGAAGGGCGGAAGGGATATACTGTTCGTATTTCCCTTTCGCCCTTTGGACTGAAGCGTCGCTAATGCGCCGCTATCACAAGAAATTATTAGTGGCAACCGCCGCAGTCGCAACCATCACCACACTCGTGCTCACCGCAACCGCCACCGCAGTCGCCGCAGCCGCAACCACCCTGTGATGCGAGATCCTCAGGGGTTACATCGCGTACCTCAACAACGGTAACATCGAAGTTAAGGGTCTTACCTGCCATAGGGTGGTTGAAGTCCATCATCACGGTCTCCTCCTTAACCTCCTTAACGACACCCATCATATGACGGCCATCAGCAGTAGCCATAGGCACCTGGCTGCCAACGAACAAAATCTCCTCAGCGATCTTGCCGTCCATCATAAATACTGTCTTGGGAAGCTCTACGATAGCCTCGGCAACAACCTCGCCATAGCCATCTTTAGCCTCAAGGGTGAACGATACCGACTCACCGGGCTCCTTGCCCATAATAGCCTCCTCAAACTTGGGGAGCAACATACCCATACCACAAACGAACAGCAAGGGCTGACCGGGCATTGACTGGTCTGCAATCTGACCATCTACAGTGAGCTTGTAATCAACGCTCACCATCTTGTTCTGTTCTACTTTCATTGTCTTAATATTTTATCTATTATTTACTTAACTTTTGTAAAAGCGCACAAAGATACAAAAAAAAGAGAAAACATCAAATAGTAAAGAGAGTTGTTAGTTGTTAGTTATTAGTTGTTAGAGTTGCGCTCCGTTGGAGCGCCAGCTATCGCTGAGGGGCACGAGTGGCACAAGGGGCACAAGGGGAGATAGAGCGTAGGTGCTAACCTAAAGGTGGGTAAGACTAACAAGGCTCTTGCTAACCTTACCACCCCTCAGACCCCTCAGACCCCTTGGGGCGTTAGCCCGCAGGCGGAACGCCTGCTCTCTAACAACTAACAACTAATAACTAACAACTAAAAAGAGCGAATGGGAAATCGTTGCATTTCCCATTCGCTCTTTGGACTGAGGGCCGAAATAGACCCCTTATCACAACAAATTAATTGTACTTGAATGTAGCCTCATCAGATACAGTCAACTTCTTGCGACCCTTTGCGCGACGCGCTGCCAAAACCTTGCGGCCATTGGCGGTAGCCATTCTCTGACGGAAACCGTGCTTATTGATTCGCTTGCGGCGAGAAGGCTGATAAGTTCTTTTCATTGCCATAGTCGTATCGTTTTTATTGTTTTATCCGTAATATTCAGCACTTTCGGGGCGATGTGCTCAATAAATCATCACATTTACCACTACTTATGCGGAGTGCAAAGGTACAACCTTTTTTTGGATTTGCAAATGTTTACCCAAAAATATTTTCATTTTTCGCACCTTATCTCCTCTTCTTGGCGGTGTAACACAGCGATTTAGTCCTCAAAGAGGTTGATTTCGCCACGCTCGACCTTGCCATATATCGCTGCCAGCTCACCTATTGCGGGCGACACCACAGCGAGGGTATCCTCAATGGCACGCTCGCCACCTCCCTTGATACGGTAGAGCATAGCGGCATAGAGGGCACGGAAGCATAGCTCCGTATCGCTCATCTCCTCCTTCTCGATGATGGTGCGCAGACGAGGAAGCTCTGGTGCAAGGCGCGAATATGTCGAGCGGTAGTGCTCGCCAACGGGGAGCTTCATAAGCTGAAGATGGAGGTTGTGCAGGTCGGCAACGAGGTGCAGGGTGTGGTCGATATGTCCCTGACTCTCCTTACCCTCCTTGCGAAGGAGGTCGACAATCTGCATATACCAGTTGAAGATATTCTCCTTCTGCTGTTCGTCGGCACCCTCGATGCGGTCTACAAGTGTTCGGTAGATTGCCTCGGGGCTAAACTGTAAGGCTCGCAACAGGTCCTCGACCTGCCAAAGGTAGAGTATATACTCGGCGATATTCTCTTTGCGTTTTTGAAGTGCTATAAGCATAGTTACAACCAATCTGAAGTGTTAAGCACGCTCTTAGGCGCATTGGGCACATTATTAAAATAGGTAAAGCCGGTAATCTTCTCCAACTCCTCGATTGTGATAAGGTCCTTGGCCTCAGGCTCGTGTCCCTTATCCTGCTCGTGGCAGATGACGAAGGCTGCACACTGCAACTCCGATAAAGAACAATCCTTCACGGACTTACCCGACGAGCCACTCTTGGTGCGTAGCAAGGCGTAGTAGAACATCGTGGGGCACGACACATCCGAGCGACCACCAAACGATATCTTCTTCGGCGTAGCCGTATTGCCATATTTGTCGGTGTATGTATCGAAGTAACAGCCAATTACGGTGTAGAGCGTATCACGACATACAAGGCCATCAATGTGGTCTTCGAGGTTGTTCCACGCACCGCCACCCGTGTTGAAGGTATCGGAGTATTGGGGCGCAATATTCGAGAAGTAGAATACCTGTCGGTTGGTCTCTGTCGATGATGTGCGCTCTGCCGAGCCGAGCATATGGCCATTGTTGCAGCCGCTGTCGGCATCCTTGCGCACATACTGGATGTTAGATGGTATCTCGGGGTCTTGGGTGTAGGCGTTGGTGCGGTTTGCCGAGCCCTCGTACATCGAGTGGCGAGGCGCAGCAACCCATACGGGGCAGTGGTGCTCCGACGAGAAGCATACCGAGTAGTTGCGGGCACGACCACTGCGTTGAGCATTCTGCTCCGAGCCACCGCAGAGGTGGTGGGCATAGTAGTAGGTCGAGTTATTGTCATCTACGCCATTGGCATCGCTATCCACTTCGATAGGCAACTCAAACCAGCCAAGACAATAGGTGCTGCCCTCCACAGGGTCGGGGGTCGGCTCGGGCTCGGGCTCGGGTTCTGGCTCGGGCTCTGGTTCGGGCTCAGGTTCGGGCTCAGGAGTAGGCTCCTCGCCCTCCGCGAGTGTTCTAAATTTGCCCCCCTCCTTGTTCCATACATCGCCCAAGGCATATATCATAATGCGATACTCATACTCGGTATTGGGCTTTAGTCCATCGACCACGACCGAGAATACTCGGCCAAGCTCCGCCCGATAGAAGTCATCGCAAACCATAAATCCCACACGCTCGACCTTGCCAAAATCCGAGGCGTTGATAGTAGCCTCCAAGGTGGCAGTTGTTTGAGTGATATCGGTTGCCTCGCTATCGACAACCTTACAAGTAAATGCTTCCTCCTTATCGCACGCTATGCCAAGAAGCAGAAGTGCGACGATAGCAAAAAATCTCCTCATTACTCTCTATTTTTCGAATCTATCCAAATTGTTACCGGGCCATCATTCGTAAGCTCAATCTTCATATCGGCGCCAAAGCTACCTGTTGCCACAGGGCGTCCCAAGCGCTCCGACATAAGCCTAACAAAACGCTCATACTCAGGGCGCGACACTGCCTCAGGTGCCGCCTTAATCCACGATGGGCGGTTGCCCTTCTTCGTCAGGGCGTGGAGTGTAAACTGGCTAACTACCATAACATCGCCCGACACATCCTCGACCGAGAGATTCATCACGCCCGCCTCGTCGTCGAAGATGCGCAACGCAGCAATCTTCTTAACAAGCCACTCGCCATCTTCGGCCGTCTCGTCATTACCCACACCGACCAAGACCACAAGGCCTCGGCCAATCTGACTAAAGACCTCACCATTGATATGGCACTTCGCCTCGGTAACCCTCTGAATCAAGACTCTCATTACTAATCTCTAACAACTAAAAACTAACAACCCTCTTGCGCCTGCTCAAAGAAGGCCCATAGGCTATCTCCCTTAGGCACAGGTGCTGTAATCGAAATAATCTTACCACCTACGGGGTGCTCAAACTCCACACGGCGCGAGTGCAGCGAGATGCCACCATCCTTATTTGAGCGCTTAGCGCCATACTTCAAGTCGCCCTTGATAGAGCAACCTATCGCCGATAGCTGTGCGCGTATCTGGTGGTGGCGACCTGTCTTAAGGTCCACCTCCAAGAGGGTGTAGTTTGTCGATGCGCCAAGCACACGGTAGTCCAAAAGGGCCTCCTTGCCATCGCTCTTAGGGCGCTGGTGGGCGTGCGAGCGGTTGGTTTTGGCGTTGCGCACAATCCAGTGGCGCAACGAGCCCTCCTCGTCAGTGGGGCGATTCTCGGTTATTGCCCAGTAGCTCTTCTTGATGCGGCCTGTGCGTATCATCTCGTTGAGGCGTGCCAAGGCCTTCGATGTCTTGGCAAAGACCACAGCACCACTCACGGGGCGGTCGATGCGGTGTACCACACCGAGGAATACCGCGCCGGGCTTATGGTCGCGAATCTTGATCATCGCCTTTATCTGGTCTTCGATAGCCTCAGTGCCATCGGGGTCGCTCTGCACAAGGTCGCCAGCGTGCTTGTTTACCACAAGCAGATGGTTATCCTCGTAGAGTATATCGTTGATTGTAAACACCTTATTAAAGTTTGAATGTGAAAGGTAGAAGCAACTCTGCCGAGGGAACAACGGTAGCTGTGCCACCGCCCGACATAATCACACGAATGGGGCTTTGCTGGCGACGCTCAACATCGACAATCACCTGACGGCAAGCGCCACAGGGGTAACACTCACGCTCCGAGGGTTGAGATGCTATAGCGAGCGACACCACAGGGTCGTCGGCATAGTTGGCCTCGACATAGTAGAGCAACGAGCGCTCGGCACATAGGCCCGATGGAAATACCTCGCTCTCGAAGTTTGCAGCATCAAGGGTGCGACCGCTACGCAATCTCACGGCAGCTCCCACCGAGAAGTTGGAGTATGATGCGTGGGCCTTTGCCGTTGCCGACTCCGCCTCGCTGACCAGCACCTGATCTACTACATCCATATCCCCGATATGGTCATAGTGTTCGTATTCAAATTCCAAAGTTCGTTTCATAACTTCCACGATAATGGTTTAATTCCACAAAATTAAGAAAAAATTCTTAAACTTCAAAATTTGCGTAGCAATACGGAAGATATTTGGTTAAAATAGGAACGGGAAGAGAGTTGGGAGTTGGTAGTTGTTAGAGTTTAGTTGTTAGAGTTTTTAAGACGAGTAAGACGAGTAGGACCATTAAGACAAGTAGGAAAAATAGAAAAATGATACCCGACATCGTAATGGTCTTAAGGTCCTAATGGTCTTAAAAAAGACAACAGAGACGCAGAGACGCAGAGACGCAGAGATAACAGAGAAAGATGATAGCCGACTTCGTTGTTGTCTCTTTCGTCTCTTTCGTCCTTTTCGTCTCTTTATCCCTAAGCTCACTACACTCCTTAAACTCACTAAATTCCCTAATAATAAAGCACCTACGGCTCTGCACGACCAATTTGTCGTCAAAAGGGGCATAATTTGGCGCCGATAAAGAAATTGCCCTGGATGGGACATACTCTGCGTATTTCCCATTCAGGGCAATGATTGAGGCGTCAAAGGATGCCCCTTTTCACGAGAAATTACAAGAAGTCTTTGGCCAAACCACCCTCACCCGTCTCCTTGTAGATTGACGGTAGGTCGTGGCCTGTCTGCTTCATCACCTCTACCACGCGGTCGAAAGATACGCGGTGATGACCATCTGTATACATAGAGTAGAGGTTGGCATCGAGGGCACGCGCCGCAGCATAGGCATTACGCTCAATACAGGGTATCTGCACAAGACCGCAGATAGGGTCGCAGGTCATACCGAGGTGGTGCTCAAGACCCATCTCGGCAGCATACTCAATCTGTGCGGGAGTACCGCCAAAGAGCTGATTAGCAGCTGCTGCCGCCATAGCGCAGGCAACACCCACCTCGCCCTGACAGCCTACCTCGGCACCCGATATTGAGGCGTTGTGCTTGACGATATTTCCGATAAGACCAGCAGTTGCGAGAGCACGGCATATACGCTGCTCGGAGAACTCACGGGTCTTCCAAAGGTGGTAGAGCACAGCAGGCATAACACCCGACGAGCCACAGGTAGGCGCTGTTACGATACGGCCACCACAGGCATTCTCCTCGCTCACGGCCAAGGCATACGAGAAGATAAGGCCACGCGACTTAAGGCTCTGGTTATAGCCCGAAGCACGCACATTGTAGCGCATAGCACGGCGCGAGAGGTTTAGCGGGCCGGGGATAACGCCATCGGTCTCGATGCCACGCTCAACAGCCTCACGCATAACACGCCACACCTTCGCCAAGAATGTCCAAATCTCCTTACCCTCGTGCATCTCGACATACTCCCAGTAGGTACGGCCATTATCACGACACCAGTGGAGAATATCGACAAGCTTGGTATCGGGGTAGATATCCGAGGTCTCAACAGGTGTGCTATCCTCCTCGGCAAGAGCGCCACCGCCCACGCTATATACCGTCCAGTCGTCGAGCACGGTATCTCCCTCAAGGGCCTCGAAGCGCATACCGTTGGGGTGGAAGGGCTTAAAGATTGAGGGCTCCCAGATAAGCTGCACATTGCCGTGAGGCTTGAGAGTATCGAGGATGGCAACATCGGTCAAGTGGCCTTTGCCCGTTGCAGCAAGGCTGCCGTAGAGTGTTACACGGAAGAACGAACACTCGGGGTTGCGGCGTTGAAATATCTCGGCGGCACGGCGTGGAGCCATTGTATGGCTACTCGATGGGCCTGTGCCAATGCGGTATAACTCTCTAATAGACTTCATAGTTTTTCGGTTTTGAAGTATCGACCACGCAAAGATACAATTTTTTCGGTGAGGTAGTGCGCATAGGAGCGATATTTTTGATAACTTTGTCGTCGTATGGCAACACTCTATCTACATATACCCTTCTGCAAACGCATCTGCTCCTACTGCGACTTCTACAAAGTGGGTGCCACAGCGCTATTGCCCGCCACTGTCGAGGCGCTACACCGCGAAATGGAGCAGCGAAGGGGTTATATCGAAGATAAGCGACTGACATCTATCTACTTCGGTGGCGGCACGCCATCGCTATTGCACCCCACTGATATTGAGCGACTTATCGCAAAAGCTCGCTCGTTATTTGACTGCTCGGCAGTAGAGGAGATAACCATCGAGGCCAACCCAGACGACCTTACGGAGGAGTATGTCGAGGCACTCGCCAAGACATCGGTAAATCGCGTTAGCCTCGGTATTCAATCCTTTGACGATGAGATACTTCGCTTTATGAACCGCAGACATAGTGCCGAGGAGGCAAAGGCAGCCGTTGGGCGACTACGCAGGGCTGGTATAGAGAATATCTCTATCGACCTTATCTTTGGCGTTGCGGGCTTTGGGCGCGAGAGGCTACATCGCTCGTTGGAGGAGGCCATAGCGCTCGATGTGGAGCATATCTCGGCATACCACCTTACGATTGAGGAGCGCACCAAGCTTGGCCTTATGTTGCGCAAGGGCGAGTATCAGCCACTCACAGACGAGGAGTCCGAGGAGGAGTACCTAATAGTACATCGCGCGCTCACCCGTGCGGGATATGAGCACTACGAGGTGTCGAACTATGCCCGCGAGGGGTATCGCGCCAAGCACAACTCGGCATATTGGACAGGTGTCGAGTACCTCGGCTTAGGCCCTGGGGCGCACTCCTTTTCGAGGGATAATCGCACTTGGTGTACCTCGACAGCCAAGGAGTATGCAGAGGGCGTTATGCTCTATGAGGATGAGCAACTTACAGATGTAGACCACCTCAACGAGTATGTTATGATTTCGCTTCGCAGGGTGGAGGGCATCGACCTTAGATTTATCGAGGAGAGGTTTGGCATAGCGGAGCGAAGGCGCATTAGGCGCAGCGCTCAGCCATGGATAGATTGCGGAGCGCTCAACGAGGTGGGCAACCGGCTAAGAATCCCTGCCGAGAAGTTTTTGGTTTCGGATGCGGTGATAGAGTCGCTATTTGCCTAATTTCGTTTGATTTTTCGCCAATTTTTTTGGTATTTCATTTTTTTTTCTTACCTTTACTATGTAAAATGGGCGTAGTATCTGGCTATGCTTGTGATGGTGGAGGCTATCCTATTGAGGGATAGTCAGTTATGTCGTACATCTATCGTCGAACAGGTTCGCACTGCTAACAAACGCAAACAAAGTTTAATTAAATATAGGGAATTATGTCTGGATTGAAATTTGACAAGCGCGAATTGGGCAATCTGGAGTACTCACTCAATAGAGAGATGCTCGCTACGGATCGTCGTGGTGGCTATATGAGCACTACCATCGTATGCTGCAACACGCGCAAGTATCACGGTTTGATGGTCGCACCCATCGACGAGAGTGATCGCACCTATGTTCTTCTGTCGTCGCTCGATGAGACTATCGTGCAGCACGACCAGTCGTTCAACCTCGCTTTGCACCGCTACGACGGTGTCTATGAGCCTCGCGGTCACAAGTATATCACCGATTTTGAGTATACGCCCACTCCCACTATCACCTACCGCGTGGGTGGCGTGATTCTAAAGAAGGAGCTTCTATGGATTCACAAGCGCACACAGCTTATGATTCGCTACACCTTGGTGGATGCCCACTCGGAGACCACCTTGCGTTTGCGCCCATTGCTCGCCTTCCGTGACAAGCACGCTCTATCGAAGGCAAATGTCGAGGCTGATGGCCGTGCCTACCCTATTCCCTACGGTGTTAAGTGTCGCCTTTACAACGGCTTCCCTTGGCTCAATATGCAGCTATCGAAGGAGGATGCCGAATTTATCGCAGCCCCCGACTGGTACTACAACTTCGAGTATCAGAAGGAGTTGCGCCGTGGCTACGAGGGTCACGAGGACCTTCTCACTTCGGGTTACTTCGAGTTTAAGATTAAGAAGGGCGAGTCGGTAATCTTCTCGGCATCTACCGAGCTTATGGAGTCGCCCCAGGCGATTGTTGAGGCTTATGAGACATCGCTTGCTCGCCGTACACACAAGATTGACTTCCTCAGCTGTTTGGAGCACTCGGCACGCCAGTTCGTCATTCGCCGTGGCGACCGCACCGAGGTTGTTGCCGGCTACCCCTGGTTCCGCCCATTTATGGAGGACACCTTTATGGCGCTTCCCGGCCTGACCCTCGCTCAGGGACACAAGGAGGACTGCATAGATGCTCTCGACACGGCTGTTCGCGACTTCGAGACAAGCGGTCTGTTGGAGGGACATTGGCTCCCCTCGGCCGTTGATGCTCCCCTATGGTTCTTCTTTACACTTCAGCAGTTGGAGGCACACATCTCGCAGAAGGAGATTTGGGCTAAGTATGGCAATACGATGAAGGCCGTGTTGGAGGCCTACCGCCGAGGCTTCACAGAGGGTGTTTACCTCCACGAGAATGGCCTTATCTGGGCATCGGCAGAGCGCCCCTTGACTTGGATGGGCACAAGTGTTGATGGCCAGCCCCTCACCCCTCGCCGTGGCTACCCCGTAGAGCTTCAGGCCTTGTGGTACAATGCCGTAAGCTACACCTTGGCAGTTGCCAAGAAGCAGGGCGACAAGGCGTTTGTTGCCGAGTGGAAAGATATGCCGGGTCGCACCAAAGATTCATTTATCAAGAAGTTCTGGCTCGATGAGGAGGGCTACTTGGCAGACTATGTTAACCACGATGAGGTAAATAAGTTTATCCGTTGCAATATGGTTGTGGCTTGCGGTTTGGATTACCGTATGCTCAACGATGAGCAGTTGGTAAACACCTTGCAGACCGTGCGCCAGCACCTGCTCACACCTCGTGGCTTGCGTACTCTCTCGCCCCGCAATATGCTCTACAAGTCGAACTACAACGAGGACCAGCGCTCTCAGGACCTTGCATCGCGCAACGGCTCGGCTTGGGTATGGCCCTTGATGTTCTATGTTAAGGCAGGCTTCGACCTTGGTGGCGCAAGCTTTGCCAAGGAGGCAGAACAACTTTTGGAGGCCTTCGACGACGAGATTCAGACAAAGTGCGTAGGCTCTATTGCCGAGCGCTTCGAGGGTGATCCTCCGCACAACCCACGTGGTGGCATCTCACACGCCACATCCGTAGCAGGTCTGCTCTTTATCAACGACCTTGTAAAGAAGTATGCTCCGAAGAAGCCCGCCCGTAAGGCCTGCGCCAAGAGGGCAAAAACGGAGGAGGCTGCTGTAGAGAAGCCCAAGCGCAAGTGCGTGAAGAAGACGACAACTAAGAAATAATTAAAAAAAGATAGATATATGAGAGTCTTAATGTTCGGTTGGGAGTTTCCTCCCCATATCGCTGGTGGTCTTGGTACGGCCTGCTACGGTATGACCCAGGGTCTGGCTCGCAACGATGTCGAGGTAATCTTCGTGATGCCCAAGGCATCGGGTGACGAGGACCAGAGCTTTGTTAAGGTGGTCAATGCTAGCGACATCGAGGCACGCTACTCGGATGGTGATGTTGCGGGTGCGGAAGACATTATGCGCAAGATTTCGTTCATCCATATCGACTCGAACATGGTGCCCTACATCTCACCTGAGGAGTGGGCAACCTACCGTGAGGGCTACGAGCGCACGGGTAAGAAGTTCTGGGAGCGTAAGGGTGATAGCTGGACTCAGCGCTACACCTTCTCAGGCAAGTATGGCGCAAACATCATGGAGGAGGTTGCTCGCTATGCTGTTGTTGCTGCCGAGGTGGCACGACAGCTTGAGGGTCAGTTCGATGTAATCCACGCCCACGACTGGCTCACCTACTTCGCCGGTATCGCCGCTAAGCGCGTATCGGGCAAACCCCTTGTTGTGCACATGCACGCCACATCTTTCGACCGCTCGTCGAGCGACAACATCGACACTCGAGTTTATGAGATTGAGCGTGCGGGTATGGCCGCTGCCGATATGGTTATCGCGGTATCGAACCTCACACGCAACATCGTGATTAACAAGTATAACATTGAGCCCGAGAAGGTCGTTGCCGTTCACAATGCTGTGCAGTTTGCCGAGAACGACAACCCGCTGCCCGTGCGTGGCGTGAAGGACAAGATTGTTACCTTCCTTGGCCGTATCACCTTCCAGAAGGGCCCCGACTACTTTATCGAGGCTGCGGCTAAGGTACTCAGAAGAGTGCCCGATGTGCGCTTCGTGATGGCGGGCTCGGGTGATATGATGAACCACTGTATCCGCCGTGCCGCTCAGCTCGGTATCTCGGACCGCTTCCACTTCACCGGCTTCCTTAAGGGCGACGATGTGCAGAAGATGTTCCAACTCTCGGATGTCTATATCATGCCATCGGTATCTGAGCCCTTCGGTATCTCGCCTTTGGAGGCTATGCGTTCAAATGTCCCCACCATCATCTCTAAGCAGAGTGGTGTTGCCGAGGTCCTCGACTACGCTATCAAGGTCGATTATTGGGATGTAGACGCTATGGCAGATGCCATCTACGGCCTTATCACATACCCCGCCCTTGCTAAGATGTTCTCGGAGAAGGGTATGGAGGAGGTAAACAGCCTCAAGTGGTTCAATGCTGCAATCAAGATTAAGGATGTCTATCAGCAGGCTATCGACAAGTGCAAATAAATAAAAAAGAGAATATATGAAGACTGTTTGTTTTTACTTTCAGGTACACCAGCCCTGGCGTTTGAAGACCTATCGTTTCTTCAATATGGGCAACGACCACAACTACCTCGATGACTTTACGAACCGTTCAATTATGCAGAAGGTGGCACGCCAGTGCTACTTGCCTATGAATGCCCTGCTATTGAGCCTTATCGAGGAGAATAAGGGTGCTTTCAAGTGCTCGTTCTCTATCACCGGCTCGGCCATCGAGCAGTTCAAGGCCTATGCTCCCGAGGTGTTGGAGTCGTTCAAGAAGCTGGCAGCTACGGGTTGCGTAGAGTTCCTTGGCGAGACCTACTCTCACTCGTTGTCGTCGCTCTACTCAGTAGATGAGTTCAAGAGCGAGGTTAAGCTCCATAGCGCAATGCTTAAGGAGGAGTTTGGCGTTAAGCCCACCGCCTTCCGCAACACCGAGCTTATCTACTCTGACGACATTGCTAAGGCTGTCGAGGGTATGGGCTTCAAGACTATGTTGGCAGAGGGTGCTAAGCACATCCTTGGCTGGAAGTCGCCCAACTTCGTATACACCGATGCTGTGGACAACAAGCTCCGTCTGTTGTTGCGCAACTACAAGCTCTCTGACGACATCGCCTTCCGCTTCTCGAATGAGGGTTGGCCCGAGTGGCCATTGTCGGCAGATAAGTTTGCCCAGTGGGTTGCTTCGGAGACTGGCGATGTAGTAAACCTCTTTATGGACTACGAGACCTTCGGTGAGCACCAGAAGGCCGCTACCGGCATCTTCGACTTTATGAAGGCACTGCCCGCAGCACTGCTTGCCACTGGCGAATTGGAGTTCGCTACCGTTAGCGAGGCTTCAAAGAAGCTCCAGCCCGTAGCTGTCTTGCACTGCCCCCACACTATGTCTTGGGCAGACGAGGAGCGCGATGTTACCGCTTGGTTGGGCAACGACCTGCAGAACGAGGCATTTGCTAAGCTCTATGCCTTGGCTTCGAAGGTTAAGAAGGCTAAAAATAAGGATTTCGAGTATGTATGGCACTTTATGCAGAACTCTGACCACTTCTACTATATGGCAACCAAGTGGTTCTCAGATGGTGATGTACACTCATACTTCAATCCCTACGGCTCGGCATACGAGGCATTTATCAACTATATGAATGTATTGGCCGACTTCGAGATTGAGCTCAACAAGCTCTAATCTTCTAACGAGCAAAGATATGGAAAGGGCAAAGACACTGAGGTCTTTGCCCTTTCTATTTAGTTGTTAGTTGTTAGATATTAGTTTTTATAGTTGTTAGAGTTGCGCTCGTACGAGCGCAGAGGTTTTTTAGGACCTTAAGACTTTAAGACCTTAAGACCTTACGAGGTAGGGTATCATTTTTTCTTACTTGTCCTACTCGTCCTATTGGTCTTACTCGTCTTAAACTCGCTAACAACTAAAAACTAACAACTAACAACTAAAAAGAGCGGACGGGAAAACCATTTCCCATCCGCTCTTTAACTATAATCTCATCTGATTTACGCCCACTTAACGAGTGCGAAGTCCATACGATGCTCAAGGTTGTCGTTCACGGGGAATACACGCAACGCAACATCGAACATACCGGTGTGCTCAGGAGCATAGTCCAAAGCGAGAGTTACCGACTTATCGTCAGATGCAACAATCTCCAAACGGCGTGTCTCAACAACATTTGCTGCCTGACCTGCCTCAATCTGGGTTGCCACAACAAGCTCTGCGCCGATATCCTCCTTCTGAAGGCCTGCGAGGTCGATGGTAAGCTCGAAGTGGTACTTCTTACCTACATACATTGCCTCCGACTCAATCTCTGCACGCTTAACATCGCGGATTACGATGTTATCCCACGCAGCCGACACCTTACGCTTCCAAGCTGCAATCTGGCGTGCCATAAGGTAGTTCTTGTCGAGCATAAGCTTCTTACGCTGAGCGAGCTTGTTGTAGAAGCGCTCCTCGTAGTCGATAAGCATACGGTTGGTTGTGAAGTTCGAGGCGATATCTGCAACGCACTTCTTCACGGCGTTCACCCAGCGGTGAGGTACGCCATCCTCGGCACGGTCGTAGTACAAAGGTACGATCTGCTCCTCGATAGTGTTGTAGATCATCTCGGCATCGAGCTCATCCTGGAAGCGCTGGTCGGCATAGGTACGCTCCATAGGAAGCATCCAACCTGCACCCTCCTTGTAGCCCTCAACCCACCAGCCATCGAGAACCGAGAACTGCATAACACCATTCATTACGCACTTCTCACCCGAGGTACCCGAAGCCTCCAAAGGACGGGTAGGAGTGTTGAGCCATACATCGACACCCTGCACCATACGGCGGGCAAGCTCCATATCGTAGTTCTGCAAGAAGACAATCTTACCTACGAACTCGGGCATTGCCGAAACCTCCACGATACGCTTGATAAGGTCCTGACCGGGCTTATCGTTGGGGTGAGCCTTACCTGCAAAGATAAACTGCACGGGGCGCTCCTTGTTATTAACCAACGCCGAGAGACGCTCAAGGTTGGTGAAGAGGAGGTGCGCACGCTTATATGTTGCAAAACGACGAGCAAAACCGATGGTGAGAACCTCAGGCTTGATGCTCTCGGTAACCTGTACCATCTGGCGAGGCGACTGCAAACGAACCTGAGTAGGATCACTGAAGCGCTTGCGAATAGTCTTGATAAGACGCTCCTTGAGGAACATACGCTCCGACCAGAGCTCCTTATCGTCAATCTTGTGGACATTCTGCCACTCAGGGATATTGTAGGTGTGGCCCTCGAATGCCTTGCCGAAGTACTTAGCGTAGAGCTTGCGCAAGTTCGAGGCTACCCAAGTGGGGAAGTGAACACCATTGGTTACATAGCCGATGTGGAGCTCGTTCTTGAAGTAGCCGGGCCACATATTGCCGAGGATATCCTTCGATACCTCGCCGTGGAGCCACGATACGCCATTAACCTCCTGCGAGAGGTTACAAGCGAGTACCGACATTGAGAACTTCTCGTTAGGATCGCTGGGGTTTGTCTTACCCAAGTTGATAAACTGGTCCCAAGTGATGCCCAAAACATCGGGATAGTGCGACATATACTGACGAATCATCGACTCGGGGAAGGCATCGTGGCCTGCGGGTACGGGAGTGTGTGTCGTAAAGAGTGATGACGAACGCACTACCTCCATAGCCTCCGAGAACGAGAGACGCTTGCGAGCGATAAGGTTGCGGATACGCTCAATGTTGATGAAGGCTGCATGACCCTCATTGCAGTGATATACCTCCTGCTTGATACCCATCTTCACGAGGGCACGGATACCACCGACACCGAGCAAAATCTCCTGCTTGAGACGGTTCTCCCAGTCGCCACCATAGAGGTAGTATGTTACCTGACGATCCTCGTCGAGGTTAGCCTCATAGTCGGCATCGAGCAAGAAGAGGTCGGTACGACCTACCTGACACTTCCAAACACGAGCAGTAAGGTTACGGCCGGGCAAAGCAACCTGAGTGGTTACCCAGTTACCAAGCTCATCACGCACGGGCGAGATGGGGAGCTTGAAGAAGTTCTGAGCCTCGTAGGTAGCCTCCTGAGCACCCTGAGCCGAAAGACGCTGTGTGAAGTAGCCGTAGCGGTACAAAAGACCAACAGCCACCATAGGCACATTGCGGTCAGATGCCTCCTTGAGGTAATCACCTGCCAAGATACCAAGACCACCAGAGTAGATCTTAAGCGACGAGTGCAAACCATACTCCATAGAGAAGTATGCCACCTTGGCGTGCTCGGGCGAGGGCTTCTCCGACATATAGTCGCAGAACTGCTTGTATACCTCGTCCATCTTCTTGAGGAAGGCCTTATCGGCCAAAATCTCCTCGTAGCGCTGTGCCGAAATCTTGTCGAGCAAGGCGATGGGGTTGCGGTCTACCTTTACCCAAAGCTCCTTGTCGGCAGCCTCGAAGAGCTCCTGAGCACCGGGTGTCCAGCACCACCAGAGGTTGCGTGAAAGCTCCTCAAGGGGCTTAAGACGCTCGGGGATACCCTTCTCCACCATCAAACGGTGCCACTGGGGACGGTTTGAGGTGAGCTGCTGGCGCACAAAGTTGATCTGCTCGCCACGATTACCACCATCGATAAGCACACGGTTGGTACGCGAGATAGAGTTCTCGATAGCCTCCTCATAAGCACGCTTGTACTCGTTGTAGAGCTTCTTCCAAACAGCGGTATTCGAGAGCTCCATAGCAGCCTCGCGGGTAGCCTCATACTGAGCCTCGCTCATTGTCAAGTAGCGCTTCATAATCTCGGTAATCTGGAATACCACCTCACGCTCGTTGTAGTCGTCACGACGCACAACATCTACGCCAGCGCGGTTAGAGTGGTTGGCAACCCAAAGACCGAAGCCTGCGAGGGTGGTTGTAACGGTGGGAACACCATAGGCAACCGACTCAAGGGGAGTGTAGCCCCAAGGCTCGTAGTATGAAGCAAATACGGTGAGATCAACACCTGCCAAAACATCGTAGTAAGGCATATTGAAGATGCCATCGTTGCCATTGAGGTAGGTAGGCACAAACAACACCTTAACACGCGATGCCGAGGTAGAGAGGATGCTGCCCTCGATGCTCTGCGACACCATATCCCAAGCCTCCGACTCGAGATTGTGCGTAAGCCAGCGCTTCTGTGCGGGGTCGATAGCCGACTCCTTGTTCTCAAGGTGCTGAGCCAAGTCCTGACGCATACCGATGTTGGCAGCGGGAACAGCAACTACGGCCAATACATCGCGGTCGAGCGACGATGATGCGAGCTGCTTCAACGACTCAAGGAATACATCGATACCCTTGTTGCGGTACTCATAGCGACCGCTGGTAGCAACGATAAGGGGGTTGTTAAGCTCTACGCCCCACGATGCCTCGGCAACCTCGATAAGCTTCTTGCGAGCTGCCGAACGCTTCGCTGCCAACTCCTCGCCACGAGGCACAAAGCCGTTGTCGAAGCCGTTGGGTGTGATGCGTGTTACCTCACGACCAATCAAGTAGCGGCACTCGTTAGCGGTAATCTCGCTCACGGTAAGGAAGGCATCTGAGTGAGCAGCTGCCGACTTCTCCAACGAGTGCTTAGCCATAACATTGAACTGGCGAGCAAGCTCGTCGGCGTTGAACTTGAGAAGGTCGTTGTACAAGGGCAAACGGTTGCCTGCGATGCAACGGCCCATAACTGTTGCGTGGGTGGTGAAGAGCGTAGCTACATAGGGAGCATACTTGTGCAAGTAGAGCGAACCTGCCGATGCCATCCACTCGTGGAAGTGTGCCACAACCTTCTGCGAAGGGGTGCACATAGTCTCGGCATACGATGCGATAACCACACCTGCGGCATAGCCGAACAACACGGGCTCTACATAGTCCCACTGACCCGACAACGAGTCTACATTATAGTCCTCCCAAAGCTTCGAGAGGATAGTGTCCTTCTGAGAGAAGAACGACTTAAAGTCGATAAGAATTGCGATAGGACGACCCTCGATATTCCAACGGCCAATACGCACACGCACGCCCTGATTGTAGAGCGACTCACGCCAAGCAGCCATCAATGAGTTGTCCTCCGAGAACTCAGGATTTACCGAGTCCTGCGAGAAATCGGGACCAATGGTGATGTAGTTATCACCCATAGCGCCCGCTACGATAGGTGCCTTCGAGGCGATGACAGTATGGATACCGCCCACCTTGTTGCACACCTCCCAACTAACCTCAAACAAAAAGTCGGGATTTAGATTTACATTGCTCATATCCGTTTTTATTACAAAATATATTACTTATTCGATTGATGAAGAGTAATTAATAATAGGTAATTAGCAATAATCTTAAATTGCTAATTTCTAATCTCTAACGACCCTTTTCTCACTATAAATCAACGGCGTTCAGGCACGCGCGTACAATATATATAATGAGAGGGCAAAGGTAAGCAAAATATTTGAAAGGGGAAAATCTTTTTAAATAATTTTAATAAATCGCGATTTAATAGCGCTGAGTGGTCAGTTTCGCGGAGTGAACGGAGAGAGGGGAGAGGGAGTTTTAAGAGCGATACGACCGTAGGACTTTAAGATTTTTTTAAGACTATAGGACGATAGGACCTTAAGACCATTACGAGGTCGGGCATCAAAAAGTCTTACTTGTCCTATTTGTCCTATTGGTCTTACTGGTCCTAAACTAAAAACTAATAACTAACAACTATGTTTTCGGCTCAAAATCACCACTTTTAGGTATTGCGTAAATAGCGAAAAAACTCTACTTTTGCACCCGTAAAAGTGTTGAAAACAAATAAACAAACAATATATGAAGAAGTTAGCCTTTATCATCGCACTACTTATCACGCCATTTTTGGCTGATGCTCAACAACTTGACGACAACCCTTCAACACCCAGAGTAGGTATCCTTGAGGGTAAGTCTAAGGCTTCGGACTCCAACATCTTCGGTCATATTCTTGATGCCGCAACGGGTGAGCATATCCCCTATGCCACAGTAGCCGTCAAGGGCACGACCATAGGTTGCGCAGCCGATGCTACGGGCCACTACAACCTCAACAACCTCCCTGTGGGTGAGCATACAATCGTCGTTTCGGCCATAGGCTACCAGACCATCGAGCAGCACTACACTGCCGAGCTTCGCCGAAGCAACGAGCTTAACTTCCGCCTTGAGGAGCAGGCGCTGCTTGTAGATGAGGTTGTGGTGTCGGCAACACGCAACGAGACCAACCGCCGCCAGACAGCCACAGTCGTGAATGTAGCATCTTCGAAGGTCTTCGAGGGCACAGCCTCGGCAAACCTCTCGGAGGCGATGAACTTCCAGTCGGGATTGCGTGTAGAGAACACCTGCGGTAACTGCGGTGCGCCACAGCTACGCATCAACGGCCTTGAGGGTCAGTATTCGCAGATACTGCTCGACAGCCGTGCTATATTCTCATCGTTGGCAGGTGTCTATGGCCTTGACCTTATGCCTGTTGCGATGGTCGAGCGTGTGGAGGTAATCCGTGGCGGTGGCTCGGCACTCTTCGGCTCTTCGGCAATCGGTGGCGTGGTAAATATCATCACCAAGGACCCCGTGCGCAACACCTTCTCTATCGCCAACACCTCGAATTTTATGGAGGATGGCACACCCGACATCAACACCTCGTTGGGTGGCGCATTTGTCTCTGACGACTACCGTATGGGCGCCTATATCTTTGGCCAGATTAAGGGTCGTGGTGGCTACGACCGCAACGATGATGGCTTCACGGATATCACAAAGCTACGCTCCGAGACCGCAGGCTTCCGTGCCTATTACAAGACCTCGGCACACTCGCGCCTAACGGCTGAGTATCACCATATTCACGAGTTCCGCCGTGGTGGCGACAACCTCGACAAGGCACCCCACACCGCGATGATTTGCGAGCAGCTCGACCACAATATTGATGGTGGTGGCCTCACCTTCGACTACTTCCCCTCGATGAAGCATCGCCTCTCGGTATACGCCTCGGCACAGGGCATCGCACGCTCAAGCTACTTTGGCGCCGATATGAACCCCGATGCATACGGCACAACCTCCGACCTTACGGCAGTAGGCGGTGCGCAGTACACCTTTAATTATAAGGCTGGTCTGCCCTCGGAGCTTACCGTAGGTGCGGAGTATAACTACAACCACCTCGATGACATCTACCACGCCACCGAGCGCCACCTCGAACAGACAACTACGACATACGGCATCTTTGCGCAGAACGAGTGGAAGAGCGACAAGGTAAATATCCTTATCGGCTTCCGCCTCGACAAGCACAATATGATCGAGAAACCTATCTTCGCACCTCGTGCCAATGTGCGTTATAGCCCCATCGAGGACCTCGGCATACGCCTCTCATACTCAAGCGGTTATCGTGCACCACAGGCCTACAACGAGGACCTGCATATCGACGCCCTCAACCACTCGGTGTCGATTATCGAGATTGACCCCAACCTACGCCCTGAGTTCTCGCACTCGCTGAGCGCATCGTTGGACTACTACCACAACTTCGGCAAGCTACAGACCAACCTCCTTGTCGAGGGCTTCTACACCATTCTTGACGATGTCTTTACGCTGGTGAACACCCGTGAGGAGACCGATTCCGAGGGTAACAACTTTATCTATAAGCGCCGACAGAATGGCTCAGGCGCTCACATTGGCGGTATCACCGCAGAGCTAAAGCTCGGTATTCCTGACATCTTTGATGTGCAGCTTGGCTACACCTTCCAAAAGAGCCAGTATGTAGAGCCTGAGCAGTGGTCAGACGACATCGAGGCGCAGCGCACTATGTTCCGCGCGCCCGACCACTACGGCTACCTAAACTCTAACTTCTATATTACTAAGCAGTTGCGTGCATCACTCTTCGGCACATACACTGGCCGTATGCTTGTTCAGCACGCTGCGCACACCGACCCTATGGGCGTTGAGCACCCCGACACGGAGGTCGTAACACCCTCGTTCTGGGACTTTGGCGTAAAGTTCGGCTACACCTTCCGCCTCTCGGATGTCTTGCGCTTGGAGCTAAACGCTGGTGTTAAGAATATCTTCGATTCTTTTCAGCGCGACATCGATATGGGCGCAGGTCGCGACTCGGCATATATCTATGGCCCTGCCCTACCACGCACCTACTTTGTTGGCATAAAACTCTCAATGTAAAGAGTTGTTAGTTGTTAGTTTTTAGTTTTTAGAAATTTTCCCTCTAACAACTAACAACTAACAACTAAAAACTCAAAAAAAAATAGGCTCACCGAAAAGGTGAGCCATTTTTTGTATACGCTATAAGCCGAGTTCTGTACCCACTTAAAGTGGGCCTCTATCATTTATCTACGACGACAATCACTTGCCGCCTCTAGCAACCTACCCCCCGACATTGGACGAGCAGCCCTTAATTGTCGGTATACATGGTCTTGCAACCCACGAGGCGTACTGCCGAGGAGTATTGCTACCCTCGCGGTGGGCTCTTACCCCACCTTCTCACCCTTACCCTTGCGGGCGGTTATTTTCTTCTACGCTACTATACTCTTGCGAATATCAAGCCGTTAACTTGCGCGGTGCTCTCTGTTGCTCGGACTTTCCTCCCCCACCCTAAGGTGGCAGCGATAGAGCGCGTATGCCGGGGCAAAGGTAAGAAAAAAAAAGCAAAGAGCAAAGAGGATAGATATTTTAGGATTTTAGGATTTTTTAAGACCTTAGGACTTTAGGACCTTAGGACCATTACGAGGTCGAGTATCACTTTTTCTTAATGTCTTATCGTCTTATTGGTCCTATCGTCTTAAATACTCTAACAACTAAAAACTAAAAACTAACAACTCTCTCTTAGGTTACCTGTTTTGGTGCAAAAACTCCCCCAAAGGAATAAATTAGAGTGGTTGTGTCCGTTTTTTAGAAAAAAGTTACTATATTTGCCTGAAATGCGCCTAACCATTTAAGGCAAATTATTGTGCAACTTAAAATGCAACCTTTTGACAAATACATAGTTCTTGTTGCCATCATCGTGATGGTGGGTTTGCTTATAAAAGATAAGATGCGCCCCGGCATTCTACTCTTCTCGGTGGTCGTAATCTTTATGAGCGCAGGCATTCTTACCCCCACAGAGGCACTCGCAGGCTTCTCGAACAAGGGTATGATAACCGTAGGTCTGCTATTCTTAGTCAGCGAGGGTGTGCGCCGTAGCGATGCTCTGGGCGCTATTATGAAGTGGATATTCCCCTCGAAGGAGCGTAGTTCGGTGGCTAAGGGCATAGCCTATATTATGGGCGTTGTGGCCTCGGCATCGGCCTTTCTGAACAATACACCGATTGTCGTAATCTTCATTCCGCATATCAAGGCGTGGGCTAAGCGTGTGGGTCTGCCTCTCAAGAAGTTCCTTATTCCGCTCTCATATGCTGCAATCTTGGGCGGTATGTGTACCCTTATCGGCACCTCGACAAACCTTGTGGTACACGGACTTATGCTCGATGCAGGGTTGGAGGGCTTCACGATGTTTGAGCTTGGCAAGGTGGGAGGACTTATCGCCATTGCTGGCATTGCCTACATCCTGATCTTCGGCAACCGACTCCTCCCCGACGACGATGGCGAACCTATCGAGGGTAACGACTCGGAGCACCACTTAGTCAAGGTTATCATAGCACCCCGCTTCCCCGGTATCAAGAAGAGCCGTAAGGAGTTCGACTTCCGAGGTCGCTACAATGCCGAGATTTTGCAACTACGCCGCGCAGGTGAGGTTATCCCCGAGGGCGAGGAGCAATACTTCAAAGAGGGAGACACGCTGATTTTGGCTGCCGACGAGCACTTCACCGAGACCTGGGGCGACTCAAGTGTCTTTATGTTCGTGTCGAACGACAAGGACTCCACACCCAACGCTCCCAAGTGGAAGAAGTGGTTGGCACTCAGCCTACTACTCATAATGATTGTGGGTGCTACGCTTGGCGACCGAGCACTCCTTCAGGAGCTATTCCCCTCGGTTAAGCTCGATATGTTCTTCTGGGCATCTGTCGTAACTGTCATTATGGCATTCATGCAGATATTTCCTCCCAAGAAGTACTCGAAGTTTATCTCGTGGGATATCCTTATAACCATCGCCTCGGCATTAGCCATAAGCACCGCAATGACCAACTCCGGCCTTGCCGACTGGGTGGCACACGGCCTTATCAGCATCGCCAACGACCTACCGCCTGTAGCTATTATGGCGATACTCTTTGTCGTTACGAACATCATCACCGAGCTTATCACGAACAACGCCGCTGCCGCCTTTGCATTTCCTATCGCACTCTCGGTATCTATGCAGCTGGGCGTAAGCTATATGCCCTTTGTGGTGGCTATATGTATCGCCTCATCGTGCAGTTTCTCATCGCCCATCGGCTATCAAACAAATATGATTGTTCAGGGTATCGGCGGATACAAGTTCCGCGACTTTATCCGTATCGGCCTACCCCTCAATATTTTGGCATTCATAATATCTGTGATTTTTATCCCGATATTTTGGCCATTCTAAACCATAGACGCAGATGAAACAGCAAGAGAACATCCACCCGATATTTGATAAGATGGAGTCGCGCGAAGAGAAGGAGCAACAGCTTCGACAGCGAGGCCTCACCGTATGGTTTACGGGACTTTCAGGCTCAGGCAAGAGCACCATTGCCGTAGCGTTGGAGCGCCGCCTAAGCCAGCAGGGCATCTTCTCGCGCATCCTCGATGGCGACAATATCCGCACGGGCATCAACCGAGGCTTGGGCTTCTCGGAGGAGGAGCGCCGAGAGAATATTCGCCGCATCGCCGAGGTGTCGAAGCTCTTCACCGAGACAGGCATCGTTACGCTCTCGGCCTTCGTGTCGCCTACCAACGAGCTTCGCGAGATGGCACGCGAGATTATCGGCAAGGAAGACTTCGTTGAGATATTTGTCGCTACACCCCTTGAGGAGTGCGAGAGGCGCGATGTCAAGGGGCTATATGCCAAGGCACGCCGAGGCGAAATCAAGGACTTTACGGGCATAACATCGCCATTCGAAGCCCCCGAAAGCCCAGCCCTCGCTATCGACACCACAAACCTCACGGTAGAGGAGGCGGTGGAGCGAGTACTCGAAATAATTATACCCAAAATAAAACATATATAACTATGTCGTATAGTTTAAGCCATTTGAAGGCTCTCGAAGCAGAGTCAATACATATCATTCGCGAGGTGGCGGCAGAGTTTCGCAACCCCGTGATGCTCTACTCCATAGGCAAGGACTCATCGGTTATGGTACGCCTTGCCGAGAAGGCTTTTGCACCGGGCAAGGTACCCTTTCCCCTAATGCACATCGACTCTAAGTGGAAGTTCCGCGAGATGGTCGAGTTCCGCGATGCCTATGCCAAGGAGCACAACTGGAATCTTATCGTCGAGTACAACAAGAAGGCCTACGAAGAGGGTGTTGGCCCCTTCACGCACGGCAGCAAGGTGCACACCGACCTTATGAAGACACAGGCGCTGCTGCAGGCGCTGAAGAAGCACGGCTTCGATGCTGCGTTTGGCGGTGCTCGCCGTGACGAGGAGAAGAGTCGTGCCAAGGAGCGCATCTTCTCGTTCCGCAACGAGTTCCAGCAGTGGGACCCCAAGAACCAGCGCCCCGAGTTGTGGGATATCTACAACACGCGCGTAAATCAGGGCGAGAGCATCCGTGTATTCCCCCTCTCGAACTGGACAGAGCTGGATGTTTGGCAGTATATCCGTATGGAGAATATCCCCATCGTGCCCCTCTACTACGCCAAGGAGCGCCCCATCGTAGAGATTGATGGCAACCTTATTATGGCCGATGACGACCGTATGCCTAAGGAGCTACGCGACCGTGCCCAGATGCGCAAGGTGCGCTTCCGCACCCTCGGTTGCTACCCCCTGACCGGTGCTATCGACTCCGAGGCCGACACCATCGAGAAGATTGTCGAGGAGATGATGACAACCACCAAGTCGGAGCGTACAACACGAGTTATCGACTTCGACCAAGAGGGCAGTATGGAGCAGAAAAAGCGTGAGGGATACTTCTAAAAATGAGAGAGTTATGGCACTAAGTATAGAAGAATTTTTGGCTCAAGACGAGCAGAAGGATTTGCTCAGATTGCTTACCGCAGGCTCGGTAGATGATGGCAAATCTACACTTATCGGTCGTCTTTTGTTCGATAGCAAGCGCCTCTACGAAGACCAGCTTCAGGCCTTGGAGCGCGATAGCAAGCGTGTGGGCAACGCCGGCGACCATATCGACTATGCGCTGTTGTGCGATGGTTTGAAGGCTGAGCGCGAGCAGGGCATCACCATCGATGTTGCGTACCGCTACTTCTCGACCAATCGTCGTAAGTTTATCATCGCCGACACCCCCGGCCACGAGCAGTATACACGCAATATGATTACGGGAGGCTCTACGGCCAACCTCGCCATCATCCTTGTCGATGCCCGCACAGGTGTCGTTACGCAGACCTGCCGACATAGCTACCTTGTGTCGTTGCTCGGCATCCGCCACCTCGTCTTGGCGGTAAATAAGATGGACCTTGTGGAGTTCAGCCAGGAGCGCTTCGATGCCATCGTCTCGGACTACAAGGCGTGGCTCAAGGCGCAGAATATCGATATTCCCGACCTTCGTTGCATACCTCTCTCGGCGCTTGAGGGCGACAATGTTGTGGAGAAGAGCGCCAACACACCCTGGTACAAGGGCGAGTCGCTGATGGAGTACCTCGAAACGGTGCCTATCGACCAAGACATCAATATGCGCTCTATGCGCTTCCCCGTGCAGTATGTTCTGCGCCCCAACCTCGACTTCAGAGGCTTTGCGGGCAAGGTGGCATCGGGCGTTGTGAAGGTTGGCGATGAGGTTGTTGCTCTGCCCTCAGGCAAGAGTTCGCGCGTTAAGGAGATTGTAACTTTCGATGGCAACCTCGAGGAGGCCTTCGCACCGCAGTCCGTAACCATTACGCTCGAAGATGAGATTGACCTCTCGCGTGGCGAGATGCTTGTACATCCCACTGACAAACCCTCGGTGGGCCACCACCTACGCGCTATGATGGTGTGGATGGACGAGCAACCCCTCGATATGGAGAAGGCTTTCTACATCAAGCACACGACAAATACCACTCGTGCACATATCACCAAGGTGCACCACCGCATCGACATCAACACGGCACAGCGTGTGGAGAGCGAGGGCATGCGCCTAAACGAGATTTCGGAGGTGTCGATAACTACCGCTACGCCTCTGATGTTCGATAGCTATGCCGTAAATCGCCAAACTGGCGCTTTCATCATCATCGACCCCGTTACGAACTTCACCTCGGCCGTAGGCATGATTATCGGCGAGGACGAGGCATCGAAGAGTGAGGGACAGAGAGTTGTACGCCTCTCGGAGTATGGCGTGAAGGTGGAGGATTACGATGCCGTAGCCCGCTTCTGCGAGGAGCTGGTAAAGCGCACTGGCCTCGATATTATCTGCTTAAAGGAGTAGCGTATGGGAGTGCTAAACTTTGAGAAACTGCCTATCAGCACCTTGGTAGGTGCCGACCGCAAGACCTTCGACAAGGTTATGGAGGGTGTGGAGCGCGAGAGGGGCTATCGCCGAAAGATTGCCCTCACGAAGTGCATACAGCGCATCTTGTCGCCATTCTACCGCATCAACGACCGCCGTTACGAGAGGCTTTCGAAGGAGGCAGAGAGCAGCAATACGCCGGTATTCATCATCGGACATTGGCGCAGTGGCACAACCTTCGTGCATAATATCTTTACGCAGGACGAGCAGTTTGGCTACTGCACAACCTATCAGACCGTATTTCCGCACCTTATGTTGTGGGGCTACGGCTTCTTTACGGCACTCACCAAGCTCTTTATGCCCAATACTCGCGCCACAGATAAGATGGAGTTAGGCGTAGATGTGCCCCAAGAGGAGGAGGTGGCGCTGTCGAATATGACACCGCTGTCGCACTACCACTTTCTGTCGCTACCCCAGCGTATGGAGCATTGGAGAGATAAGGCGCTGCTGCTCAACGGACTAACCGACAAGGAGCGCAAGGAGTGGCAGGAGGCACAGCGCAAGCTGATGCGCATATCGCTAAAGGTTCAAAATAAGCGAACCTTCCTATCGAAGAATCCGCCACATACCGCACGCATCAAGGCGCTGTTGGAGGTGTGGCCCGATGCCAAGTTTATCTACTTGGTGCGCAACCCTTATACCGTATTTGAGTCTACGCGCAACTTCTTCACAAAGACCATCGCATCTACCACGCTTCAGCCCTTCGACAAGGAGGCATACGAGGTGGAGGTGCTCAAGACCTATAAGGCGCTCTATGAGCGCTACGAGGAGGAGAAGCAACTAATCCCTGAGGGCAACCTTGTAGAGGTGCGCTTCGAGGATTTTGAGGCCGACCCCATAAAGTATACCGAGCAGATATACAAGCAGTTGCAGTTGGGCGACTTCGAAGCTATCCGTGCGAAGATGGAGGCCTATGTAGGCACCAAGCGTGGCTTTAAGAAGAACAAGTACCGCTACGATGAGCGCACCATAGCGCTTGTTGATGAGTGGTGCAGCGACGCTATCAAGCAGTGGGGATACACGATTGAAGAGAGTTTTTAGTTGTTAGAGTTTTTAGGACAATAAGACGATAGGACAATAAGACAAGTAGGACTTTGTGATGCCCGACCTCGTAATGGTCTTAAGGTCTTAAAAAAGACAACAGAGACGCAGAGACGCAGAGATAACAGAGAAAGATGATAGCCGACTTCGTTGTTGTCCCTTTCGTCTCTTTCGTCTCTTTCGTCCTTTTCGTCTCTTTATCCCTAAGCTCCCTACACTCCTTAAACTCATTAATAGACTTGTATCCAGTCAGCAATCAGCCAATTTCTTGTCAGAAGGGGTTAGCTGTGGCCTCGATAAAGAAATTGCCCTGGATGGGACATACTTGAAGTATTTCCCATTCAGGGCAATGATTGAGAGGTCGCAGATGACCCCTTATCACAAGAAATTCAATTTGTCGTCAGAGTGGTGCTAATATGGCGCTGACACGAGAGAGGGCGGATGGGACATACTCGTGCGTATTTCCCATTCGCCCTCACGACTGAAGCGTCATAGTAGCGCCGCTATCACGACAAATTGGGCTGACCATTAATATCAACCACATAGGTCATCCAACCCTGATTGGTGTTGGTGATGCCGACGAACTTAGTGCCATCCTCAGATACAGCAACGGTGATTACAGCCTCCAAGCAGAGGTTGTCGCCATCGGTCTCATCGGTTGTGGGGTGGAATGATGCGATATCTACCTTGTGGGTGTCGAAAATCCACTCCTCAAAGGGAATATTCTCATAAGGCTCACCCTTGTTGATATCTACGACATAAGAGGTAGTACCGAGGTAGTAGGGAACATCATTGATAAAGGCAATACCCTGATCCGACATAGCCGTTACAGAGCCACCTGCGAAGGTGAGCAACTGCTCTGTCTCGCGGTCGTAGACTGCGGGCATCGTTGCCTGACCATTAGCAAAATCGGTAGCCTTACCATAGATATAGCGACCGCTCTGAGACATAAGGTTCTGATTATCACCAATGCTGAACACAGGCTCATAGCTGCTGTCATACTCAAAGTAAACATACTCATAAGGAGTGTTCTCGTCAGCCCAGATAATAGAGTGAATACCCTGAGACTGCTGATAGCCGAGCAAAGTACGGTCGGGAGCAACGGCCTTGATGGCTGTTGCAGCGTTCTCGTTGTAGATACGCTCACCCTCGGTAGGAACTACTACGCGATCCTTAAGCACATCGTAGCAGAAGGGGACAACAGCGCCATACTGCTGAGCGAAGTATGAGTTAGCCTCGTCGTACTCCCAGAACCAACCTACGATATAGGTAGCATCGGGGGTGATACCAGTACAGCAGCTCATACCGTGCTTAACAGCCACAGACGAGAGGTCGATCTCTACCATCTTGTCGCCTACGAGCAATGCAGCATTACCATCGGCGTTATTCTCGAAGCTTGCACCTACGGCAGTACCATCATCGGCGACATCGTAGAACTCAGCAGAAGTGAACTCCACCATCTCGTCCTTCGAGAGGTCGAGGACAAAACCGCACTGGACATTACCACCAACAACCCAACGGCCATTGTTAGATATAGCGGTAGCGGCAGCACCATACTTGGGGAAGTACTCGGTATACTGAGCGGTGGTTAGCGCCTCAGTTTTAACCTTCTGAGAGGCGATCTGCGAGTTATTTGCCGCATCAGCAGCGATAGCCTGAAGCTTTACGGTATACTCGGTGTTGTACTCAAGGTCCTCGAAGCGGTAAACAGTAGCGTCTGTCTTCTGAGTAGCCTTGTTCGTGAGGGTAATCTCGTAGTAAGCTGCACCCTCGATAGCCTCCCAAGATACCATAATGGCATTGCCTGTTACTGAGCAGGTAAACTCAGGCGTAGCGAGAGCATTGGGATTGTTGTTTACCTCACCGTTCTCGCAAGCGATTGCCACAAAAGCAACCATTGCAACGAACAGCATTTTGAAAATGTTCTTCATAAGAAAAGTTAATTAATTTGGTTATTTTAATAAATTCGTGTCGCTTGTTCAAAATGGGATATTGGCAAAGTGCCACACCCAATAATATAAAAAGTAATGCAAAGGTATACAAATAATTGTAAGACCCAAACATTCACTCTTATTTCCATAATAAAGGTTACTCAATCGGTAATATTGGATAACCGTTTAGAACACCTTTTTATTCTAATCGCGAGCAAAGGTAGTGAAATTTTCGAAGAAGACAATTTCCGCGGAATAATTTAAGCATAAATCTTGCATATTAAGAATATTACATGCATATAAAGGCTCGCATAGGGGTTACAACTCATCATTAGAAACAGGCCACTCGGAGTATAAAAACAGCCTATCGGATAAAAAAAATTTTATTTTATAAAATAAAAGATGTAACTTTACACTGCATTTTGCGCATCGTATGCGATATGCTGGCTTAATTAGCCAACAACGAATAGCTTATTTACTAATTTATAGAACATACCTTTAGACAAAATGAAAAATTTGCGTCTTATGCTGATGGTGCTCTTCGCAGCACTTGCGGTTGTAGGTTGTGGCAATCCCGATGATGGCTTCCACCTCCCCGACAACCCCAACCCCGTAAACCCCAACCCCACACCCGACAACCCCTCGGATCTGCCTCTTATCTCTACCGACCCTGCGTTTGTAACTGAGGCTATGACCGAGGATGTAACGGTAATTCTCAATACCGCAGGCACCGCTGCCGATGGCTTTACCGGTGAGCTCTATGCCCACACCGGCGTGCTCACCTCGGAGAGCACAACGACAGGCGACTGGAAGTATGTCCTCGCCGACTGGGGCAACAACATTCCTGAGTGCAAGTTGGAGCGCGTAGACGACAACATCTGGCACTATGTTATCAAGGGTGGCCCCCGTGCTTGGTATGGCGTTAAGGAGGGCGAGACAATCACCCATCTGGCCTTTGTATTCCGCTCGGCAGACAACTCTATCGAGGTTAAGGACAACGGCGCCGACATCTTTGTCGAGCTTGCTACGGAGGGTATGACAGTAAGGATTCTCACCCCCTCGCACGGCGATATTCTCAAGGTTGGCGAGGAGTACACCGTGCAGGTGCAGCAGCAGGCAGCAACAAATGTCAAGCTCTACAAAAATGAGACTCCCGTGGCTGAGACAGGTAGCGCAACACTCACTTACACCTACGCTCCTACCGAGCCTGAGGATGTGATTTTCAAGGCCGTAGCAACAGATGGCACCAACAGCGTTGAGACAAGCATCGCAGTGGCTGTCTTGGGCGATACCGAGACCGCAGCACGCCCCGCAGATGCAGATAATGGCGTCAACATCAACGGTAGCGAGGCTACCTTCGTGCTCTTTGCTCCCGGTAAGGAGTCGGTGGTATTGCTTGGCGACTTCAACGACTATGCCCCCTCGAACAAGTATATGATGAAGCGCGATGGCAACTACTTCTGGACCACCGTAGAGGGTCTTGAGGAGGGCGTTGAGTATGGCTACCAGTACCTCGTAGATGGCACCATCAAGATTGGCGACCCCTATGCAACGAAGATTCTCGACCCCTGGAACGATAAGTGGATCTCAGCTACGGTATACCCCAACCTTAAGGAGTACCCCGCACAGCTCACTTCGGATATTGTTTCGGTATTTGAGCTTAACCCTGAGGAGTACACTTGGAGCGCTACGAACTATGAGCGCCCCGCCGAGAACTCATTGGCAATCTATGAGTTGCTCGTCCGCGACTTTACCGAGGAGGGCTCTATCAATGCCGTAACCGCCAAGCTCGACTACCTTGAGACCTTGGGCGTAAATGCCATTGAGCTTATGCCTATTCAGGAGTTCGATGGCAACGACTCTTGGGGCTACAACCCCTGCTTCTACTTCGCTACGGATAAGGCATACGGTACCGATAAGGCGTATAAGGAGTTTATCGACGAGTGCCACAAGCGTGGTATTGCCGTGATTGTCGATGTGGTATTCAACCACGCTACCGGCCAATTCCCCTACGCCAAGATGTGGTGGGATGGTGGCGTAAACAAGACCGCGAAGGATAACCCCTTCTTCAATGTCGATGCACCCCACAACTGGAGCGTATTCCACGACTTCAACCACACATATACAGAGACCGTAAACTACTTCGACGATGTCCTTGAGTACTGGTTGGAGGAGTACAATATCGATGGTTTCCGTTTCGACCTTACTAAGGGCTTTGTGCAGAACCCCAGCAACTACGATGCAGGTGGCTACTCGGCACAGCGTGTCGGCATCTTGAAGCACTATGCCGAGACTATCCGCGAGGTAGACGAGGATGCATATATCATCTTCGAGCACTTCTGCGACCAGAAGGAGGAGAATGAGCTCTACGACTCGGTAGGCGCACTCTGCTGGAACAACAACCAGCGTGGTGGCTACAAGCAGTCGGTACTCGGCTTTACAGGCAGCAGCTTCTCCGACTTTAAGAGAGGTCGCATCAACAACATCGAGACACACGACGAGGAGCGTATCGCCTACGATGCCGTTAAGTATGCGCAGTCTTGGGCTAAGCCTTGGGAGGTGCTCACCAAGCGTTTGCAGGCCATCTATGCCTTCCACTTCCTCACGCCCTATCCTAAGATGATGTGGCAGTTTGGCGAGCTTGGCTACGATGTATCTATCGAGGAGAATGGCCGTACTGGTCGTAAGCCTGTGCGCTGGAACTACTTCGAGGATGCCAACCGCAAGGCGTTGTACGATGCTTTGTCGAAGATTATCTCTTGGCGTACCGCGAACGAGGAGTACTATGGTCAGGATAACCTCACCGTACACACTTGGCAGGTTGGCGACTCAAATATGGGTGGCAAGGTGCTTGTTATGGATAGGGTTATCGTTGTTGCCAACTTCAACAACGCTGCCTCTACCACCAATGTAAATGTCCCTGAGGCTGGCGAGTGGACAAATCTGCTCACTGGCGAGAAGCTCACGCTTGGCACAACATATAGCTGTTCGTTGGGTGCCAGCGACTATATCGTGCTTGTAAAGTAACTTGAAAGTAATATAAGTTTTTCGAACGAGGGCTGCCCAATCGGGTGGCCCTTGTTGTTTTTTAAGAGCAAAACAAGAGTTTTTAGTTGTTAGTTGTTAGTTGTTAGAGTATTTAAGACGATAGGACCAATAAGACGATAAGACATTAAGAAAAAAGTGATACCCGACCTCGTAAGGTCCTAAAGGCCTAAGGTCTTAAAAAACAAAGCAGGCGTTTCGCCTGCGGGCTAAAGAGGCGCATCAATAAAGAGAGGTTAGGGAAATTAGGGAATTTAATGAGAGCGCTACCGACATTTATCCTTAAGCTCCCTACACTCATTAAACTCTCTAAACTCCCTTATAAACTTGCTTCCAGTCAGCACGCAGCCAATTTCTTGTCAGAAGGGGTCTAATTTGGATTATCGCAAAAGAATCCCCCAAGGGATAGTACACATTAGTACAGCCCTTGGGGGATTACTTTTGGGATAGTTCGAAGGATACCCCTTATCACAAGAAATTAACTGATGAACCAGCGTATCAACTTCGCACTTTCAGGCTCCTCCTTCTTGGGATTTTCCTCATCACTCGCCTTAATCTTGCGCATCAGCCACGCCATATTGCGGGCAAGGGCACGAAGCACCTCCATACCCTCCCTATCGGTGGTTACCTCACCAGGGAGTGAGCCGATGGCGCTATTCCAGTTGTGTGACGACACCACAGGCATATTGTTCATTGTGAAGTACTTATTGAGGCGGTCGAAGGCTGCCGACGAGCCACTACGGCTACATACCGAGACCGAAGCTGCGGGCTTGAAGCTCAGGTGGCGACCAGCGGCGCAGAAGAGGCGGTCGAGGATTGCACAGAGCGAGCCTGTAGGGCCTGCATAGTATACGGGCGAGCCAACAACAAGGGCATCACACTCCTTGGCCTTGGCCTCAAGGAGCTTGAAGAGGGGATCGTTGTAGGCACAAGTACCACTCTGCAAGCAGTTTAGACAGCCGATACAGCCCTGAATGGGGTCGGTGCCGATATGCACGATGTCGGCCTCGATGCCCTCCTCACGGAAGGTATCTGCCATATGCTTTAGCGCCTCATAAGTGTTACCCGTAACATGAGGGCTACCATTAATCATTAAAACTTTCATTTGACTTATCTCTATTTAACTACTATCTCTCTTTGTGTGGAAGTACAAACTCCACCTCCTTAAAGGCATACTCCCTAACCGAGCCATCGGTATGCTCCAAGCGCAACTCTCCCGAAGGCCTAACACCGCGTATCGTGGCACGAAACCTTTCGCCAGAGGGGTAGGCGTAGGTATGCTCCTCGTCTAAGTGGTACATCGTTTGGCGATAGAGCTCCTCAATTGCCCGCTTCTCGCCACGCTCCAACGCCTCATATAGCGACTCTAAGTGGTGCATAAAGCATCGCAAAACCTCCTCACGGTCAAGCTCTTTGCCACACTCCACAACCATAGATGTTGGGTTGGGCAGGTCGTGAGGGAAGAGGCGCTGATTGACATTTATGCCGATGCCGACAATCGTGCGCTCTATGCGCTCCGCGGATAGCGAGTGCTCAATAAGCACGCCCACAATCTTCCTATCTTTGGCATATATATCGTTTGTCCACTTTATTCGGCACTCGATGCCCCACTCCTTCATCGTGGCGACCAAAGCCAAGGCGACAACCTCGCTTAGGAGGAACTGCTCGACAATAGGCAAGAAGTGTGGTTCAAGCACAACCGAGAATGTAAGGTTCTCGTTCTCAACACTATGCCACGAATGGCCACGCTGTCCACGACCTGCACTCTGCCACTCTGCCCACACCACATCCATATGGTGTAGCTCCGCGCTTCGGGCATCATCATTGGTCGATGTTGTGCTCTGCTTCTTATAAATCACGCTTTTTTGCTCTAATATTTCTCCAAAGGTATGAATTTCCCTCGAAAATCGTTATCTTTGTGCGTTACATTTTATCAAAATTTTATGAACATAATTGAAAAATTCGGCATAACAGCAACCCTCTGTGCAGCACTTTTGGTGGCTTGCGGAGGTGCTAAGAGCAACGCTAAGGGCGAGGAAAAAAAGGTTGAAAATCAGCCTACAACGACATACGCCACGCTATACGACTACCGCGTAGTGGCGGAGTATCCCCACTCAGCAGAGAGCTACACCCAAGGTCTGGAGTGGGTAGATGGCACAATGTGGGAGGGCACAGGTCAGGAGGGTGAATCCTACCTTCAGTTGCTCGACCTAAATTCGGGCGCTGTGCAGCGTATCGCATCGCTTCCCGATGACGAGTTTGGCGAGGGCATAACCCACTTTGGCGATAGGATATATCAGCTCACTTGGACATCGCGCAAAGCCTATGTCTACGACCTTGAGGGCAGACTCTTAAAGACAATTCGCTACAACGGCGAGGGCTGGGGTATTACCACCGATGGCAAGCGCCTATTTCTCTCTGACGGTAGCTCGACAATCCGCGAGATAGACCCCGAGACATTCGCCACCAAGCGCTCAATATTGGTGAGTTTCAACGGACAACCCCTCGACTACATCAACGAGTTGGAGTGGGTGGATGGCAAGATTTGGGCAAATATCTACCTAACGAGTGCCATTGTGGAGATTAATCCCACAACGGGCATTGTCGAGGGATATGTAGATTTGCCTGAACTACGCTCACGCCTAAAGGACAACCCTGAGGCAGAGGCATTTAACGGTGTTGCTTACAACCCCACAAGTGGCAGATTCTATGTTACGGGCAAGGATTGGAACAAGATTTTTGAGATTGAAATCGTTAAATAAGAGGATATGAACAACACAAAGGAGAGAATCTTGGAGATTCTCCAGCGACATATTATCGTAAAGGACTCAGCCATAGGCACTACGCTTACTGGCACACGCCGAGATATTGTGCCCGACACCATCTCGCTAACGGACTACGAACGAGTGGTCAAGCTCTACGAGGAGTCGATTAAGGCGGGTGCACAGATTATCACCTCTAACACCTTTCTTAGCGATCCCTTGATGCTTCGTGAGTGCAAGGTGGAGCAGACGACAGACGAGGTTGTTGCGGCATCACTCAAGGCTGCCAAAGAGGCGAGAGAGAGGTGCGGAAAGGAGGTATTTATCGCAGGCTCGATAGGCCCTTCGACACGCAACATATCGTTAGCTATCGACCTTAAAGAGGAGGAGCTCCGTGAGTCGTATCGCACGCTTATCGAGGCACTTACGCGCGAGGGCGCCGATATTTTCCTTATCGAGAGCATCACGGATGTTCTGAATGCCGAGATTGCCGCCGAGCTTTGCCGCGAGATAGCCCCCGAAAAGCCTATCATCTTCTCGGCAGCGCTATCGAAGATTGGAGGTCTGCTCATCTCAGGTCGCTCGGTAGAGAAGTATGTCGAGGATGTCGAGAAGTTTGAGCCTTTAGCCATCGGCTTCAACTGCTCGTATGGCGTGAAGAATATCGTTGATAATATCGAATTGCTTACACGCTACACCTCACGCCCAACATACGCTGCACCCTCGGCAGGTATTCCCGACTCGAAGGGTAAGCACCCCGAAACGGTGAAGAAGCACACCGAGACACTGCGCACAGCTGCCGAGCGTGGCTTGCTGAGCATCGTTGGTGGCTGCTGTGGCACAACCGCAGCCTTCACCCACTCGATAGCGCAGATGGCACGCCACTATAAACCTCGTAAATAATGGAGTATGAATAGCATAGAGTTTAGAAGGGAGTTGCATCGTCACCCCGAACTATCTTTCGAAGAGCACCGCACACAGCGCTTTATCCTCGATGCGTTGCGTGCCGAGGGCATTGAGTGCCGAGAGATTGCCACAACGGGCGTACTCGCAAAGATTGAGGGCGAGAGGGGCAACCTAAGCCGTTGCGTTGTGCTTCGTGCCGATATTGATGCACTGCCCATCGAGGAGCAGAACGATGTAGAGTACCGTTCAGAAAATCAAGGTGTTATGCACGCCTGTGGCCACGATATGCACGCTGCCGTGCTCTTTGGCGTACTGCAGGAGTTTGCCCGCAACCGCGACTTCGAGGGTACGCTCTTTGGCATCTTCCAGCCCGGCGAGGAGCTAAACCCCGGTGGCGCTATCAAGGTCTTGGAGGAGAACCCCTTTGAGGGCTACGATGTTTCGGCCGTGATTGGCGAACACACCGACTCACGCCTGGAGGTTGGCGAGATAGGCATCTGCCCCGGCAGATTTATGGCATCGAATGATGAGTTGCGCTACTATGTGCGTGGTCGTGGTGGCCACGCGGCACGCCGCAACGAGATTGACGATAGCGTAACGGCGATGGCCGAGATGGTTATGCGCACCACAGCGATGAACACCCCATCGTGCGTGTTGTCTATCGGCCGTGTTATTGCCGAGGGCGCTACGAATGTGATACCGCCAATCGTGAGTTCGGAGGGCACTATGCGCACCTTCGATAGGGAGGAGCGTGAGAGGATACACTCGCTGTTGCGTGCCGCAGGTCGTGAGGTAGAGAGCAAATATGGCGTAACGGTAGAGGTGGATATCAATCACGGCTACCCCTGCGTTGTAAACGATGTGATGCTTAGCTACGAGGCGATGATTGTGGCAACAGATGAGGGCGTTACGGTCAAGGAGCTACAACCGATGACCGCCGCCGAGGACTTTGGCCACTACACCGAGCGCTACCCCTCACTATTCTACCGCTTGGGCGTGGGCAAGGCTGCGGGTGGCTCACACACCGCCACATTCCTCCCCGATGAGGGGGCTATTGCCGTAGGCGAGAGGGTGATGCGCCGTCTGGCACTACATATCTTAAACAAGTAAAGATGAAAAGAAAGAATAAGAGGGGAAACAACCGCGATGAGCGAGCATCGTTTATCGTAGATATGTTTCGCGAGTTTCCCGATAATAAGTTTTCGCTCAAGCACCTCGCGGCCGCCTCTGGTGGTGCCGACCGTGATGGTCGCAATATGACCTTCGCTATCGTGCGCCAGCTTATCGAAGATGGCTTTGTCGAGGAGGTTGCCCGCAGCAAGTACCGCCTTGCACTGACAGCCCTACCCCGCTACGAGGGTGTGGTGGCGAGTGCTACGCCAAGTGCGCTATATGTCGCTGTCGAGAGCCTTGAGAGCGATGTATATGTTGCACGCCGCAATGGTGGTGGCGCACTCGATGGCGACAAGGTGGAGCTTGTCGTGGCACGCCGTTCACGCGATGGCGACCTTGAGGGCACTATCACCGCCGTTACGGAGCGCTGTCGCCGACCCTATGTCGGCACGGTGGAGATTACGACAAACTCAATCTTCGTAACACCCGATTCACGCCGCATAGGCACCGACATCTACCTACCGCGCAAGCGTTACCCCCAGATTGAGGAGGGCGACAAGGTCTCGGTACGCATTGTAGAGTGGCCTGAGGGCGAGCGACTGCCCTTTGGCGAGCTTGTCGAGCGATTAGGCAAGGCGGGCGACAACGACACCGAGATGCACGCCATACTTGCAGAGTTCGACCTACCCTACCACTTCGAGAAGGATGTTATCCACGCTGCCGAGCGTATCGATGGCACAATTTCAGACGAGGAGATTTCGCGCCGTCGTGATATGCGCGACCGCACGACATTCACCATCGACCCCGCCGATGCCAAGGACTTCGATGATGCACTCTCGCTCAAACAACTCCAAGAGGGCTTGTGGGAGGTCGGTGTGCACATTGCCGATGTAACGCACTATGTAACACCCGGTTCGGTGGTTGATAATGAGGCTCAGGAGCGAGCGACATCGGTCTACTTAGTCGATCGCACGGTGCCTATGCTCCCCGAAAGGCTATGCAACGAGCTATGCTCGCTACGCCCCAACGAGGATAAGTTGTGCTTCTCGGCGGTCTTTACGCTAAACGAAAATCTTGAGATTGTCGAGGAGTGGTTTGGCCGTACCGTTATCCACTCCGACCGCAGATTTGCCTACGAGGAGGCACAGGCCGTTATCGAGAGTGGCGAGGGCGACTTCAAGGAGGAGATTCTTACGCTCAACCGCTTGGCTCAGACACTGCGCAAGGAGCGCTTCAAGCACGGCGCTATCGCCTTTGAGCGTGATGAGGTGCGCTTCCGCCTTGACGAGAAGGGTAAGCCTGTGGGTGTCTACACCAAGGTGCAGAAGGAGGCAAATCAACTTATCGAGGAGTTTATGTTGCTTGCCAACCGCCGTGTTGCGGAGTTCTGCGCACACCGCATCTCGAATGGTCGCAAGGTGCCTCGACCTATGGTCTTCCGTGTTCACGATGAGCCTTCGGAGGATAAGTTGGAGCGTTTCCGCGACTTCGCACTGCGCTTTGGCCACTACTTCAAGGCGCAAAAGGGCAGAGCTATCGCCAAGGAGATGAACAAGCTCCTCGGCACGATACAGGGCAAGCCAGAGGCAAATGCCGTAACAACACTTGCAGTGCGCAGTATGGCAAAGGCTGTTTATACCACCGACAACATCGGCCACTACGGCTTGGCATTCCCCTACTATACGCACTTCACCTCACCCATTCGCCGCTACCCCGATATGATGGTGCACCGCCTCTTGGCATCGTACCTTGCGGGCGAGAAGCGTGGCGATAAGAAGCAGCTGGAGTCGCTCTGCGTACACTCTACCGAGCGTGAGATTATCGCCTCGGAGGCCGAGCGCGCAAGCATCAAGTATAAGATGGCGGAGTTTATGCGCGACCACATAGGCGAGGAGTTTGAGGGCACAATATCGGGTATGACTAACTGGGGCGCCTATGTCGAGCTTAACGATACGCATGTCGAGGGTATGGCATATCTTCGCGATATCGACTATGACGATTACTACTACTTCGACGAGGCACGCTACGAGATTGTAGGTCGCTCATCGGGTGTGCGCCTAACGCTGGGTAGCCCTGTTCGTATTCGCGTTATGGGCGTAGACCTTAACCGTCGCACCCTTGACTTTAAGATACTTATCAACAAACGCTAACCGATTATGGCTATTGACGCTATTTTGGAGAAGGCGCTCGACCACGAGCCATTGACCCGTGCCGAAGCCTATGAGATATACGACAATGCACCGTTGCAGCTGCTTTGTAGCGTTGCCGACACACTGCGCCGTCAGGCTGTCGATGACCCTACGGTAGTAACTTGGCAGATAGACCGCAATGTGAACATTACGAATGTCTGCAAGTCGGGCTGTCGCTTCTGCAACTTCCACTGCAAGCCCCACGAGGAGGATAAGGCATATATCACAACGATGGCGGAGTATCGCCAGAAGATTGATGAGGCGCTAAGGCTCGGTGCCGACCAGCTATTGTTGCAGGGCGGTATGCACCCTCGCCTCGGCATCGACTTCTACGAGACGCTCTTCCGCCAGATTAAGAGCGAGTATCCACAACTGAGGCTCAACGCCTTGGGTGCGCCAGAGGTGTCGCATATTGCCACCATCAGCAACCTTACGACCACCGAGGTTCTCGAACGCCTACACCGCGCAGGACTTGATACACTGCCCGGTGCGGGAGCCGAAATCCTATCTGACGATGTTCGTAAGCGCATATCGCCCGCCAAGCCCTCGGCACGCGACTGGGTGAGGGTTATGCACGAGGCGCACAAGATGGGTATTCCCACTACGGCAACGATGATGTATGGCCATATCGAGACTCCACACCAGAGGGTCGATCACCTTATCACCATTCGCGACCTTCAGGCTCTTAAGCCAGAAAACTCGCGTGGCTTCACCGCCTTTATTCCTTGGGTCTTCTGCCCCAAGGGCACACAGCTCGAAAAGGAGGGCATATCGCCCCGCTTCTCGGCTACGGAGTATCTGCGCATCATCGCTATGAGCCGTATTGTGTTGCACAATATCCGCAATATTCAGGCATCGTGGCTCACGGTAGGCAAGGAGGTCGCCGAGATTGCGCTTAAGAGTGGTGCAAACGATATGGGCTCGATAATGATTGAGGAGAATGTGGTATCGTCGGCAGGTGCAACAACGCGCTTCGATCGGGAGGCGATGAAGGCAACGATACGCCGTGCAGGCTTCACCCCACGCCTTCGTGATCAGTTATACAACTACCGCGAGGAGAGGTAAAAATTAAGGAGTTACCCATTTATGAGTAACTCCTTAATTTTCAGCACTACTTCAGCGGAGAGTCGGGCTCCTTTGCCATTGCGGCATAGAAGAGCTTATCGACAAAGCCTGGGCAGAACTTCTTGAGGAAGTGTGTGCCACGACCCTCCCACTCCATAAGGCAGAGGCGCTTACGGCGCTTGATGCCTCGTGCAACGATATGCGCCACCTCCTGAGGTGTCATCATCTTATCCTCGTTGCGTGGTGTCTCGCCCTGCTGTGAGCCATCGGCAGTAAGTGCCGAGAAGCGAACATTCGAGGCGGTGAAGCCTGGACAGGCGGTCATCACATGCAAGCCCTTCTTGAGGTTCTCAACACGAATGGTGTCGAGGAAGCCTGTCATCGCATACTTCGATGCCGAGTAGCCGGTACGACCGGGCAAGCCGTGAATACCCGCCACCGAAGAGATACCTACCAACGAGCCCTTAGACCTCTGCAACCAAGGCAGAGCATACTTTGTGCAGTTTACCGTACCCCAGAAATTGACATCCATAAGGCGGTGCAACACCTTAAGGTCGCAATCATCAAAAAGAGCACGCATCGAGAGACCAGCGTTGCAGATAAGCACATCTATTGAGCCAAAGGCCTCGATAGCGACCTCAATAAGTCTTTTGCACTCCTCCTCCTTAACAACATCGCACGCCGAGTAGGCCACCTTGCCACCCTCGGCCTCAATCTCCGAGGCAATACGCTTTAGCTCCTCCTCACGACGGGCAGCCATAACGACCTTAGCACCCATCTTGGCATACTCTCTTGCCATAGCCTCGCCAATGCCTGACGAAGCGCCGGTAACAACGACAACCTTACCGTTAAGTGTGTTCTTCATCTTCTATATGTTTTATTCGTTAATCTCTACCTTTAAGCCATCGTAGGCAAACTTCACCCCATCGGGCAGTCGCTCTTCGGCCTCGGCGTGCAGACCTATGCGGTGCGACATATGCGTAAGGTATGCCCTCTCGGGCTTCACCCTCTCGATAAGCTCCAACGCTTCGTGCACCGAGAAGTGCGAGTCGTGGGGCTCCCAGCGCAACGAATTGACAACCAACACCTCAACACCGCTTAGCTTTGACTCTTCCGCAGGGTCGATGGCGCTAAAGTCGGTGATATATGCCAACCGACCGAAACGATAGCCCACCGATCGAAAGCGGTCGGAGTGGTGGCCAACAATAGGCACAACCTCGATGCCGGCAACCGAGAAGGGGCGTTGCTCATCTATGGTGTGCAGCTCGATAACGGGCACACCGCGATACTTATCTACGGCGAAGGCGTAGTCGAAATCCTTCTTAAGGGTGGCTACCGTAGGGGCATTGGCGAAGATGTGCATCGTGTGGATTGTGGGATAATCCACAAAGTTAAAGGCACGCACATCGTCAATACCTCCCGTATGGTCCTTATGTTCGTGGGTAAGGAGTATGGCATCGAGATGCTCGACGCCCTCGCGCAACATCTGCTGCCTAAAGTCGGGGCCTGCGTCAATCACTATTCGCTTGCCCTCGTGTTCGACCATCGCTGCTGTACGCAGACGACTATCGCGCCTGTCTGCTGAACGGCAAACGGCACAATGGCACCCGATAACGGGCACGCCCTGCGATGTTCCTGTACCCAAGAATGTGAGTTTCATAAGGCAAAGGTAGTGAAAAAAGAGCAAAAAAGTTGTTAGTTGGGAGTTTTTAGTTGGTAGAATTGCGCTCCGAGGGAGCGCGGGCATAAATGCCCCAAGGGGCAAAAGGGCTCTGAGGGGCAAAAGGGGTGGCAAGGTTAGTAGGAGCATAGATAGTCTTACCCGCCTTAAAGTTAGCACCTACAAAGCATCTCCCCTTGTGCCACTCGTGCCTCTTGTACCCCTCAGCGATAGCTGGCGCTCCCTCGGAGCGCAACTCTAACAACTAACAACTAAAAGCTAACAACTAAAAAGCCTGAATGGGAAACACCATTTCCCATTCAGGCTTTGGACAGAGGCATATGCCTCTTATCAGAAGATATTACATTGTGGTCTCGACATTCCAGACAAAGGCTCTCGAGCCCTGCTGCTGAGTTGTCGAGTCAATCTCGCGGACTGCCTCAAGCAACTCCGGCACCTTCTCGTCCTCGACGATTGCGAGGATTGAGGTGTTCATTGAGGGCCAAGCGTGAGTGCCGTAGTGGGGCTCACCATCGTAGCTACCACGACCCTCGGTAAGAGCCCAACGGGTGAAGCCACGCACGCCGTGATCGTCCAACATCTTGTTGATACGGTCCGTAAGAGCCTGATTATATGATAAGAAAAACGCTTTCATTCTATTCAAAGTGTTAAAATTAGTTATTCTTTGCCTTGCGCAACTGCTCACGGATAAATGCCTCCTCCTCGGCCTGAAGACGAGCCTTGCGAGCAAGCTTACGCTGGTGATGACCCTCAAGCATAGAGTAGAGCGAGGGCACGATAAAGAGGGTCATCAAGGTAGATACCAACAGACCACCTACTACCGCAATACCCATAGGCTGCCATGTCTCCGAACCCTCACCGATACCGAGTGCCATAGGCAACATACCGAGGATGGTCGTGAGCGAGGTCATAAGCACGGGGCGCAAACGGCTCTTACCACCGGCGATAACAGCCTCACTAACCGACGAGCCACGCTCAACGAGCAGGTTCATATAGTCTACAAGCACGATACCGTTCTTCGTAACGATACCCACAAGCAGGATAGCACCGATAAGCGCATTAAGCGACAAGGGGGTATTGGTAAGCCACAACGCGATGAATACACCCGACATTGCGAAGGGAATGGTAAACATAATAATCATAGGATAGCTCAACGACTCAAACTGCGTAGCCATCACGATGTATACCAAGACGACGATAAGCACGAGCAACACGCCGATATCACCGAAGGCCTCGTTCTGATCCTCGATAGTACCACCAATCTCCAAGTCAAGACCCGCAGGCACATCGTAGTCCTCGATAAGAGCGCTAACCTCGGCAACAGCATCGCCCAACGCTACATCGGCACCCAACGCACCCTTAACGGTAACGATACGCTGACGATTCTCTCGCTCAATCTCAGGCGAAGAGAACGACTCCTCGATACGCGCAACATCCTTAAGCTTCAAGGGCTGACCCATAGCGCTGTAGAGTGTGATATCCTCAACCGACTCGATAGACTCACGGAAGGGCTCGGCATAGCGAACTACGATATCGTACTCGTCGCCATCCTCACGATACTTGGCACACTCATAACCATAGATACGGTTACGGATAAACTGTGCCGCAGTAGCGGTGCTAAGGCCATAGTAAGCCATCTTCTCACGGTCGAAGACAACATTGTACTCAGGCTGCAAATCCTCACGCGAGAGCTGAACATCACGCAGTGTCGAGAGCTTCGACATCTTAGCCTGAAGATCCTTTGCCGTAGCCATAGCGTTATCCATATTGTGGCCAAAGACCTTGATATCGACAGTCGAACCACCGCTGGGGCCACCGCCACCACCGGGTGTTACAGAGAACTCTCGAATCTCGGGAATAGCGGCCAACTCCTTACGCAACTCATCAGAAATCTGCTGAATTGTGGGGCGCTCCATATCCGAAAGTCGTGGCATACGGAGGTTGTAGTTGATGATATGCGAACCTGTGGTCTGCATAGCAGCAAAGGCGTTATCCGAAGAGTTAGCACCCGCCGAAGAAGATACCATAAAGATGTAGGGGTACTTCTCGGCGATGATGTTATCAATCTGACGAGCCACACGAGTGGTATAGTCTACATGGACATTCTGAGGCATCTTCACAGTCATCGTGATACGCGCATTATCGGTTGCGGGGAAGAACTCCGTAGGCACCTGACTAACGAGCAGCAACGACACAGCAAAGAGGGCCATCATCACAGCGATTGCCGACTTCTTCCACTTCACAACAAAGCGAAGAGCACGGGCGTAAGCGCCATCGAGCCACGCAAGGAATTTGTCGATAGGCTTGTAGATGATGCCGATACCCTTGTAGGTGTGGGCAGCGCCATCAATCTTGAGGAAGTATGCCGACAGCATAGGTGTAAGCGTAATCGCAGCTGCGGTAGAGGCACACACCACAATAGTTACAATCCAACCCAACTCACGGAACAAGATACCCGCCATACCGGGAAGCATTGTAAGGGGCATAAACACCGCAACGACAACCAATGTGGTGGCGATAACCGACAACCACACCTCGTTAGTAGCGTAGATAGCCGCCTCCTTGGGCTTCGAGCCTCGCTCAATGTGGGTGGTGATATTCTCCAAGACCACAATAGCATCATCCACAACCATACCGATAGCGATACTCAACGCCGAGAGTGAGATAATATTCAGCGTAGAGCCAACGGCATAGAGGTAGATAAACGAGCAGATAAGCGAGATAGGGATAGTAAGACAGATGATGAAGGTTGCACGCCAACGACCCAAGAATATCATCACGACCAAAATCACGAAGATAAAGGCGTACATAATAGTCTCGGCCAATGAGTTGATAGCATCCTTAATCTCGCGCGACGACTCGAAGATAGTCTCCACCTTACAGTCGTTGGGCAGTGTAGGAATGATATCCTCCAACTTAGCCTGCACATCCTCGATAATCTGCACGGTGTTGGCACCTGTCTGCTTCTGAATTATCACACGCACACCCTTACGGCCGTTGATACGCTCATCCATCGTAGCCTTCTCAAGGGTATCCTTAATCTCGGCAACATCCGAGAGCATCACGGTGCGACCACCACGATTCGACACCACAATGTCGAAGAGCTCACGGCTATCGTCAAACTCCAAATCCGACTTAAGGTTGAAGGTCTGGTCGCCAAGGTCGAGCGTACCTGCGGGGATATTGATATTCTCGGCTGCGATAAGCTGACCCAAAGACTCTACGGTAAGGCCATAGGCCTCCAACTTCTTGGGGTCTACATTTACCTGTACCTCACGCTCCTGCGCACCGATAACAGCCACCGAACCGATACCATTGACACGGTTGAGCTCATTGACCATCTTATCGTCGAGAATCTTTGCCAACGCTGCGTAGCTCTCATCGGCCGTTACCGAGAGCATCATAATAGGCATCATCGATGATGAGAACTTCATCACCGTAGGATACTCCACATTGTCCGGTAGCAACGACTGCGAGCGGCTCACCACATCGCGGACATCGTTAGCCGCCTCCGTAAGGTCGCAACCATACTCAAACTCAAGGGTTACGATAGATACATTATCCGACGACTTCGAGGTAATCTTATCAAGGTTATCCACCGAGTTGAGCTGATCCTCAAGCAGTCGGGTGATGTTGGTCTCGATATCCTCGGCATTACCACCGGGATAGGTGGTAATAACGCTGATATAGGGGACCTCAATCTCTGGATAGTGATCAACGCCAATGCCTCGGAGTGAGTAGAGACCAAAGACGATGATACCTATAAATATCAGTGCTACCGAAATCGGTTTTCGCACCGCGGTTTCGTAAATTTTCATCTTGTTACCTGTTTAGCAAGTTCGAATTACTCGTTCACAATCTCTACCTCTACACCATCGCTGAGGCGTACAAACGAGGTGGTAGCGACCTCCTCGCCAGCCTGCAAGCCGCTGAGAATCTCTACCTTATCGCCTACGCGACGACCATCTTTAACGAAGCGGTACTCAGCAACGCCATCTTTGATAACATATACATAGCGCTCCGATGAGCCGGTCTGCTTCTGTACAGCAACATCGTCGATAAGCAAGCCCTCACGCTGACCCATATTGAAGGTTGCGCGAGCATACATACCGGGGCGAAGACGCTCATTCGAGTTGGGAATGGTGATCTCAACACCGAAGGTGCGGGTTGCAGAGTCCAACGCAGGGCTGATACGCGATACCTGACCCTCGAACTTCTCACCGGGGAAGATATCTACCTCGATATCAACCTTCTGACCCACCTTCACGCTGGTGAAGTACTGCTCCGAAACATTAGCCTTAACCTTGAGCTTGTTGATCTGCATAATGTGCAAGATAGGCATCGAAGCGAAGAGGTCGCCATTCTCGAAGTTACGCGCTGTAACAACACCTGTGATGGGCGACTTGATGGTTGAGTTCTTACGCAAGTTCTCAACTACCTCCTTCTGCAAGTCGAGCGTATTCTTCATCTGTGTAAGCTGCTGGTCAGAGATACCACCCGCTGCGTGTACAGGCACCATACGGTCGTAGTTATCCTGAGTCGTTGCAAGGTTAAGCTCCTGCTGCTTAAGGGTTGTCTGGTCGAGGGTTACGATAACCTGACCAGCATAGACATGGTCGCCAACATCTACGCTGATGCGCTCGATGTGCAAGCCCTGAGCCGCAGGCGTGATGTCGTTCTCCTTGAAGGGCAAAATCTCCGAGGTGTAGGTCTCTGTGAGATTTACCACCGAGGGCTCAGCCTTTACACTCTTAACTGCCACCTTCTCCTTCACTACGGCCGAAGCCTCGGTGTTGTTCTCGTTGCTCTTTGTTGTGTTGCAGGCCACCATAGCCATAGCCGCCAACACCAAAATAAAACTCTTGTTCATAACTTTTATCTTTTTTTACTTATTTTCGGGGTTAGTATTGGTTACTCTACTGTACTATCCTCCTCGACCCAGAACTCTGTGCCGAGAGCCTTCTGGTACTCAGCGTGTGCCGAGAGGTAGTTGTAGATAGACTGCGAGTAGTTGAGCTGAGCCTGCGTTAGCGAGAGCTGCGAGCTGTTGAGCTCAAGGATTGTGCCCGCACCTGCGCCATAGCGGGTGTACGAGATGTCGTAGGCTTTCTGCGCCTGCTCTACGGTGAGCTCATTCGAGAGCATTGTCTCACGCGCGGTGAGCAGAGTGTTGATAGACTGCTGAATCTGGAGCTTTACGCCCTTCTCGGCATAGCTACGCTGCTCGGCGAGCTGCATCTGCTGGTTGCGTACCTCACGCAACTGGTTGTGCTTCTTAAGACCTGAGAAGATAGGAATCGAGATCTGCGCACCTACCGAGATGGGGTACTGCCACCAGAACTTCGACTGCTCGCTTGCGCGTGTTGCAGACTGCTGTGCGCCACCGCCACCCATAGCGCCGCCCATAAGACCACTAAGGTCAACACGCTCCTGACCGATATACGAAATCTGACCAAAGGCTGCGATGGTGGGCATACGGGTTGTCTGAATCAACTTCTCCTGATGCTCCAACAACTCGCTCTGAAGGTCGAGGGTGCGGAGCGTGGTGTTATTCGCAAGGTCGTAAGAGTAGTCCTCGCCGAGGAGTACCACATCGCGGAAGTCATCAAGCGAGCCAGTAACCTCCAACTCTACCTCTTCGGGAATTGAGAGGTACATCTTGAGCTGAAGCTTTGTGATGCTGATGCCGTTCTTAGCCTGAATAATCTGGGGCTTGAGGTTCGAGAGCTGCACCTGAGCAGTGATATAGTCGTACTCGGCAGCAAGACCATTCTCATAGAGGGTCTTGGTGTTCTCCACAACGCGCTCGGTGGTCGCCACAGCCTCCTGAAGCACCGACAACGACTGCTCGGCGAGCAACACATTGTAGTATGCGGCACGCACTGCAGCCACCATATCGATACGGCTGGCACGAGCGCTCTCTACGGCAGTTGCCATCTGTGTGCGGTTGAGCTTCATCTGGCGGTATACCGAGGGTACGAACAAGGGAAGTGCGACATTACCCGCCACATTGAATGTGTTCTTACCACCAAACGAGAAACCCTCTGTCATCTCCTGACGACGCAACGCCAAAGCATACTGTGCCGAAGCATCAATCTGAGGATATAGCGCCGACACGGTCTGCTTGTAGACATAGTCGTAACGCTCCACTTCAAGGTTGGCAACCTTGATTGTAGGGTTCTCCGAAAGAGCCACCTCGATAGCCTCATCAAGCGATAGCGTGAGCTGCTGAGAGGTGCTCTGGGCTTCGGTCTGCTCCTGGGCCTGTGCCACTCCGAGCGACACGATGCCCAACATCATTACGAATAACTTTTTCATTTTACCTTATATATATATTATTATCTTCGTCTTAACACACTATAACGAATCAATTGGCTGAATATTGCCAAAATACCTATCGTAACAGTTATCTATTATGTCAATTCCCTCCTTTGTACAAAGACCGCGGATAAAAATGACAAGCGAATAGCTTATCATCGAGATAAGCTCTATTGAGTCGGGGGCCTCCTTGCCATTCTCGATAACCATAATACCCTGCACGCTCTCTTTGAGAACTCTGAGTATAAAGTCGCAGTTCGAGGTCTTGGTCATATAGCCCTTCTCGATGCAACGCTCGATCCACTCTTTTAGGTCGTTGTCGGAGTTTACCTGAGAGTCCTTTTCGAGGCGCTCATATACTGCGGGGTAGAAACGCTGCATATTACGGCGCATTCTACGCACCTCTGGGGCTGTAGATACCATATCGCGAATTGAGGTCAGCATCACCTCAAGCTCGTTGTCGATGCTCTTTGACGCCTCCGCACGGCGACGACGACACTCCAGCGAGAAGTGGCGGATACTCTGGTAGAGCAGCTCCTCCTTGTCGCCAAACAGCTCGTATAGCGTGCGCTTCGACACGCTCAATGCCTGAGCGATATCGTCCATACGCACAGCCTTAACACCCTGTGTAACAAACATTTTGGCGGCACATTCTACTATTATTTCCTTCTGTGTCATACTTTTGTGGCTTATATACCGCGACAAAGATAGCAAGAAAACTTTAGAAACCAAAAAAGTTTTCAAGTTTTTTCAAAGAAAAAAGGATTGGAGATTTTTTTTAGGACAAGTAAGACGGGTAAGACCATTAAGACAAGTAGGACAAATATGATACCCGACCTCGTAATGGTCCTAAGGTCTTAAAGTCCTAATGGTCTTAAAAAAAATAAAGCAGGCGTTTCGCCTGCGGGCTAAAGCGCCTTGTTGAGGCGCAGAGCTTAAGCTCCGTGAGACTGTGGGAAAGACGAGAGAGACGAGAGAGACAACAACGAAGTCTGGT
>SUZB01000013.1 GCA_015060115.1 Rikenellaceae bacterium | reverse complement strand
TTTATTATCTAACCTGAGTCTTTCTTTTATCCGTTAATAAGGTGCAACGAGTCAACCTATTTTAGGAAACGACACAAAGACAACAAAGACAACAGAGACGCAGAGACAGCAGAGATAACAGAGAAAGATGATAGCCGACTTCGTTGTTGTCCCTTTCGTCTCTTTCGTCCTTTTCGTCTCTCCCCTTGTGCCTCTCGTGCCCCTTATGCCCCTCTGCGATAGCAGGCGCTCCAACGAGCGCAACTAACCACCTTCCAATCAGTACTCAGCTTATTTCTTGTCAGAAGGGGTCTAATTTGGTCTCGACACGAAGAAGCCCGGATGGGCTGTACTTGGCGTACTGCTCATTCGGGCTTCTGACTGAGAGGCCGAAGTAGACCCCTTATCACAAGAAATTACATGTGGATAGCGCAGCCAAGGGCATCTTCGGCAGCCTCCATCACCGCCTCGTGCATCGAGGGGTGGGCGTGGATGGTGCGAGCAATGCGGTGAGCATTGACACCCAATACCTTGGCAAGTGTGGGCTCACCAATCATCTCCGTAACATTGTGGCCTACGAAGTGTGCGCCAAGGAGCTTCTCCTCAGCATCGAAGATAAGCTTCACGAAGCCATCGCGCTCGCCGGCAGCAGTAGCCTTGCCCGATGCCGTATATGGGAACTTGCCGACCTTGTACTCGATGCCCTGAGCCTTAACCTGAGCCTCGGTAAGACCTACCGATGCCACCTCTGGCGAGGTGAAGATGCACGAAGGAATGGTTGAGTAATCAACAGCCTCGGGCTTAAGGCCGCATATGTGCTCTACGCAGTGGATAGCCTCTGCCGATGCTACATGCGCAAGGGCAGGCGTAGCGATGATGTCGCCGATAGCGTAGACGCCATCAACCGATGTTTTGTAGTGCTCATCAACCTTAATCTTGTCGCGCTCAACCTCGATGCCAAGCTCCTCAAGACCCATATCCTCGATATTTGACTTGATGCCAACGGCCGAGAGGACAACATCTGCCTCGAGCGTCTGCTCGCCCTTTTTGCCCTCGATAACGACATCGCACTTGCCATCCTCGCGAACAGCCACCGACTTAACGGTAGTAGATGTCATCACCGTTGCACGCATCTTGCGGAAGGCACGCTCCATAGCCTTTGCCGTATCCTCATCCTCCAAGGGCATAATCTGGGGCATATACTCCACGATGGTTACCTTAACGCCCATAGTAGCGTAGATGTATGCGAACTCCGAGCCGATAGCGCCTGAGCCTACAACAACCATTGTCTCGGGTAGCTCGGGCAGAACAAGAGCCTCCTTTGATGAGATGATATGCTTGCCATCAATAGGCATAAAGGGCATTACGCGGGGGCGTGCACCTGTTGCCAAGATGATGTGGTCGGCCTCGTAGTCTACGCCCTCAACCTCCACAGTATCAGATGCCTTTAGACGACCAAAGCCGGCGATAACATCGATATTATTCTTCTTCAAGAGGAACTGAACACCCTTGTTCATTGTGGTTGCCACCATACGCTCGCGCTCCACCATCTTTGTCCAGTCGGGCTTTACCTCGCCCTCGATGGCTACACCATAGGTTGCAGCAGCCTTGCAGTCGGCATATACCTGTGCCGAGCGTACCAACGCCTTGGTGGGGATACAGCCCCAGTTGAGGCATACGCCACCGGCATCAGCCTTCTCGACGATAGCAACGCGCTTGCCACACTGTGCAGCACGGATAGCAGCTACATAGCCACCGGGGCCAGAGCCGATAACGATAATATCATATCTTTCCATAATATCTGTAGTTTTGCCTTATTACCACTTAACAACCTTCAAAACCTCGCCATTGTCCTTGGCTACGGCACGCTTCCAACGCTCCGAGTAGCCGGGCTGCTCAATCTTGCCAGGGATATCCTTGCCATTGCCATTGTCGATAAAGCCGTTGGCATCCTCAACCTTGACATTACCGTCGATATACTTCACCATAAGGTACTTGTCGAGCTCTACCCAGTAGTTGAACAAAATCTCGGCAGACTTTACCGAGAACTCGGTAGCAATCTTAGCCGCCTTCTTGGGCTTGTAGGCAACATTTGCAATAGCCATATCAATATCCTTGACATACTCAATCATAGCATTCTCCCACTTGTCAACCTCCGAGCGAACATGCTTGCCTACGGTGTTGTAACGAAGGTATGCAAACTGCGCTACACGGTTGGTAATCCAGAACATAGAGCTGTCTGAATACTTGAGCATAGAGCCATTCTCCTCGCTAAGGCACCAAGGTACCTCGGTAGAGTTTACATAGATGGGTGTTAGGGGTGATGTTGCTGCATCATCTGTGCCAAACCAGAGGATACCCACCTTGTTGGGACGAGCCTGACCTACAAGCCAGAAGCCTGTCTGCTGGGTAGCTGTAGCACGCTCGTTGCAGTACTCCACGCCATCAACCTCGAAGAACATAGGACGCCAACGGTAGGGGCAACCCTCGCCACCAGCACCGATATCCTGTGTCATATCCATCTTTGTACCCTCGTAGTGGTCACGCATGCAGTCCATAAGGAGCTTGGGCGAAACCTTCTCGGTAGGCTTTACCCAGAGAGGCATACGATTCTCGGGGTTGTGGCCCATAGCGTAGTCCTCATACTTGTCCATACCCTCGGCTACGGTGCGGAAGAATGACCATACACGAGCCTCGCAGCCACGCAATGCGCTGAAGTCGGCGGGAGCATAGGCCTCAGCAAAACTGAAATCCTCGTTCTTACCCTCAAACCAGCCAAACTTGCGAGCTACATCTGCTACATCCTTGGCGTAGAGGCAGTTCTCGGGATCGTTCCAGGGGAAGGTGGTGATACGAGCCTGGTTGGCGTGTGCCGATACATAGCCATCGGGGATGCGGCGAGCAACCCATACGATACCCTTATCCTCGGGACCCTTGCCGATAAGCTCCATAATCCAAGCCTCCTCGGTGTCGATAAGCGAGAATGACTCACCCGACGAGCAGTAGCCGTAGGTGTTTGCCAGCTCTACGATGATGTCGATAGCCTCACGAGCGGTCTTGGCACGCTGCAAGGTGATGTAGATAAGCGAGCCGTAGTCGATACCGCCATTGGGATCCTCCAACTCGGGGCGACCGCCAAAGGTCGTCTCGGTGATAAACAACGAGTGCTCGTTAGAGTTGCCGAGTGTGCGGTAGGTTGTCTGCGCCTGACGAATCTTGCCAATAGCACGGCCTGTATCCCACTCGGTAACATCCATCCACTCGGTGTACTTGCCGGGGACATAGCTGTAGAGTGAGCCGTAGAGCTGGTGAGAGTCAGCAGCATAGGTGACCATGTTAGAGCCATCGGTCGAAGCACCTCGCGTTACGATAAAGTTGGTGCAGGCATCGGCCGTAGCGATAGAGCCGATAAGTGCGCCCACAAGGGCAAAAAGTTTAAGTGTTCTCTTCATAATAGTTTTAGATATTTAATAAATTTGTTTCCCTTTACTCTGTATTAAATTATATTATCCACCAAAGATACAAATTTATTTTGAATTAAGTTGTAGCAGTCGGCAAAATTTTGTACTTTTGTAGAAGATTTAACGACTTAGAGTATGAATATCAAGGAGCGACTACATAAAATATTGGCGACTCTGCCCGATGGCGTAAAGCTTGTGGCGGTGTCGAAGTTTCACCCCGCAGAGGCTGTTGAGGAGGCCTACAACGCTGGTCAGCGTATCTTTGGCGAGAGCCGACCTCAGGAGATGGCAGCCAAGGCAAAGGTATTGCCTAAGGATATCGAGTGGGTGATGATTGGCCATTTGCAGACCAACAAGGTGAAGATGATAGCCCCCTTTGTGTCACTTGTGGCATCGGCCGATTCGGAGCGTCTAATCGAGGAGATTGAGAAGCAGGCTGCGAAGAACGAGCGCACAATCGACATTCTTTTGGAGGTGCATATTGCCGATGAGGAGAGTAAGTCGGGTTGGTCGATTTCGGAACTTAGAGAGTATCTTGCCTCGGGCGCCTTGGAGCGTATGGAGCATATCCGCGTAAGAGGCGTTATGACCATTGCAACAAATACCGATGACGAGGCGATTATTCGCCGAGATTTCAATAATATACGCACTATATTCGAGGAGCTGAAACCACGCTTTGGAGAGGCCTTCGACACTCTCTCTATCGGTATGTCCGACGACTATCCGATAGCCTTGGAGTATGGCTCGACAATGGTCCGTATCGGAACAGCAATATTTGGACACAGAGTATACAACTAAGCCCCTATGCGCTACTTTGTCGAGCTACAATATGATGGTGCGGCATATTGCGGTTGGCAACGCCAGCCCGATGCCCAGACCGTGCAGGGAACTATCGAGCAACGACTCTCGATGCTATGTGGTGCGCCCATCGAGATTGTTGGCGCCGGGCGAACAGATACGGGCGTAAATGCCTCGTTCTATATTGCGCATTTCGATGTGGAGAGGGTGCTTGATACTGCCCAACTTACCTATAAATTAAATAAGGTGTTGCCCTCGGATATTGCCATCTTGCGTATCTATGAGGTAGAGCCTATGAAACACGCCCGCTTTGATGCCAAGGAGCGTGAGTATACCTACTTTCTTACGCCTCACAAGTCGCCATTCCGTCGCTTTTCAGCGTGGCACTACAATGTTGATTTGGATATTGAGAAGATGAACTTGGCAGCTCGTAAACTCCTTCAATATGATGATTTTACATCGTTTGCGAAGCTTAACTCCAACAACCATACAAACATCTGCCATATTGTGCACGCCGAGTGGCTTGTAGAGCGTGATGGCACGCTTAGATTTACCATTCGTGCCGATAGGTTTTTGCGTAATATGGTGCGAGCCATAGTGGGTACTTTGGTTGATGTGGGTCGTGGTCGCTATACGGTTGAGGAGTTCGAGGATATAATTCTGTCGAAAGACCTCTCGCGATGCAGTGCCGGTGCTCCTGCTTGCGGACTATTTCTCTCGAATGTGAAGTACTAAACAGAGAGCAAAAAGCTCTGTTATTTCCCATTATTTAACACTGTTTTTCATCTAAATCTCTCTTTTATTATTCAAAAGGGATAAATGTTGCCGTTATCTATTGTTATAACTAAATTTTATTTATAACTTTGAATTAGTTTAACCTTATTATAACGAAATCTTACACACTAAACTTTAAGTATAGTTATGGCAAAGCTTAACAAACCCGCTATCTTGGTCGTTGATATGCTCAACGACTTTGTCTATGGAGCGCTTACTTGCGACCGAGGCAAGGCTATCGTGCCCGCGACAGCTCGTCTTTTGGATGCTGCACGCGAGGCAGGTGTTCCTGTTATCTTCTGCAACGATGCTCACCTTCGTGGCATCGACCGTGAGCTCACTATTTGGGGCGACCATGCTATTGCTGGAACTCCCGGAGCCGAGGTAATTCCCGAACTTAACCTCTCGGATAAGGATTATGTAGTACCCAAGCGTAGCTACAGTGGCTTCTTCCAGACTGACCTCGATATTCTGCTTAAGGAGCTTGGTGTTCAGACTGTCGTTATGACTGGTCTTCACGCTCATATGTGTGTGCGCCACACCTCTGCTGACGCCTTCTCTTTGGGTTACGATGTAGTTGTAGCCAAGGAGGCTACCGACTCATTCACCGAGGAGGATTACATCGGTGGTTTGGCATACCTTAAGACCTGCTACGGCGCTGATGCTTACTCTAATGAGGAGCTAATCGCAATGTTCTAAAAAGAAAAGCGTATTTTTGTGATAATGAGCATCTATGGTGCCTCAATGCAAGGCCCGAATGGATTTTTCCTTTCGGGCTTTTTTTAGTTGTTAGTTATTAGTTGTTAGTTGTTAGTTGTTAGAGAGTTAAGACCAATAAGACGATAAGACTTTAAGACCATTACGAGGTTGGGTATCATTTTTTTTCTTAATGTCCTATCATCTTATTGGTCCTACTTGTCCTAAAAAAAACTAACAACTAAAAACTAACAACTCCCATCTCCTCATCCTTCTCTAAAAAAATATTTTATATTTTTCTAATTTTTTCGTACCTTTGTCGTTTGAACTAAAAACAACCAGAAAAGTATGAAATGTGCAATTATAGGTCATGGCAAGATGGGTCGCGAGATTGAGCGTATCTTGGCTGAGCGTGGCCACAGCGTAGAGCTTGTTATCGACGAGGCGAATGCTTCGGATTTGACAGCCGATAATCTTCGTGGCATAGATGTAGCCTTTGAGTTTACCACCCCCGATACCGCACTTAACAATGTCCGCACCGTCTTGGAGGCGGGTGGCAGGGTGGTGTGTGGCACTACGGGTTGGCTATCTCACCTCTCGGATATGGAGCGTTTGGCCGAGGAGCGTGGCGGTGCTCTGTTCTATGCTTCGAACTTCTCTATTGGCGTGAATATGATGTTCCGCCTCAATCGCCGTTTGGCAGAGTTGATGAATCCCCATTCGGAGTACGATGTGCGCATCGAGGAGACCCACCATATGTGGAAAAAAGATGCACCTAGTGGCACAGCCATTACGCTTGCCGAGGGCATCATCGAGAATCTCGACCGTAAGTCGGAGTGGGTGAACTCAGCGCCTGAGCGTAGCGAACAACTTGAAATCGAGTCCTTCCGCGAGGGTATGGTCGTAGGCATCCACACCATCACCTACACCGCTCCCGATGACTTTATCCAGCTCAAGCACTCTATCATCAACCGCCGTGCCTTGGCTCTTGGCGCTGTTGTTGCTGGCGAGTACCTTCAGGATAAGTCGGGTGTTCACACTATGGATAACCTCTTATAACATACGGCGTATGAAGAAGTTTTTTGGTGCTCTTTCGCGCTTTTTTCAGCACCCTTGGTTTATGGCTGTTGTCGTGGCGTTGATTATCTCGGCATTTGCCGTGTGGTATGGCGCTGCTTGGTCGCTTATTATCGCTCTGCCGTTGATCTATGACTACTACATTGGCCACCATATAGCATCGTTCCACAAGCGTATGATGGAGCGCTACAAGTGGTGGAGATGGGTCTATGCTGTGTGGTGCGCCCTTATCTTTGCTTTGGTTGTGGGTGTTATTGCCCACATGCTGATCTTCCGTTGGAATTTCTACTTTTTGGCAACCTTTGCTGTTGTCGCCATCTATGCTCTGTGGAATGAGTTTAAGAAGGAGGGCAAGCTCTACAAATATATCTACGGCTGGGTGCACGCCATTATCTTCGCTACGGTGGTGGCTACCGTTATCCAGTCCTACTGGTTTCAGATGTTCGTAATTCCTACGGGCTCAATGGAGAGTACCCTGCTTGCGGGCGACTATATCCTTGTAAATAAGGTCGCTTATGGCCCTCGTGTGCCTATGACACCGCTAACCTTCCCCTTTGTGCATAATACAATGCCTTTGAATGGCGAGAAGCAGTCGTTCTCTACTGCTTGGCAACGCGACTATCGCCGTTTGGCTGCCACTTCAGAGGTTAAGCGTGGCGATGTTGTGGTGTTCAATTTCCCTGAGGGCGACACCGTTGTTATGGAGATGCAGGCAATGAGCTACTATGAGCTGTTGCGTACCAAGGAGCTTGGTCGTACGGAGGCCGAGCGCCGCGAGAACCTTCGTAACAACTATACTGTCGTGGCGCGCCCCTTGGATAAGAAGGAGAACTACATTAAGCGTTGTGTGGCTGTTGCGGGCGATATGCTCGAAATCCGTGATGGCGCAGTCTATACCAACGATGTTCGCGAGAGCGAAATTCCTGAGAAGCAGTATTACTACATTGTCTACAATAAGCTCACTGGCGGTGGCACGGGTTATCCCACGCTTATCAAGGATTCGGAGTTGAAGAACTATGCCGATACCACACGCTATGAGCTACGCAAGGCATCGGGTGGCGTTGGCGAATCGCTTATTCCCCATACAGCGGGAAATCGTTGGACATTGGATAACTTCGGCCCTCTGTGGGTACCCAAGGCTGGCGAGAGCATCGAGCTTAACGACGAGAGCTTAGCCTTGTATGGCCGTTGCATCGAGGTGTATGAGCATAACACTGTCGAGAAGCGTGATGGCAAGGTCTTCGTCAATGGTACGGAGGCCGATGAGTACACCTTCAAGATGGATTACTACTTTATGATGGGCGACAACCGCCACGGCTCGCTCGACTCACGCTTCTGGGGCTTTGTGCCTGAGGACCATATCGTAGGCAAGGCATCGTATATATGGTTCTCGGTAGACCCTAACGGTGGCGGTGTGCGTTGGAATAGATTGTTTACCTCAATTCGTTAATAGTGGCGCAGGATAGTTACAAGACAATTGCCCGCCCTGCGGAGACCACTTACCGCCAGCTGAGCAGTAAGTTCCTTACCTATGCCTACCCTGTGGAGACGGAGGCGGAGATTAAGGAGCATCTTGACGCTCTACGCAAAAGGTGGTTTGATGCTACGCACCACTGCTATGCTTGGCGCTTAGGCCCTCACGGTGAGCACTTCCGTGCCAATGATGATGGCGAGCCTTCGTCTACGGCAGGCAAGCCCATCCTTGGCCAGTTGCTCTCGCAAGAGGTTACCAACTGCCTTGTTGTCGTTGTGCGCTACTTTGGTGGCACGAAGCTCGGCGTTCCTGGCCTTATCGCTGCCTATAAGGAGTCTACGGCACAGGTCTTGGCCGAGTGTGAGATTGTCGAGCGCACGGTAGATATCCGTATCGAGGTGTCGTTCTCCTATATTGCGATGAACGATGTGATGCGTATTGTCAAGGAGATGCAGCCCAAGGTGCTCAATCAGGTTTTTGATAATCTATGTACTATGACGCTCTCTATCCGCCAGTCGGAGTCGGAGCAGCTTATCGGCCGTTTGCAGAAGGTCGAGGGCGCTACGGTGGATGTTATCAACGAATAGAAGTTAATGGATAATAAGATTAAGATACGGGGTGCAAGGGTGCACAATCTTAAGAATATCGACCTTGAAATTCCGCACAACAAGTTGGTCGTTGTTACGGGTCTTTCGGGTTCGGGCAAATCTACTTTGGCCTTCGATACCATCTTTGCCGAGGGTCAGCGTCGCTATGTCGAGAGCCTCTCGGCGTATGCCCGCCAGTTCTTGGGGCGTGTCGAGAAGCCCGATGTCGATGTGATTGAGGGCATCGCTCCCGCCATCGCCATCGAGCAGAAGGTTATCTCGCGTAACCCTCGCTCTACGGTCGGCACAACCACCGAGATTTACGACTATCTGAAGTTGCTCTATGCCCGTATCGGTCGCACCTACTCGCCTACGACAGGCGCTGAGATTCGTTGCTACGAGGTCGATGATGTTGTCGATAGGGTGCTTGCGTTGGGCGATGATGAGCGTGTTGTTATCGCAGCACCACTACTTTTGAAGGGCTCCGAGGGCATCGTTGAGCGCATTTTGACCCTTATGGAGGATGGTGTCAATCGTCTAAGCTATCGTGGCGAGATTATGCTTGTCGAGAAGTTTATGCCGTTGATTGATAGCGATATGGCGCTCAGCGATATTATGGTCGTTGTCGATCGCTTGCGCATAAGCCACGACCAAGATACCGTATCGCGCCTCTCGGACTCTGTAGCACGCGCTATGGGCTATGGCAATGGCGTGGTACATATCATTACAGATAGGGTCGAGACCTTCTCATCGCGATATGACGAGGAGGGTATCAGCTTTGAGCGACCCACCGAACACCTCTTCTCATTTAATAATCCTATTGGTGCTTGCCCCCTGTGCGAGGGCTACGGCAAGGTTGTGGGCATTGATGAGAATTTGGTGATTCCCGATAAGTCGAAGAGCATCTACGATGGCGCTGTGGCGTGCTGGAATGGCGCTACAATGGGCCGTTGGAAGCAGGAGCTTATCCTAAACTCTTCGAAGTGTAGTTTTCCGATACATACGCCATACCACGCCCTCACGGATAGGGAGCGTGATATGTTGTGGCGAGGTACGGATTACTTTCACGGCATTGATGACTTCTTTCAGTATGTCGATACCCAGCGCCATAAGGTGCAGTATCGCGTATTGAAATCTCGATATATGGGCAAGACACTTTGCCCTGAGTGTCATGGCACACGCCTAAAGCCTGAGGCCTTGTATGTCAAGGTTGGTGGCAAGAACATCGCCGAGTTGGTGCAGATGACTGTGGGCGAGTTGATAAAATTCTTCGATCAGTTAACCCTCGATGAACACGACCAGACCACTGCCGAGCGAGTATTAAAGGAGATTCGCAGTCGCCTTGGCTACCTTGCCGATGTCGGCCTTAACTACCTTACGCTTGACCGCCTTTCGGCCACTTTGTCGGGTGGTGAGTCGCAGCGTATCAACCTCTCCACATCGTTGGGTAGCAACCTCGTTGGCTCGATGTATATCCTCGATGAGCCGAGCATAGGTCTGCATCCTCGTGATACAAATCGTCTGATTGGCGTCTTGAAGCAGTTGCGCGACTTGGATAATACGGTTATCGTCGTTGAGCACGAAGAGGAGGTTATGCGTGCTGCCGACTGGATTGTAGATATGGGCCCCGAGGCGGGTGTTGGCGGTGGCGAGGTGGTATATAACGGTCCTGCCGAGGATATTGCCAAGGCTGAGAACTCTTTAACGGCAGACTATCTTAGCCATCGTCGAGAGATTGCTGTGCCTGAGCGCCGTAGGGCTAAGGCGGGCGTTGTCCGTATTCGTGGTGCACGCCATAATAACCTCAAAAATATAGATGTCGAGATTCCACTCGGCGTGCTATGCTGTATTACCGGTGTTTCGGGCTCGGGTAAGTCGTCATTGGCCGATGATGTCCTCTTCCCTGCTCTAAAGCGCAAGATTTCCGAGACGACGCTCACACCTGGCGACCACGATGGCATAGATGTAGATACCAACCTTTTGCAGGGTGTTGAGATGGTGTCGCAGTCGCCCATCGGTAAGTCCACAAGGTCGAATCCCGTAACCTATATCAAGGCCTACGATGAGATTCGTAAGCTGTATGCCGACCAGCCCTATGCCGTGCATAATGGTATCGGTGCGGCATCATTCTCGTTCAATATGCCTGGTGGCCGTTGCGAGGAGTGCGAGGGTGAGGGTGTTATCAAGGTGAGCATGCAGTTTATGGCCGATGTAGAGCTTCAGTGCGAGGCCTGTCATGGTCAGCGCTTTAAGCCCGAAATCTTGGAGGTGAAGTATCGGGGCAAGAGCATCTACGATATATTGGAGATGTCGGTAGACGAGGCTCTCGATTTCTTCTCGGAGGATAAGGATAACTCTATCTGTCGCCGTATCGTAGAGCGCATAACACCTCTTAAGCAGGTGGGCTTGGGCTATGTCAAGCTTGGACAGTCGTCATCCACTTTGTCGGGTGGTGAGTCGCAGCGTGTTAAGCTCGCCTCGTTCCTTCAGAAGGAGCGCTCGTCGGATAAGCTGATGTTTATCTTCGATGAGCCTACTACGGGTCTACACTTCCACGATATCGGCCGTCTGCTCGGTGCTTTTAATGCACTTATTGAGCGTGGCCATACCGTAGTTGTCGTTGAGCACAATATGGAGGTTATCAAGTGCGCCGACTGGGTTATCGACCTTGGCCCAGAGGCTGGCTCAGAGGGTGGCGAAGTCGTTGTTGCGGGTACGCCCGAAGATGTTATGGCGTGTGATAGGAGCTACACAGGTCAATTCCTAAAACAGAACAGAAGTGAAAGAGTTTGAGACATATATACTCCCTAATGGTATTCGTGGTATCCACCGCCAAGTGCGTAGTGGCGTAACACATTGTGCCCTTGTCGTGAACTCTGGCTCGCGTGATGAGCGCCCCTCGGAGTATGGCATTGCCCACTTTACCGAGCACGCCTTGTTCAAGGGCACTGAGCGCCGTAAGGCATATCAGGTGAACTGCCGTTTGGAGAATCTCGGAGGCGAACTTAATGCCTATACGACAAAGGAGGATACTACGCTCCACGCAACCACTCTGCGCCACGACTTTTCGCGTGCTGTGGAGCTTATCTCGGATGTTATCTTCCGCTCGACATATCCCGAGAAGGAGTTGCGCAAGGAGCGAGAGGTTATTGCTGACGAGATTAACACCTACAAGGATTCGCCCTCGGAGCGCATATACGATGACTTTGAGGATATGATATTTGCGGGCTCGGAGTTGGGACATAATATCCTTGGCTCTAAAGCCTCTATTCAGCGTATCTCGACAGCGGAGATTAAGTCGTTTGTAGGCCGTACCTATACCACCGACCAGATGGTCTTCTCCTCTATCGGTAATTTTTCGGCAAAGAGCGCACAGACTGTCGCCGAGCGCTATCTTTCCGACTTTCAGCCTACTAAGCGCGAGTATCAGCGTATTGTGCCGGCTGTGTATGAGGCTTTCGATAAGCGTATTTCGCGCCATACCCACCAGTCGCACGGCATTATCGGTACCCGGGGCTATGGCATAACTGACGATAGGCGTCTGCCCTTGGCGTTGCTGGTAAATATCCTCGGTGGCCCATCGGCTAACTCGCTGCTTAACTTGCTGTTAAGAGAGAAATACGGCCTTTCGTATAATGTTGAGGCGAGCTATACGCCATACTCCGATAGTGGCATTGTGGGCATCTACTTTTCGTCGGACCACGCCAATACGGAGCAGTGTATCGAACTTATCGAGGAGGAGATTGCACGGCTACGAGGCGAGCTAATCACACCTCGACGCCTGCAAGTTGCTAAGCGTCAGTTTGTGGCGCAGATGGCAATCTCGATGGAGTCCAACGAGGGCTATATGCTTGGTGCAGGCAAGAGTTTTCTCTTGTATAAGGATATCGACACTCTGGAGGAGGCCTACAAGAAGGTTATGGCAATTACTGCCGAGCAGATTATGGAGGTTGCCGAGGATAGCTTTGCCAACTTATCAAGATTGATATATAAATAGCGTTGTTAGATTTTAGTTGTTAGAGGGGGCGAAGCGAGAAATCTTTACACCTTCACTTATTTTTACTATGGAGAACTTAGATCAATACATCTTGGCAAATACCAAGCCAGAGGAGGAGTTGTTGCACCGCTTGGAGCGAGAGACCTACCTGCGTGTTATCAATCCTCGAATGATTTCGGGACATCTGCAAGGCAAACTCCTTGAGATGCTTGTGCGTACGATGCGCCCACAGCGTGTGCTTGAAATAGGCACTTTTACGGGCTACTCGGCATTGAGCATTGCTCGCGGTTTGGAGGATGGTGCCTATCTCGATACTATCGAGGTAGACGATGAGTTGGAGGATATTGCTGCCAAATACTTCGCTGAGTCTGCCTATGGTAGCCGTATTCGCCAACATATCGGCTCGGCACTCGATGTTGTGCCACAGCTTGGCGAGGTCTACGATATGGTATTTATGGATGGCGACAAACGAGAGTACCCCGCCTATTACAAGATGCTTATGGATGGCGGTTATCTTAGGAGTGGCTCGGTGATTTTGGCCGATAATATCCTATGGTATGGCAAGGTGGCGCAGCCCATCGCCCACAACGACAAACATACCGAGGCTATTGTAGAGTTCAATCGTATGGTGGTCGAGGACGATAGGGTAGATAATGTGATTGTCCCTATACGCGATGGAATAAATATCATCAGGGTAAAATAGAAAAGGAGAGCGTTTGGCTCTCCTTTTCTATTTGCTTTTTGCTCGTTACTCCAGCTCCTCGACAACCTCTGCCTCGGGAGCATTCTTCTTAACAGACTCGATGCCGTTCTCGCAAGCTGCAGCGCTTGAGTACATCTCGCTCTTGCCGATAACCTGACCATTTGTAGCCTTGAGGTTGAAGAAGGGCGAACCATCGTGTTGATACATCAATACGGCCAAAATAATAGACTTTTAGCCCAATGCAACATCCAGTATCATCATCACCACAAAGCCTATGGCAAAGGCTATGGTGCCTATGTCGGAGTGCTTGCCCTGTTGAGTTTCGGGGATAAGCTCCTCGACAACAACATAGAGCATCGCGCCTGCCGAGAATGTGAGTAAGTAGGGTAGTGAGGGTGCAATATGGTCGAAGAGTAGCAACATGACGAGTGCCGATACAGGCTCAACGATGCCCGATAGTGCTCCATATCCAAAGGCTTTGCCTCGCGAAAGGCCATCGCCACGCAGCGGAAGCGAGATTATTGCGCCCTCGGGGATATTCTGTATCGCCATACCGACAGCCAACGCCAATGCTGCACTCATAGCTATTCCCGTATCGCCCGCCATTGCTCCAGCCACAACAGCTCCTACGGCCATACCCTCGGGAATGTTGTGTAGCGTTACGGCAAGCATAAGCATCGGCCTACGACCCAGCGATGAGCGCACACCCTCAGGCTCACTGCCGTTGGGGTGGAGGTGCGGCACAAGGCTATCTAAGGCAAGCAGAAAGAGCATACCGAGAATGATGCCTACCGCAGCAGGTAGCCAACTTAGTCGCCCCATATCTGCTGATAGGTCTATGGCAGGGATAATTAGCGACCACACCGAGGCCGCCACCATAACGCCTGCAGCAAAGCCCAACAGTGCCTTATTGACTCTTGCCCCTATCGCCTTGCGTGCCATTAGTACGGTCGATGCGCCAACCACCGTTCCGAGAAATGGGATAAGAAGTGTTATTGCTACATTCATAGTAAAGTCTGCTCTATACAAAAATAGACCCAAATATTGGGCCTATTTTTGATTATAAGGTTCGATTAATAGTTCTCAGCCTTAATCTGGAAGTAAGCCTGGGGGTGTACGCATACGGGGCATACCTCAGGTGCCTTCTTGCCAACATGGATGTGGCCACAGTTAGAGCACTGCCAAATCATATCGCCATCGCGTGAGAATACCAAGCCACCCTCAACATTTGCCAAGAGCTTGCGGTAGCGCTCCTCGTGCTCCTTCTCAATCTTGCCTACCTCGTCGAAGAGGAATGCGATGTGGTCGAAGCCCTCCTCGCGAGCATCCTTAGCCATCTCGAAGTACATATCTGTCCACTCGTAGTTCTCGCCCTCGGCTGCCGACTTAAGGTTCTCGGCTGTTGAGCCAATGCCGTTGAGAAGCTTAAACCAAATCTCGGCGTGCTCCTTCTCGTTGGCAGCTGTCTCCTCGAAAATCTTTGCAATCTGAACATAGCCATCTTTCTTGGCCTTTGATGCAAAATATGTGTACTTGTTGCGTGCCTGGCTCTCGCCTGCAAATGCCTCCCACAAGTTCTTCTCAGTCTTGGTTCCTTTCAAATCTTTCATAGTCTTAATAGTTTTTTATTGTTTGTTAATATTTTAATCTTTTGTTCTTTTTCCTGATGCAAAGATAAGAAGTTTTTTTTGAATTGCAATAGGTTTTGCATTGTATTATTTTATGTTTATATAAGCAAATTCTATAATATCGGGTATATCGATTGTTTTGCACCATAATTGTAATACATCGCTTATCTAACAAACATAAATCCGCTATTATGGAAAGTGTAAACAAAACAAACAAGTCTAATGGTTTTAAGCTAAGTGTATTAACGCTTGCTATTATGAACATTACCGCAGTGGTGAGTCTTAGAGGTCTTGCCACCGAGGCTATCTATGGTCTGCAATCGGCATTCTACTACCTCTTTGCAGCACTTGTTTTTCTTATCCCTACGGCTATGGTCGCTGCCGAGTTGGCTGCAATGTTTGCCAACCGCGAGGGTGGTGTATTTCGTTGGGTAGGCGAGGCCTTTGGCGACCGCTTCGGCTTCCTTGCGATATGGTTGCAGTGGATACAATCCACTATCTGGTATCCTACGGTCTTGACCTTTGGCGCTGTGAGCATCGCATTTATCGGCACGAACACTACGGCAGATGCTACGCTTGCATCTAACAAGTTTTTTACGCTTGCTGTCGTGTTGGCAATCTATTGGTGCGCCACCATTATCTCGATGCGCGGTATCGGCTGGGTTGGTAAGATAAGTAAGTGGGGTGGTATCATCGGCACGATTATCCCCGCAGCCTTGCTCATAGTGCTTGGCATCGTCTACCTCGCTTCGGGTGGCCACAACTATATGGATATGCACCGTAGCTTCTTCCCTGACCTAACACACTTCGACAACCTTGTCTTGGCAAGCTCCATATTCCTCTTCTATGCAGGTATGGAGATGATGGGTATACATGTTATGGAGGTCGATAACCCCTCGCGCAACTATCCTCGCGCCATTATCCTTGGCTCGGTGATTACGGTTATTATCTTTGTGCTCGGCACATTCTCGTTAGGCTTTATCGTGCCAGCCAATGAAATCAGCCTTACGCAGACGCTCCTTATAGGCTTTGACCGCTACTTCAGCTACTTCCATATGCCCTGGGTAGGCTCGGTTGTTGCCGTTGCGCTTGTCTTTGGTGTCTTGGCATCGGTGCTTACTTGGGTATCGGGACCCTCGAAGGGTATCTTTGCTGTGGGCAAGGCGGGCTATCTGCCTCCCTTCTTCCAGAAGACAAATAAGCACGGCGTACAGCGTAATATCCTCTTGGTGCAGGGGGTGATTGTTACAATTTTAGGTATGTTGTTTGTCGTTATGCCCTCGGTACAATCCTTCTACCAGATTCTCTCGCAGCTCACCGTGTTGCTATACCTTATTATGTATATGTTGATGTTCTCGGCGGCAATCACCCTCCGATATAAGCAACCCAACCTCGACCGTCCCTTCCGTCTTGGTCGAAAGGGCAACGCTATGATGTGGTTTTTGGGCGGTTTGGGCTTCTGTGGCTCGTTGCTCGCCTTTGTCCTCAGCTTTATACCGCCCTCGCAGATTGCTACGGGTAGCACCACCGTCTGGTTTGCTGTGTTGATTATCGGCGCTTTGGTATTTGTCGCCCTACCTTTTATTATATATGCGATGCGCAAACCCTCGTGGAAACAGAGTGCATAAGAAACAAAGAGTCTGAATAAAAAGTGTATTTTGTCGTTACACTCGCCCTCAAAATCCTCATTTACGCCTTAGTAAACTGCGGTTTTTCGGGCTTCGCAAGCCTAAAACTACATCTTTTTATTCAACCTCTTAAACTAAAGGAGATGACTAAAAAGCAAATTAGTCATCTCCATTGTTATTAGAATTTCGCTTCGTCTACTTCTCAATATCCTTGAAGTAGCGGTAGGTTACAACCTTTAACTCCTCGGCTGCGCCATCGTCGCATACGATGATGCCGGCAGGGTGAATCTGCAATGCCGAGAGTGTCCACTGATGGTTGTAGCTGCCCTCGATGGCGTGGCGCAATGCGCGAGCCTTCTTACGACCGGTAGCCAAGATAAGCACCTTGCGTGCATCGAGGATTGTGCCAACACCAACAGTGAGTGCTTGGGTTGGAACCTGCGAGACATCGCCACCAAAGAAGCGAGAGTTTACAACGATAGTGTCTGTTGTCAAGGTCTTGATGCGTGTGCGTGACTGCAACGACGAGAAGGGCTCGTTGAAGGCGATATGGCCGTCCTCGCCAACACCACCCATAAAGAGATCGATGCCACCGGCCTCGACAATAGCGGCCTCGTATGCCTCGCACTCAGCCTTAAGGTCTTCGGCATTGCCATTGAGGATATGTACATTCTCCCTCTTGATGTCGATATACTTGAAGAAGTTGTTCCACATAAATGAGTGGTAGCTCTCGGGGTGCTCTTCGGCTAAACCTACATACTCATCCATATTGAATGTGATGACATTCTTGAACGATACCTCGCCAGCCTCATACAAGCGGATAAGCTCACGGTAGGTTTCCAAGGGCGTAGAACCCGTAGGCAAACCCAAAACAAAGGGTGCATCTGTCTTTGCAGCCTTTGCCTTAATCTCCGAAACGATAAATCGGGCAGCCCACTCGGCTACCTCCAGACTCTTGTCCTTAATGATTACTCTCATCTTTTTAATATTTTGAAAAGTCTAATTATCTGCTTTTTACCACATTTTTACAAATACCTCGATAGCCTGATACTCCGCCATGCCGAGCTTGTCGTATAGCTGAGCAGTATTCTGCGTACGCTCCTCGGCACGCTGCCAGAACTCGCGGGTGTCGCTACCGGGGAAGGGCACAATATCTTTCTGCGAGAGATGACGATAGATAGCGTGGCGCTTCTTGAGCATCTCGCTGGGCGAGAGGGGCACTGCCATATCCACAAGACCCAAATTCCACTCCATCCATGCGCCACGATAGAGCCACAAGTGGCAATCTTTGCGCCAGTCGTCATCCTGAGTGCGGTCCAATGCCTCCAACAGAGCCTCGATACACATGCGGTGAGTGCCGTGAGGATCTGCCAAGTCGCCCGCAGCATATATCTGGTGGGGCTTAATATCGCGAAGAAGCTTTACGATAATCTCGATATCCTTATCCGTAATCTCACCCTTCTTGATACCGCCAGTCTCGTAGAAAGGCATATTGAGGAAGTGGGCGTTGGTGTCGGGATTAAGGCCGAAAGAGCGTACCGCAGCGCGTGCCTCAGCACGGCGGATAGCACCCTTGATGTCGAGTAACTTACGAGGCTCGGGCTTGCCCTTCTTCTTCGAGGCGATGATAGATGCCACCTCATCAAAGGTGTCGCCAAGACCCAATTCTCGTGCCGTATCGATATTCTGCAACACTACATCGTCGTGAACGGCCACATTGCCCGAAGTCTGGTATGCCACATGTACATCGTGGTTCTGCTCTACAAGGCGGATAAATGTGCCACCCATCGAGATTACATCGTCATCGGGGTGTGGCGAGAAGATAATCACGCGCTTCTGGTGTGGCAAAGATGGTACCGGGCGTGTCGAGTCATCGGCATTAGGCTTGCCACCGGGCCAGCCAGTGATGGTGTGCTGAAGGTCGTTGAAAACTTTGATATTTAACTTGTCGTAAGGGCCGTGTTTCTCCAACAGCTCGCCCAACGAATTCTCCAAGTAATCCTGATAAGTAAGCTTAAGGATAGGCTTATTAACACGACCACAGAGCCAAACAACAGCCTTGCGAGCAAACTTAGGTGTCCAATCACAAGGGCCTACCAACCAGGGTGTCTGCTCGCGAGTAAGGCGCTCGGCAGCATTCTCGTCAATGACAACCTCAATGGCAGGGTGTGCCTGAAGGTGGCTTGCGGGAATACGGTCGGTAATCTCACCCTCGACAATCTGGTGAACAACCTCTGCCTTCTCCTCGCCCCAGGCCATAAGTATGATGCGGTCGGCACGCATAATAGTGCCAAGACCCATCGTTATGGCCATCTTGGGTGTATTTTCCAAGCCGAAAAACTGGCCCGACTGCACCTTGCGTGAGTTGTGCGAAAGCTCGACAAGACGAGTGTGCGACTTAGCATAAGAGCCGGCATCGTTGAAGCCGACCTGTCCCTGCTCGCCTACACCGATAATCATAAGGTCAATTTTGCGAATAGACTTGTCGTACTCGGCGCAATACTCCGAGATATCGCTCTTCGCTACCGTACCATCGGGAATATGCACATTCTCTGGCTCGATGTCGATATACTTCAAAAACTCATCGTGGATACGATAGTTACGGCTCTGCTGCTCGGTACGACGAATGGGGTAGAACTCATCAAGCGAGTATACTGCTACGCCCTTGAAAGATACCTCACCACGATTGTAGCGTGCAACAAGCTCACGATAAAGACCCAACGGCGTACGACCGGTCGTCAGACCGAGCACAAAGGGAGGTAGCTCCTCGTAGATGTCGCGTGCCGAGGCGTTGTCGTTGTGGTTACGAATCATTCGGCAGATGATGTCTGCTACATACTGCACACCCTGAGACTCGTTCTCAAAGACACGCGCTGGCATACGCTCATAGCGATGGATAATATCGCGAGGTGCTGACTTTAGGTCGAGTCCACCATCTTTAGGAAGTTGATACTTGCTGTTCATATCTTAATGTTTATTATTTACTTGCAGTTGGATAATGTGTGTGATTTGCCAAATCACTTCACACCTCAAATTTAGTAATTATTTGCTAAAAATGTGCAAAACTATTCAAAAAAAATAACGGAAATAACTTTAAGTTATCTCCGTTATTCTCTCTGTTATCATCGTATTGTTAGAAAATCTCCTTACGAATGATGGTCTGCTCGCGGTCAGGGCCTACCGAAACGACAGCGACCTCGGTGCGGGTAAGCTCCTCAAGCTTTGCGATATATGCCTTGGCATTTGCAGGGAGCTCATCGTATGACTTGATGGCGGTGATATCCTCCGACCAGCCATCCATCTCGATATACTCAGCCTCCACACGCTCCAACTGAGCAATTGTCGAGGGTACATAGTCGATAGACTTGCCATCGAGTTTGTAGCCTGTGCAGATGCGAATCTTGTCGAGACCCGACAATACATCGAACAACATCAACGAGAGGTAGTTAAGACCGCTGATGCGGCGTACATGGTTCAAAACCACAGTATCCAACCAACCTACACGGCGAGGACGGCCTGTTACAGTGCCGTACTCATGGCCACGCTCGCGGATATAGTCGGCACGCTCATCGAAGAGCTCTGTGGGGAAAGGACCCTCGCCAACGCGAGTGGTGTAGGCCTTAGCCACGCCCATAACATTGTTGATGTAGCGGGGTGCAATGCCTGAGTTTACGGGAACGCTGGCTGCCGTAGGGCTCGACGATGTTACGAAGGGGTATGTGCCGTGGTCGATGCAGAGCATAACGCCCTGAGCACCCTCAAACAACACCTTCTTGCCCTCCTCGATAAGGCGGTTGAGCAAAACCGAGGTATCGCAAATCATAGGACGAAGCTTCTCGCCAAGCTCCAAATATTGGTTGTAGATGGTGTCGAAGTCGCAAGGCTCCATGCCGAGAGCCTTAAGCTCCAAATTCTTCTGAGCCAAAGCATCCTGCAATCGCTCTGCGAAGTACTCCTTGTCGAGCAAATCGCCGATGCGGATACCTACACGGCTATATTTGTCGGTATATGCAGGGCCGATGCCCTTCTTTGTAGTGCCAATCTGACGACCGCCCTTCAACGCCTCGTATGCGCCGTCGAGCATCGAGTGATAGGGCATCACGCAGGCCGCACGGTCCGATATAAAGAGCTTGTAGTCGGTGATGCCTGCCTTATGCAAGCGGTCGAGCTCCTCGAACAACGATACGGGGTTGATAACCATACCGTTGGCCATAATGTTTATGATATGGGGGTTGAAGACACCCGAAGGGATAGACTGCAACGCGAACTTCTTGCCATCGAAAACGATGGTATGACCGGCATTGTTACCGCCCTGATGGCGTACTACAACATCGGCACCACCAGCATAAAAGTCGGTGATTTTGCCCTTGCCCTCGTCGCCCCACTGAGCGCCTACAACAACCAAAGTATTACTCATAGTGCTATTTTGTTTAGACCCACCTTAGATGGTGGCATAATTTAACGGCAACAAAGATAGTAAAAATTTTACAATTGCCAACCTATCGGCGACGATTTATTACATGCTCCATCAGAACTACCATTACAACACCCATTGCAAAGCCGTTGCCAACGAGTGGCTCGATAACCGAGGGCACAACACCTGAGGGTAATGAGCCGAAGAGCATAGCCACCAAGATAGGCAGACCAATGGTCAGTGCATCGGGGAATGACTTGACAGACTCTGTCGAGCGAATCATATCGAGCGATGCAGCAAGTTGTGTGCCCATCAAAAAGAGCATAATCGAGCCAATCACGGGATTGGGAATATGCGATAGTATCCAGATAAGCTCTGGCGAGAGGGCACATAGTGCCAAAACGATGCACGAAGGTACCAAGGCGTAGCGCGAAGCACATCCCGACGAGGCGATGATGCCTGGACTCATCGAGTAGTTCACAGGGCCAAGTACACCCATCGAGCCAGCTACGATATTCATAATGCCCGTAAGGCGAACACCACTCTTTAGACGCTTGTCCATATTATCTGCGCCAAGCATTGCACTTAACGACTCGATAGAGCCAATATCGTTGATTAGCAATGCAATATAGCAGATTACAAATGCAATGATAAGGCCTGCATCGGGCACAAACTTATCCAATATCAACCCTCGCCACGAAAAAGCGCTCTCGGCAACAATCTCGGTGGGGTAGATGGCATAATATATCGCACTTCCGATAATGAGCGCTATGGGGATTACAAGGCTCTTGCCTACGCCCTTGAGCCTGCTGTTGGCGATAACCATACATATCGTGCCGAAGAAGGCGAATGAGAGGCCAAAGAGGTGCTCGCCCTCCTTAGGGTTGGCAACAAATACCAGTCGTGAGATTACGGGCGTAAGCGTAAGCGCGATAAGCATCAGGATAACGACCACGATGCGAGGTGTAAAGAGCCTCTGCACTCGGCGCATAACGCCACCAATGGTGAGTAGAGCAACTAAAGCACCGCCAATGGCGATTGACGAGTAGACTGCCGAGGGCTCTGCACCTGCCCTATACGACGACATCACGCCAACGAGCAATACCGCAGCCGGGCCAACAACCAATGGCAATCGGTGGCCAACGAATATCTGCGCCAAGCCGGCAACGCCCATTACAGCAAAGAGTTTCTGGGCAAAAAACAACTTCTCGGCATCCGAGCCTTGTGCTACGAATACACTTGTCGAAACCACAGCTACGGCCATTACAAACCACTGCAATGAGTAGCCGAGCAACTGCCCCATCGGTGGGCGGTCGTTAAGATTGTATTTTAGATTCATTGCTTGCTATATTGTTTATTTCTTGATAGTTGCGGGTGTGGTTGTGATGATGGCATCAGCTCCGCTCTTTTTTGCCCAAGCGCCATTATCTGCACTTGTAACACCGCGAACAGCCACCTTTAATCCCAACTTATGCGCCTCGTTAATCCAGCGAGGAATACGCTTAAAAGTCTCGACGGTGTAACTAATACCCGAGAAACCAAGACCTTCGACATACTCCGGCGTAAGGTTGTTGCCCATAAAGTATACCGTTGCCGAAGATGCTGCGTAGCGTTTTAGCTCGTTGCATACATGCTGGCGTGATGACTGGTAGTCAGTACTATCCTGTAGTTTGTGCTCCTTGACCTTTGTTACAACGGCTCTTGCCAACTCACTTTCGGCTTGGGGTGTTGCATGCTCCTTAATCTCGATTATAAGGTGTATATCGCCAAGCTCCACAACCTTGTTGAGGTAGGCATCAAGCGTAGGTACTGCCTCGCCATTGGCCAAGAGCTTGGAGCTAAGCATAGCATAGTCGCTACGCTGAATATTCATTCTGTCGGGGTCGCCCTTCTCGCCAAGCCAAGGACCTTCGACGACGACAATTGTGCCGTCATTAAGTAGGTTTACATCGCACTTTACAGCATAGCCAGCCTTAGATGCCGCCTCCAACGCTGCGATAGTGTTGGCGGGTGCTTTCGCAGAAGTTAGTCCGCCATCGGCAACAATATACTGCGCCGAAAGTGTTGTGATGCTTGCAATTGTTGCAAGACAAAGTGTAAAAAATCGTCTCATTATCTTCTATCTCTCTTTCGTTTCTCTCTTCTAACCTCCTTATTGGCGATAAGCTCGCGCACCATCTCGGGGTCATCACTTGTGATGTAGTCGAGACCCTTGCGGATAGCCCACTTTGCCACCTTCTCGCTGTTTACGGTCCAAACACCTGCCTTCAAACCCATATTGTGCGCTTTACGAATCCAGTTGGGCTTGAGCTTGTATATTGCGCTGTGGTAGTTGATACCCTCGTAGCCTCGCTCCTTGGCCGTTTTTGGCTTCATATCGCCAGCAAGGTAGAGCGTGGGGTAGCCCTTTTGGGCGAAATAGTCGCAAATCTGCTGGCTAAACGAGATAAATGTAGAGCGCTCGAGAAGTCCCAATCGCTCCAGCTCTTTATAAACAACATCGCACGATACGAGCTCCTCTTCCGCACTGTCGCTCTTAATCTCAACGATTAGCCGTGCCTCTGGATACTTCGTTGTCATCTCCAGAAACTCCGTGAGCGAGGGTATCTGCTCGCCATTTACCAGTGGCTCGGTGCGTAGCTCCTCAAACGATGACTCCGCAATCTTCATCTGGCCGTGCTTCGGGCCGTGAGCCACAATGCGCTCACCCTTGGCTGTACGCACGATGTCAAACTCCGACATTGTAAATCCACTCTCGATGGCAGCAACAAATGCCCCTATTGAGTTGTGCGCTCCATTTGCCTTAGCGTGGTAGCCACGATGGGCGATAACCTCTTGAGCAGAGGCGGTGAATACTCCTGTTATGAGCAGCAATATAATTGTTAGGTATCTTTTCATGCGACTGCAAATGTATAATTTATTTTGCAAATATAGAGTACTCCTCGTTATATATCGGGCTTGTGATATGTAGGAAGTCGAGTACCGAGTGGAATATATGGTACTGCTCGGCCTCCTCTATGCTCTTTATGGCGCTACTGTCAGATGTCCATACGATAAATGGAATCTCGTACTGCTCGGCAGGCGCTACTGACATCGGCATACCGTGCATATAGAGCCCATTCTCGCCTAACGACTCGCCGTGATCGGAGATAAACATCATCGATGAACGGCATTCCAACGAGCGCAACATCTCGATTACCGAGTGTAGGATATAGTCGGTGTAGAGTATGGTGTTGTCGTAGGCATTCATCAGCTCCCCAAGGTCGGCCTTCGACATCTCTACCGTGGTGCATACGGGTGTAAAGCGCTCAAACTCCGTCGGATATTTCTGGAAGTATGTTGGGCCATGACTTGTGCTTGTGTGCAGTACAACGAGCATCTTCGCCTTGTCGGACTGCTCAATCTCCTCGCGCAACCCCTCCAAAAGTAGCGAGTCGTAGCGTGCATCAGCTTCGGGGTATAGCTCCTTGAGCTTTTTTAGCGGATAGCACTTCTCGATATGCAACGGAGGCTCACCCCAGTTTGTCGAGCGCCAAACTACATCTGCGCCATTGCGCTCAAGGTAGTTGGGGAGTATCTCATATAGCTCCTTGCTCGCCTTGTACGAAAGAATGGCACGCACACCCTCGGTGGTGTAGGTAGCTGCCGACTTTGCCTTAATCGCCACCACGCTATCGCCCTTAAGCAATGGGTTTGTCTCACGCTCGTAGCCATATAACGAGAAGTTCTCGCGGCGTGCCGACTCGCCAATAACCACTACGCATACCTCGCGCTCTTGGTTTGTGATTGTGGCATCGGGCAGGGGTGTCTCCTTGCGGTTGAGCTGCTGCATACGATTGTAGTAGCGCACCGAGTTTACGGTGTACGACCAAGGCATAATCATACTGCCTATCTGTGTGGCGTTGCGGTCAATCCATGGGAAGTTCTGCATATTGGCAACCGCTACGGCGATAATTACTAAGAGCGATATGCCTACACTCTTCAGCATCTTGCCCACACGACCATAATCCACCTTGCGCAGAAGGATGTAGAGCGCTGGAACGATGCCGAGAAATAGCGTATAGAGCACTGCTGCCAACGAGAAATATCCCGAGGCCTCCGAAAAGCGAGTGTTAAAGACATTACCCATCATCATATCCGTAATTAGCACCTCGTAGCCTACGATAAAGTAGAGCGCTATGCCATTACAGATAAATGTCAGGGCGAGGATAACCTTGCCTACGATACGGCCAAGGAATAAAAGGAGGTAGTAAACCAAGAAGTTCACTGCAAGCATCGCTAAGGCGAAACCTCCTACGATAAGCACTCCATTGAGTCCGCCATCGGTATTCTCCGTTACGACCCTGAATAGTGGGTAGTGGTAGGCAACGAGCGTAAATAGGCTCAGTACGGCAGCCATTAGGCGTGCGCTTACAGGTTTATCGAACTGTTTTTTTATCGCTTCCATAGTATAATTGTTAGGTGGATAATTGCGTATGCCGCAATGGCAAGCAAGAGGTTAAAGAGTATCGTAAGCACGATATTGGCTTGGTGGCTTGGCTCTCGGAATGGGCTATCCTCCGCCGAGGCATCATAGCGTGCAAAGGGGTTGGTATAGATAACCTCGCCCTCAGGGAAGTAGGCCGTAAATCGTGCATAGCTATCATCGACACTGAGTGTGTAGCGGGCAGTGTCGGCGTTGGTCGAGACTCTCTGCCTACGACCGCAATCGCTTGTGATGACTATGCTGTCGGCAGGCTCCGAGAGGCGGATAAATAGGGTAGTGCCCTCCACGCCGATATTCTCGATTGCGGGTAGATGCTTGTTGCGCTCTATCTTCTCAGTCCAGTCGCCATTGCCATAGTCGGGCAGGCGCATAGAGTAGTAGCAACCACCATTTAGTGTCTAGATAATATCTTTATAATCAGATGATTTGGTCTGTATAAAGTTGCATCGGCGTGCTATCTTGCGTGAGTTGTCGGGGTCGTGCAGGTCATCGTTGGCAACACCGAAGGAGTAGTGTCCGCTACTTAACGCAATATCCCAATAGCTATTCTCTGTCGAGCGACCGCTATCCAGCTCCATAAGGCGATAACCCTCCAAATATTGCATCTGTCTTGTTGTCGTAAATGGCGTTCTCAGTGGGTGGTTAAACTGCACAATATCACCTGTGGCGCTAAGCAGGTCTATCTGCATCTGTCGCTGCGAGAGTAGGACCGGAAGCAGATGGTCAAATCTTACAACGCTCTTTGCGCCAAATACTAACTTATGAAATTTCAGAAGATTGTAGCCGTGTTCGTATAGCGGTGCATCCTCTTCGCTAATCTCGTTATGGTTGGAGATGGTTACAATGTCGGTGCCAAATCGTTCAAGACGCTCCCTTACTATGGTTGGCTCATATTCGCACTCGTTGAAGATGCCCTCGACTCTGGAGTGGTTGTGAAACGAGGCCCTCTGCCAGCGCTGTGTGGTATCGAGTTCGCGGTAGGGGTTGAAGATGTCATTCCCCGAAAAGGGCTTAATGGGCGTAAAGTCGTAAATTGCCGTAACGCTTGTGCCGACAATAGCCAACAATGCCACCGCCACAATCGTAGCGATGCCCTTGCCTAATATCTTCACAAATCGCCTCATACCTTTTGCAAAGGTATAAAAAAAATCGTCTAATACAAAAATCACTCTTCTATATGGCTCCCATTTTAACACAAAACGAGAACTCAGTTGCGAGTCCTCGTTTTGTGTTATTAGGGTAGGTCCTAAGCGTTAGTTGCTATGGTTCATTGCGACGATGAACGATGGTAGGTATTTCTCTTTTGGGATTGTTTCTATAGATTGTAGTGTAGTTGTCTTACCTCGCTTTGTACATATCGTCGTAGTAGCGTTGGTAGTCGCCTGAGGTAACATTATCCAACCACTCCTGATTATCCAGATACCAGCGAACACTCTTTTCGATGCCCTCCTCGAACTGCAACGAAGGCTCCCAGCCAAGCTCCTTATGCAACTTTGTCGAGTCAATCGCATAGCGAGCATCGTGGCCAGGACGGTCGCTAATAAATGTGATAAGCTCTAAAGAGTGCCCCTCAGGATTACCCAAGATACGGTCCACAGTCTTAATTATAACCTTGATAAGATCGATGTTCTTCCACTCGTTGAAACCACCGATATTATAGGTCTCAGCAACCTTGCCCTTGTGGAAAATCAGGTCAATAGCCCTTGCGTGGTCCTCGACATAGAGCCAATCCCTCACATTCTCACCCTTGCCATATACGGGCAGAGGCTTGCGATGTCGGATGTTGTTGATAAATAGCGGTATCAGCTTTTCGGGGAACTGATAAGGACCATAGTTATTCGAGCAGTTGGTAACGATGGTAGGCATACCGTAGGTGTCGTGATAGGCACGCACAAAGTGGTCTGATGATGCCTTTGCTGCCGAATAGGGTGAGTGTGGATTATACGGTGTTTGCTCGGTAAAAAGCTCGTCATTAAACTCCAATGAGCCATAGACCTCATCGGTCGAGATATGGTAGAAGCGTTTGCCCTCAAACTTTTCGGGAAGGCTCTCCCAATAGAGCTTTGCCGCCTGCAAAAGCGATAGGGTGCCCATCACATTGGTCTTGGCAAAGGTAAATGGGTCTTTGATAGAGCGGTCCACATGGCTCTCGGCAGCAAGGTGAATAATGCCGTCAATCTTCTCGCGTTGCATCAAATCGTAGAAGGCCTCGAAGTCGCAGATATCCATCTTCACGAACTTATAGTTTGGCTTCGACTCTACATCCTTGAGGTTTGCGAGGTTACCCGCGTAGGTGAGCTTATCGAGATTGACAATATTGTACTCAGGGTACTTATTTACAAACAGACGCACCACATGTGAGCCAATAAAGCCCGCACCACCGGTGATTACGATACTTCTTTTTGCCATTGTTTACTGCTTCTTAATGTTTTGGATACACCGCACAAGCGAATCTCTCCAACATGGTACATCAACACCAAATGTCGCCTTAATCTTACCCTTGTTGAGGACAGAGTATGCAGGGCGTTTTACGACACTCGGAAACTCTGCACTTGTGCAGGGTTGTATATCGCACTCGGTTGTGCCATACAGCTCGGCAATAGCCTTTGCAAACTCATACCACGAACAGATACCCTCGTTTGAGTAGTGATAGATGCCACTTTGCGAGCCATCATATTTTGCCACAACAGCCTCTATCGCCTTTGCCAAGTCGAGTGCATAGGTGGGTGTGCCTATCTGGTCATCAACAACCTTAATCTGTGGCTTGGTGGATGTGAGGTTAATCATCGTTTTGCAGAAGTTCTTGCCAAACTCCGAGTAGAGCCACGCTGTGCGTATAATGATATAACGACAATTGGTTGCAATAATTGCCTCCTCGCCAGCAAGTTTTGTGCGTCCGTAAACACTTGTGGGTGCTGTCTGCTGCTCCTCGGTGTAGGGCCTATCTCCTTCGCCACCAAAGACATAGTCGGTCGAGATATGTACCAATAAACCTCCAACCTCCTTAATTGCCTTGGCAAGATTTGCAGGAGCGGTGGCGTTGATGCTTTCAGCCTTTTCTCTATCCTCCACCTCTGCCATATCAACATTGGTATAGGCGGCGCAGTTGATGATGATATTAACGCTATTCTCCTTAACCACCTTGCGCACGGCATCAAGGTCGGTGATATCAAGATATCTGGTCTCGGCATCTTCCGCGATATCGGTGAAGATATAGCTGTCGGCACTACTCTTTGCGATAGCTCGTATCTCATTGCCCAACTGACCGTTGGCGCCCGTAACCAAAATCTTATTTGCCATAGGTGAACGCCTCGCCAATCTCGGCGATAGTAGGGTTGTGCTTATCTCTCTCCGAGAGGATTATGTCGCCCTCGGCAATGCCCCAGTCGATGCCTATCGTGGGGTCGTTCCACGCTATTGCACCCTCGCTCTCGGGGTGGTATAGGTTGTCGCATTTGTACTGGAAGATGGCCTCGTCGCTCAATACCACAAAGCCGTGTGCCATACCGCGAGGTAGGAAGAGCTGGCGGTGGTTATCTTCCGAGAGCTCTACGGCGACATACTTGCCGTAGGTGGGGCTACCACTGCGGATATCTACCGCAACATCGAGTACTTTGCCCCTTATGACACGCACCAACTTTGCCTGCGCGTGAGGTGGACGCTGGAAGTGAAGACCTCGCAGAACACCATACCTCGACTTGCTCTCGTTATCTTGCACAAAGCGCGTTTCGATGCCTGTTTCGGCACGGAAGCGCTCCTCGTTGTAACTCTCGAAAAAGTAGCCTCGCTCATCGCCATATACCTTAGGCTCGATGATTAGAACACCCTCGATTGCACTTTTGATAACTGCCATAGGCTACCTCTTTACAAGTTTAATCATATACTCTCCGTAGCTGTTACCCTTCATAGGCTCTGCTAAACGCAACATATCATCATCACTAATCCAGCCCTTGCGCCAAGCAATCTCCTCTAAGCAGGCAACCTGAACGCCCTGACGAGTCTCGACAACCTCCACAAAACGCGAGGCATCGAACAATGACTCCTGTGTGCCGGTATCCAACCACGCAAAGCCTCGACCCAGCACCTGAAGTTTGAGCTCGCCATCACGACGAAAGGCATCATTAACAGAGGTTATCTCCAACTCGCCACGCGCCGATGGCTTTATGCTCTTTGCCACATCGACAACCTTATTGGGGTAGAAGTATAGACCAACAACGGCATAGTTTGACTTAGGTGTTGCGGGCTTCTCCTCGATGCTCAGCACATTGCACTCTGCATCAATCTCGGCAACGCCAAAACGCTCAGGGTCCTGCACCTGATAGCCGAAAATCGTTGCCTTCGACTCCTTCTCGGCAACCTCGACAGCCCTTTTTAGCATACCCGTAAAGCCCTGACCATAAAAGATATTGTCGCCTAAAACAAGACACGCCGCGTCATTGCCGATAAACTTCTCGCCGATGATAAATGCCTCGGCAAGACCATTGGGCTGTGGCTGCTCGGCATACTCAAACCTCACGCCATAGTCCGAGCCATCGCCCAGAAGACGACGAAAACCGGGCAGGTCGTGGGGCGTTGAGATGATAAGTATCTCACGGATACCGGCAAGCATAAGCACCGAGATAGGGTAGTATATCATCGGCTTATCGTATACGGGCAACAGCTGCTTGCTGATACCCTTGGTTATGGGATACAATCGCGTGCCATTCCCGCCCGCGAGGACAATGCCTTTCATAGTTTAAGTGCTTTATAAAAAATGGTGCTTATACACTAAACACCATCTTGTTGCTTTTATTGTTAGATTCTGGGTTTACGCTCGAAGAAAAAGGCTAAAACCATCTGCATTGTGTCGATTACCGCAGATTTCTCGTATAACTCGCTATATTTCCAACCGCCAAACAATCTATTGCGAATAATCATTAAGCGCTTCTTAAACTTCGAAGCATTTGTGTTGTGTATGGAGCGGTTGCCAAACATTATATCCTCCAATACTTTATCGCGCAAATCGCTCTGCGTGTGAATCAAAGGATTCTCAATATTAAGTCCGAAATATTCCGTAGATATGGCAGTTAGAGCATCCACAAACTTTGTGTAGTGCATCTTGTCGCACCACTCATAAAAACTTCTCCAGTCGATATTATTCTGTTCGGCATTTAGGAGCAATGCCCAGTCGAGAATATGTCGTAGCTTGATGCCCTCAGTGAGGAAGTGCCCAAAGCTATGTGCCGTGAGAAATAGCGCATTGAAATCTGCGCACGGTCGCAAAAGATGCGTACCTTCGATAGGTTCCGATGGCATGGTGGCTAGCAGATGTTGCAGATGCCTCTCCAACGCCTTACGGTCGCGACTGCCACGAACTGCGGTGCAGAAAGCGTGATTCTCAACCATCAAACCCTTGTAGTTGATGTGCGAGTGCTTATAGAACCCAATATCAACCTTTGCGCCTATCTTCGCTGCAATCTCGTTGCCATCGTCGTATCGACAAACGAACTCGCTATCCTCCTTCGTAGTCGCCAGATAGCAATCAAGATCGCCACACTCACGATATTCGGGAATAGGGTAGTAACCACTAATCGCAAGACCCTTAAGCACATAGGTGTCGATGCCTTCTTCGGCAAATGCATCTGCCAACTTCTCAGCAAGTTGCCTCTGCTTGTTGTAGCGGTTCTTAATCTTCTCTGCACTCAGCGCCCACTGTAACTTTAGCGCCTTGTCAGGCATCTGCTCAGGCGTTAGCTTGCCCTCATTCGCGAGCTTGCCAATGGCACTCCAAACAATTGCCAGCACGCCTTGTCGTTGTGCCAAGCGGAAGATATCACCCCAAACGAGCTCCTCTTCCGACCAATTATGCTCGTTGGCCCAACCCATTGCCTCTTGCACCAACGCAAGAAGTATCTTTGCCGTGTGGTTCACTATCTGACGGTTTATTCTGATACTATTGCCCAAAATGTTTTAAAGATAAGCGAAATATCATACCAAAACGAGTGGTTAGCTACATACTCTAGATTAATCTTTAGCTTATCCTGCATAACTACATTAGTGTAGTATTCATCTGGGTTTTCAGCCTTCTCTAGAATCTCATTTTCATTTCGATATCTTATGGATGCAAGGTCGGTTATTCCTGGCTTTACATCCAATACATGTAATTGCTCTTCTGTGTATAATTCCACATACTTTCTAACCTCTGGCCTAGGACCAACCAAACTCATATCTCCGATAAGTACATTAATAAGCTGTGGAAATTCATCTAATTTATATTTTCGGATAAAATATCCCGACTTTGTAATTCTGGAATCTCTATTTCCTACGGTAATTAACCCCTGTTTGTCAGATCCAACTCTCATAGATCTGAATTTGTACAACATAAAGTCTTTGTTGTATTGTCCAACTCTGATCTGCTTATAGAATACTGGTCCCTTTGAATCTATTTTAATCCATATCGCAAGAATTATGAATAGTGGAGATAACACAAGCAACCCGCATCCACTTGCTATGATATCGAATATACGTTTCATAACAGAATTATTTTATGATATCTATGAGGCTCTCTGTAATATACTCGACATCCTCATCCGAGAGTCTGGTATGAAGAGGAAGTGTAACCTCGTTTGCGTATTGAGCATAGGCATTGGGGTAGTTCGCGATATCAAATCCTAAGTTCCTATATGCAGTCATCATAGGAAGAGGCTTGTAGTGCACATTGCATGCAATACCTCGCTCTGCCATCTGCTCAATTACTCGATTGCGAAATTCAGTATCTTTATCCAACAGGCGCACCAAATATAGATGTCCGCTCGATGCGTGATCTGTATCATAATGATTTAGCACCTGTACATTGCAATCAGATAGGGCTGCATTATATCGCTCGATAATCTCCCTACGGCGCTTAAGCATGGCGGGGTATCGCTTAAACTGCGCTAAACCAATTCCAGCCATCACATCGGTCATATTGCACTTAAAGTTAGGCGCAATAATATCGTACTCCCAGGCTCCAAGTTTGGTCTTTGCAAGCGCATCTTTGTTCTGACCGTGAAGCGATAGAAGCTGGAATTGCTTATAGAGCCACTCGTTATCGACACCCGCAACGGTACGCCAAGTAAGCGCTCCACCTTCTGCTGTAGTCAGGTTTTTAACCGCGTGGAAAGAGAATGAGGTGAAATCAGCAATCTCACCGCACATCTTACCGTGCCACTGTGCTCCAAATGCGTGAGCGGCATCTGCCAACACAATCACTCTGCCATATGCCTTTTGGATATCATTATTGGGCGTGAAGAGATGTTTCTTACTATCTATGGCAGCGAAGATCTTATCGTAGTTACACACCACACCTCCGAGATCAACAGGTAGAATAACCTTCGTTCTTTCTGTGATGGCATCTGCAAGTTTGTCGTAATCCATCTCGAATGAGTTTGGTGCTGTATCCACCATAACGACCTTTGCTCCTACATGGCATGTTACACTTGCTGTAGCCGTATATGTGTATGCAGATGTGATAACCTCATCACCGGGGCCTACTCCTAGAACTCTCAAGATAAGCTCCATACAGGCAGTTGCAGAATTTAGACATACAGCCTTATCGGTATGGCAATACTCTGCAATCTGTCGTTCAAACTCTTTGGTACGAGGACCTGTTGTAATCCAACCAGAACGAAGAGCCTCGCTAACCTCCTGAACCTCTGCCTCACTCATGTCAGGAGGCGAAAAAGGGATATTGCGTAACTTTAGATTCATAACTACTGAATTATTTTCTTGAAATATAAAAAACCTTTTTGTATGAGTTCCCGATGATATTTATAATCATCCATATAAATGCAGATACTTTATTCATTTCTTCTGCATCTCTAAATAAGCGATAATGCCATAATATCCTATCCTTTATGCTAGGTGGTGTTATAGAACCTTTTCTTCTGCGATATTTAGCGAGGGTTTCTTTCAAAAGATAGCAATTGCTTTTTTTAATTACTTTTAGCCACATCGCTGTATCATTATTCTTTCGAATATCATTAATTTGGATTACTCCGATTTTCTTTTGGTCATACATAACAGACAGACATCCGGGCCAACAACATGCGTACATTCCAAACTTGCCGACCTTTTTTATGCCACTAACAGTTACTCCTAGATCTTCCCCATCTTCTGAGATTTCTGAGTATTCATGGTAGGTAAAGGCATAATCATTAGTCTCCATAAATGATATTTGCTTCTCCAACTTTTCAGGCAACCATAAGTCGTCACTATCCAAAAAAGCTATCCATCTGCCTGATGCAATTCTTAAAGCATTATTTCGCGTAATTGCAGCTCCTGAATTTTTGTCGTTACAGATGTACTTTATTCTACTATCACTTGCTAAATATGGCGCAATCACCTCTTTAGTATTGTCAGTAGAACAATCATCTGAAATAATCATTTCCCAATCAGTAAAAGTTTGAGCTTGAACTGATTTTATAGTCTCCTCAATAAAGCGAGCACAATTATATGTGGGTGTTATGATTGAAACTTGTGGCATATTGTTGTGTTAAAGTCTTTCTTACAATATTCTATATCTAATGCACATATTGAGATAGTATGCGATTTAATCCAACTGCTAAATTTGACCAATCATAATTACTAGCCAATAGTAATGCATTTCTACTCATTGTATATAAACTATGAGATTCTCTTATCATATTTAGTAATGCTCCTTTTATCCCATCCTGAGTAAAATCACAACACCATCCACAATTATTTGCTTCAACTTCTGGTCGCATATTTGAACCAGTCGTAATAATACATGGAAGTCCATATGCAAGAGCCTCAATCAGGCCCATAGGATGTCCCTCAAATCTCGATGTTAGGAAAAATACATCAGAATCAAGAATAGCCTTCTGTTTATCCCCCTTTAAAATCTCACCTCCAAGTGATACTATATCAGTCAAGTTTTTCTCCTTAATAATCTCCTCAACCTTATAGTAATCCTTTAGTTTTGGCCCGTATAAAATAAGTGAGAATTTAGCTGCAGTAAGTTCTTCCCTGATGTCATCAATAACATCTAGTAGAACATCTAGACCTTTCTGATGAATGTCCATTCTTCCTATGAATATGCCCCTTATCTTATCTTTTGAAAATTCTGTTTTTGCTATAGGTGGAGTATTAAAACCATTTGGTAAAATAAAGTGGGGTCCGTCAAATCTATATTTTGAATCTTCGTATTCTTGTTTGGTTAAGTATTGCACTGCTGTTGCTCGTCTAACAAACCTATCGTAAAATAAGAAATGCGCTATCTCTTTTTTGAAACGAGATTTGTTATGCATCGCCTGATATGTAAGGCTACTGCGAGGCGTAATTATATATGGAATGTTGTATCTCCAACAATCAAGCACAAAACGAATTTCTTTAAATCCTCCATAAAATCCTTCAAACATAACTATATCCGGTCTATTAAATGGATCAGGTAAAGCATTTAATGAAGGATTTTGTAATTCGCTAATATTATGATATACTCCTGTATCAATCCAGTGTTGATGGTTGGCATTAGAAAGATTTACCCAGTAAACATTGTCTATCTTACTCTGAGCTACTACTCTTGCAGGTACACTCCACGCAGGACCAGTCGATAGACTTCGTGATAACGAAGAAATAAATAGTATGTTCATTATAATATTCTCATTTGTGCACCAACTACTGTTGAATTGTCAGGGATATCCTTTGTTACAACAGTGTTTGCGCCAATTATAACATTATTTCCGATGTTTACACCACCTATAATCTTAGCACCAGCACCGATTGATACATTATTGCCAATTTTAGCTGCCTTGCTATTTTTTCCACCGATAGTTACCTGTTGATATATTGTGCAATTTTCGCCGATGGATGCCTTATAATGTATGATAATGCCGTTTAGTCCATGAGGTAACTCTGGTGGTGTCTGAAAGTGTGCTCCCTGATTAATGTTTGTTCCCATCGATGCGTTATTGAATGCATCACATCTTTTGATATAAAAGAGCATTAGCAATTTAATCCATTTGGGATATTTACAATTTGGATCTACTACCTTAGCTCTATATTTCCAATATTTCTTTGGGTTGTAGTGCTGAACAATGTGTATCAACCAGCTTATTTTACTATTATTAGGGTTTACCTCATACTCGTATGTGCCCATTTCGTTTAATTAGATATTTTAATTTATTATATTTGATTTATGATGCCCATAGTACAAGCAATAGCCCATTAATAGAGCTGCAACTGTAGTAACTTGATTATATGACATCGAGAAAAATGTTGATAGGAAGTAAATAATAAATATTAGCGTTAGAATGTATCTATAATTACTTTTGCACCTCATAGATCTTATCTCCTTCCAGTAGTTGACCCAGTAAATAAGAGAAATTATTACTCCGATTATTCCTTGGTTTGTCAAGATTTCGAGCCAATCATTGTGTGCATAATTACCTGCAATTTCAACTGTGCTATCCGCACCTCTGCCAAATAACAATTGTGGAAAATTGGCTTCATATACATAACTATTAATAAGCATCTCTGCTAAATTATCTCGGCCACTACTGTTACCTTCTATTGTTGCCTCAATTCTTCTTTGAAAGTACTCATTTTGGCTATATAGGTTCTCAATATAATTCAGGACTACAAATATCAGTATGCATGAAGCGAAAATAGTTATGATTCTCCCCGCTCTTTTAGATGCTCTATATGCATTATACATTAATATTATCGATAGGAGTACACCGATAAGTATTGCTCCTCTTTTCATACACATAAGAACAACGAATATTATTATGGATAATCCTCCATAAAATATAATCTTGCGATTAGCAAATAATGCTAAACAAGGTAGCAACGACACTATGGCATATCCAATATTATTTGTTGTCTCGCCACTATCAACCCCAAGTACTTCACTGTTTGTTAAAGTCTTAATGTAATAGTATGATATATATATAAGTATTAATATAATAGCATACCATCTAATATTTATATCATTTATGTATCCTTTTCTACAAAAATAATAAAATGCATAAATCGGAAGTAATGATCTCAATATACTCACAACATATGATGCATTGTTAATGGTTTTACCTACTGCTGTTACATAAATTTCTTTGCCACTAACTATTGATAGTGTGCCGTATATAACGAACATTAATATTAGTATATTAAGTGCATTAAATATACTAGGTTTAACTCTATATAGATTTACTTTTATAAAAAGATAAAGTGATATTAAAAGATTTATGGCAAGGGGAATCTTAGATATTATGAAATTAGTAGAAGGCAGTACTTCTAGTAAGTGAAGATTATATATACACCATAACATTGTGTATATAGCACATATATTAATGTATTTATTCATTCATCTATTATTTGCTTGGCAATTCAATCCAACTGCCAAATGTGTAATCCCACTCAACAGGATAGAATCCTCCAAATCCACTCGTTGGGAAGAATGTTAGTTCTCCAAAATATATTTGGTCGCCGATGCTGTAAAAATCGACTCGCAAGAAAGGGTGATTCTTAGATAACTTTGATGCTAACTGCCACATTTCATCATAGTTATTCGGACGCTCAATTATTTCCTTTGAGAATGGATATATCCTCGGCTCATGAAATGGTAAGTGATCCCATTCTTTATCAAAGAAATCAATGGACATCGTAGTATCTCGTCCAGATATGACCTGGCAGCATTTTACATCGCCATTAAAGCAGAAAAACTTATAGTCGACAAGGTCCGTGTTCCCTATACATTTTAGGTATTCTTCTGCAATTATTCGTCTCTTTATATTCTTATATGGCCACTCCCTCATAACTTTATAGCTACAACGCCTCAAAGAACGATTTATAGTTTTCTTTGCAGCTTTATAGTCAAACACATCTTTATCCTTGCAGATTACAATTCCATAACTACCCCCATCGTGAGTTGTCTTCAGTACAAACTGTTTAGGTAGTTTGTCAAAATCAATATCCTCGAATCTATCCCATACGCCTAAAGTTGGTATAATATACTCCTCGCCGATAATATTTGCAACATACTTTTTAGCAGCGTACTTATCTACCATTTGAGTATATTCGGGTTTGCGATTATAGAGTTTAAGCCACTGGAGTTTCTCGCTAAATGTTTTGGGATTATCCAAATCAAGCTTATACCCCATTCGCAATCTAAAAAGTATTTTCAGATACAATTTATCATTGGGGAATAGAAAACTCATTCGCTGTATAATTGCTGCCAATGTACTACTAGGGTGTTTTATATAGTGCTTAAGTGATTGCATATAAGTTCGTTATTTAAAAATATACTTTAAATCAGTTATGCCTGCTTTAGATATTAACATAGCAGATATGCCGAGTAATGCGCGAGAAATAGTTACTGTTAGTGCCACTCCTATATATGTATAGTGATAAATTAATGGAATTGCAATTAGAAACCCAATAACCGAGCATATAATTGTTGATTGTCTCAACACTTTTTCTCTATTATTTATGATCAGATAGCAAGTGCCGTAGGCTGTTGATAAAACATAAAATATTAAAGAAATTGATAATATTCGTACAACCATGATAGATTCTGAAAATTCGGATGAAAGCATTGTTTCAACAAGCCAGGGAGCTAAGATGAATGTTATTATGCTGAAGAAGGTTGCTATTAATACTACAATTTTAACAAATTTGGAATGGAAATCCTTTCTTCGCGATAAGAATGGGTAAAATGCTCTTGTTATTGTATTAAGCAAATTGCAGATAATAGCAAAAAACTTATTTCCACCATCGTATATGCCATTAGCTACTCCTCCGCCAAAGAAGCCGAGGAGAACGACTGATAGACTATTATAAAGATTAGGTGCAAGATGGTTGATAAAAACATCAGTTGTACTCTTAATCGTATACTTAATATTCTCCCAGTTCGGTTTATATAGTTTTACTTTCCACCTATTTATAATAATATATAATGCTATTGCGCCACTCACTACAAAGCCCAATGAAGTAAATAGGGGCTGTAATATATAGTCGTCTTTATCTTTGATGAAAATGAAGACCGCAAGGGTGAATATCAATTTCATTATGACATTGAGGATGGTTGTGTATTTCATTCGCTCTACAGCCTGAAAGAACCAGTCTGGGAATAAAATATGTCCCGGGACCATCAAGAATGATACCAATATTACATCGCTATTCTCCTTAAATTGAGGAATTGCTATAATAAGTATTAGTAGTACGATAAAAGAAACCACCATTAGCAGACACCTCGCCCATAGTACATTTGAGAAAATTTCGGATACCTTTTGTGGATTTTCTCTATTTTGGGCGACATCGCGTGTGGCAGTCAGATTGAATCCCCAGTCAGCTATGGTCTGAATCCAAACCATAATTGCACTAGCAAAAGCAATCTTACCGAAACCCTCAACTCCAATAACCCTTGCAAGGTAGGGCATAGTAATTAGTGGAAAAACATAACCCGCAACTTGTAGCAGAGATAGCCACATAAAGTTGCCAGCTACCGTTTTAGCCTCTTTGTTTTTGGCAATTCGTGATATTTTCGCTTTGATTATATTCATTTTTTATATAAGTGCCATACCTAGTTTAGTTTGTCTAAATAGCCAAGATAGTAAAAGACTTCCACTTAAGGCTATTGCGAAACCAACCCACGGTAACCATAAGCTACCCATTATTGATGGTAGCGATGTGTAATAGTATAACCACATTAGTATAAATTGTTGTGCGATGTACACACCCATACTGATATTACCAAACTTAATTATATACTCTGGTATTTCTCGATTTTTAGTATAGTGTAGTGCCGTTGTGTATATAGCTAAACAACCTAATACTGCATAGATAATCCTCAATAATAACTTTGTTGTTGAAAATATTGCTTTGTTCAGTATGCTACCACTAATATCAATGTAATTTATTTGTATTTGTTCAATAATGAGAGTAGAAACAACAAACACTGATATAAAAATTATCCATAAAACAACAACCTTTTTCGAGCTAATCCATTTGTTTAATTGTTCACGGAAACTATATGCAATATAACCTATAAAGAAGAATAATAGATAATACATTGCACTATTCAGTCTAAAAGGAAGCGGAGCATAAGAGATAAGAGCAATTAGTATTAGACCTATTAGTTTAGAACTCCGACTGATATTTATCTGCTCAATATAATAACATCCAATAAAGCACCAAAATAACATCGGTAAGAACCACATATGTCCGGCTCCATTCAGTATTGTGTAGGTTAGTTGTGTTACTGATTTATAGTCTATGTATAGAGCAAAATATATTGTACTGAATATAATAGATGGGAGTATTAGTCTTTTTAATTTACTCAATATCAGCAACTTCCCCCCCCCGTTCTGTATAAGATGAGGCTTAATTGTTGCTTGATATGCAAAAACATATCCAGAAATTAATACAAATGCTTCTAGCATAAAACTGTAGCTAGCCTTGGATATCCACCAGTATGTTCTATTGGGCTCAAAACCATCAGGCTCACTCCATCCGCCTTGGTATATAATAAACGAGTGATACACGACCAGCAATACAATTAATATTGGTCGTATAACAGATACCTCAGTTAATATCTTACTCTTATCACTCATTTAATCTCTTCTAAATATATCGCGTGTATAGACCTTGTCCTGAACATCATCGAGAACAGCATCGTAGCGGTTGGCGATGATGGCTTGTGAGCGGTGCTTGAACTCCGCGAGGTCGCCGACAACCTCCGAGCCGAAGAACATCGTGCCATTCTCCAAGGTGGGCTCATAGATGATAATCTTTGCACCCTTGGCCTTGATACGCTTCATAACACCCTGGATAGATGACTGGCGGAAATTATCCGAATTAGACTTCATCGTGAGGCGATAAACGCCAACGATAACCTCCTGTTCCTTAGCCTGATCCCACGCACTCGATGCTGTGTAGTAGCCCGCCTTATGGAGTACCTGATCGGCGATATAGTCCTTACGGGTGCGGTTGCTCTCAACGATTGCCGACATCATATTCTGTGGAACATCGGCATAGTTTGCCAAAAGCTGCTTTGTGTCCTTGGGCAAGCAGTAGCCGCCATAGCCAAACGATGGGTTGTTATAGTGTGTGCCGATACGAGGATCGAGGCCCACACCCTCGATAATGGCCTGTGAATCAAGACCCTTCATCTCTGCGTAGGTGTCGAGCTCGTTGAAGTAGCTGACGCGGAGTGCAAGGTAGGTGTTTGCAAAGAGCTTAACGGCCTCCGCCTCCTTCATACCCATAAAGAGCACGGGGATATCCTCCTTAATTGCGCCCTCCTGAAGTAGCTCTGCAAAGCGCTTTGCTGCAGCTTCAAGCTTGGGAAGGTCTGCGATAGCCGCAATCGCCTTATTCTCCTCGTCGAACTCCTCATTGTCGATATGCTTGGGGTAGCCAACGATAATACGCGAGGGGTAGAGGTTGTCGTAGAGCGCCTTACTTTCGCGTAAAAACTCAGGGGCGAAGATAAGGTTGAGGCGCTTTACACCCTTAGCAGCATACTTTACATAGAGCGAGCGACAGTAGCCGACGGGGATTGTAGACTTGATAATCATCACCGCCTCGGGATTAACCTCAAGAACAAGGTCGATAACATCCTCAAGGTGGTGAGTATCGAAGTAGTTCTTTACGGGGTCGTAGTTGGTGGGTGCTGCGATAACAACCATCTCGGCATCGCGATATGCCTCTCTGCCGTCGAGTGTAGCACGAAGATTAAGGGGCTTATTTGCCAAGTAATCCTCAATATAATCGTCCTGAATAGGAGACTTCTTATTATTAATAAGGTCTACCTTCTCGGGGATAACATCCACAGCAACAACCTCGTTGTGCTGAGCCAACAAAGTGGCGATACTCAAACCTACATAACCGGTACCGGCGACTGCAATTTTCATAAGTATAGTGTTTTAGATTATTATTTCGTTATTTATCCGTAAAACTCCTTATACCACTCAGCAAAGCGACGCAGACCCTCACGCAGTGAGGTGTGAGGCTTAAAGCCGAAGTCGCGCTCAAGAGCAGTGGTATCTGCGAATGTCGTGGGAACATCGCCGGGCTGCATCGCAACAAGCTCCTTATGGGCCTCAAAGTCGTAATCTGCGGGCAATACACTAGCTCGGATAAGCTCCTGCTGAAGAATGTCCACAAAATTGAGCAAATTTTCAGGCTCCGAATTACCGATATTATAAACAGCATACGGAGGTTCGGGAAGACCATCTTCGCCACGCTTGCGCTCAGGAGCCTTACACATCACGCGATACACACCCTCTACGATATCATCGACATAGGTAAAGTCGCGCATACAATTTCCGAAGTTGAAGATCTTGATGGTCTCACCCTTACGCAGTTTGTCCGTAAAGCCGAAATATGCCATATCGGGGCGACCTGCGGGACCATATACGGTAAAGAAGCGGAGACCTGTCGAGGGAATATCGTAGAGCTTAGAGTAGGCGTGTGCCATCAGCTCGTTTGACTTCTTTGTGGCTGCGTACAAAGATACGGGATTATCTACCTTGTCCTCAATAGCGTAAGGCACCTTCTTGTTGCTACCATATACAGAGCTTGATGAGGCGTATACAAGATGCTCAACACCCTTTTTGCCACCATCGTAACTATGGCGGCAAGCCTCAAGAATGTTGTAAAAACCTATGATATTACTCTCAATATAGGCCTCGGGGTTGGTGATGGAGTAACGAACCCCCGCCTGAGCAGCAAGGTTTACAACAACATCGAAGTCGTACTCAGCAAAGAGCGAATCGATAAGAGCCTTATCGGCAAGATTGCCCTTAATGAAAATCCACTTATTTGATGTAGACTCTGTAGCCAGCTTGTCGAGTTGTTGTAAACGATACTCCTTAATGCGGACATCGTAATAGTCATTTACGCTGTCAAGACCGACTATAGTTGCATCGTTGACCTCCTTGAAAAGTCGTGTTACTAGTTGAGAGCCAATAAAGCCGGCGGCTCCAGTAACTAAAATACGCTTCATATTGTACTATTTTTCGTTCTCAATCTCTTTGTCGTACTCTTCGTACTGCGAGTTCTTGGATTTGAACTCGGGTACGGTGCGCTTCATAAGGCGGACCATTGTGGGAATCTCAACTGCACGAGCAAGACTCTCCAACTCGTCAGCAACCTTGACAGCATCGTCGTAGTTGTATTCACGAACCTTAGCAACGCGGATACGGTCGTGGTCGGTAGCCTCGGTATTCTCAGCATTTGAGAGCACCTCCTCGTACAGTTTTTCGCCGGGGCGAAGACCCGTATACTCAATCTTAATATCCTCGTCAAGGGTGAGGCCCGCAAGCTCAATCATGCGCTTAGCAAGATCTGCAATCTTTACCGACTCACCCATGTCGAATACGAAAATCTGGTTGCCCGATGTCATCGTTGCTGCCTCCATAACAAGGCGACACGCTTCGGGAATAGTCATAAAGAAACGGGTAATGTCGGGGTGGGTAACGGTGATAGGACCGCCTTTTGAGATTTGCTCACGGAATCGGGGAATAACAGAGCCGTTGCTACCTAAGACATTGCCGAAGCGGGTAGTTACGAACTTTGTCTTGCCCTTAACAGTGCCCTGCTCAATTGCCAGTCCCAATGCCTGAACATATATTTCGGCAAGACGCTTCGTGCAACCCATTATATTTGTGGGGTTTACAGCCTTGTCCGTAGATATCATCACCATCTTCTCTACGCCGTATTCGATACACTTATCTGCAACATTGCGCGAACCTGCAACATTTACAAATACCGCCTCGCAGGGGTTCTCCTCCATCAAAGGCACATGCTTATAAGCTGCTGCGTGGAAGACGACCTGAGGCTTAAACTTGCGGAATGCAAAGTCGAGACGAGCGGGCTGGCGAACATCGCCGATAACGGGCGTAAACTTCAAATCGGGGAATCGCTCCTCCAGCTCAAGACGAATATTGTGCATAGGTGTCTCGGCATTGTCGAAGAGAACAAGTTCCTTGATGCCGAATGTCGCCAACTGACGGCACAACTCCGAGCCGATGCTACCAGCGCCACCCGTTACCATGATGGTCTTACCCTGAAAGTTGGCGATAATCTCGTTCATCGAGATTTTAATCTCGGGGCGACCCAAAAGGTCCTCGATCTTAATCTCTCGAATCGACTGCTTCATAATCTTGCCATCTATCACCTCGTCAATAGGGGGCGCAAACAACACCTTGACATCGTTGTCGATGCAGTAGCGGATAAGTCGCTCCTGCTCGCTCTTAGCCTCGTCGGTGTTCGAGAAAAGAACGGCATCGATGTCAAATCGCTCCTTGAGGAAGTTGATGCTTGCCTCGGTCTCAAAGTAGTATACCTTGCAGTTTGCAATCGAATGGTTCTTCAGGCGCTGGCCGTAGGTGAGATATCCCAATACATGGTAGTGCGAGGAGTCCTGAAGGCGAGTTACCTGTGCAACAGACTTATCGCTAGTGCCATAGATAAGAACATTTTGGCGCTTGCGGTGCTCCTTAAGTTTCGCTTTTACCAAGTCGTAGGCAACAATCATCGATACTCGAATCAAGATAAGCAGACCGAGCGAGATAAAGCCATCGATAATGGAGATGGCTATTATCAGTTTGTGCGAGAGGTTGCCGATGTTGAAGAGGATAACCAAAAGTGCCAACGAAAGCTCCTTGCCGAAGATGGCCCCCGTAAATCTACCTACCTCACGAAGTGTAGAGTGGCGAATAACGGTGTGATAGGTCTTGAATGCTGCAAACCAGATGGAGCAGGCAACGATAGTACCCAGCAACCAGAATAACGAGAACTCGCCAAATAGTTTTGATGGGGTGATAATCAACTGAAGGAATGCCAACGCAAAGAGTGATGCAACAAACGAGATGATTAGGTCGATACCTAAAATGAACTTTGCATTGAAATAACGCTCTAAATGTAACTTTGCTAAAAGTCGAAACATATTTAGTTGTATTTTTCCGCAAATTGCATGGGGATGCTTTTATTTTGCGGGGGTTATTATTTTGTCTCTTTCTCTATCCTTTCGAGGAAGCAGCTCGGGATGTAGGATGTCGCTACGGCAATGACGCCCTCGATAGCGACTATTAGGCGGTGGTTGCCTTTGATGCGCTTGATGTAGCCCTCAGCACCCTGAAAAATGCCTCCCGTAACACGAACTCTGTCGCCTGTTGTCCACTCCTCGTTCGATTCGCCTAAGTATTCCAAACCGAGGTCGTCTATCGAGGTTACGCGGATAAACATCTGCATCTCGCTGTCGGGGATTGCTGCTGGTTGGCGTTCGCCACGGTTGCGATAGACCATCACTTCACCCATCAGCTGCTTCTGCAATTCCGAGGCCTCTGGCTCTGTGCATCGCATAAACATCAACGATGATATTGCGGGCTTGCGGCGGCGTACCTTACGGCCTCCAACTACCTGCTCTACGCTGCGCATAGGTATGTAACTCTCGATATTTCGCCCCTTTAGCAAGGTCTCGATTTTTGCGACTCTGTTGTAGAAAACCTTTAGGGCGTACCAGTTGATGGTGTTTGTGTCGTCTGTCGAACTCTGTTCGTGCATAGGCATACTCTCTATTCCCTCGCCGTCGGAAGGTAGTTCGTTCCAACAGCGCGGCAAGTAGGGTTGGTTTGGCTCGTCCAACACTCAGCATTGCCTCCGATCCGGAGCAAATCACTGCAACCCCGACCGTTAAAGTAGACATAGTCTACCAACGGTCAATTGCAAAGTTATGATAAAAATATGTATTGAGCAAATATTTCAAATACTAATTTATTCAAACTTTGTTAACAATTTGCAAATTGCCACATAATATATATGTAATATGTGCACATATTCAGGCTGTTTTTGGTGCTTTTTCACTATGCGAAAAAAGTGTGAAATATAGTCAATTTGCGAATATTTACAAAGTGCTAAAATTAGAATAATATGCAATAAATATGCCGAAACTGTTTCAGCGAAATTAGTAGCCGTTATTTGCACCGATTAGGCTATTTTCGCGCCTAAATAAAAAAGCAAGTCTCGTGTATCGAGTTAAACGAAGCAATGGCAATTACTCGATACAACTTTTGCCAATAGCGGGTGAGTAGCTAATTGTGCCACTTAATACCGAAAAAGGGCAAAAAAGTAGGGTGTAACAACCAAAAGTTGCTACACCCTAAATGTTTAATCGATTGCAATCAGTACGATACCTCGTTAGTACTCCTCCTCGTTAAAGAAGAAGTCGTCCTTTGAGGGGTAGTCGGGCCAGATGTCCTCGATAGATTCGTAGATATCACCCTCGTCCTCAATCTCCTGAAGATTCTCCAATACCTCGAGAGGGGCGCCCGAGCGTACTGCATAGTCGATAAGCTCCTCCTTGGTTGCGGGCCAGGGAGCATCCTCCAACTTTGAAGCAAGTTCCAATGTCCAATACATAGTTGCTACTGTTTATTATAATTATTTTCGTTAGTTGCGTGGCTAAATAACGCTTATTCGCTATAAATAGCGTGCAAATATATAAAATATTTTATACAAACAATAGTATTAGAGCAAAAACTTTGAACATCAGAACTTTTGCCGTTGTTCTGCACTACGGAATCCACAATCTCTCTTCGACCTTCAAACGCTCTGTGAGCACTCTGGCAAGGGTGTAGAGGTAGTCCGACAGGCGGTTGAGATATTTTGTTGCCGACCTATCAACCTCTGCATTTTCGCCTGCGGCAAGTGCAGCTCTCTCGGCACGGCGACACACAGTGCGGCAGACATGTGCTAAAGAGAGCATTGTATGGCCACCGGGAATGGTGAACTTGGTGATAGGCTGTAACTCGCTCTGCCACTCGTCAATCTGCCTCTCAAGTGCTTCGATATGCTCCTCGGCGATAGGGGCTACCTTGCCCTCGCCACCACGACCTACGGCAAGCAGGGCCGCTACGGTCATCAGTCGGCACTCCACCTCGCGCAAACCCTCGATAAGGCTCTCTGTGCGCTCGTCGTCGCTGAGCTTGTCGGCAAGCAAGGCCACAAAAGCCGTAAGTTCGTCTACGGTGCCGTATGCCTCTACGCGGGCATCATATTTCTTAACACGCTCACCGCCAATAAGCGATGTGGTGCCATTGTCGCCTCTCTTTGTGTATATCTTCATAACGCGAAAATTTATCGTTAAAGGGTAAATCGTTGCTTGGGTAGGTGGTTGTTGAAGATTAGCAGGTAGGCGCGGTTATCCACCGTTGTCGATGGGTGGCTCTCTATCAACTTGCGACATACGCCCCAGCGCTCGGCTGTATGGTAGGGGTGCATAATAACAAGTGTCGCGCCAGCCTCTCTTGCCCTCTCGGCATAGTGTGCCAACTCCTCGGCAGGTGTTGCGAGGGTGGCGACGATCATCGCCATAGGTTCGTTATTGTCAATGGCGAAGGTGGGGTAGCTGCAGTGTGTAGCGAGATTTTGTAGCTCGATGGCTCTGCGACGAGCTATGCCACGCTCAATTAGGGCATCGTATATATCGTGCCGGTCATCAATCGGTGTGCGGCGCATAAATACCTGACGCACAATGTTGTAGATATATGGCGAATGAACACCGTGGCCACGAAAGTAGCGGGCACGCTTGAGATAGCCTCCAATGTGCTTTAAGCCATATAGCCTCTGTTTTAGTGTTCTGCCTGAGCGTTTCATCTGCTACTTCTTTAGCTGTCCTGCAAGACGACCTGTCGAGAATGCAATCTGCATATTGTAGCCACCAGTGTTGGCATCAATATCGAGTACCTCGCCTGCAAAATATAGACCCTTAACCCTCTCTGACTGCATTGTGTAGCGGTTTACCTCCGAGCAATCTACACCGCCCGCTGTAACGATGGCGTACTGGAAGGGTGCATAGTCCGAAATGGGGAATACCATACCCTTCAAAATCTTCACAAGGCGTAGCTTCTCCTGCTCGGTGAGCTTGCCCACATAGGTCTTTGAGTGGAAGTCTACCTCCTTTGCCAAGGGCACCACCATCTGCTTAGGAACAAGCTTGCGCAGGAGCTCCGAGAAGAACTCCGATGGCTGCATCTCTGCAATCTCACGGTTGATGCGATTGAGCAGTGTCTCCTCGTCAAGTGCGGGCTTGAGGTCTACGACAATCTTCACACGCTTCTCGTCAATAATGGCGTCTACCGCATCACGGCTCATACGCAATGCCACAGCGCCCTCGATGCCTCGCTCCGAGAAACCGAGTTCGCCAAACTCCTCTTGTCGTAGCTCGTTGTCGATATATAGCTTAGCGCCTACATTCTTGAGTAGTAGGCCGTTGAGATACTCCTTCTGTGGGTGCGATGTAACCAATGGGGTGAGCGATGGGCGCACAGGCTCGATATTGTGGCCAACAGATGCTGCAAAGTCGTAGCCATCACCCGTAGAGCCTGTTGAGGGGTAGCTAACGCCACCTGTGGCAACGATTACATGGCTGGCCTCCTCACGGCGCTCAAAGCCTCTGGCATTGCGATAGCGGATGCCCGTAACCTGACCGTTGAAGGTCACGATGGCCGTTACCTGTGTCTTGTAGAGAATCTTCACGCCCTTATCCTCGCAGTAGTCTACCAGCGCGTTGGCAATATCCCACGCCTTGCCGCTCTTGGGGAATACACGCTCGCCACGCTCGGTCTCAAGCTTAACGCCGATACGCTCAAAAAAGCGGATTGTAGCGCGGTTGTTGAACTCGGCAAAGGCCACCGAGAAGAACTCTTGGTTGGTGCGTACCTTCTCCAAAAACTCCTCCGCAGGGCGGGCATTCGTAAGGTTGCAACGACCCTTACCTGTGATGCGAATCTTGCGACCCGCCTTCTCCATCTTCTCAACGAGAAGTACAGAGCGACCGCTCATCGCTGCTGTGCCTGCTGCCATCAAACCTGCGGCTCCTGCGCCGATAACAATTACATCGTACATACTCGACCTAATTTATAGAATCTACATTCATTTATTTCTAAATCCATTCAATTTACAAAGATAGTAAAAAGAATTTTGCTTTCATCGCTTGAGAGGATATTTATTGCAAGAGATTGTTGCTGAAGGTGCATCATTATGATGCCAAATATACGCAAAAATGCCGAAATAATCAACTGCTTCGGCATTTTTTTAGTTTTTAGTTATTAGTTGATAGTTTTTTAAGACTCTAGGACTTTAAGACCTTAAGACCATAGGATTTTTTTAGGACCATTAAGACCTTAGGACCTTAAGACCTTAAGAGGTCGGGTATCACATATTGTCTTACTCGTCTTACTGTCTTATCGTCATACTGGTCCTAATCTAACAACCTCCGAGATATAGCCGATAGGTGGTTGCTGAAGGTGCATCATTATGATGCCAAATATACGCAAAAATGCCGAAACAATCAACTGCTTCGGCATTTTTTTTGTGTTGTGCTTGATGCTCTCTATCGGTTAGAAACAGATAAATCGAAGGGCATATCCGTTGTCGTCGTAGCATAGCGACACCTCGCCATTATCCTTGAAAGAGTATTTGAAGTTATCCTCTTCGTAATCTGTGCAACCTACATAGAGTGAACGGTTTGGCTCTCCAAATATTCCGTCGTTCATTTGAACAATTGACAAGATTATAGGAAGTTCTGCCCACGAAGCAGAGAATGTATAGTCGATATTATAGGGGTTATTCTCCTCGGTGTAGATATGCTCATAGGTTGTAGCCTCGCCCATCATATCTGCTGTGATATACTTGATGTTGCCGTCCTCCCACTCAAAGAGAAACTTATATATATCGGGAATGCTCTCACCATCACCTTCCATACCCATCGTGGCACTAACAAGGCGATTATCTGCATCGTATTCGTACTTCTCGACAAGCATAATACCCTCATCCTCGATTGTTGCCTTGGTGATTGCACCCTTGTCGTTAGTCTCGCAATCAATAGAGAATGTGCCCTCATCCTCGATGCTAACTGTTACTACTGCTGTACCCTTGCCATATGCGATATTAATCTCCATGCCAGTAGTAAGTGCGTCATTTTCATCGAGATATTGACCCGAAATCTTGGTCATTCGCTTCTGGTTATCGAGGGTGAAGTTGATAAACTCATCAGCGCCATAAAATTCGGGATTGCCGTTGCTATCCAAATCATAATATCCCCATTCGATGGTTTTTACATAGTGGGTTGATGTCGATGGATTAGGCTTTTTAGGCTCATCGCCATTCTCCTTACCACACGACGATGCCAATGCGGCAAGGATTAGAATGCCGCAAACAAATAAATTTCTCATAGCTCTAATATTTTTAGGTTTAACTTTTCAGCACTTTTACCAAGGCGGCAACAGCACGACCACGATGCGATATGGCATTCTTCTCGTCTGCCGACATCTCGGCAAAGCAGTGGTCGTAGCCCTCTGGCACAAACAGGGGGTCGTAGCCAAAACCCTCTGAGCCAGACTCCGAGAGTGCGATATGGCCATTTACGATACCCTCAACCTGCACCTCCTCGCCACCACGAATTAGCGAGATTACGGTGCGGAAGCGAGCACGGCGGTTCTCCTTGCCCTCCAACTCGTGCAACAATTTGCGGTTGTTGGCTGCGAAGTCGTGGCTATCGGTGGCGTAGCGTGCAGAGTGAACACCGGGTGCGCCGTTCAGTGCCTCAACCTCCAAGCCTGTGTCGTCTGCGAAGCAGTCGAGACCTGTGCGGTCGTAGACATAGCGAGCCTTGATTGTGGCATTCTCATCGAGCGTAGCACCAGTTTCGGGGATATCCTCCGTAATGCCTACCTCTTTAAGTGTTACAATTTCAAAGCCATCGCCCAATACGGCCTTTACCTCCGAGAGTTTATGGGCATTATTTGTCGCAAATACTATCTTCATAATCTATTGTCATAAGTTTCGATTTCGTTGTAGTAGTGGATGTATACAGTGGCATCGTTTGGCTCGTAGTCATCGCGGTTCTTCACTATCTCCACTATAGCCTGATCGGTGGTATCATACTTCTTGTCGTAGCAAGTGATGCTTAACTTGCCTTCGAGCAGATAGTTATATTCGCTGTTGATAACCAAAGGCTTAGTTATGTCTGTTGATAGGGTTAATGGGCGCTTAGAGCTCTCCTCGGGATCTACCATAACCATCTCGCCCTCAAGCACGATATTATTGTCTACATTGCGGTATGCTGTAAACTCGCCCTCGCCGGTCGATTCATCGTGTCCCATAGAGTTGAATTTGGCCTTAAATATGCCACTCTCGTTAAGTTCCAAATCTATGTCGTAGTGGTTGCCTCCTGTGCGCGAGATGTACCAATTATTGCTATCCTTTACCGTAATTAGGGTGGTGATAGTTGTGTCGTAGACCGTATTATAGGTTAGCGTGTGTAGATTGCCCTCAACCTTTATGTCGTATCTGCTAAGGTGCCTCTCCTTGAAATCCGCCTTAAGTTCGTTATCCTCAAGAAGCGTATAATCACCATAAAGCTCCAAGAACTCCATAATCTCTACTACGCGAGCAATATCCTCTCTTACGCCCTGCCACATCCAAGAGCCGAGACTACGGTTAGGCGTGTACTCTCCACCCCATTCACAACTTGTAAGCGTGAGGAGCGCTACTATAATATATATAAGTCGTTTCATAGTTCTCAAATTTAGAATCTTACACCCATACCTGCGCGTGCAACACCCGATGCGCCACCGCCAAACTCAAAATACCCATAGACCTTCTCGCCAACCGATAGACCTACCCAAGTAGCATCGTAGAAGAAGAAACTCTCCTTTACAAGACCAAACGCGGTCATTGCGCCAAGACCCAACGATGAGTACATCTTGACAATATCGCGATTGAGCCACTGGAAGCGGGCATTAACCATTGCATTTATGACCGTAAGGCTTACTCGACCGTGTCGTTGGCCTGTGTGGGCGTGAGTTCGATTGCGGTACATTGAGACATACGAGCCCTTCACGCCGATAGCAAACCAGTCGTTCACTGCATAGCTATATTCTAACGAAATCACGGGTGTCAGGCGCAACTCGCCATAGTCGAAGCGGTAGTGCGCCAATATGTCGCTCATGGTCTCGTTTTTCGGAGGAAAGAGCTCTTCGAATGTGGTGTCGAGATAGAATAGCAACGATAGTCCCGTAGCACCCAAGCCAACACGCAAGTCGTGGCGATAGAGGGTAGGGGTGTACTCTCTACCGGAATAACTTTCGCCGATGTAACGCACCTGCGTAGTTTGAATTTGTGTAGGCTCACTCTCTATATTCTCTACCTCCTGAGCCACAATTGACAGAGGAAGTAGCAGAGCCATTAGAAGTAGTAGTTTTCTCATAGGTCCTGGTGTTTTGTTCTCATTTCTTTTGCAAAGTTACGCACTAAATAGACCTTGTACCAAATTTTTTGGCCTCTAATTTTTCCACTTTGCAACATGTAATCACTTGATAATGAGTGATTAACGATATGGCAGAAACACGAATTTTTCCAAGTGCTGATAATCAGTGAGTTACGAGTGTTAAATCTATAATGCGCTGATTATCTGGTTATTGTGTTGGTTTATGCCACTATTCCCTCGCAACCTCAAGCTCCGAAAGGCGCTGATCCATTACAATCTTGTCGATAATGGTCTTGACTACGGTGTCGATTTCTGTGCCCTCGCAATAGTTGGCGGGGCACACATGGTTTACGCGATTATCGCGGATAAGGTCGTTGAGCAACGAGCGCTGACCCTCCTCCTCGGGGTTGTATACGGCGATAGAGTGGCCACCGAAATTCTTGACCAACTTCATACAAGGAATATCCGTTGTACCATCGCCAAAATATATCATTCGTGAGAAGGGTACGGGGCGCTTCGACTCCTCCATATAACGATTGACATCTTTGGTGTCGAATACCGACTCTACGCCCTTGTTGATTTTGAAGATAAACTGTGTCTTGTTGGTATAATTGACAGCTACAGCGGGCCAGTAGGCTATGCCATCGACATTGTAGAGGAACGAGCAGGCGTAGATATTCTTAAATTCGTGGGCGATTGCCGTACCCTCGATAATCTCCTTCAATCCCGACGAGTTTACATAGTGCAAGATGTTTACACCACGCTTTTCGCCGTACTCGTTGATGCGCTTAAACCACTCCTCGACACCGGCATAGAACTTCACATTGCGACCCGACTCGCGGAATGCCTCACGCCTAAGCGACAAACCCTTAGATTGCGCTGCCTGAATCATTCGTGCCATATAGGTCAATACTTGGTCGGCATCCTGCTCCTCTGCGAGGGTGTTTGCTTCGTGCCAGAACTCCATATTGCTCTTGCCCACAGCGGGGATAAAGTCGTACTCCTGCATATTGCCAGGTGCCAAAGTGCCATCAAAATCGTAGATTAGCGCTACGGTAATCTTATCTGCCATATACCTATTTTTTATATTAGCTGCGTGAAGTTACGAAAAAGGTCTAAATTATTGAGAATGAATAACGACCTTTTGGTTGAATATGTATTGGGTTACGAATTA
>SUZB01000012.1 GCA_015060115.1 Rikenellaceae bacterium | reverse complement strand
GTTTTATTATCTAACCTGAGTCTTTCTTTTATCCGTTAATAAGGTGCAACGAGTCAACCTATTTTAGGAAACGACACCCAGTATAGCCAAGTCCCCTTTGCTCATTGCTTTTCTATTTTCTCTTTTCTTCCTGACCACTCCCTGAGCCCTCTCTGAACTCTCTCTGCCCCCTATGCACCCTCTCTAAAAGCCCCCTCTCTGTACTCTCCCTGACTTTTCCCTAAATCGCCCAAATTAGATTGTATACAATTTAATTGTATGCAATTGAGTTTGTGCTGTAAAGTTGTTATGCTAAACGCTTTTGATGCGGGTAGGTAAAAGTATACCCGTGCGAGGGGTAGAGAGAGTTCGTAGTTTTTAGTTATTAGTTGTTAGAGGGTTAGGACAAGTAAGACCAATAAGACGATAAGACAAATAAGACTTTGTGAACCCCGACCTCTTAAGGTCCTATGGTCTTAAAGTCCTAATGTCTTAAAAAAAACAATGGAAGTTGTTAGTTGTTATAGGTGTCATCTTGAGCTTAAGCGAAAGATCTCAAGGTCAGTACAAGCATCACCAAAATCGCTTACTGCGAGATTCTTCGCTCCGCTCAGAATGACCCTGTGGGTAACTAAAATGATACCCGTGAAGTTTGTGAGTACTTTATTTATATCGCTTTGTTCTCTTGTGATGCGGGTAACTAAAATGATACCCGCGCCGATGCGAAATTCGACATCTAATTGTTCGGTAATTTATGTGATGTGGGTAACTAAATTGATACCCTGCAGTTTGTGAGTACTTTATTTATATCGCTATGTTCTCTTGTGATGCGGGTAGGTAAAAATATACCCATGCGGGTGTAATGAGAGTTGTTAGTTTTTAGTTTTTAGAAATTTTTTAGGAAGATTAGGACTATTAAGACCAATAGAACGAGTAAGACAATATACACCTTTTTCACTCACCTCTCTCTCTGCGCCCTCTCAGCCTCCCTGTCCCCTCTCTAAGTGCCCCCTCGCCGAGCACCCCGAAAAAAGATTGTATACAATTGATTGCATACAATCTAATTTGCGCAGCAAGGTTGTTCTGCTAAACTCTTTTGATGCGGGTAGGTAAAAGTATACCCGTGCGGGGATAAGGAGCAGAGATAGTTGTTAGTTATTAGTTGTTAGTTTTTAGATCGGGCTCCTGTGGGAGCGCAAAGAGTTTTAAGACCGTTAAGATATTAAGACCTTAGGACCTTACGAGGTCGGGTATCATTTTTTTCTTAATGTCTTATCGTCTTATTGGTCTTACATATCCTAAAAATCTCTAACAACTAACAACTAAAAACTAACAACTCTACAACAGTCCTGCCTTATAGTAGAGCACTATCTGCTCCAGCATCTCATCTTCGCCCTTGGGGTCGTATTGTAGCTTGAGGTTGTTGCCAAACATACGGGCAAGCATCTGGTAGAAGCCCGCAGTAAAGCCTGAACGGTAGTCCTTAATGATTTGATATACAGTGAAATCTGTCTCGCGGTCGATAAGCTTAAGGAGTATCTTGCCCTCGTAGCGTGTCATCTTCCAGAGCATAGGCGTAATCTCCTCCTTGAGTGCCTCCTCCATAGCCTCGGTATACTTCTTCCTATCGCGACGCTTAAGGTCCGAGAGTTGAACATCGACACTCGCCATACGGCGTGATGCCTCCAAAGCAAGAGGGTAGACCTTCTTCACGGCACGCACCATCTTCTGGTAGTTCCTTAGGTCGCGCGTGCGGTGGAAGATTTTGACAGGGAGCAGGGTGATATGCAACACCGAGTCGCCACGGCTATCCACCTCCCAGCGTGCCGCCGAAGCGCCACGCACACGCTGTTTACGCGATTGTGCCTCCGCAGGGGTGGCAATCGCAAGTAGCAGAAGAGCAACAAGGAGTATGCGTAGCAACGGTTTCATATCGCAAATATAACGCATAAAACGCAAAATAAGTTGTGCCAAACACTCTTTTTTTGTGCCTTTGGCATCATAATGATGCACCTTCTACAACATCCTCTTACAACAATTTATGTCTCAAGTGGTGCAACCAACACTCTTTTTTTGTACCTTTGCAAAAAATGTAAAACTAATAAACTATGTTAGAAAAGGGGTTAAAGCACATCAGTGCAATGCGTGTTGAGGCGGGCAATACCGCCGAATATATTGGTTCGGGTGATATGGCTGTGTTGGCAACGCCCGCGATGGTGGCACTTATGGAGAATGCTGCGATGTTGGCAGTAGCGCTCCACCTTGGCGAGGGTGAGACGACAGTAGGCTCGATGATATCTACCTCGCACCTCAAGCCCTCGAAGGTGGGTAACACAGTGCAGGCCGTAGCCGAACTTATGGAGGTTGATGGCCGAAAGCTAACCTTCAAGGTTGAGGCCTATGATGGTGAGATGCTTATCGGCTCAGGCGAGCATATTCGCTTTGTTGTGAACCGAGAAAAGTTCCTCAGCAAGTTATAGGAGTGTGTAAGTAGAAGGGAGACTCAGATTTGTGAGCCTCCCTTCTCTCTTTAGATAATATGTTTGTTTGCTACCTTGTAGTATTGCAGATAGCTTATGCCTATTTTCGACCAGTCCAGATACTCCACCGTAACAAGGTCATCGTAGCCATTAACCTCGTCGATATATCGTAACTCGATAATGCCACTATTGAATCTTTTATCCTTGAAGCTAAGCTTCTTGCATATCTCGCAGTTGAGATTATAGCCCTTGCCATAGCCTATAACAAAACTTCCGCTAACATTGAATGAGTAGCCTTGCTCGATATCAAACTCTATATTTTCGAAGTTGAGCGATGCGCTATCCGCTGTGTCGTTGGCATTATTGGGCTCTGTTACGACCATAGTTATATCGTTGCTGGTGGTAAAGAGTCTTAAGTTGTCGCTCTGCCATACGCCACCATCGCGCAACGCTTTGCCGTCGGTGGTGATATTATGGAGAGTATATTCTTGGCCATAATAGGTGGTCGAGACAATAATATTGTTGCCCTCCTGCTCGATTTTAATATTTGCACCGATATAGTTGGTGCGTAGCTGCTCGCGAAGCTCCTCGTCATCGGTGGCAAGATACTCGTCTATGGTTGCTATCGTAATAAAGGTGCGAGTGTAGTAGGCTATTTCGTCGAGGCCTCTTGTGGCGATAGCCTCACCAATAGCTATTGGCTCGTGCTCGTAGCCCTCTTCGACAACGCACGATGTGGCAAGCGATATTGTTGCTATAATCCAGATGATATATCGTTTCATAGTTGCTACTTTTTGTCGTTAAACCTAAAACCGAAACCTATGCGCGTCGAGCCTGCACATCCTGCGCCAATCTCCAAAAAGCCGTAGAATGAGCGACCCACCGAAATACCGATGGCTGCGATGTCGAACATTGGCCATAATGCGCCACCCATCTTCTCGATATGTGCCATAAGTCCAAGACCTACAGATGAATACATCTCAACCATATCGCTTCGAAACCACGAGAAACGGGCATCGACCAAGGCTGCAACATTATAGACATTCTCCGAGTAGCGTTTTACACCGCTAATTGAGTCGAAAGTTGATTGCCAGATACCGGCAAACGAGCTCTTGCAGCCGAGGGCAAACCAAGGCTTAATCTGGCGGTGATAGTTTGCCGAGAGTGTCATAAAGCGGCGCATAGGCCCACGATTGGTGCGTAGATAATCAACCCTATAAGGCAGTGTCTCGGGTATGTACACATCATCGTACTGGAAGACGAATGACTCGTCGAGCAATAGAAGAGAGAAGATGCCTCGTGCGCCATAACCGATGCGAATGTCGTTTGTCCAACGCACGCTCTCTTCCGCTTTATGTCCTATGTAGTTTACAGTAGTTAGGTTGTTCACATAGTTATCTGAGGTAGGCGTATAGCTCGTTACGCGGTCGCGGATAAGTTCATCGCTCACCACCTCTTGTGCCGTTGCCATATCTACGACAAGGACGAAGAGGGCAGCCATTATATATTTATATAGGTGTCGCATAGTTATTTTGTTTTAGTGTTGATACGATAGCCGAAACCGACATTTATTACTCCGCGTGAGCCATAGCCCAACTCCATATAGCCGAACCACTTACGGCCTACGGCGATGCCGAAGGGTTTTAAGTCGTATGTAAAGTAGGCATTGACGCTATTTACGCGAGGGTTGGAGAGAAATCGTTGTTGGAGGATTCCGAAGCCAAATCCGATAGAAGAGTAGAGTTGCACCCTGCCTTTACGCAACCACGCAAAACGCGCTATGGGCATAATCGAAATATGGTTGCAGTGGTCGGTGAAGGCGTGCTTGCGGTCATACTCGTTGTAGTAGTTGCGCAGACCTGCAATCCAACTTATTGAGCCACCGATGCTAACCCACTCTCTTGCCCAGTAGCCGTAATCGAGCGTAAAGGCATACCAATGGTCGGGCCCCGATAATTTCGATACATCGATTTTATCTCTATAGAAATCTATTGAGCTCTCATTGGCAATATCGCCATAATAATCCAATCCTCCCCACAAGATACCTATGCGTAGTTCGTGCGTTGCGGGAAGCAGTGGCTTTGTGGTAGGTGCTTTGAACTTTGTCTCCTTGTGAGGTGTGAACTTTACACGATATGTGCCGAGCTCATCGCTAAAACGGTAGCTATATTGTGCCATTGCACCATTGGTGGCAACCATCATAGCCAGTAGCAGCAATAGCCTAAGTAGCCCTTTGTTCAGTTTCGTCATAGTCGGGTTGTTTTTTGGTGATTTCCTAATGCAAAGGTACTTCTTATATATAGCAGCGCCAAATTTTTCGCCCCTAAATTTTTCCTGTTTACGACTTCTAAAGTATTGATATTCAGCGTGGTATGTGAGGGTGGAAATGCGAATTTTTCCACCCGCTGATTATCAGCAAGTTACGATTATGCTCGGTGCAGTATACTGATTATTAGTGTGTTAAGATGCTTTAGGAAGGATTCTTCTAACAACTAGCAACTAAAAACTAACAACTATCTTTTTAAGACCTTAGGACTTTAAGACCATAGGACCTTACGAGGTCGGGTATCAAAAAGTCCTACTGGTCTTACTTGTCCTATCGTCATATCGTCTTACTTGTCTTAACCCTCTAACAACTAACAACTAAAAACTACCATTCTCCTTGCTCTTTCATTTTTTTTGCGTATCTTTGTGCCTAACAAAGGGGTGCTGACCTCTTTCCTGTCGGTTGGATTCCGGATAAAATCGAGGGAGGGAGCGAGGCTGAGATTACACCCATCGTACTGGATACGGGTAATGCCGAGACCAGGATTGGATACATATCTTATATGCCCCTTTTCAAACTTAAAATTGTTAAAGTATGAAAAGGTTTTTTATTTTATTTGCCCTCCTTGGTGCTGCACTTTCGGCACACGCATCGGAGGATAACTATCCCAAGTTGGATACTACGAAGGTCTACGAGATGGAGGTTGTCGAGGTCTTGACTACGGCAGCCAAGCGCACTACGCCCGTAGCACAAGATAATCTTACGCGAGAGGCCATCGTGCGTTCGAGCTATGGCACTGACCTACCCTCGGCACTTGCACTTACCCCCTCGATGATTGCCACCAACGAGACCGGTATCGGCATCGGTGCTACCTCTATCCGCTTGCGTGGCACAGATGCTACACGCATCAATGTTACAATCAACGGTGTAGCGATGAACAACCCCGACTCGCACTCTATGTACTGGTACGACACGCCCGACCTTATCTCGTCGGTAGGCTCGGTGCAGGTGCAGCGAGGTGCTGGAGTATCGACCAACGGCACAGGCGCCTTTGGTGGCTCGGTGGCGATGACTACCGATGCCCTCTCGCCCGACTTCTGTGGCTCGGCATCGCTCTCTTATGGCTCGTACAACACCAACAAGCAGGCGGTGCATATCTCGTCGGGCTTGATGCGCGACCATTGGGTGGTAGATGCTCGACTTACGCATATCGGCTCTGACGGCTACATCGACCGAGGCTCAACCGACCTTAAGAGCTATATGGCGCAGGTGGGCTACTATGGCGACCAGACCAAGATTAAGCTGCTGTCGTTTGGTGGCTCGGCAAAGACCTATCTTACCTACAATGGCGTGTCGCGCGAGGATATGGCGCTCTATGGCCGTAGGTATCACGATTCGGGTCAGTATACAACCTCTGACGGCCCATTCGTCTTGGCCGATGGCACCCATGTAGACTACTACGATGACCAGACCGATAACTACTTGCAAATCAACAACCAGCTCGTTCTGAACCATCGTTTCGATAACCATTGGCAACTCAACGCCACGATGTTCTATACCTACGGCTACGGCTACTATAACCAGTACAAGGAGGATGCTTGGTTGGCGGGCTATCTCAACCTTGCAACCGACAAGGAGCAGGGCGACCTTATCCGCCATAAGATTATGCGCAACCACCTCGGTGGTGCTAACCTTGCAGCCCACTACACGACATCGGCACTTGACCTTACCTTTGGTGGCTCGTGGAGCTACTACACCTGTCCGCACTGGGGCACTCTGTCGTGGGTTGATGGCCTCGACAAGGGCGATATTGGCGGTCGTTGGTACGACAACGATGTAACGAAGCAGGATGCCAACGCCTTTGTGCGTGCCGACTGGTCGGTTTTTCGTGGTTTGATGGATAACTCGTTGCACCTCTTTGCCGACTTGCAGTATCGCTATGTTCACTACAAGGCGTGGGGCACTAACGACAACGCTATCTGGGGTGATGAGGGTGTTACGATGCAGCCTATTGATGTAGACCAGCGCTACAACTTCCTAAATCCTCGCCTTGGCATCAGCTATATCCACCATCGCCACAATCTCTTTGCATCTGTTGCTGTGGCACACCGCGAGCCTACCCGTTCGGACTTTACCGACCGCTATATGTTCTCGGCTGACGATAGCTATCCCAAGCCTGAGCGCCTCGTAGACTTCGAGGTGGGCTATACCTATATCGCACCTCGTCTGTCGTTGGGCATCAACCTCTACTACATGCTCTACCACAACCAGTTGGTGGCAACAGGTATGGTCAATGATGGCGATGATGCGCTTAATACGAATGTCGATAAGAGCTATCGTCGTGGTGTCGAATTGATGGCATCGTGGAGGGTGGCGAAGTGGTTTACACTATCGGCAAATGCTACGCTTTCTCAGAACAAGATTAAGGATTATGTCGATGAACTCAAGGATAGCCCCACCTATGGCGAGAATCTTGGCGAAAAGAGTATCTCGTACTCTCCTTCTGTCGTAGGCTCGCTTATCGCCGACTTCCATATAGGTGGCTTTAGCGCCTTGTGGCATACGCAGTATGTTGGAAAGCAGTATTTTACGAATAACGAGATTGAGGCCTTGTCGCTCGATGGCTACTGCGTTACGAATCTCAACCTCGGCTATTCGCTTAAGACCAAGGCCGAGCGTGAGGTGCGCTTTGGCTTGGCTATCAACAACCTCTTCTCGACCCTCTATGAGTCGAATGGCTACGGCTATTCGTATATGTGGGACGGTGAGCGTTACGACGAGGCATTCTACTTCCCTCAGGCACCTATCAACTTCTTGGCAAACATTACGGTTAATTTCTAAACTATGGATTGGTCTCTCATACTGCAAATCGTAGGCACCACCCTCGGATTGTTCTACCTCTGGTTGGAGTACAAGGCCAATATCTGGGTGTGGGTTATTGGCGCTATTATGCCTATGGTGCACGGCGTGTTGTACCTTACGAATGGCATATATGCCGATGCCGCTATGCAGCTCTACTATGTCGCTGCGGGCATCTACGGTCTTGTTGTATGGAAGCGCAAGCCTAAGAGCAAGGATGAGGGCAAGATTCAGCATACACCCATAAAGAGTGTTGTGCCACTTGTGGCAACCTATGTGGTGCTACACATAGTGCTCTATTTCCTGCTTACGGAGTTTACCGACAGCCGAGTGCCCTTCTTCGACTCTATGTCTACGGCGCTGAGCATCGTGGCTATGTGGATGCTCTCGCGTAAGATGGTCGAGCAGTGGCTTGTGTGGCTTGTTGTCGATATGATTAGCGTGTGTCTATACCTCTACAAGGGCATACCCCTCACCGCAGGACTCTATACCATCTACTGCATCTTGGCTGTTGCCGGCTATCTGCGTTGGCGTAAGCAGGTGGGGCACTAATCGTCGCTACCAAGGACTCTACTCTTCTTCATCGTAAATAGCGCGATGATGGCTATTGTGAGTGTGAGGACTCCGTTTGCGAGGAATGCAAATCGGTACGATGAGGTGTGGAATATGCGGTTTATCGCCTCAATAAGGAATGGCGCAACGACTATCGCAAGATAGTTTACGGCCATTACCAACGACAGTGCGAGTGTAGCCTCCTTCGGTGGCGAGTTGGTTGCCGCCTTGTCGTATATTATAGGTTGCATAACGCCATAGCCCAAGCCTGTGAGTATAGCGCCTGTGGCGAGCTTTGCAAACGAGGGGTGGGGTAGCGACATAAGGAGCAATCCTGCGCCCATAACGATTAACGACCATAGGTTTACAGCGCTACCGAACCATCTGATAATTGCATTTAGCATAAATCCTGGCGCCATTATCGCAAGGAAGAATAGTGAGATGATGAAGCCTGAGCGTGTGGCATCGAGGTGTGCTGTGGCGGCGATATACGAGGTGTTGAAGGTAACGACCAACGAGGCGTAGGTAATGATAAAGTAGAAGAGCATCAGTCGTAGTATCATATTGCGGTTGAGGCTCTTCTGCCTATTTTGAGCTCCCGATGCAGGCTCAGGGTCGGGCTTGGTGTGGCTTAGCGCAGGGACCAAAATGAGTGTTATGGCGGGGAGTAGGTATACGGCAAATGCCAAGTGCCACTCTATGCCTGCAAGGTAGCCCGTAAGAGCCGTAGCGCCGACTAATGTGAGGTTGTTGATTGCCGAGCTTATGCCAAGCTGCCTTACGCGCTCATCGCCCGTAAAGTAGTCGACAACAAGACCCGTAGATAGCGGAATGATAATGCCCGCACCGATGCCCATCAGAGCGCCAAGCACAATTAGCTCAACCAACGACCGCGAGAGCATCGAGCCGATGCCACAGATAAGGAATATCGCTGTGCCGAGCACCAACATTCTTATCTTGTTGCCCTTTACGGAGTGCCTGCCCGCAATAAGCATAAAGGGTATAATCATCAGCGAGGGCAACGACTCCAACATCTCGACCTCCAACCGCCCTGCCGTAGGGAATATAGTATCCAACTTATCGAGAATTGGCGACACGGCCAACCCCGGCAACGACACAATCGCCGACACCGACCATATAGCGACCAATGCCACAAGGGGCATCGTACCCTTTCCTGTATTTACCTTCATAAAAAATTGCTGTTTTCTCGGGGAAAACAGCAATTTTTGTACCTATCGTGCAAAGAGTTTAGCTATCGGCTTAACAATCTCGCTAAGGAGAAACGGAGCGAACGATAAACCGACAACCCAGAGCCACTCCACCGTGCTAAGGTCTACGATATGGAAGATGCTCTGCAAGGCTGGCACAAAGAGCACAACGCCCATAAGTAGCACCACAAAGAGTATCGCACCCCACAACAGAAGATTTGAGAAGAGTGTGCTAAAGGCATTCTCCATACCTGAACGAATACTGAAAATCAGCGTCATCTGCGAGAATGCGAGTGTGGCAAAGGTCATCGTGCGTGCCACATCAACGCTTCGCTCCATACCTATATTATATGCCCAGAGTACCAAGGCGGTAATCATCACGCCCTGCAATACGATGCGTAGCGACAACGAGCGGGTGAGGATGCCCTGCTTGGGGTCGAGGGGCTTGCGCGACATAATATCGTGAGATGCGGGGTCTACGCTGAGCGCCAAGGCGGGCAATGAGTCCGTAACAAGGTTAATCCAGAGGATGTGAATCGGAAGCAGCGGGGTAGCCCAGTTGGCAATAACCGCTGTGAACAATACCATAATCTCGCCAAGGTTGGTCGAGAGCATAAATTGTATAGACTTTAGGAGGTTGTCATAAATACGACGGCCCTCCTTTACGGCAGATACGATAGTGGCGAAGTTATCATCGGCCAAGATTACATCCGAGGCCTCTTTCGATACATCGGTGCCCGTAATACCCATTGCAACACCAATGTCGGCGAGCTTCAGGGCGGGGGCATCGTTCACGCCATCGCCAGTCATCGCTACGATATTGCCACGGCGCTGAAAGGCCTTTACGATGCGTACCTTATGCTCAGGGGCGACACGCGCAAAGACAGCCACCGTTGCCGCTGCCTCATATAGCTCGTCATCTGTCATCGCCTCGACCTCCGTTCCCGTAAGCGCTCTATCGCCTTCGAGCATAATGCCCAAGGCACGAGCAATAGCCATTGCCGTGATGCGGTGGTCGCCCGTAATCATCACTGGGCGAATACCCGCTTTGCGACACTCTGCAACCGAGGCCTTGACCTCCTCGCGTGGCGGGTCAATCATACCGACCATACCGACAAATACCAAGTCGCACTCTACGCTGGCGGGCGTAACCTCCTCAGGCACAGCGTCAATATCTTTGTATGCCATAGCCAAGACGCGCAACGCCTGATTTGCCATAGCCTCATTCTCACGCTTTAGGCGCTCGATATCCTCAGCGGTAATATCACGCTCCTTGCCACCATCGACAATGCGGTTGCACGCCTGCAACAACTCGTCCATAGCACCCTTCGTAGCCACCATTAAACCCGCCTCGGTGCGGTGAATTGTTGTCATCAGCTTGCGCTCCGAGTCGAAGGGTATCTCCGCAACACGCTCTGCCTCGGCCTCCAACTTGTCCTTAAACAGTGAGTGCTTAGCGCCAAGGTCCACCAACGAGGTCTCCGTGGGGTCGCCAATGCTTGTTGCGCCCTCTGCCGTGCGGCTAAACTTGGCATCGTTGGCCAAAACCGCAATGCGCGTAAGGAGCTGGGCAGTGTCGCTCAGTGTGTCGCTTGTTGATAGTGCACCCTCGGTGTAAATATGCGTTACGGTCATTCGGTTTTGGGTCAGAGTACCTGTCTTGTCGGAGCAGATAACGGTGGTGCTTCCCAATGTCTCGACCGAAGGGAGGTTGCGAATGATAGCGTTCTGCTTGGCAAGGCGCTGAACGCCAATAGCCAGTACGATGGTCGATACCGCAGGCAGACCCTCAGGAATAGCTGCCGCAGCAAGGCTTACGGCGGTCATAAACATCGTTACGATGTCGTTGCCGTATGCGATGCCCACTACGAAGATAATGGCGCATATAACGAGGGCTGCGATAGCGAGGAACTTGCCCAACTTATCCAAGCGCTCCTGCATAGGCGTCTTGCGGTTGCCTACCGAGTCAATCATCGTGGCAATCTTGCCCACCTCGGTTCTCTCACCCGTAGCTACGACAATACCGCGACCTCGGCCATAGGTTACCGAGCACGAGCTGAACGCCATATTCTCTCTATCGCCAATCTCTACGGTGTGGTCAATTACATCGGTTGTCTTCTCTACGGGCAACGACTCGCCTGTTAGGGCTGCCTCGCCAATCTTGAGGTTTACGGCCTCTGTCAAGCGCAAATCGGCAGGTACGGAGTCGCCTGTCTCGATCTCCACAACATCGCCAACAACCAATTCGCGAGCCTCGATAACTACGACATTGCCATCACGCACAACCTTTGCGTGGGGTGCCGACATACGCTCCAATGCCTCCAACGACTTCTCGGCCTTGGCCTCCTGTGCAACGCCGATAATGGCGTTGATAACGACAATAGCGAGGATGATGATGGCATCGGTGAAGCCCTCGCCATTGTGTATGCCCACAGCGCCCGACACTATGGCTGCCACGATAAGCACAATAATCATAAAGCTCTTGAATTGCTCCAAGAACTTTACAATTAGCGACTTCTGCTTGCGCTTCGCAAACTCGTTGTAGCCATTTGCCGCAACTCTTCTCTTCGCCTCCTCACTACTTAATCCACTCTCCACACTTGTGCGAAGCTCCGAGGCAATCTCCGCCACAGAGAACTTGTACATCTCTTTCATACTCTCAAAAATTTCGTTGCTCTAACAACTAACAACTAACAACTAACAACTCTTTCGTCTACTCTCTTACACAACGAACAGGCAAAGCATTTGCACGATGCATCGAGCGTGCTACATCTATGCCATTCCAGGTGCGTGTTGCGGTGTTAAGGTCGAAGAAGAGTGCCGAGGCATCTGCACCAGCCACCGATGCTGTCCAATAGTAGCCTGACCAAGGAATAGGCTGGTCGTAGTCATCGTTGAAGATGTCCAAACGGCAGTCGAGGTAGTTGCGACGACCCTGAGCTGTGAAGAAGTGCTCCGCGCCAGTCGCCGTATCCTCCAACATCCAGCCATAGAGGGGCTGAGCCTCCTCCCACGCCATATCGTCGTATGAGCCTACGATTGTGATGTTCTCGAATACCGACTTCGAGGGTACTCGCCAGCCGGCAGGGCAGGGGTCGTTATCTGTCTTCGTATCTTCAGACCATAGCGTATTGTCATGACCCTCAAAGAGCCAGTCGTAGTCGTTATCCTTATTACCCTTGATAAGTGCCATAGGGTTGGCGTTGCTCCACTCCAATGAACCCACCTTTGCCGATGAAGCCTCATATTCAAGGTAGACATTGTTCTCCTTGTTGTCGTACAATATATCGTCGTGGTTGCCCGGGAAGTTGTATCGCTGAGGACCTACAAAGGGGTTTTTGTTGCCCCACTGGTAGTACATACCATAAGAGCGGAATATCTCTGCGCCATCGGTCGAGCGGTTGCTGTTCGTAAAGGCACCGAGGTTACGGTTCATCATCTCCTCGCCATTCAGCGTGATGGTCTCCTCGCGGGGATCACCATTGGTAACCCATATATGCCAGCTCCAGATGAGCTTACCCGCCTTGTCGTAGCCGCCTATAAGGGCGTTACCCTCCATAACCTTATTTGTGGGCTCGTCGCTATCATCTTCGGCCTTAGCCTCTGCCAAATAGAACGATACCTTGCCATCGCGCAAGTCGAGATAGTTGATAAGGCTCTTCTCGGTCTGCCACAAGAGCTTGACGCTCTCGGTCTCGAGCTTTATGCCATTGCCACCTGTATAGGGGTCGAAGATATATCGTGTCTTCGGCTTGTTTGCGATGTAGCAGTTGGCAGGCGTATCGGAGTAATCCACTGCGCTCTCCACGATTGCCAGATAGATAGTGAGATTCTTTCTTGTGCCTTGCGGAGTGTAGCCAATAAGTGAGAGATATCCCTCACGCTCTTCCTCGTCGTCGAATTTCGAGGGAGCCTTAACCGTGATAGTGCCGTTGTAGAGGTCGATATTTACAATCTCCCAGCCCTTGGGGTAGTCGGGAACATCGATAGATGCAATGTTGAAACTATCAAACGATGTAGTACCCTCCTCGCCGGGCATCGAAACAAGAATACTGCCCGAGGGTACAACAAAGCTATATGTCTCCTCCTTTTTGCACGAAGTGGCAAGAAGACCGATTGTAGCCAAAGCTACCAATCCATAAATCAACTTTCTCATATTTCGTTTTCTCTATTTTATCGCTTTAGTTAAGTTCTATCTCTTTGAGTGTTACCTGAATATCGGGGTGTTGGTCAATAAGCGTGGTGAGCAACATATCGGCCTCCGAGCGCGAGGTGAATGTTCCTACTACAAACCTATCATCGGCGCGTGATACCATCTTGCCGGGTGTGGTCTGGTTGATTGTCGCACGCATCTCGTCGGTGAGCATCTCGGCCTCAATCTCTACCATATAGCGCATACCGACAACGGGCATATCCACTTTCTCGCCCTCATCGTTGCTCTCCTCAGCCTCGGTGAGGTTAATCATCTCGCCATCCTCCCAACGGCAGACCTCAGGCGCACGGAAGCCCTTCTCCTTAAGGAATAACTGTGCCTCCTCGGCCTCGGCAAGCGTAGCGAAACCGCCCGCATAGTAGCTATATGTCTCGTCATCGTTCTCCGAGATGAAGAGCGGCTGAACACCCTTGAAGAGTGTCATCGGCTGCTTCGAGCGGAAGGTGCCGAGCAGGATACGATAGATTGTGCCACGCTCAAAGATGCGCAATTCGGGCAACGGATTTGCCGAGTTGTAGTAGTTGGTGCGACCCACCACGATGGGTGCAAAGTCGAGGAATAGACGACGCTCCACCTTGATAGGCTCCAAACGGTAGTCGGCAAGGTTGAGGTTGTCCCTCACACCCGACAACGAGTCGGCAGCCTCCATAAGCTCCATCTCGCGGGCAAACTCTATCTCGTGACCAAGCAGTGTGGGGCGACCTACGATATAGCGCATAAGGGCATCAGAGGCGTAGTTGCCATCGTTAGCTGCGCACTGCTGGAGCATTGTCGAGAAGTCGCTCGATGCCTTGTCCAAGAGGTCGTAGCGGCGTTCGTGCTCAAGGATATAGCCATAGGCGTAGTACTTCGTGTCGATGATGTGATTCCACTTCTGCTGCATCTCGTCAGATAGCTCCTCGGCCTCAATCTCAAGGTCGCCAAAGCGTGCAAGGATGCGCTCTGCCTCAGCCTCCTCCGAAGCGTTGCGGTAGGCCTCCGCAGCCTCTGCCATATCGGCATAGGTGGCCAAGTAGTCAGCTACGATTGTCTCCATCTCCTTATCCTCCTCCGAGGCGATAAGCAGGTCGTTGTAGTCCTCGCCGGTAAGGATGTCGCTGAAGATGGTGTTCTCAACCAAGTTGCGGTAGTAGATAGGCGCTACGGGCTCGATAACCTCCTCGGCAGTGCTGTCGGGAAGCTCCGCAACCAACTCCTCCTCTACGGGGTTCATCAGCTGTGCCATTACCCACTCCTGCTCGATAGAGTTGATGCGGCTTGTGAGCTGACCACGCTGTGAGCGCAGGTCGAAAATCTGCTGTTCGAGGTCAAGGATATAGGTGGCAAAGCGATCGCGCTCAGCTGTGATGCTGTCGGCACCCTCCTGAGCGAAACGCTGATACTCGGTGCGTGCTTCGTTGATTAGGAGTGTGATAGAGTCCTCCTGGGTCTGCAACTCCTCGCTACGCGACATAAGCTCGCGATACTCCTCGTTTGAGGCAAGCTCCTTGATAGGCTTTTGCGCCACCGAAGCACCTACAAAGAGTGATGCTATGGCCAACGCACAAATTATCTTACTACTCTTTATCATTGTTCTCTTGTCTGTTTCTATAAGTTACACTCTATCTCCATGAACGCATAAAGAAGAGCTGAATAAATCCAAAAATCTCCAAACGGCCTATGAGCATCAATAGTGCCGAGAAGAACTTCAAAACTGCTGGCAACGAGGCGTAGTTTGCCATCGAGCCCACATCGCCAAAGCCAGGGCCTACATTACTGATGCAGGCTATCGAGGCGGTAAAGCCCGTTGTGAGATCGCAACCAAACATCGTGTAGACAATCGTGCCAATCAAAACGAGCATTATGTATGCCACGATAAATGTCATCACAAGGCTCAGGGTGCTCTCCTCCTGCACCGTGCCATCAACCTTGGTGCGGATAACGGCGCTATGGTGCTGTTGTAGGCGCATACGGTTGGTAATCACCTTGCAGGCGATATACAACCTATCGACCTTCATACCACCCGATGTAGAGCCTGCGCAACCACAAATAACCGAGCCGAATACCAGCAACACGATAGCCAGCGGTGTCCAGGTGTTGGCATCGGCGGTAGCAAAGCCCGTTGTAGTGGTGAAGCTCACAACTTGGAATGTCGCGTGGCGCATTGCCTCACCAAAGCTATCGTAGATGCCCTCGGCAAAGAGGCTGATGGCTATCACAACGCTTATCGAAACGAGCATACCAATATATGTGCGAACGATAGTCGAGCGGAAAATATTGTTTTTGCGCCCCGTAATCGTTGCGTAAAGTACGCCAAAGTGAATACCCGCCAATGTCATCGCCACCATAAGTATGGCCTCGATAGCAACGCTGTCGTAGAAGGCGATAGAGAGGTTTTTGGTCGAGAAACCACAAGTGCCACACGCCGACATGGCGTGAGTCAGGGCATCAAACCAGTTCATTCCTGCATACTTCAGAAGCAGGGTGGTGATAAGTGTCATACCCACATATACGAAGGCGAGGATGCGGGTGATAACCTTTGTTCGGTAGTGGAAGTTGTCCTTGGCGATGGTAGACATCTCTACATTGGATAACATGTGGCGGCTACGCCCCAACGAGGGCAAAATCACAAGCGCAAACATAACAACGCCGATACCACCAATCCAAGCCGATGATGCTCGCCAAAAGAGCATACCTCGGGGCAAGAACTCGATGTCGTTGAGGATAGATGCACCAGTTGTGGTAAAGCCCGAAACACTCTCGAACCAAGCATTTATGGGCGTAAACTCGCCACCCCAGATAAGATAGGGGAACATACCGACGATGCACGCCACAAGCCACGAACCAACGACAATAGCATAGCCCTCCTTGGTCTTAATCTCCTCTACTCGGTCAACAAACAACAGCGGAAAGAGTCCGAGCAGAGCTGTGAGAAATGCCGAAAGTAGCAGGGGTGAGAAGCCTGAGTCGTAGTCGTTGAGTAGCGACACACCGGCAGAAGCGAGCATAAATGCCGCTATAAACTGCATAACCATGCCGATGTATCGTATGACTACATTTACTCTCATCTGTTGGCCTTAGTTGAGTTTCGAAATAAGCTGAGCGATACGATCGCGCAGAGTCTTAAGCTCATCTCTTGCCTCCATACCCTCGTCAAAAGGCATCTTGTAGGTGAGATAGTCGCCCAAACTGCGGTTGATGCGCAGAACGGGGTTGAGGTAGTAGACACGCAGGAAGTAGTAGAACATAATGACCACCACAAGCATCACGAGAAGCGAGATAAACACAGGCGTAACGGCACGGCGAGCAGTGTGGCTAAGGTTGTTTACCTCAGGGCCAAGCGTACTGTTCGTACCTGTCATATACTTTGTGATATGGCGCGACATATTCATATACTGCACCTTATACTGGTCAGCATACCAAATCTGCGTATTGAAAGGTGTGATAGAGTCCGTTGCTTCGCTCTCCAAGATGTGGAGGTGGACACGCTTATCGAGATAGTCGTTGGCCATCTGATTGATGCGCTCGGCCTGCATACGCAGTGAGTCGGCAGCGGTGCTATTGTCAGTAGCCGACATACGCACACAAGCGCTCTCGGTGGCAAGGCGAAGATGCTCGATAGAGTTTAGGCAGTTCACGCGGTGCGACTCACGCTCATCGCCCACAACGGCCATATAAATCATCGCATCGTTCTGCTCGTTGAGTGCCGCAATCATCTCGCCCGCAATATCGACATTAGATTTGCTGGCCATAAGAATCTCCTCTGTATCGTGGCTGACACGCTCCAACTCCAAGAGCGACATAGCGCCTGAGAAGATAAGGAGCAAAATGATACTCGTAAAAGCTACCCTCAATCGGCGTGAAAGAGAGTTGATGCGTAAGTTATTTTTTACTCTGTCGAACATAGTCGTGTAAGCGAAAGATGAATTAACCCACAAAAGTAATACTTTTGTAGCAATTATCCAACTATTTCACAACGAATATCATTCTCGTCGAGTAGCTCAATAAGTCGTACGGTGGTTATCTGATTGATATAACGCTCGTTGTAGGGGGCACGAACACGCAGGTAGTTATCCGTGTAGCCAAGCATCTCGCCACTGCGGTTGGTGCTCTCAAAGAGTACAGGGCGCTCGGTGCCTAAGTAACGGCGTGCAAAATCGGCGTGTAGGCGGTTGCTAAGCTCCTCCAAGCGCTCCACACGCTCGGTGGCGATGCGTGATTGCACCTTGTTGGGCATCGCGACGGCAGGGGTGCCAGGGCGCTCCGAGAAGGGGAAGATGTGCAGGAACGATGCACCCACCTCCTCCAAGAGGCGGTAGCTCTCCATAAACTCCTCCTCGCCCTCGCCGGGGAAGCCGACGATAACATCGACACCAAGGAACGAATCGGGCATCAGCTCACGAATCTTCTGTATGCGCTCTCGGTACTTATCGGCAGTGTAGCGACGACGCATCGCACCAAGGAGCTTTGTCGAGCCACTTTGAAGCGGAATATGGAAGTGAGGCATAAATTTAGGTGAGCTGGCGCAAAGCTCTATAATCTCGTCAGTTATGAGGTTTGGTTCGATGCTCGAAATACGGTAGCGCTCAACGCCCTCGACTTGGTCTAAAGCACGCAACAAATCAACGAATTTTTCACCCGTTGTACGGCCAAAATCACCAGTGTTTACACCCGTGATAACTATCTCTTTCTGACCCGCTGCAACAATCTCCTCGGCCTCCTTTACAATGTCGGCAATCGGGATGTTTCGGCTTGCTCCGCGAGCATAGTGAATGGTGCAGTAGGCGCACTTATAGTCGCAACCATCCTGCACCTTGAGGAACGAGCGTGTGCGGTCGCCCGAAGAGTAGGCGGCAAAGAAGCGCGAAATCTTATCGTAGGAGCAACCATAGACCTCGGCCTTGCCTCGGTTCTGGAGTTCAACAACTCGGCGATATAGGTCGCCTTTATCGTTGTTGCCCAGCACGATGTCTACGCCCTCGATGGCTGCAATCTCTTCGGGCTTAAGCTGTGCATAACAGCCCGTTACAGCGATTATGGCATCGGGGTTGCGGCGATGTATCTTGCGGATAATATTGCGACATTTCTTATCGGCGTGCTCCGTTACGGAACAGCTATTGATAACCGCTACATCGGTGGGTGCTGAGCTTTCGACACGCTCATATCCGCCCTCCTCGAATTGGCGGGCGAAGGTCGATGACTCCGAGAAGTTGAGCTTGCAACCCAAGGTGTGAAAACTTACGCGCTTTTTTGACATTTGCTCTAAAGAAAATAAGTTATAATCCGAGGGCGAAGTTACAAAAATTTTGTCTTATCACGAAAAAAAAGTAAATTTGCGCGTTTAATAGATAGAATATGGTAAACCTGCTAAACGATATTGTTGCCTACGACTTTCTGCAAAATGCCCTGATAGCGTGTGTGTTGTCGGGCATAACTTGCGGTATTGTAGGCAGTTATATCGTTGCTCGCCGTATGGTATTTCTTGCCGGAGGCATCACCCACGCCTCGTTTGGTGGCTTGGGTATGGCGCTTTGGGCGGGATTTAATCCTGTGGCGGGAGCTTTGGGCTTTGCCGCTATCTCGTCAATCGGCATCGAGTATTTCTCGCGCCATAGTCGTATCCGCGAAGACTCTGCCATAGGCATAGTATGGTCGGTGGGAATGGCACTCGGAGCACTGTTTATGTCGCTCAGACCGGGCTATCAGACCGACCTGACGAGCTACCTCTTCGGAAATATCTTGTTGGTCGATAGGGTAGACATCATCTTATTGGCAGTGCTTACGCTCATTGTCGTACCTCTTGCTCTACGCTACCTACGACCGCTATTCTACCTCACTTTTGACGAGGATTATGCCCGTAGTCAGGCTATCCCTGCAACCGTCGTGGCATACATTATGGCGGTGGTAATTGCCGTAACTATCGTGTTGTCTATCAAGATTATAGGCATTATATTATTGCTGTCGTTGCTGACCATACCAACGGTTGTCGCCAACGCCATTACGAAGGACTACCGCCGTATAGCGCTAATCGCCTCGGTGGTGGGTGTTTTAGGCAACTTGGCGGGCTTTGTTCTAAGTTATGCCTACGACCTGCCTACGGGTAGTTGCATAATTTTTATGCTATGTATTACGCTTATTAGCGTAAAAGTATTATCTTTGCCATCATTATGATGGTCCCTCTACAACGACCCCTTGTCCTCGTGTTGTATCGAGGGTATGGTTGTAGATAAATTGTTGGATTAATAACGGATAATGAAGAAGATACACAAACTCATACTCAAAGCCTACATCGGTCCGCTCATCGTTACATTCTTTATTGTGATGTTCGTGCTGATGATGAACTTCGTGTGGCGTTATATCGACGAGCTCACGGGTAAAGGCCTTGATGCGAGCACCATCATCGAGCTTGTAACTTGCGCTACCATCAATATGGTGCCTATGGGCTTGCCGTTGGCGATGCTCCTTTCGGCGATTATGGCGATGGGTAACATTGGCGAGAACTTCGAGCTTCTGGCGATGAAGTCGGCAGGTATGTCGCTTATCCGCATCCTCGCTCCGCTGATAGTCGTTGTTTGCGGTATCTCGGTGGGTAGCTTCTTCGTGTCGAACAACCTTGTACCCTATGCCAACGAGCGAATGTATGAGCTTCTGTTCGATATCCGCGAGCAGCGCCAAGAGATGGAGTTCCAAGATGGTATGTTCTTCAACGGTCTGCCCGATATGAGTATCCGTGTGGGTAAGCAGGACGACAAAACCAAGCTGCTTACCGATGTGCTTATCTTCGACACCCGCTCACACAATGGCGATATGACAACGACACTTGCCGATTCGGGCTATATCCGTATGTCGGACGATAAGTCGTTCCTCTATATCACGCTCTTCAATGGCCAGACCTACGAGCATACACGCAGTTCGCAGTGGTACGACAAGAATACTATGCGACAGCATAAGTTCGAGCGACAAGATGCCAGCTTCCCGGTGGATAATGTCGCTAAGCCTGAGGGCGATATGTCGCGCCAGTTTACCGAGTCGCAAACACGAAATATGGTTGAGCTCGAGGAGCTTATGGACTCGCTCAATGTGATGATTGAGGAGAGTACACAGGCATCCTACGCCCCACTTCTCAAGGAGCGTATCTTTGTGCGTGATACAACCATTGCATTTAGCTACGATACCGCCTTTATCGACCGTAGCGCCTTTAAGCGTGTCAATTACAAGGACTCTATCGAGAAGCTCGGCACTCGCGACCGTGCCCGTGTATATAGCGTGGCTAACAACTCGGCTCGCTCATCGCGTGGTGCTTACTCCTACGATGAGCAGACCTCGAAAATCGCTATTACACAGCTCTATCGCTCGGAGAATGAGTGGCATCGCAAGCTGACACTGCCCGTTTCGATCCTTGTATTCTTTATGATTGGTGCTCCATTGGGCGCAATTATCCGCAAGGGTGGTTTCGGTACGCCTATCGTTATCTCGGTGATTTTCTTCGTCATCTACTATGTCATCTCCGTATCGGGCGAGAAGCTCTCGAAGGAGGGTACTTGGGAGTCGCTCTATGGTATGTGGTTGCCGATTGTGATACTTACGCCTGTGGCTATCTACCTCACGCGCAAGGCCACCAACGACACCTCGTTGCTCGACTTCGACTGGTACGATGTGCGTATTCGCCGCTTTATCAAGCGTGTGAAGAAGTGGTATAAAGGTGTGAAAATTAGATTTAAGCGCAAGAATGTCTAAAGATTTACGAATAGTATTTATGGGTACTCCTGAGTTCGCCTCGACATCGTTGAAGCGACTCGTTGAGGAGGGATATAATATTGTGGGTGTAGTAACTACGCCTGATAAGCCCGCAGGTCGTGGCCAGAAGGTTCACGAGAGCGATGTTAAGGTTGTTGCCCGCGAACTCGGCCTGCCTATCTTGCAACCTGAGAAGTTGCGTGACGAAAACTTCTTGGAGGCTTTGCGCGAGCTACGCCCTGACTTGGGTATCGTCATTGCCTTTCGTATGTTGCCTGAGGTGGTGTGGGCTATGCCTCGCCTCGGCACCTTCAACCTCCACGCCTCACTACTCCCCGAATATCGCGGTGCAGCGCCCATCAACTGGGCGATTATCAATGGCGAGGAGCGCACAGGCGTTACTACATTCTTGCTTAACCACGAAATCGACAAGGGAGCAATCATCGAGCAACAAGCCGTTGATATTCTTGCGGAGGATAATATCGGCTCGTTGTACGATAAGTTGATGGTTATTGGCTCGGAGCTTGTTACTCGCACCGTTGATAAGGTTGCTACGGGAGATTTCACCACCACCGAGCAGATGCATATCGACGAATCTACACTTAAGCCTGCGCCAAAGATTTTCAAGGAGGATGGCCGTATTGACTGGCGCCGTAGCTGCCGTTCTATTCACAACCTTGTGCGTGGTCTTTCACCCTATCCTGCAGCGTGGACACCAATCTTTAGCGAGGGCGCTGAGGTAGGCTCAACGAAGGTTTTTGCCACCCACTATGAGGAGTGCGCTATGTCGGTAGCCCCAGGCACGATGCGCACCGATGGCAAGACATTTATCGCCGTTGCCACTGCCGATGGCTGGGTATATCTCGATGAGTTGCAGTTGGCAGGTAAGAAGCGAATGGCGGTTAAGGATTTGTTGCTTGGCTGGCGCTATCAAAATGTCACTTTCTTGTGAAAAAATTCTTGTGATAGCGGCGCTACTGCGACGCTTCAGTCAAAATGGCGAATGGGAAATACGCATAGTATGTCCCATCCGCCATTTTTCGTGTCAGCGCCACATTAGCACCACTCTGACAAGAATTTTGGCTGAGTGCCGCTATCGAAGCTACTCTTTATCGGCGCCAAATTATGCCCCTTCTGACAAGAAATTGGGGGTGTGCTGACTGGGGAGGAGTTTTATTAGGGAATTTAATGAGTTTAGGGAATGTAGAGAGCTTAGGGATAAATGTCGGTAGCGCCTCCCTAACTTCTCTAAATTCCCTAAATTCTCTAAATTCTCTATCGACCGCGCTCCAATGGAGCGCATCTCCCCTTTAGAAGTACAGCTTAAAGCCTACCTGTGCATTTGTCAGAAGCGAGAAGCTCAAGCCCTGAACATCCATCGAAACGGGTGTGCCGAGCATCTCTGTTTCGGAGGTGAGGAAGGCATACTGCAACGATGCAAGGCTCACGGTCATTGCGAAGCGCTCGGTGGGGCGGAACTCCACAGCCAAGGGCTGCAACTCTGCCACCAAGCCATTTGCTGCAAGATAGCTATTGTCGCTCTGCTTGTTCATCGACATACCATAGCCAATCGAGATGTTGGGCGTATAGTAGAAGCCCTTGGCAAGACGGACATAGTATGCCAAGCCGGGTGTGATGTTCAGCGAGTGGCTAATCTCCTCACCCAACTTGTCGAAGCCGTAGCCGATATGTGCCTTGAGGAGTAGGTTGTTTGCCACAAAGTAGCCATACTCCAAGCCAAAGCCAAAGTCATCGCCACCGAGCGTAACCTCCTCGATATCATCGATATATGCCGAGTGAACAGTAACCTTTGACCAACCCTTTGCAGTCTCATAGCCGAGATTTACGCCAAAGTAACTCTCGCCCTTCTGTTGTGCCGATGCCGAGAAAACTACTGCGGCGATGGCAACGATTGATAGTAAAATCTTACGCATAGTTAATTAAGTGTTTTTAAGTATTTAGCTATTTGGTAGAACAAATATAGCATATTTTAAGTAAAAAGGAGAAAAATTTGCTGATTTTTCTCCTTTTTGCTCTTTCATTTACTGAACGCTGATTGTGTAGTTCTCGTTTACCACGATATTGCCTAAAACTGTATTTTCAGGGATTACCACATTCTCGCCCTTGATGCAGAGGCAGAAGAAGCAGGGAGGACATACCACGATGCCAAGACCCACACCAAGACCGATTGCCAAGCCCTTGCGGTCGTTGCCCTGAGCGATGTTTGTGCCGACAAGGTTGATGCGCTGACCATCTACTGCGGTGGTCGATACGCAGTTAATCTTGATATAGCCCGCCTTGCCAACGCCCTTAGCACGCTGAATCTCGATATCCATCACTACGGGAGTGCCTCGGCTGATTACGATATTCTCACCCTTAGAGTCCATAATGTTTGCATCGACAATGCCGTAGGGCGCAACCTGTGCGCGATACTTGCTGTTAATCTCGGTCATCAATCTTACGGGGATATTCTGACCACCCATTAGTTTAACATCCTGTGCCGATACTGCACTTACGCACACGAGCGCAACAAGTGCCAAAAAAAGTCTTTTCATAATATTATAAGTTTATTAGTTATTGTTTTTTTGCGTTTTGATACATCAGCGCCGTGGTAAAGCCCTCGGTAATCTGGCTGTCGTCGGTAACCATTTTCGACATTATCCAGACATAGTGTCTTCCTTCTTCTCCCCAAGTGCTGCTATCCTCGAATACCCAACCGAGTTTCGAAAGGTAATTTGCTACGGCGGGCACAGAGTTAAGCTCCAGCTCTTTGCCATTCTCATCTACAAGCCAACTCCTATTTGGGTTCTCTTGACCGTAATTGATATCAATGTGACCCGTTTTAGATTTAAGATATGATGAACCCGATATTGAGCAAAAGACCTTGTAGGGCTCTTGTGCCGAAACAGCACCTATGCACACGAGCGCAACAAGTGCAAAAAAAGTCTTTTCATAATATTAAGGAATGTTCTAAAAATTAGTAAATAAGTTTTCGTTCAGAGAGGTATCTATTTCGAATGCTTTTGAATTTATTGTGGTATATTTCTAATTTTCATTCAGTTACAATGTGCGCATTGCGCCTTTATGACAACTTAGAAATATCCTCACAATAATCTTCAAAATCAACTCGACCTAATTTATAGAACCTCCCTTAAGTTTTTGATTTAGTATCTTTTCTACAAAGGTAATACATTTCCCCCCCCCTCAAAATATTTGGTCTATTATCTGCTTTTTTAGTGCAAAATTTCTGCATACCGCATATTTATACACTGTAGAGGTGGTTTTTCTGACACTTTGATAAAGAAGAAAAATTATTGCTAATTTCTCATTTCTCATTTTTCATTTCTCATTTCTCATTTTTCATTTCTCATTTCTCATTTCTCATTTCTCATTTCTCATTAGTAAGCAAGGTAATCGAGGCTGCTACTTGCCAACCCCTCGGTAATCTCGGCCGAGGATGCAACCTCCTTTTTAAGCACCCAGACTACCACAACGCGGTCGAGCTGGCGGTTCTCTATTGGCATACGCTTGATGGTGGTGTAGCTGTCGTGGAGCGACCAGCCATAGCCCGCCATATAGTTCATCGCCTCCACCATCGACTCAAACTCAAGGCGTTGTCCCGTAGAGTCGGTGAGGTAGTTCTTGTGCTTCGTCTTCTGGCCGTAGTCAATCTCAATCTTGCCCACAAGCGAGCCGGGGTTGCTCATTGCCTCCTCGCCACGAAGCGTGCAGTAGGCAGTGTATGGCTCCGAGGCGTAGCAGATGCCACTAATGGCGAGTGCCACGATGATAGTAAAAAATCTTTTCATAATGCCGAAATTTTAAGGTTTATAACTGTTGCTATTACAAAGTTACTATCATTCTTAGCTCGTTATTGCGCACCGGGCGGTCAATCGCCCAAGCGTAGGGGTGAAGTGACCAAATAGCCCCCTGAAACGACAGAGGCTGAATAAAAAAGTGTATTTCTTCGTTACGCTCGCCCTCAAAATCCTCATTTACGCTTCAGTAAACTGCGGTTTTTCGGGCTTCGCAGGCCTAAAACTACATCTTTTTATTCAACCTCTTAAACGAAAGGAGATGACTAATTTGCTTTTTAGTCATCTCCCTCAAATCATAACTTATCGAAACCAAGGATTAATCCTCCTCGATAACGCCTGTCCAGTTGCAAGTGATATTGTTGCCAAGGCAGTCGTAAGCATCGAGAACGATGGTTGAGTTGCCATTGCCGGCATCGCTAATCGTGAGGCTACCATCGATAATCATTGCATAGCCGTTGTAGGCGCCACCACCATTGACATAGTCGAAGAGCCAACTGCCTACGGCCATAGCATAGTCGTTGGTAAAGCCCGCCATCATAACACCCTTACCTGCGGTGTACGAACACTCATATGTGCCGTAGAAGTCGCCATCTTGCGATGTGTTGTCGGTGATGATGTCGAGCTGGAGAGTATCGCCATAGACATAGCCATTGTACTTGTTCATCATCATAATAGTGTAGTTCGAGTAACCTGTCTGCCAGTAGTCGCCCTCGTAAACCCACTTTACACGGTGCTCGCCATCAAACGCTACATTGTGGTCGCCGGTAAGCGTTGTCTTCGCCTCCTTGTCCTGACCACCTACGGGGTCGTCGTTGCCACCGCCACCATTATCCTCTGTGGCATCCTCCAACTCAAGACCACCGTTATATGTTACCTTGTGGGTCTGGCCATCGATGACTACCTCAAGTACAATCTTGTTATCCGAAACCATCATTGTGGCGTTGTCGAGGTACTTAATAACAGTATCTTCAACGCTCTCGCCCGTAAGAAAAAGCTGGCTGTTCTCGCTGTTGATGGTGTTCGGTGCGCCACTGTTCTTGCTGTCGAACATATACATACCGTTGGGGATTGTTGTGCTGCCCGTAACAGGTGCGAAGGCGTCGATGTAGTAGTATGTGCCGTTAGTGTAGGCCTGACCTGCATTGTTAAGACCCTGATCCGAGAGGAAGAAGGCGTAGCGGTCGGCACCCTCACCATACTTCTGGCCATAGTAGTAGCCATCAAGACACAACGCCTTGAATGTTACCTGCTCTCCATCGTTGTTGCCACCATTGCCTCCTGTGTTGCCATTGCCCGCAGCCTGCTCGATGATAACCGATGTGGTCTCGTTGATGTAGCTAATCTCCACGATAGCCTCACGCTTATCGCCGCTGTTTGCCTTAACCTCGATACGGATAATGCCTACGGCGGGCTGTGTGATATTGCCAAGCATCTCGTCGCCACTGACGATTGCGGTCTTTACGGCCTCGCCATCAACTGAAGCGACAAGGTTATACGATACGGTTACGGTCTCGCCCTTAGCGCCAGCCTCAAGAATGGTATCCGTAACGAAGAGGTGCTGTACGGCCTGCTGCTCCTTATTGCACGAGGCAAAGAGCACAGCCACAACCAATGTAATAATTGTAAAAAGCCTTTTCATACTATTTTTTTCTGTTTATTTTCCTAACTGGCAACAAAGATAATATTTTATTCTTAAATAGCAAAAGGCTACCCCGATAAAGGATAGCCTTTTGGCTGATATTGAGTTGTTTGCTACTCAGCCTTCCACTCGCAGTAGACACAGCGTGTTGTGCCATCTGTGGTCTCGAAGCGGGGGCGTACCGGCTCAAGGTTCGAGATGCACAAGGGGTTAGGACATTTGTACCCAAGCGCCTTGCCACCGTGGTCGAAGTTGCGCTCAGGGTCGTTCTGCCACTCCAAGAGTTTGAGAATAAGCGCCATACGCACAAACTTGCCATTCTCGACCTGTCGGAAGTAGGCTGCACGAGGGTCGCTATCTACATCTATCGAAATCTCGTTTACGCGGGGCAGAGGGTGCAAAACTGCCATACGCTCCTTAGCACCACGCATCTTCTCGGCATCCAGCACAAAGCAATCCTTCACACGCTCATACTCCTCAAGGTCGGTGAAGCGCTCCTGCTGTACGCGCGTCATATAGAGTATATCGACATCGCCAATAACGCTCTCGATGTCGCTCGACTCGCGGTACTCGATGCCGTAGCGGTCGCATACATCGTGCTTGATATAGTCGGGAAGCGCCAACTCAGGAGGTGCGATAAGCACAAACTTGGTGTTCTCGTAGCGTGTCATCGCCTTGATAAGCGAGTGTACGGTACGGCCATACTTTAGGTCGCCAACAAGACCTATTGTGAGGTTGTTGAGCGTGCCCAACTCGCGCTTGATGGTGAGCAGGTCGGTCATCGTCTGCGTGGGGTGGCTGTGTGAGCCATCGCCCGCGTTGATGATGGGTGTGCGTGATACCTCGGTAGCTGCCAAGGGTGCGCCCTCAACCTTGTGGCGCATAGCGATAATATCGGCAAAGCAGTTGATAACCCTCACGGTGTCCTGCACAGTCTCGCCCTTAGATACCGACGACGACTTGGCATCGGCAAAGCCAATGACATTGCCACCAAGCTCCATCATCGCCGAGGTAAAGCTCAGGCGTGTGCGTGTGCTGGGCTCATAAAAGAGCGTTGCGAGCTTCTTGCCTCGGCAAACCTCGCTATACTTCTCGCGGTTGGCGATGATATCCTCGGCCAACGCAATAATCTCCGAAATCTCCTGAACCGAAAGGTCAGTGGGGTCAATCAAATGCTTCATACCTTTGTAACTCAATAAATCTTAATTACTTAATCCAGCTCTCGTCCGAAGGGTTGCTACGGAACTTAAGGATGCGCTCCTTATCCTCGGCCTTGATATAGCCCTCCTCGGCAGCAACCTCTACCAAAGCGTCGAGGTTCGACAACGAGTAGTTCTTAGCCTCGGCAGCAGCCAAGCGGTCCAAGCCCTTCTGCATACCGTATGTGAAGATGCTCACGATGCCCAAGACATCGGCACCTGCATTGCGCAAAGCCTCCACTACCTCGATACAGCTACCAGCCGTTGAGATAAGGTCTTCTACTACGACAACTTTCTGTCCCTTCTCCAACTTACCCTCAATCTGGTTGCCTCGGCCGTGATCCTTAGAGCCTGAGCGAACATAGCCCATAGGGAGGTTGAGGATTGTAGCGGTGATGGCAGCGTGTGCGATACCTGCTGTCGATGTACCCATCAACACCTCCACCTCAGGATAGTGCTTGCGGATAAGCTCTGCGAGGCCCTCCTCGACATGGTTACGCACCTCAGGAGCGGTGAGTGTAAGGCGGTTGTCGCAATAGATAGGGCTCTTGATGCCACTCGCCCAAGTGAAGGGCTGCTCGGGACGCAAGAATACCGCGCCAATAGATAAAAGGTCTTTTGCTATTTTCTTCTCCATAGTGATATTGTATTTATTCGTTATTTACTCGGCAAACTCTCTTAAGCAGCGCTCATAAGCGGCTACGGGGTCAGCAGCAGCGGTGATAGGGCGGCCTACGACGATAAAGTCCGAGCCAATCTCCTTAGCTCGCTCAGGGGTGGTAACACGCACCTGGTCGCCAACCTCGCCATCAGCGAAGCGAACACCCGGTGTAACGGTCATAAACTCCTTGCCACAAGCCTCCTTAACCATCGCAGCCTCAAGGGGTGAGCATACCACGCCATCAAGACCTGCAACCTTGGCATTCTCGGCATACTTGACGATAGTGTCGTTAATCGAAGCGCCGATAAGCAACTCCTTCTGCATACGCTCCTCCGAGGTTGAGGTGAGCTGTGTAACGGCAATAAGCAAGGGGCGAGTGCCATCCTCGCGTGTAAGACCCTCGACAGCTGCTCGCATCATATCGACAGTACCCGCAGCGTGTACATTGGTCATATCTACATCCAAGTTACGCAATACCGACATCGCCTTCTTCACCGTATTGGGAATATCGTGTAGCTTGAGGTCGAGGAAGATGCGGTGGCCACGCGCCTTGATGGTGCGTACAATCTCAGGACCCTCGGCATAGAAGAGCTCCATACCAATCTTCACAAAGGGCTTACGGCCAGTGAACTTATCTAAGAAGTTAAGTGTCTGCTCCTTGCTGCTAAAATCGCAAGCAATAATTACATCACGCTTACTCATATCTGTTTTAAGTTTTAAGGTTGTTTTTTCTTTACTTTACAATGCCGATAATGTCGCTCAGGCGCTCGATGCCGAGACGCTCCATCTCACGGGGCAGAGCCTCGATAATCTCCTTTGCGGCATAGGGGTTTTTGAGGTTGGCAGCGCCCACCTGAACAGCCGTAGCACCCGCCATCATCATCTCGATAACATCCGATGCCGAGCTTACGCCACCACAGCCCATAACGGGAATATTACAAGCGTTAGCCACCTGATAGACCATACGGAGAGCAACGGGGAAGATGGCATCACCCGAAAAACCACCCATCTTATTGGCAATAACCGGCTTACGGCGAACAGTGTCGATGCGCATACCCAATAGGGTGTTAATCAGACAGATACCATCGGCACCAGCCTCCTCGCAAGCGCGAGCGATAGCCACGATATCCGTAACATTGGGGCTTAGCTTGATAAATACAGGCTTCTTCGTAACGGCCTTTACACGGCGTGTTACCTCGGCTGCCGATTCGGGCTGTGTGCCGAAGCTCATACCGCCATTGTGGACATTGGGGCACGATACATTGACCTCGATAATCTCCACCTGCTCCTCCTTGTCAATCTTTGCGCAACACTCCTCGTACTCCTCCAACGAGAAACCGCTGATATTGGCCACGATGGGGTTGTGGAAAATCTTGCGAAGGTTAGGCAGCTCTTCGGCGATAACCTTGTCGATACCGGGATTCTGCAAGCCTACCGAGTTGATAAGACCCGATGTACACTCCGCAATACGGGGTGTGGGGTTACCAAAGCGGGCATCGCGCGTAGTGCCCTTAAACGAGATAGCGCCAAGGCAGTCGAGGTCGTAGTATTCGGCGAACTCACGACCAAAGCCAAAGGTTCCCGATGCGGGAATTACGGGGTTGGTGAGCTTCACTCCGCAAAGCTCAACCGATGTGTCGTAGTGCTTTACCATATAATCTCCTCTCGTTTAAGAACTGGACCATCTTTGCAAATGCGCTTGTTGCCATACTTGGTCTTGCACGAGCAACCCATGCAGGCACCAAAGCCGCAACCCATACGCTCCTCGAAGCTAAACTCTGCGGGCACATCAGAGGCGTCGTAGAGAGCCTTCAACATTGGCAGAGGACCGCAAGTGTAGAGGTAGTCGAACTCCACCTTGGCCTCACGAATGGCATCGGTAACAAAGCCCTTCACGCCAGCCGAGCCATCGGCCGTTGCCACCACAACATCTACGCCCAAAGCCTTGAACTCCTCCTCGTAGAAGAGCTCCGCCTTGGTGTTGAAGCCGATGATGACAGTGGGGCGCTTACCCTCCGAGAGCAATCGCTTGCAAAGGTTGTACATAGGGGGCACACCCACGCCACCGCCAACAAGCAGTGGGCGCTTAGCATCGTTATCCGTCGAAAAGCCGTTGCCAAGACCGGTAAGGATATCGAGCTTCTCGCCCTGAGCCATACCGCGCATCTGCTCCGTGCCACTACCTACTACCTTATATATAATCGTTACCGTCTTGTTGTCGTAGTCGGCAACCGATATAGGGCGGCGCAAATACTTGCCCGTAAGCTCGATATTGATAAACTGTCCCGAACGGGTGATATACTGAGTATCGCCCTCCAACACCATACGATAGACCGCAGGTGTTAGAGGCTCGTTACTCAAAATCGTATAGATACCTTTCTTATACATTATTCTGCATCAATTGTCGATACGCCCAGCGTGATCTCCTCCAATACATCGAGAAGTACGCTCACAGTCTCCAATGCGGTGAAGATTGTTACATTGTTCTCCACAGCGCAACGGCGGATGTCGTAGCCGTCAAGGCGTGAGCTATGCTGGTTGATGTCGATGGTGTTGATAACATAGTTTACATGGCCCTTGCGGATAGAGTCGAAAATCTCGGTAGAGCCCTCGCTGAGCTTCTTGAGACAGCGTGTGCGGATACCATTATCGCGCAAGAACTTCGTAGTGCCGCTCGTAGCCTCGATATTGAAGCCAAGCTCGTAGAAACGGCGGATAAGAGGCAGAGCACGCTGCTTGTCGGCATCGGCGATAGATACGAAGATAGTACCGTAGTTTACGATGGTCATGCCCGACGACTGCAACGACTTGTAAAGCGCACGGCGTAGCGAAGAGTCGTAGCCGATAGCCTCACCTGTAGACTTCATCTCAGGCGAGAGGTAAGAGTCTACGCCACGAATCTTAGCAAACGAGAATGCGGGGGTCTTAACATACCAGCGCTTCTTCTCCTCGGGAACTACGACATTGATGCCCTGCTCCTTGAGCGAGGTGCCAAGCATAACATTTGTGGCAATCTTCGCCATAGGTGTGCCGGTAGCCTTCGAGAGGAAGGGCACGGTACGCGAAGAGCGGGGATTAACCTCAATAACATAGACCATATCGTGGTCATCGGCGATAAACTGGATGTTGTACAAGCCAACGATGCCAATCTCCTTACCAAGACGAATGGTGTAGTCGATAATCGTATCCTTAACTTTCTGGCTTACGCTGAAAGTGGGGTATACCGAGATAGAGTCGCCAGAGTGGATACCCGTACGCTCAACATGCTCCATAATGCCAGGGATAAAGACATCTGTGCCATCGCAGATAGCATCAACCTCCAACTCCTTACCCATAATATACTTATCAACCAATACGGGCTGGTCCTCGTTAATCTCTACAGCGTTCTTGAGGTAGTGGCGCAAGGCCTCCTCGTTAGATACGATCTGCATAGCACGGCCACCCAACACATAGCTGGGGCGTACCAATACGGGATAACCGATGCGCTCAGCAGCCGCTACACCACGCTCGATGTCGGTGATAGCCTCAGCCTCAGGCTGTGGGATACCTGCACGGCGCATAATAGCCTCGAAGCACTTTCTATCCTCGGCATTGTTGATAGCCTCGATGCCTGTGCCCACAATCTTTACGCCGAGGTCGGCGAGGGGCTTGGCAAGGTTGATAGCGGTCTGACCACCCAACGATACAACGACACCCGTAGGCTTCTCCAAGTCGATAACATTCATCACATCCTCCACGGTCAAAGGCTCGAAGTAGAGCTTGTCGCTGGTGGTGTAGTCCGTAGATACGGTCTCAGGGTTGTTATTGACGATGATAGCCTCGTAGCCAGCCTCGCGGATAGCCCAGATAGCGTGAACGGTAGAGTAGTCGAACTCGACACCCTGACCGATACGGATAGGACCTGAGCCGAGAACAATAATCTTCTTGCGGTTAGATACTACCGACTCGTTCTCCTGCTCGTAGGTTGAGTAGAGATAGGGCACCTTAGAGTCGAACTCGGCAGCGCAGGTGTCAATCATCTTATATACAGGGAAGATGTTGTTTGCCTTGCGGAGGAGGAATACCTCGCTCTCGGTCATCGACCAGAGCTGGCCGATAAACTTGTCGCTGATGCCCATACGCTTAGCATCACGCAAAGTCTCGATATCCTTAACATTCTCCTTGAGCACCTTCTCCATCTCGACGATGTTCTTAATCTTTTCGAGGAAGAAGAGGTCAATCTTGGTGTTGTCGTAGACATGTAGGAGGTCTACACCACGGCGGATAAGCTCGGCAATAGCATACAAGCGGTCATCTGTACCCTTGCGGATATATGCCAAGATGCCCTCTACGGACATAGTGTCGAACTTCTTGTGGTAGATGTGGCATACACCGGTCTCCAACGAGCGAACAGCCTTCAACAGACCCTCCTCGAAGGTGCGACCAACAGACATAACCTCACCCGTAGCCTTCATCTGTGTGCCAAGCTCATTTGATGCGTCGCTAAACTTATCGAAGGGGAAGCGGGCAACCTTCGTTACGATGTAGTCCAATGTGGGCTCGAAGCTTGCGGGGGTGTTGGCGATGCGAATCTCATCGAGGGTCAGACCTACTGCCACCTTGGCCGTAACGCGGGCGATAGGGTAGCCACTGGCCTTAGATGCAAGAGCCGAAGAGCGGCTCACACGGGGATTAACCTCGATGATGAAGTATTTGAACGATAGGGGGTCGAGTGCAAACTGCACATTGCAACCACCCTCAATCTTTAGGGCGCGGATAAGCTTCAAGGCGCTTGAGCGGAGCATATTGTACTCCTTAGCTGCCAAGGTCTGGCTCGGAGCAACCACGATAGAGTCGCCGGTGTGGATACCTACGGGGTCTACATTCTCCATCGAGCAGATGGCGATAGCCGTGTCGTTCTTATCGCGCATCACCTCGAACTCAATCTCCTTGTAGCCCTTGATGCTCTTCTCGACAAGTACCTGATGGATGGGCGAGAGGGCAAGAGCGTTACGCATAATGTCGCGCAACTCATCCTCGTTGTCGGCAAAGCCACCACCCGTACCACCGAGCGTAAATGCGGGGCGAAGAACTACGGGGTAGCCGATATCCTCAGCTGCCTTGACACCCTCTTCGATAGAGCTTGTGATGTGCGAGGGGATAACGGGCTCGCCGATGCGCATACAAAGCTCCTTGAACAACTCGCGGTCCTCAGCCTCCTCGATAGAGGTGAACGATGTACCGAGAATCTCAACACCGCACTCCTCCAAGATACCCTTCTTGGCGAGCTGTACAGCGAGGTTAAGACCTGTCTGGCCACCAAGACCGGGAACGATGGCATCGGGGCGCTCATAGCGGATAATCTTCGCTACATACTCCAGAGTGAGGGGCTCCATATATACCTTGTCGGCAATATGGGTATCGGTCATAATTGTTGCAGGGTTAGAGTTCACGAGGATTACCTGATAACCCTCCTCCTTAAGTGCAAGACAAGCCTGCGTACCTGCATAGTCAAACTCGGCAGCCTGGCCAATCACGATAGGACCAGAGCCGATAACCATTACTTTCTTAATATCTGTTCTCTTAGGCATTTTTCTCGTCCTCCATCAATTTAATAAATTTATCGAAAAGATAGTTGCTGCTCGCCTCAGGCGTGCAATCTGGCTGATACTGTACCGAGAATACCTTGTCCTCGATAGCCTCGATGCCGGCGATGGTGTTGTCGAGAAGGTTGCGGTGTGTAACCTTCAAGGGGGTAGCCTTCAACGACTCCTCGTTTACCACATAGCCGTGATTCTGCGTTACAATCTCAAGCTTGGCGTTGTCGAGGTACTTCACGGGGTGGTTAGCACCACGATGGCCGAAGCGTAGCTTGTCGTTCTTGGCACCATAGCTGATGGCGATAAGCTGATGACCGAGGTCTACGCCGAAGATGGGCAACTTGCCACGCAACTCGGCGATAGTCTTGCATACGATAGCTGCATCGGCAGGGTCGCCAGGACCATTCGACACGAAGATGCCATCGGGGTTGAACGCCATAATCTCCTCGGCAGTCGAGTTGTAGGGCACGATAGTTACATTGCAGCCCTTGGCGTTGAACTGGCGCACAAAGCCGTAGCGGATACCGCAGTCGATAGCCACAACATCCCACTTATGGTTGGGAGTACGCGAGAACCAGCGCTTCTTGCAACTTACGCGCTCCAACTGGTCGTGGCGAAGGTCGCTACCCGTAATAAGCGCCATAGCCTCATCGTGGGGCATTGCATAGTCTACGATCACGGCCTTCTGAGTGCCCTCCTCACGAATGATGCGGGTAATCATACGGGTATCCACACCCGAGATGCCGGGGATATCCAACTCCTCGAAGGTCTCGTTCATGGTCTTGGTGTAGCGGAAGTTGCTGGGTGCCTCGCAGCACTCACGAACAACCATACCGCCCATCGCGGGGAACTTGCTCTCGTAGTCCTCGTCCATAAAGCCGTAGTTGCCCATAAGAGGGTAGGTCATCACCACAATCTGGTCGGTGTAAGTCGGGTCGGAAACAATCTCCTGATAGCCCACCATCGAGGTGTTGAAGACTAACTCGCATACCGCAACGCGGTTCGAGCCAAAGCCATAGCCCGGAAACTCCTTGCCGTTTTCAAGTACAAGTTTCTTGGTAAAAGGTTTCATCTACTTTTTCGATTTATGTTTGTTTTTGATTTTTGTCACTTATTCGGCCTTGTAGACTACCTCGCCACGATGTATTGTCATAGCGATGTCGCCCACCATATCACGGCCATCGAACATCGAGATTTTGCCCATTGAGTAGAACTTTTCGCTATCCACTCTCCAAGCCTTCTCGGTGTCGAGAAGTACGATGTCGGCACGGTCGCCAACCTCCAAGCCACCCTCGATGCGGAATACTCGGCGGGGGTTGTAGCTCATAAGCTCGATGAGGCGCTCAAGCGAGATAACGCCCTTGCGAACAAGGTGGGTGTTGAGTGCTGCGAAGGCTGTCTCCAAGCCTACGATGCCCATAGCGCTATCCTTCAAGCCCTTTGACTTCTCCTCGACGCTGTGGGGTGCGTGGTCGGTGGCAATCATATCAATTGTACCATCTTTGATGCCCTCGATAAGCGCTGCGCGGTCCTCTGCCGAGCGGAGCGGGGGATTCATCTTCCAACGAGCATCCTCCTCAAGGTCCATATCCGTGAAGATTAGGTAGTGGGGGCCTGTTTCGCATGTTACCTTTACGCCACGAGCCTTAGCCTCACGAACCAACGCTACGGTCTCCTTGGTCGAGATATGGCAAACATGGTAGCGACAGCCAACCTTCTCGGCAATCTCGATATCGCGCTTCACCTGTGCCCACTCACTTTCGGAGCAGATGCCCTTGTGGCCATTTAGCTTAGCATACTCGCCATCGTGAATATAGCCACCGTGGAGCAACTCCTCAACCTCGCAGTGTGCCGCAATCAGCTGGTCATACTTTACGGCCTCGGTCATTGCTCGCTCCATCATGCCATCAACCTGAACACCGCTGCCATCGTCCGAGAAGGCGCAAACCTTGCCTTTGAGCGATGCGATGTCCACCAACTCCTCGCCCTTGCGACCGATGGTGATTGCAGCGTAGGGTAGTACCTCAATCTTGGCGTCGTGGTCGATGATATCCTGCTGTGCCTTGAGGTTATCCACGCTGTCGGGTACAGGGTTGAGATTGGGCATCGAGCATACGGTAGTGTAGCCACCACGCGCAGCCGCCATAGTGCCTGTTGCGATGCGCTCCTTGTAGCCGAAGCCGGGCTCACGAAGGTGAACATGAACATCGACAAATGCGGGTGCTACAACGAGCCCCTTGGCATCTATGATGGTGTCGTTTGCCGTAGCCTCGATATGCTCCGAACGCTCTGCAATGCGACCGTCAATGATTGCGATATCCTCGCTCTTGCAGCCTAAAACCGAGCCGTTTTTGATGATAATTCTGTTGTAAACCATATATCAAAAAAATAGGCGACCCAAAGAGTCGCCCATATTAGTTGAAAAAATATTTGCCTTGTTATTGAAGCCTCGAAAACAAACCAACGCCGACTGCTTATCGGGTGATGAAGTTGGCTGATTATTTGAACGATGCTTCATAGCTTGATTAATGTCTTATTAAATTTGCGCAAAGGTAAGTATTTTTCCGAAATCTCGCAACTATTTTGGGAGAATATTTTTCAATTTTTTTAATTTTTTGAAATTGTTGATTTTTTTTTGAAAAAACTCTGTTTTCCCCTTTCTCAATCGCGAAAAAAAATATATCTTTGTCGTATGAATAGAGTATCCCTACAACACCATTTTGGCGCAAAAAGCCACATTCCTCAGCGTTGCAAGCGATGCGGGAAGGTGAATGGTTTGTTGTGGGCGCCAGGCAAGATGCTAACACAAAGGGTGTATCAGGCTCACTTTGTGGCTATTGAGGGCGAAAAGTGCGATTTTATGGCTTAAAGACCGCGTGTACCTTTGGTGCAGGCGGTCGTTTATTTTTGAAAATATTGAATCAAAAATTATAAAACTTAGATTATGAAAGTAGCAGTTATCATGGGTTCTACCAGCGACTGGGATATTATGAAGGCCGCTGTTGAGACTTTGGAGGAGTTGGGCATCGAGTACGAGAAGCGTGTTATTTCGGCTCACCGCACACCCCATCTTATGGTTGAATATGCCGAGTCGGCTCGCGAGCGCGGTATAGGCGCTATTATCGCGGGCGCGGGCGGTGCTGCGCATGTAGCAGGTGTTACCGCAGCCCTCACCACCGTTCCTGTTATCGGCGTGCCTATCAAGACCTCGGCGCTTGGCGGTATGGACTCTTTGCTCTCTATCGTTCAGATGCCCGGTGGTATCCCTGTATCGACTACGGCAATCAACGGTGCGAAGAATGCAGCGCTTATCGCAGCCTCAATCTTCGCTCTTACGGATAAGGCTCTTGAGGAGCGTCTTATCGCCTTCCGCAAGGCTCAGACCGAGAAGGTTCTTGCTGCAGAATTATAACCTAACTAACCCCTTTCTACAACTACCCGATTATGAAGAATCGCCGTATTTTTGTTGAGAAGTATCCCCGTTTTCAGGTCGAGGCCGAGACTCTGCGCCACGAGCTGAATACAAACTTGGGACTAAATATCGAGCAACTACGCTTTATCAATGTTTATGACCTCTTCGGCTTCAGCGATGAGCTCTTGGAGAAGAGCCGCTATTCGGTCTTTGGCGAGGTCGTTACCGACTCTGTTACCGATGAGTGCGACTTTGGCGGTAAGCCCGCTTTGGCTGTCGAGTTTCTGCCCGGTCAGTTCGACCAGCGTGCAGCATCGGCCGTAGACTGCGTTCACCTTATCGACCCCAAGGCCGAGGTGAAGATTAAGTCTTCGCGCCTCTACATCTTCGACGACAGCATCGATTCTCAGGCTATGGCACGCATCGAGAAGTATCTTATCAACGCCGTTGAGTCGCGCAAGAAGAATCTCGAAATACTCTCGGACTTGGAGAGCGCCGAGGTTAAGCCCGTAGCCGTTTTGGAGGGCTTCCGCGAGATGCGTGAGGAGGAGTTGGCTGCCTACTGCAAGACAAATGGCCTTGCTATGAATGCTGACGACCTTCGCGAGGTTGTAAACTACTTCCGTGAGGAGGGTCGAGACCCTATGGAGACCGAGCTTCGTATATTGGATACCTACTGGAGCGACCACTGCCGCCACACTACCTTCACCACCGAGATTGAGGCGATCACCCTCGATGAGTCGTTTATGAAGGAGGAGATGGCTTCATCACTCGACCTTATGCGCAAGATTCGTAAGGAGCTTGGCCGTGAGGAGAAGAGCCTATGCCTTATGGAGCTTGCTACTATCGGTGCTCGCTATCTTAAGAAGATGGGCAAGCTCGATGATATGGAGCAGTCAGAGGAGAACAACGCTTGCAGCATCTTTGTCAATGTCGATGTAGATGGCCAGATGGAGCGTTGGTTGTTGCAGTTTAAGAACGAGACACACAATCACCCCACCGAGATTGAGCCCTTTGGTGGCGCATCAACCTGTCTTGGTGGCGCTATCCGTGATCCATTGTCAGGCCGTAGCTATGTCTACCAGGCGATGCGTGTAACGGGTGCTGGTGATATCTATAAGCCCGTTGATGAGACTATGGAGGGTAAGTTGCCTCAGCGCATCATCTCTACCAAGGCTGCTGCGGGTTATTCGAGCTATGGCAACCAGATTGGTCTTGCCACAACCCATGTCCGCGAGGTTTATCACCCCGACTATGTGGCCAAGCGTTTGGAGGTGGGTGCCGTTGTAGGTGCTGTCAAGGCTGAGAATGTACGCCGTGAGAGCCCCACCCCCGGCGATGTAGTCTTGTTGCTCGGTGGCCGTACTGGCCGTGATGGCGTTGGTGGTGCTACCGGTTCGTCAAAGGAGCATACGCTCACCTCGTTGGAGGAGTGTAGCTCGGAGGTGCAGAAGGGTAACGCCCCTGAGGAGCGCAAACTCGCGCGTCTGTTCCGTCGTGGCGATGTAACGCGCCTTATCAAGAAGTCAAACGACTTTGGTGCTGGTGGCGTGAGCGTTGCTATCGGTGAGCTTACCGATGGTCTCGATATCTACCTCGACCGCGTTCCCACCAAGTACAACGGCTTGAACTTCTCGGAGCTCGCTATCTCGGAGTCGCAGGAGCGTATGTCGGTGGTTATCGAGCGCAAGGATATGGAGGAGTTTATCGGCTACTGCCACGAGGAGAATGTCGAGGTAACCTATGTTGCCGATGTTACGGATACTCGCCGTATGCGTATGTATTGGGACGGCAAGGTTGTCGTAGACCTTTCGCGCGATTTTATCGACTCGGCAGGCGCTAAGCACTACACCAAGATTGCTATCGGTGGTGTGGAGAATATCAACCCCTTCGAGCGTAAGGTCGAGGGTGTAACGACCACCAAGCGTATGAAGAATAACCTCTCGGACGACAATGTCGTTTCGCAGAAGGGTCTTATCGAGATGTTCGACTCAACGATTGGTGCCTCTACCGTGTTGATGCCCTTCGGTGGTAAGACGCAGAACACCGAGACTCAGGTGTCGGTGCAGAAGTTGCCCGTAGGTAATCATTTCACCAATACGGCAAGTATTATGGCATACGGCTACAACCCCTATATCGCAAAGTGGAGCCCCTATCACGGTGCTGCCTATGCCGTTGTTGATGCTTGTGCCAAGGTTGTTGCTGCGGGTGCCCGCTACGACAATATGCGCTTTTCGTATCAGGAGTATTTCGAGCGTATGACCGATGCTAAGTCGTGGGGTAAGCCCCTTGCAGCGTTGCTCGGCGCTCTGAAGATGCAGGTGGAGCTTGGCTTGCCTTCGATTGGCGGTAAGGACTCTATGAGCGGTACTTTCCGCGATATCAATGTGCCCCCTATGCTTATGGCCTTTGGTATCACCACAGTCGATGCCCGCAATGTTATCAGCCCTGAGTTCAAGGAGGGTGGCCACAATATCTATGTTGTGCGCCACACACCCACCGAGAACTATATGCCCGCGACCGACCAGCTTAAGGATAATTTTGACTTTGTTGCCGATAAGATTCTTTCGGGCGATATCGTCGCTGGCTATGCCGTTGGCTTTGGTGGCGTAGCGGAGGCTGTCGCCAAGATGTCATTCGGTAACAAGATTGGTGCAGCGTTGGAGTGCGACGAGCAGATGCTCTACAACCTATCTTATGGCTCTATCGTTGTTGAGAGCCGCCGTACCTTGAATCACCCCTCTGCCGAGCTTATTGGTAAGACCGTCAAGGAGGAGGCTATCTTCGTAAATGGCACTCGTCTGCCGTTGGAGGAGCTTTTGGAGGCCAACACCGAGAAGTATACTTCGGTATATGCCGATAGAGGCAAGAAGGGTGAGCCTACTCGCGTTAGCGATGGTAAGGGTCTCGTTAAGCGCTACGAGGGTGCGCCTGTCGATAAGGTTAAGGTCTATATCCCCGTATTCCCCGGTACTAACTGCGACTACGATACTGCCCGTGCCTTTGAGCGTGCTGGTGCCGAGGTCGATATCACCGTATTTAAGAACCTCACGGGTGATGATGTCTTGGAGTCTATCAAGGAGATGAAGGAGCATATCGCCGAGTGTCATATTATGATGCTCTCGGGTGGCTTCTCGGCAGGTGATGAGCCCGATGGTAGCGGTAAGTTTATCGCAAATGTGCTCAACAACAAGGATGTTGCCGATGCTATCCACGCTCTGCTTGACCGAGGTGGCTTGATGCTCGGTATCTGCAACGGCTTCCAGGCGTTGGTTAAGTCGGGCTTGTTGCCCTATGGCCGTTTGGGTAAGGTGTCGAAGGCATCGCCCACTCTGTTCCGTAACGATATCAACCGCCATATCTCGCAGATTGTCTCTACGCGCGTAGGTACTGTTGCTTCGCCTTGGTTGTCATCGTTTGCAGTAGGCGATATTCACTCTATCGCCGTGAGCCACGGTGAGGGTAAGTTTGTCGTTAGCGATGAGCTTGCCGAGGAGCTCTTCCGCAATGGTCAGGTAGCCTTCCAGTATGTCGATGCGGAGGGTAGACCTACCACCGATTCGCCCTACAACCCCAATGGTTCGAGCTTCGGTATCGAGGGTATCATCGATCCCTCAGGCCAGATTCTCGGTAAGATGGGCCATACGGAGCGTTACGAGCGCGACCTTATGAAGAATATCCACGGCGAGAAGGTTCAGGATATCTTCTCGAATGCAGTTAACTACTTTCGTAATAAATAAAAGGTAAGGATTATGAAGCAGCTTGAGTTACTCCACGAGGGTAAAAGCAAGCAGGTCTATAAGACCGATAGCGAAAACCATATAATCATTCGTTTCAAGGACGATGCCACCGCCTTCTACAATATCAAGAGGGCAAAGATTGAGAATAAGGGCAAGATGAATGCCGAGATTTCGTCACTCGTCTTGGACTATCTCAACCGCAATGGCATCAAGACCCACTTTGTGGAGCGCGATGGCGACGATGGCCAGCTCTGCCGTGTTGTAGAGCACTTCCCCATCGAGGTTATCGTGCGCAATATCATTGCAGGCTCTATGGCCAAGCGCCTCGGCTTAGACGAGGGTCTTGTTCCGGATAACACAATTTTCGACCTCTGCTTGCGTGATAGCGAGCTTGGCGATCCCCTTATCAACGACCACCACGCCGTAGCTCTCGGCTTGGTGTCGTATGATGAGTTGGCAGCGATTTACGAGGCCTCGGCAAAGGTTAATGTTCTGCTCGAGGAGCTCTACCACAAGGCGGGCATCATCCTCGTAGACTTTAAGATTGAGTTTGGCCGTACGGCAGATGGTGAACTTATCCTTGCCGATGAGCTTACGCCCGACACCTGCCGCTTATGGGACGAGGCTACGGGCGAGCGTATGGACAAGGATCGCTTCCGTCGCGACTTGGGTCGAGTGAGAGAGACATACGAGGAGGTTGCCTCACGCCTTAATAATGCACTAAAAAAGTAAAAATCATGCTTAAGGATTCATTAGATATTTATGGCGATGACATGCACGAGGAGTGCGGTGTCTTTGGTATCTTTGGCGTTGAGGATGCCCCCAACCTCACCTATTATGGCCTTCACGCCTTGCAGCACCGAGGTCAGGAGGCTTGTGGTATCTCGGCTTTTGATGGCGATAAGCTAAATACGGTCAAGGGCGAGGGTCTTGTTACCGAGGTCTTCAACCAGCAGAAGTTGTCGAAGCTGAAGGGCCGTATCGCTATCGGCCATGTGCGCTACTCGACTACGGGTGGTGGCGGTGCGAACAATGTTCAGCCCTTCTCGTTCAACCACTATACAGGCGACTTTGCCTTGGCGCACAACGGCAACCTCGTAAACTCGCGTGAGTTGGCACGCTACCTTGAGGTGCGTGGTAGCCTCTTCCACTCTTCGTCGGATAGTGAGCTTCTTGCACACCTTATCAAGAAGGAGAAGAGCGAGGATCGCCGTATCGACAACATCATCGAGGCTTTGAATATGTTGGAGGGTGCCTTTGCCTTCCTTATTATGACCAAGAATCGTATCTATGCTTGTCGTGATAAGCACGGCTTGCGCCCCTTGTCTATTGCGAAGTTGGGCGATGGCTATGTTATCAGCTCTGAGACCTGCGCTTTCGATATCATTGGTGCGGAGTTTATCCGCGATATCGAGCCCGGTGAGATTGTTACTATCGACCATCACGGTATTCGTTCCAATCACTACTCGCTCTATCAGCGTCATTTGATGTGCGCAATGGAGTATATCTACTTTGCTCGCCCCGATAGCGATATTGAGGGTTGCAATGTTCACTCTTTCCGTAAGCTTTCGGGTCGCTACCTCTATGAGCAGTCGCCCATCGAGGCCGATGTCGTTATCGGAGTTCCCGACTCGAGCATCAGCGCCGCTATCGGCTATTCGGAGGCGAGTGGTATCCCCTATGAGATGGGTCTTATCAAAAATAAGTACATCGCCCGCACCTTTATTCAGCCCTCGCAGGAGATGCGCGAGAGGGGTGTGCGTATGAAACTCTCGGCGGTGCGCTCGTTGGTTAAGGATAAGAGGGTAGTGCTCATTGACGACTCGATTGTGCGAGGTACGACCTCGTTGCGTATCGTAAGACTGCTCAAGGAGGCGGGAGCTAAGGAGGTGCATGTGCGTATTGCCAGCCCTGCAATCACCCACCCCTGTTTCTACGGTATCGATATGTCTACCCGCTCGGAGTTGCTCTGTGCGCGTATGTCTATTACGGAGGCAGCAAAGGCTATCGAGGCCGACTCGTTGGAGTTCCTCTCGGAGGAGTCGTTGCTCAAGGCGGGTAACCGCTCGGAGTTGTGTATGGCGTGCTTCAATGGCTGCTATCCCACATCGCTCTATCAGAACAAAATTGAAGAAGATAAATAATAATAAATATATATATAGGTATGGCAAAAAGTTACGAAGCAGCCGGTGTAAACCTTGAGGCCGGCTACGAAGTTGTACGACGCATTAAGTCTCATGTAGCATCTACCAAGCGAGTAGGCTCGATGGGCAATATTGGCGCCTTTGGCGGTATGTTTAACCTCGCAGCGCTCAATATCAAGGAGCCTGTGTTGGTTAGTGGCACAGATGGCGTGGGCACAAAGCTTAAGTTGGCGTTTGAGATGGACAAGCACGACACCATCGGTATCGACGCTGTGGCGATGTGTGTTAATGATGTCTTGGCACAGGGTGCTGAGCCTTTGGTATTCCTCGACTATGTGGCTGTCGGCCACAACGAGCCCGCTAAGGTTGAGGCTATCGTGGCGGGTGTTGCCGAGGGTTGTCGTCAGGCTGGCTGTGCATTGGTTGGTGGCGAGACTGCCGAGATGCCCGGTATGTATCAGGATGGCGAGTACGATATCGCAGGCTTTACTGTGGGCGTTGTTGAGCGCTCAAAGCTTATCGATGCCGGCGAGCGTGTTAAGGTTGGTGATGTCTTGGTAGGTATCGCTTCAACAGGTGTTCACTCTAACGGCTTTAGCCTTGTGCGTAAGGTTGTTAGCGACAATAATCTTAAGTTGAACGAGTGCTATCCCGAGATTCCTGGCCGTACTCTTGGTGAGGCTTTGTTGGAGCCTACACGCATCTATGTTAAGCAGGTTTTGAAGGTTATCGCCGAGTGTGATGTTCACGGCATCAGCCATATCACCGGTGGTGGCTTCGATGAGAATATCCCCCGTATCCTCAAGGAGGGCCAGGGTGTCGAGGTTAAGGAGGGCACTTGGGAGATTTTGCCCGTATTCCGCCTCTTGGAGAAGTATGGTAAGGTGTCGCATAGAGAGATGTTCAACATCTTCAATATGGGTATCGGTATGGTTATCGCACTTCCTGAGGCAGATGCCGAGAAGGCTATCGCTATCTTGGCAGAGTCGGGTGAGCGTGCTTCGGTTATCGGCCGTGTTGTTGAGGGCGAGGGCGTAACAATCATCTAAGAGTATGAAGAGAGCAAGATTGGCAGTCTTCGCAAGTGGCAGCGGTAGCAACTATCAGGCTATCGTCGAGGCGTGTATCGATGGTCGCATCGATGCCGATGTCGTGTTGCTTGTCTGCGATAAGCCCGGCGCTAAGGTCTTGGAGCGTGCCGAGAAGTTTGGCACTAAGGCCTTTGCCTTCAACCCTAAGGACTATGAGTCGCGCGAGGCATACGAAACGATGCTTGCTACGATGCTCGATGACCACAAGGTGGACTACATCTGCTTGGCGGGCTATATGCGCATTGTGGGCAAGGTGCTCCTTTCGCGTTTCGAGCAGCGCATTGTCAATATTCACCCCTCGTTGCTCCCCTCGTTCAAGGGTGCTCACGCCATTCAGGATGCTATGGACTTTGGCGTCAAGGTCTTTGGCGTAACTACCCACTTTGTAGACGAAAGCTTGGATGGTGGCCGTATCATCGACCAGGGTGCTGTGGCCTATGAGGGCAACGACATCGAGGAGCTTACGACGATGATTCACAACATCGAACATAAGCTCTATGTAAAGACTATTAATAAACTGATTAACAAGAGATTTTAAGAATAACCCTATAGATATGAGAGCTTTAGTTAGCGTTAGCGATAAGACGGGTGTTGTGGATTTCTGCCGCAATCTTCGCCGTCTGGGCTGGGAGATTATCGCCACTGGCGGTACCCAGAAGTTGTTGGAGGATAGCGGTGTTGAGACTATCGGCATCAGCGAGGTTACGGGCTTCCCTGAGATTTGTGATGGCCGTGTTAAGACCCTCCACCCCAAGGTGCACGGTGGTCTTTTGGCACGCCGTGATGATGAGAGCCACCTCAAGGCGTTGAAGGACAACGCTATTGAGTTTATTGATATGGTATGCGTAAATCTCTATCCTTTCCGTCAGACCATCGCCAAGCCCGATGTAAAGATGGAGGATGCTATCGAGAATATCGACATCGGTGGCCCTTCGATGTTGCGTTCTGCAGCCAAGAACTACCGTGATGTAACTGTTGTTTGCGACCCTCAGGACTATGAGCGTATCATCGCCGAGATTGAGGAGGGTGGCAACACCAAGCGTGAGACACGCCTTCAGCTCTCGGCAAAGGCCTATACACATACCGCAGAGTATGATATGTGCATCGCTACCTATATGCGCAAGCAGGCGGAGTTGAACGAGAAGTTGTTTGCTTCGTTTGACCTTGTACAGTCGTTGCGCTATGGCGAGAACCCTCACCAGCAGGCAAAGTTCTACGCCTCTTCGGAGCGTGTTCCCTACTCGTTGGCTACCGCTAAGCAGCTTAACGGCAAGGAGATGTCGTACAACAACATTCAGGATGCAAATGCTGCGCTTAACATTGTTCGTGAGTTTAAGGAGCCCTTCGCTGTTGGCCTTAAGCACATGAACCCTTGTGGCGCTGCTATCGGCACGGATATTAAGGAGGCGTGGGAGAAGGCTTACGCTGCAGATACGGTAAGTATCTTCGGCGGTATCGTTGCCGTAAACCGCGAGCTAACGAAGGAGGTTGCCGAGTTGATGAAGCCCATCTTCTTGGAGATTATCATGGCTCCCTCGTTCTCCGAGGAGGCTTTGGAGGTGCTCTCTACAAAGAAGAATCTTCGCCTCTTGCAGGTCGATATGTACGATACCGATGCTGTTCAGAACCAGTATGTTACCGTGAATGGCGGTCTGCTTGTTCAGCAGCTTGACACCGAGACCAAGGAGGTGGTTGAGGATATGTGCGCTACGGAGCGTAAGCCCTCGGCAAAGGAGTTGGAGGATATGAACTTCGGCTGGCGCATCGTCAAGCATGTTAAGTCTAACGCTATCGTTGTTGTCAAGGACGGCCACACCGTAGGTGTTGGTGCAGGTCAGATGAATCGTGTAGGCTCGGCAGAGATTGCCCTTAAGCAGGCTAAGGCTGCGGGCTTCACCGAGGGTCTTGTACTCGCATCTGACGGCTTCTTCCCCTTCGACGACACCGTAACCCTCGCTGAGCAGTATGGCGTAACAGCCCTTGTTCAGCCCGGTGGCTCGGTACGCGATGAGGACTCGGTGAAGAAGGCTAACGAGTTTGGAATGACGATGTTGATGACCGGCATGCGCCACTTTAAGCATTAGAATAGAGTGAATTTAGGGAATATAGTGAGTTTAGAGAGTTTAGTCTATCCCTAATCTCCCTAAATTCATTAACTTCCTTAAACTCCTTATAATTTTGTAAGTTATGAATGTATTAGTTATAGGCTCTGGTGGCCGTGAGCACGCTATTGTTGAGGCGTTGAAGCGTTCACCTAAGGCCACAAAGATTTATGCTGCACCGGGCAATGCCGGCATCGCCGAGTTGGCCGAGTGTGTTGCAATCAAGGATACCGAGGTAGAGAAGCTTGTGGAGTTTGCCAAAAGCCACAATGTTGAGCTTACGGTCGTTGGCCCTGAGGCGGCACTCGCTGTGGGTGTTGTAGATCGCTTCCGCGAGGAGGGTCTTAAGATTTTTGGCCCTACCAAGGCTGCTGCCGAGATTGAGGCGAGCAAGGATTTTGCTAAGCGCCTAATGGTGAAGTACGATGTTCCCACCGCTGCCTATGCCACCTTCACCGACTTCGAGGAGGCTATGGCCTATGTCCGCAAGGGCTCGTTGCCTACGGTGCTCAAGTACGATGGCCTTGCAGCGGGCAAGGGCGTTGTTATCGCCGAGACTATGGAGGAGGCCGAGGCTACGCTCCGTGATATGCTCCTCGATACCAAGTTTGGCGAGGGTAGGGTAGTCATCGAGGAGTTCCTCACTGGCGAGGAGTTCTCGTTGATGTGCTTCGTTGCGGGCAACAAGATTTGCCCAATGCCCGTAGCACAGGACCACAAGCGTGCTTACGACAACGATGAGGGCCCCAACACTGGCGGTATGGGCGCCTATACCGAGCTTCCGTTTATCACGGCTGAGGACCACGCCTACGCTATGCAGAATATTATGCAGCGTGTGGCAGATGCAATGGTCGAGGAGGGTGTGCCCTTTACGGGTGTCCTCTATGGAGGCCTTATGAAGACCCCCAACGGCATCAAGGTTATCGAGTTCAACGCTCGCTTTGGCGACCCCGAAACCGAGGTTGTTTTGCCCCGCTTGCAGAGCGATGCTGTAGATGTGTTTATGGCTGTGGCGAACAACGAGCAGCCCACAATGGAGTGGAGCAAGGAGGCTACGCTCGGCATTGTACTTGCATCGAAGGGCTATCCCGGCAGCTACGACAAGGGCTTTGTTATTCGTGGCACCGAGCGTGTAGATGCCAAGATTTTCCACATGGGCACAGCACGCAAAGATGGCGAGTTGGTTACGGCTGGTGGTCGTGTGATGATTGTCGTTGCATCGGCACCTTCGTTGGAGGAGGCTCTTACTAAGGCTCGTCAGGAGATTGCAAATATCGAGTGCGACAACCTCTTCCATCGTACCGATATCGGCGCTAAGGCGTTCCGCTAATTGTAAAATGTTAAATAACTTATAGAACACCCCTAATTCTATGATAATTAAAGGTAAAGATTTATCAACATCGATCAAGGAGGCACTTAAGGTGCGTGTCGAGGTGCTGAAGAATCAGTATGGCCGCACCCCAAACCTTGTGGTTGTCCTCGTGGGTGAGGATCCGGGTAGTGTCTCGTATGTAACGGGTAAGGCGAAGGCTGCCACCGAGGTGGGCATCGCCAATAACACCATTCGCTTGGCTGACACTATCACCGAGGCTGACCTTTTGGCTCTTGTAGACCAGCTCAACAACGATGACTCGGTAGATGGCATCCTCGTTCAGTTGCCTCTGCCCAAGCATATCGACGAAAAAAAGATTATCGCAGCTATCTCGCCCGAGAAGGATGTAGATGCCTTCCACCCTATGAATGTGGCGAAGTTGTGGCTTAAGCAACCCTGCGTATTGCCCTGCACACCCAAGGGTATCATCAAACTGTTGCACTTTGCAGGCGTAGATATCGCCGGCAAGGAGGCTGTGGTTGTTGGTCGTAGCAATATTGTGGGTCAGCCTGTGGCAAAACTCCTGTTGGATGCCAACGCCACGGTAACTGTCGCTCACTCAAAGACTAAGAACCTTGCTGAGGTTACACGCCGTGCCGATATTCTCGTTGCGGCAATTGGTCGTGAGCGCTTTATCACCGCCAATATGATTAAGCCCGGCGCTGTGGTTATCGATGTTGGCGTTAATCGCGATAGTCGCAACGGCAAGCTCTGTGGCGATGTCGATTTCGAGGAGGCACAGAATGTAGCCGCTGCCATCACCCCCGTTCCCGGTGGTGTAGGTCCTATGACCATCGCCTGCCTTATGGAGAACACCGTAGAGGCATTTATCAACCGAATGAGTAAATAATAATTTATAAAACTAACCTGCCTTATGATTGAAAGATATAGCAGAGAGACCATGCGCAAGGTGTGGACAGAGCAGAATAAGTTCGATGCCTACCTTCGCGTTGAGATTTTGGCTTCGGAGGCTTGGAGCCAGCTTGGCGTAGTGCCCAAGGAGGATGTAGAGAAGTTGTGGAAGAACGCATCTTTCGATATCAACCGCATCTACGAGATTGAGCAGCAGACACGCCACGACATCGTAGCATTCACCCGTGCCGTGAGCGAGACCCTTGGCGATGAGCGCAAGTGGGTACACTATGGCCTCACCAGCACCGATGTTGTTGATACTGCCAACGGCTACCTCCTCAGCCAGGCCAACGCTATCCTCTTGGAGGATTTGGAGAAGATGCTTGAGGTGTTGCGCCAGCGAGCTATCGAGTTTAAGGATACCCCCGCCATTGGCCGTACTCACGGTATCCATGCCGATATCACCAGCTTTGGCTTGAAGTGGGCGTTGTGGTACGAGGCTATGAAGCGCAATTTGGAGCGTTTCAAGAGCGCAGCGCGTGGTGTTGAGGTAGGTAAGATTTCGGGTGCTGTGGGCAACTTCGCAAATATCCCTCCCTTCATTCAGGACTATGTTTGCGAGAAGCTCGGCATCGAGAGCGCTAATATCTCTACTCAGGTAATCCAGCGTGATCGTCACGCCTACTATATGGCTACTCTTGCGGTTATCGCATCGACCATCGAGCAGATGTCTATGGAGATTCGCAACCTCCAGCGTACCGAGGTACACGAGGTTGAGGAGTCATTCGGCAAGGGTCAGAAGGGCTCAAGCGCTATGCCTCACAAGCGTAACCCCATCTCTTCGGAGAATATGTGCGGTTGCGCCCGTGTAATGCGTGGCTATATGGCATCGTTCTACGAGAATGTGGCACTCTGGCACGAGCGTGATATCTCGCACTCATCGACAGAGCGTATCATTCTTCCCGATGCTACAATGCTTCTCGACTATATGCTTAACCGCTTCCGTGGCATCCTCGAAAATCTCGTTGTCTTCAAGGATGTTATGATGGAGAATATCTATCGTACCCGCAAGGTTATCTTCGCTCAGCGTGTGATGAATGCCCTTATTGAGAAGGGTTTCTCTCGCGAGAAGGCCTACGACACGGTACAGCCTGTCGCTATGCGTGCTATGAGTGAGCGTGCTGACTATCAGGAGCTTCTTGCTGAGACTCCTGAGGTTATGGCAGTGCTCTCACGCGAGGAGCTTGATAGCTGCTTCACTTTGGAGTACTACCTCAAGAATGTGGATTTTATCTTTAAGCGTGTCGGCATTTTGTAATTTCTTGTGATAAGGGGCATCCTTCGACGCCTCAATCCAAAGAGCGAATGGGAAATACGCTTAGTATGTCCCATCCGCTCTTTCTCTTTATCGGCGCCAAATTATGCTCCTTCTGACAAGAAATTGGGGTGAATAGACCACAGAGACCACTGAGACCACAGAGACCACAGAGACCACAGAGAAAGATGATACCAGACTTCGTTGTTGTCTCTCTCGTCTCTTTCGTCTCTCTCGTCTTTCCCACAGTCTCACGGAGCTTAAGCTCTGCGCCTCAACGAGGCGCTTTAGCCCGCAGGCGAAACGCCTGCTCTGTTTTTTAGGACTATTAGGACCTTAAGACCTTAAGACCGTACGAGGTCGGGCATCATTAAAGTCGGCAGGGAATGAAGTAGCCTCTGATGTTTGGCAGTGGATACAGATGCCCATTTACATAAGTGTTTGATTATCAGTAATTACCCCCCCCCGTGGTTGAAATTTTACCGCTTAATTATTTGGTAAACTACTGAAAAACCTCTAACTTTATAGCCGAGAATGTACATTAGGTGTAGCCACTAATGAGGTTCTGGCTACTCTCTGATGATAAGTTTAATTTATAGAACTTCATTGCAGTATGAAAACCAAACTATTTATTTTAATGTTGTGCCTATTCTCATTGGTAGGATGTGATAATGGGCAAGAGCAACCTAACAATGAGCCTAAAAAGTCGTTGACGCTCTTTACTGAGTCGTCTATGTCTTTTGATGCTAAAGGTGGCGTTGATTGTAAGATCCTCTTTGAGCTACAGGGTGTAGATGAGAATGCGTTGCCAGAGGTTGCGTGCGATGCTGATTGGATTGCCGAAATTAGAACTGGTAGCACTATCGTTCTGTTTAATGTCCTCCCCAATGCCACAACCGAGAGTCGTAGTACCAAGATTACTGTGAGCTATGAGGATATGAGTTTCGATGTTGACATCGCTCAGTCGGGTTTGGTGGTAAATGTTGAGCATCGAGCAAATGTGCTTAACGGTGAGTATTGTTCACCTAACACGGGCTGTATTTCCTCAAGAAATGGCAATTATTTTGCAATTCTTTCTATGAATGGCACGACGGGTTTTGCTCACCTATATATCGATCAGTACTATCGTTTTGATTTCTACTCGGATAAGACTGTAGGATTAAATGAGACTGCGTCGATTCCTCACGGCACCTATCGCCTTGATACGAATAACACGGGTGAGGCGTGGACATTTAGTCGTAGCTACTCTACACGCCTTGAGCCCAAAGAGGATGGCTCGTATGTTGAGAATTACTATACCGATGGTGTGGTTGTAGTCTCTGAGAATAGCATCGATGCGCTTCTTACGCTTGACAATGGCGAAGTACACCATGTGGTATATAATGGTACATTGGAGCTTAGCTATATGGTTATCGAGAATAATGGACCATACAGCTGGCTTGAGGAGGATTATAATTTTAACCATAATGCTGGTATTATTCGCCTCTTATATTATGGCGATTATACAGAGGGCTCAAATTGGGTAGTACAGGTTATGGAGTGCCAGAATCCTATCAATGGTGACTATTTCTCGATCGACCTCATGGCGCCCGCTACAGGTTTCGTAGCTGACTATGTTTGTGGCTCATATACTAAGGCGACAGATAATCCTTATCAGGCAAGTACTTACACAGAGGCACAATACGCTGTTATTGAAGATGACTATGTCAATCCTCGTGCTGGTGCTCCTATCGTTAGTGGTACTATAACCATTGAGCGCGATGGATTGGATTTTGTTCTAACCTTCGATTGTGTGGATGACCTTGGTTATAAGATTACAGGTACATTCAGGTGTGGCCAGTTAGAGATGTACGATAAGTCAAGTGGTTGCGCATAAGTCGTTGCACTTGATTCAAAATTGTGAAGAGATGAAGAGAGCTTATTATTTTTTAATATTCGCTCTACTTGGCTTAATAGCTTGTGAGACTGAGCCGCAAGAAACTACTCAGGGAACACTCTATCTCTATGCTGATAACACAGAGATTTATGCCAATGGCGAGGATGCTGTAACATTTACAGTAAAGGACAAGGAGGGCGCTGTATTGGAGGATGCATCCATCTACTTTGCCGATACTCACGAGGCATTGGAGGGTAAGCAGTTTAAGACTAAGTATGCTGGTAAGTACTCTTTCTACGCCAAACGCGGAACATCTCAGTCAGCCATCATCGAAGTAACGGCCAAGCTGGTTGATGAGACCCCTAAGGAGGTCACGCTGACTGTAGAGCAAGAGGAGTATATGGTTGGCACCGTAGCAACCTTTGCTGTTAACTACAATGGCACAGATGTAACATCATCTGCAACCATATATCTTGCCGAAAACGATGAGGCTATCAAGGGCAACACCTTTACCACCGAGGAGAGTGGCATCTATACATTCTATGCTAAGTACCAGGATGAGAAGTCTAACACCGTGGAGGTTAGATTCTACACAACGGACTCGGAGCTTGCACTCCTCACAGTTGAGCCTGCATCTATCGTTGCTGATGGTGTAGAGAAGGCGGTATTTACTCTTACTCAGAATGATCAACCCATCACAGAGTATGAGTTATACAATGCCGATGGCGATGTTAAGCTCGATGCCAAGGAGTTCACAACTACTGAGGCTGGAGTATACATCTTCTATGCTCTATACAATGGCGAGAAGTCAAATAGCGTAGAGGTTACTGCTCGAATGAAGATTGTCGAGGAGGAGAAGCCTATCGAGCTTGTGGCTACGGAACTTACAATCAAGGCTAATGGCGTAGATGCAACAAAGTTTACCGTTACGCAGGATGGCGCTAATGTAACTGATAAGTCTACTATCTATGTTAACGAGAGCATCCTCAATGGCAACCGCTTTATCACTACCACCCCTGGCACATACACCGTCTATGCTGTTAAGGGCTCGGTAAAGTCTAACGAGCTTACAATCACTGCCGAGGAGGTTACATCTACGGGCAAGACCATCGTTTTTGCCGATGGCGTTACGCTCACATCTGGCTGGTACGATGTCAATAAGAAGGCTCAGGGTAATAACGGAGATATTAATATGTGCTGGGCTGCCACTTCGTCGAATATGATTCAGTGGTTCCAGGATCGCTACAAGGCTGCCGGCAAGACACTTCCAGCAGGTGCTGTTGATGGCCCCGGTGTTACCTCATACACCAACTATGGCCCATACGAGTTGGAGCTTATGAATGTATTCCTCACGCAGTGGGATAACTCACGAGGAGGTCATATGGAGCAGGCTATTCCTTGGTACTTCGAGGGTGTA
>SUZB01000002.1 GCA_015060115.1 Rikenellaceae bacterium | reverse complement strand
TTTTTTTGAGCAAATTTACTCGCAATTAAACACAACTGAGGCTGACTATAGTCCTTACGGACTTTTTAGTCAGCCCCATTGTGTTTACGCCTCTTTAAGTGCTTGGCGTAGGTGTTCGGGGAAGTTACTCTTGATATCTCGCTCCATCGAGAGAATCATCGAGCAGATGGCGCGTGGCGATGAACTGCCGTGGCCAATCATCACAGGGGCATTAACACCCATAACCTGTACGCCACCGATGCTCTCGGCATTCATAGCGTCCCAGAAGTCCTGTTGCCAGTAGAGCTTGGGAATGATGCGGCCCAACAAGGGGCGGAGCATCTTGCGGAGGCTCGGAATCTTACCGCCCAAGCGGTGGTTGATGCGGTATAGTGCCTCGCCCATCTTGAGAAGGCTGTTGCCCACAAAGGCATCGGCAACCACCACATCGGCAATCTTATCGGTGAAGATATACGATGCCTCAACATTGCCCACGAAGTTAAAGCGTGTGTCGGCCTTCATAAGGTCGTAGGTGGCCTTAGCCTGTACATTGCCTTTGCCCTCCTCCTCGCCGATGTTGAGTACTGCCACGCGGGGCTTCTCAAGGCCGAGTGCCGACTTGGCATAGATAGAGCCGAGCAGGCCATACTGTGCCAAAACTTCAGGCTTGGCATCGACATTAAGGCCTACATCCATCAGCACCGAGCGCTGAATACCCTTTTCGGGAGATATTGTAGGTATGAGCGTGGCGAGCACAGGGCGGATAACACCCTCGATAGGCTTGATAACCTGCATCGAGCCTACCATCATTGCGCCTGTCGAGCCTGCGCTGGCAAAGCCATCTACCTTGCCCTCGGCTAAGTAGCGGAAGCCCACCGAGATACTTGAGTCCTTCTTCGCAACGAAGGCCTTGGCGGGGTGGTCGCCCATCTCGATAACCTCGGTGGTAGCCACGATATCGAAGTCCTCAACCTTAGCGCCGTGCTTCTTGATAAGCTCCACGATGCGCTTTTCGTCGCCAAAGAGCACGATGCGGCTCTCCTTGTCGATAAGTTTGAGCGCGCGTACAGCACCCTCGATAGCTACCTCGGGAGCGAAGTCGCCACCCATAGCATCTATACCGATTCTGATCATAATTGTTTTGTATTTATCGCACGCATCAAAAATGGTGCGGTGGTGATAAAACAAATTGAGCACAACCACTCGCGCGGTGTGCTCAATTTAACTACTCGAAAATTACTCTGCCTTCTTCTCGATAGCGAGCTTACCGCGATAGAAGCCACACTCGGGGCATACGCGGTGGTAGAGTACTGCTGAACCGCAGTTTGAGCAAGTTACTACAGTGGGAACTACTGCCTTGTAGTGAGTTCTTCTCTTGTCTCGGCGTGTAGACGAGACTTTGTGTTTAGGATGTGCCATCTTACAATATAATTTTTAAGTTTTATGTTTCGTTTGTCTGCTCGGTGCTTGACGGATAAACCCCGCGCAAACCTCAATTCTTTTCTCTTCGTAACTTTGGACTTACCTCATCAGAGATTACCCCCCTCCTTGGTGGCTCCTCCTTGGTGGCTCGCCGTTAGTTACTTGCCCTCCATTTGGCGCTTTAGGGCTTCGAGCAGTGCGCGGTTGTCGTCATCAAGACCTACAACATCGGCCTCGTCAGCCTCTAACTCCAACTGCTCGAACTCCTCCTCCGATACTGTCGTAAATGACGCCAACATCTCGGGGTTGCACTTGCCCTCCTCATGTACTCGGCGGTAGGGCAACGAGAGCACGATGCTCTCGTAGATGTACTGAGTAAGGTCTACCTTATCCTCCGAGGGCGAAATCCACATAACCTCGCCATCGTAGTCGTCAATCTCGTCCGAGAACTTAACCACCAAGTTGCCGGCATAGTCTACAGCCACAGGGCAATCCTCCAAACAGCGATCGCACTCGCAAATTACCTCGCCCTTGATGGTAACCTCCATCTCAAGCATCGTCTCCGAACGCTTTAGGTCGATGTGTGCATCACAACGACCACCCTTGATTTCCACGCGGTCATAAGCCTCGAAGAGCTTATCATCTACCTGAAAATCAAACTCATAGCTTCCATTCTTAAGCCCTTTGTAGGCTATGGGATACAATGTAATCTGCTCCATTTCAGCACAATTAGTCTGCAAATTTACAACAAAAAACCAAAATCTGCAAATTATTACTATTTTTGTGGCAAAGTTTTTTGCAATTAAAAGATCGAAAAGATGAAAAAGGCACCTTTTAATATCAGTATCGAGAGCGATTACAAGGAGTTGTGGCGCTATAACTTAGCCCTTATTGGAGAGGTCGCAGTTGCGGGTGAGAGGGTAGATGTGGTGCGCCATCTTGACGAGGTGGCATCGGTTGGCGATAACCTTAAGGTTGCACCTCAGGGCTACAACCCAAACCGTAATGTAGAGATAGAGAGTGCAGAGGGTGAGTCGCTTACCTTATATATATATGTTGTGGCTCACACCATTCCTACCGAGGTTCGTGAGGGCGAAGAACTCTCCTTTGAGCTTCGTGTTCGCATATCGCACGGTGGCGATATGATATATAATCGTCGCCACTCGGTAAATACACTTTCGGGTGAGAATATCGAGATTCATATCGACAGTGGCGAGGTTAAAATACGCAAGTTTGGAAGGTTGCAAAAAATTGAGGCTGAATAAAAAGTGTATTTTGTCGTTACGCTTGCCCTCAAAATCCTCATTTACGCTTCAGTAAACTGCGGTTTTTCGGGCTTCGCAAGCCTAAAACTACATCTTTTTATTCAACCTCTTATACTAAAGGAGATGACTAATTTGCTTTTTAGTCATCTCCTTTCTTGCTATCTAAGAGTAATTAGATAGAGATATTTAGGATCTCAAGTTTAAGCATACCTGCGGGCACCTGCACCTCGACAATATCGCCGACCTTCTTGCCAAGCAAAGCCTTGGCGATGGGTGTGCCAATAGCGAGCTTGCCCTCACGCAAGTTTGCCTCGTTTTCGGATACGATGGTGTACTCCATCTCGCGCTTAGCGTTGTGGTTGAGAAGCTTTACACGGCTAAGAATCTGCACCTTAGAGGTGTCAATCTTCGACTCGTCAATGATGCGTGCCTTCTGCAAGGTTGCCTCAAGCTGTGCAATGCGCATCTCGAGCAAGCCCTGTGCCTCGCGTGCTGCGTCATACTCGGCATTCTCCGACAAGTCACCCTTGTCGCGTGCCTCGGCGATAGCCTGTGCTGCCTGTGGGCGCTCCACTGATACCATATGGTGCAACTCCTCCTTGAGCTTGTTCATACCCTCGGCAGTAAGATAGATAATTTCGTTGCTCATAGTTCTATTTTTTTATTTTATACTCTTTTTTCGCGGTAAGCATAAAAAAATAATGAATTCCAACCCTTTATAGAATCGGAACTCCTTACCAAATGCTTTGCAAAGGTAATGCTTTTTTTTGATTTCCCAAACTTTTCAAGCACAAAGTGTGCCACCAATCAAGGGGCGGTGGCACACTTCGTTAAAAGAGTTCGAGTTGCTCTGGCGAGCAGTTGAAAGATAGTCGATGGTAGGGCGTGAGGCCGTGCTGGCGTACCGCTAAGCGGTGTTCGCGTGTGGGGTAGCCCTTGTTCTTCGCCCAGCCATACATCGGATACTCCTCGGCCAAGCGCATCATATACTCATCGCGGTGTGTCTTGGCAAGCACCGAGGCAGCGGCGATATTGGCATACTTGCCATCGCCCTTGACGATGGTGCGGTAGGGGATTGTAAGGTCGGTTTTGAAGCGGTTGCCATCGACAACGATAAACTCGGGTGTTACGCTTAACGCCTTGATTGCGAGGTTCATACCCTCTATCGAGGCATTCAAGATGTTTATCTTGTCGATGCGCTCTGCCGTAACCTCCTGAACCGACCACGCAACAGCCTCGCTCTCAATGATTTTGCGTAGCTCGTCGCGTCGCTTCTCGGTCATCTGCTTCGAGTCGTTGAGCAACGGGTGGTGGAAGTCTGCGGGGAGAATCACGGCGGCAGCAAATACCGAGCCTGCCAAACAGCCACGACCCGCCTCATCGCAGCCTACCTCTATAAGTTCGCGCTGAAAGGTTGTCTGAAGCATCCTCTTACTCCTTTACTTCGGTTTGTAAAACGGTGTTGTTGGGCGTAAATCCCTTGTCGCCATACGACTCCATAAGGTAGAGCATCGCCTCGCGCACGGTGGTGGCGATTGGGCGTAACTTGTTGGCAACTAACTCCTTGTCGATATAGTTTTCGGCAATGTAGTTGCACAGCGCAACGCGGTATGTGCGCTCCTCGATGTCGAAACGAATATCCACAGCATCGGGTGCGGCTTCAGGCTCGTTGCCAAGCACAATCTCATAGGGCACATTGGCACGGAAATAGGCGTAGTGCGACTCCTTATCCGGGCGCTCTGCGGTGCCGTTGTTGTACTTGTCGAGGATAAACTGGCGTATCTGGGCAAGGGTCATCTCGCCGATGTAAATAGTTGATACAAAGGGGTCGTTGTTGAGAATATCTACTCGCTTAACCTTGCCCTCGGCAATCTCCGAGAGGCGCACACCGCCATAGTGGTAGATGGCAATCTCAGGCTCAAAGCCATCGGCATAGGGGTAGGCCATCAGAGCATCTACCGTGAAGTTGGCAATGCCATCTTTGTTGGCTGTGGCATTGGCGTGCGTAACGACACTATTTAGCGTGGGGTCGAAGCTCTTGATGTAGTCTACAATAGCCCTTGTCCCGCTATCCTCCTCATAATCTTTGAGTTCTACCTGCTCAAATTCTACGCTCAGCACCTCGCCACCCTTCGCTCTAAGGTGGGCGATTGTTGCGTAGCGTATATCTTTGCGGTTTTGGCTAAGGTGCACCGTGCCAATATCTTCGCCCACAACATCGTGGCTATGGCCACCGGCAATCCAGTTGCAGGCGGGCTCCATCTCGGCAAGGCGCTTATCGCCCTCGTAGCCCATGTGCGAGAGGAGAATGGTGTAGTCGTGGTTGGGCGCAACCTCTCGGCATATCTCGTAGGCTGTGGTGCGGTCATCCTTAAAGCTGAAATCGACATACGATGAATCGCCACCCATAGGTCTGCCACCAAAGTCGGTATCGACTACACCCACGATGCCGAGACGGATGCCCGCAACATCGAGCGTTGTGTAGGGCTTGATTTTACTGTCCCCCTTTTTATCGCACATATTGGCGCATACCCACCGAAAATCTGAGGCTTCGACCATCTGGTTTAGCACATCACGCCCCTTGTCGAACTCGTGGTTGCCGAGCGTTACGACATCGTAGCCTATCTCGTTCATCAACTCAATCATCGGCACTCCCGGGCGGTGGTCATCATCGACATAGGCGTTGCCCGTAACGCGGTCGCCGGAGTCCACGACGACGACCTCGCCTAATGCCTCATACTCCTTGACGAGCGTTGCAAGGCGGGGCATCGCCTCTATTGAGGCGTGCATATCATTGGTCGATATGATGTATAGGCTCTGCTCTTCGTTGTTGTTGGTGTTGCACGCTGTGAGTGCGAGAAGCACAAGCGAGAATAAAATTCTAAAAAATCGCATAAGTTATCACATTATTTTGCTTCAAAATTACAAAAAATTACTATCTTTACACACTAAATTATTTAAAAAGATGAAAGATTGTTCGCAGAGTTTGGAAGTTAGGGTCATCAACGATGGCTCTTTGGTGAGTGTAGATATGGGAACAACGCTGCTCGATATTGTCGAAAAGTGCAGTTTCGAGCAACCGCACCCTGTGCTTGTGGCAAGGGTGAACAATCGTTTCAAGCCTTTGGGCTATAAGGTCTATAAGCCCGTTACCGTAGAGTTTTTGGATATTACAAGCTGGGAGGGCTATCGTGTCTATCAGCGCACTATCTCGTTTGTGTTGCAGAGGGCATCGGTGGAGCTGTTTCCCGATCAGAAGTTGCGTATTCGCCATACGCTTGGCAACGGCTTCTATGCCGAGTTTGATGAGGAGTTCAGACTCTCGGCAGAGGAGGTTGTGGCGTTGAAGGAGCGTATGCGTGATATTGTAAATCAGGATATTCCGATTAAGACCCACAAGCGCCTATCCGAGGAGGTGGCTAAGGAGTACGAGGCGTTTGACTTTGAAGATAAGTTGGAGCTTCTCGCCACTCGCCCACACCTCTACCGCACGGTGAACTACCTCGGCTCGATGCCCGGATATTTCTATGGCGCTCTCTCTCCCTCGACACGCTATGTAGACCGCTTCGATATAGTGGCCTATGGCTCTGGCCTATATATTGCCCTTCCAGACAGGACAAACCCCGATGCCGTGATTCCTACGGTGCGCCTCGATAAGATGTTCGACATCTTCCACGAGTATCAGCAGTGGATAGATATTATGGGCGTACCTACGGTGGGCGATCTCAACCGCCGTGTTATGGAGGGCGATGCTTCGGAGCTTATCAAGATTGCCGAGGCCTTCCACGAACTCAAGATTGCGGATATAGCACGCAAAATTACCGAGGCAAGCTCGGAGCGTGGTGTGCGTATGGTGCTTATCTCAGGTCCTTCGTCAAGTGGCAAGACGACCTTCTCGAAGCGCCTCGGTATACAGCTTAAGGTGCGAGGCCTTGACCCTGTGCTTATTGCCCTCGATGACTACTTCGTGGAGCGCGAGAAGACACCGCTCGACGAGGAGGGTAACTACGACTATGAGGCGTTGGAGGCTATCGACCTCGCTACGCTCAACGACCATCTGAAGCGCTTGGCAGCGGGCGAGAGTGTCGAGATACCACGCTACAACTTTATCACCGGCAAGCGCCAGTGGCACGACAAACCGTTGAAGCTAACGGATAAGTCGGTACTTATTATGGAGGGCATCCACGCCCTTAATCCACGCCTTACGCCGGGCATTGACGACAGCGCAAAATTCAAGATTTATATATCGTGCTTCACCTCGGTTGCGATGGATAACTTCTCACGCATACCCACCACCGACAACCGCCTACTGCGCCGCTCGATACGCGACTTTGCCACTCGTGGCAAGAGCCTTGTAGGTACTATGCAGATGTGGCCCTCGGTGCGTCGTGGCGAGGAGAAGCATATATTCCCCTATCAGGAGAATGCCGATGTGATGTTCAACTCGTCGCTCTTCTACGAGATTTCGGTGCTCAAGGCCATTGCCGAGCCAATCTTGCGTGAAGTGCCCGACACAGTGGTGGAGCATGCCGAGGCTAAGCGTCTGCTTAAGTTCCTCGACAACTTCGTGGCAATATCGCCCGAGGAGATACCACCCACCTCGCTGCTGAGAGAGTTTATCGGAGGCAGCTCGTTCAAATACTAAATAAAACAACTTAAAACTATAAAAAACAACTATCAAATGAAAACCTTTGACAGCTTTGTAGACCGCCACACAGGTCTTAACTCGCCCGAGGATCTTCGCGAGATGCTCGCAACAATTGGTGTAGGCTCTGTTGAGGAGCTTCTTCAGCAGGTCATTCCCCAGAATATCCGTCTTAAGAAGGATCTCGACTTGCCTGAGGCAATGAGCGAGTATGAGTATGCTCAGCATATCGCCGAGCTTGCCACGAAGAACCGCACCTTCCGCTCGTTTATCGGTATGGGCTACTATCCCAATGCCGTGCCCGCAGTGATTACGCGCAATGTGTTCGAGAACCCCGCGTGGTATACCTCGTACACCCCCTATCAGGCCGAGATTTCGCAGGGCCGTTTGGAGGCGTTGCTCAACTACCAGACCGCAATCCTCTCGCTCACAGGCTTGGAGGTTGCCAACTGCTCGTTGCTCGACGAGGCAACAGCTGCTGCCGAGGCTATGCTTATGATGTTCGCTTTGCGCTCACGCGAGGCCGTTAAGCAGGGTCGCAACCAGCTCTTCGTAGATGAGAGCATCTTCCCTCAGACCCTCGATGTGTTGCTCACCCGTTCTGAGCCCTTCGGCATCGAGATTATCCGTGACAACTTCTCGGAGTATGAGTTTACGGGTAAGGAGTTTGGTGCTATGGTGCAGTTCCCCGCAGCTAATGGCGAGGTACGCAACTATGCCGCTTTTGCCGAGAAGGCACACGCCGTAGGTGCTACCGTTACTGCCGTTGCCGACCTTCTCTCGTTGGCACTTTTGAAGTCGCCCGCAGAGTGGGGTGCCGATATCGCCGTAGGCTCAACCCAGCGCCTTGGCTGTCCTATGGGCTTTGGTGGCCCCAGCGCAGGCTATATGGCAACCCGCGATGCCTACAAGCGCCAGATGCCCGGCCGTATCATCGGCGTATCTGTAGACCGCTTGGGTAACAAGGCGTTGCGTATGTCGTTGCAGATGCGTGAGCAGCATATCAAGCGTGAGAAGGCTACCTCGAATATCTGTACCGCAACCGCCCTTATGGCGTCGATGGTAGGTTTCTACTGTATCTACAACGGTAAGGAGGGCTTGCAGCGTGCTGCACTCAACGCTCACACCGCAGCGCTCAGCGTGAAGGCAGCGTTGGAGGCTATGGGCTATGTGGTACGCACCAAGGCCGTGTTCGACACCATCGAGGTTGAGGCCGAGGCATCTGTAATTCAGGATATTGCCCTCGCCCGCGAGATTAACCTCTACTATCCCGCTGACGACTGCGTGCGTATGTCGTTTGACGAGGTTACAACCGATGCGGAGCTTCAGACCATCGTAGATATCTTCGCTGAGGCTCGTGGCAAGAAGGCTAAGGCCGTAAAGCGTGTTGAGTGTGCCGCTATCGCCGAGGATGTTAAGCGTGGCACAGAGTTCTTCACCGAGCAGATCTTCAACGCCTACCGCACCGAGACCGAGATGATGCGCTATATCAAGCGCTTGGAGTTGCGCGATATCTCGCTTATGAACTCTATGATTTCGTTGGGCTCTTGCACAATGAAGCTCAACGCCGCACAGCTTATGCAGCCTCTGTCGTTGGCAGGCTTCCAGAATATGCACCCCTTCGCTCCTGCTGACCAGTCGGAGGGCTACCGCGAACTTATCACCAACCTTGAGAACTACCTCGCTGTTATCACAGGCTTTGCAGGCTGTACTCTCCAGCCCAACTCTGGTGCTGCGGGCGAGTACACAGGTCTTATGATTATTCGCGCCTACCACCAGAGCCGTGGTCAGGGCTACCGTAACATCATTCTTATCCCCTCATCGGCACACGGCACTAACCCTGCATCGGCAGCTATGGCGGGTATGAAGATTGTTATCGTTGGTTGCGATGCTAACGGTAATATCGATGTTGAGGACCTCAAGAAGAAGGCCGAGGAGCACGCTTCGGAGCTCTGTGGCTTGATGGTAACATATCCCTCAACACACGGTGTCTTTGAGAGCCGTATCCGCGACATCGTAGATGCAGTACACGATGCTGGCGGTCAGGTATATATGGACGGTGCAAATATGAACGCTCAGGTAGGTCTTACCAACCCCGGCTATATCGGCGCCGATGTCTGCCACCTCAACCTCCACAAGACCTTCGCTATGCCTCACGGCGGTGGTGGCCCTGGTGTAGGCCCTGTATGCGTTGCTGAGCACCTCGTTAAGTTCTTGCCTACCCACTCACTTATGGAGACTGGTGGCGAGGAGGGTATCACCGCTGTTGCCTCTTCACCTTGGGGCTCGGCAATGTTGCTCCCCATCACCTATGGCTACATCCGTATGCTCGGCTTCGAGGGCTTGCGCCGCTCTACCGAGCTCGCCATCGTGAACGCTAACTATATGTCGTCGGCACTTAAGGATGAGTATCGCACCTACTACTCTGGCGAGACTGGCCGTGTAGGTCACGAGATGATTCTCGACCTCACACGCTTCAAGCACGACTACAATATCGACTGTGGCGATATCGCTCACCGTCTTATGGACTACGGCTACCACGCACCTACGCTCTCGTTCCCCGTGCACGAGACCTTGATGGTTGAGCCTACCGAGTCGGAGTCTAAGGCCGAGATGGATCGCTTTATCGAGGCACTTATCAAGATTAAGCGCGAGTGCGAGGCTGCTGCCGCTGAGGGCAATGCCGACAATGTTGTTGTCAATGCTCCCCACACCGCCCTTGAGCTTGCTGGCGAGTGGAATCACCCATATAGCCGTCAGGAGGCAGCATTCCCCCTTGAGTGGATTGCTGAGAATAAGTTCTTCCCCTATGTAACGAAGATCGACAACGGTTATGGTGATCGTAATCTTATTTGTCGCTGCATGGAGTAATTTCTTGTGAAAAGGGGTCATCTGAGACCTCTCAATCATTGCCCCGAATGGGAAATACCTCGAGTATGTCCCATCCGGGGCAATTTCTTTATCGAGGCCACATCTAACCCCTTTTGACAAGAAATTATGGTCGTGCAGACCTATAAGTGCTTTATTAGGGAGCTTAGTGAGTTTAAGGAGTTTAGTGAACTTAGGGCTAAAGATACGAAAAGGACGAAAGGGACGAAAGAGACGAAAGAGACAACAACGAAGTCGGCTATCATCTTTCTCTGTTATCTCTGTTATCTCTGCGTCTCTGTTGTCTTTTTTAAGACCGTTAAGACCTTAGGATTTTAAGACCTTACGAGGTCAGGTATCACATTTTTTTCTTATAGGTCTTATCGTCTTACTTGTCTTACTTGTCCTAAAAAATCTCTAACAACTAATAACTCTCTGGCATTTCTCATCAGAGTAGTGCAGTAGTGTCGCTGACATGAAAAACCCCCGGATGGGTCATACTTGGCGTATTTCTCATTCGGGGGTTTGATTGAAGCGGCGCTAATGCGCTGCTATGGTGCTTCTTCTGACCAATAAGCCCTTCTTTTTGATTTTAGTGGAGCAGATTTGGTCTATCGTAATAAGAAATCCCACGGGATAGTACTTGCGTACAGCCCGTGGGATTTTGTTTAGGATAGGCTAAAGGTGCCCTCTAAAATCGAAAGGAATTAGATGATACCCTGCTCAAGCATAGCCTGTGCCACCTTCATGAAGCCGGCAACATTTGCACCCTTAACATAGTTGATAGTGCCGTCGGGCTGCTCACCGAACTTAACACAAGCCTCGTGGATAGACTTCATGATGAAGTGGAGCTTCTCGTCAACCTCCTCACCTGCCCATGAGATGTGCATACAGTTCTGAGTCATCTCAAGACCTGAAGTAGCAACACCACCAGCGTTTACAGCCTTACCAGGAGCGAAGAGGATACCTGCTGACTGGAATGCGTGGATAGCCTCGGGAGTACAACCCATGTTAGAAACCTCAGCGCAGCACCATGTACCGTTAGCCAAAAGCTCCTTAGCATCAGCCTCGTTCAACTCGTTCTGGAATGCGCAAGGAAGTGCGATGTCGCACTTAACAGACCAAGCCTTCTTGCCTGCAGTGAACTTACAAGCCTCGGGGAACTTAGTTGCCATATCCTCAACCTTGTTGCGGTTAGAAGAACGCATAACGAGCATGTAGTCGATCATCTCGTTGGTGATACCGCCAGGAATCTCGCAAACACCGTCGGGACCAGAGATAGCAACAACCTTTGCACCAAGCTCAACAGCCTTCTGTGAAGCACCCCAAGCAACATTACCGAAACCAGAAACAGCAACGGTCTTGCCCTTGATGTCCTTGCCAGCCTTAGCCAACATGTACTCTACGAAGTACAAAGCACCGTAACCAGTAGCCTCGGGACGGAGGATAGAACCACCCCAAGTCATACCCTTACCGGTCAAAACGCCAGTGTGGTACTTGCGAGCAAGTTTCTGATACATACCATTGAGGAAGCCGATCTCACGACCACCAACACCTACATCACCTGCGGGAACATCGGTATCAACACCAATGTTGTTCCACAACTCCTGCATGAAGGCCTGGCAGAAACGCATGATCTCAGCGTCTGACTTACCTACGGGGTTGAAGTCAGCACCACCCTTGGCACCACCCATAGGAAGAGTAGTCAAGGCGTTCTTGAAAGTCTGCTCGAAACCGAGGAACTTCAACATTGAGGGGTTAACAGCAGGGTGGAAACGCAAACCGCCCTTGTAAGGACCGATAGCCGAGTTGAACTGTACACGGTAACCGAGGTTAGTCTGAACCTCACCGTTGTCGTCTACCCAAGTTACGCGGAATGTGAAGATACGATCGGGCTCAACCATACGCTCTACGATCTTTGCCTTCTCATACTCGGGGTGCTGGTTGTATACCTCCTCGATAGACTCCAATACCTCCTGAACCGCCTGCAAGTACTCGCTCTCACCGGGGTGCTTAGCCTCCAACTGGGCCATCAAAACTTTTACATCCATAATTTTTAGTTAAGTTAAAAGGTTATAATTAAAGATTAATGTGTTGTTTCGGGTTGTTTCGCACACTCTTCATAGATAGCCTCCCCACCAAAAATGAGCCTGCCACCTATCGCAATCGGGGTATAGTATCCCCAATCGTTCTACAAATATACGAATAATTATTGATATTGTTTCTCTCTTTCGAGATTTTTTCTCAAAAAAGTGAAAAATGGAGAGTTTGGCACTCCTCAAACTACCAAACTCTCCACTATACCTATATTAAACAAAGGGAAGACGAACTACCTCGGCCTTGAGCAGACGACCGCGAACAACTACGGCAATCTGAGTGCCTGCCTTGGCAAACTCAGGCTTCACATAGCCCATACCGATGCCCACCTTCAAGCAGGGCGACATAGTACCAGAGGTAACATGGCCGATAACATTGCCCTCAAGGTCTGCTAACTCATACTCGTGACGAGGTACACCACGGTCGATAAGCTTGAAGCCTACGAGCTTGCGTGTTACACCCTCCTTCTTCTGCTTCTCCATCAACTCGCGGTCGATGAAGGGCTTGTTCTCCACGAACTTGGTGAGCCAGTTAAGACCTGCCTCGATAGGTGATGTGGTGTCGTCGATGTCGTTGCCATAGAGGCAGAAGCCCTTCTCAAGACGCAAGGTGTCGCGTGCGCCGAGACCGATATTCTTCAAGCCGAACTCCTCGCCAACCTTCCACATTGCCTCCCAGATAGTGTCGGCATCCTCGTTGTACATATAGATCTCGCAACCGCCAGAGCCTGTGTAGCCGGTGGTAGAGAGGATAACCTCGCAACCTGCAACCTTGCAGATCTTGAATGTGTAGTACTCCATATCCTCAACCTGCTCCTCGGTCATCTTCTGCACGAGCTTCATAGCCAAAGGACCCTGAATTGCAAGCTGAGCGGTCTTGTCCGATGAGTTCTCCAACTCCTCGCCAGCCTTCATACCGTAGGCCTCACCCTGAGCGCAGATGTGTGCCCAGTCCTTAGCGATGTTTGCAGCGTTTACGCAGAGCATATACTTCTGCTCGTTGATGCGATAAACCAATACATCGTCTACGATACCGCCCTTGCCGTTAGGCATTGTGGTGTACTGCACCTTGCCATCGTAGAGGTCCGAAACATTGTTTGTGGTGATGCGCTGCAAGAACTCTGTTGCGCGAGGACCCTTAACCCAGATCTCGCCCATATGGCTTACATCAAATACGCCGCACTTCTCGCGAACATTGATATGCTCGTCGTTGATACCTGAGAACTCAATAGGCATATTGTAGCCTGCGAACTCTGCCATCTTAGCACCATTAGCGATATGGTACTTGGTAAAAGCTGTAGTTTTCATTTTAGTTATTAGTTTTTTAGTTGTTAGTTATTAGTTACTCTTTTTTCAGGTTATTCGGTCTTTGGTGCCTCCTCGGTTGCAGGTGCCTCCACCTTGGGTCGGGGCTTGAAACCGACGCGAGGACAGCGTGTAAACTCCTTCTCGCGGTCAAACAAGTAGCGATAGGTGGTGTGCATCTTGTGGCGACGAGCACAGATGTAGCGCTCAACCATACGATTCATCACGGGGTTGAAGTCGCCAATCCACGCAAACTCCACCGAGCGATAGTGGTTCTTCTTGGTGCGGATAAAGCCATCGAGCATCGCCTTCATAAAGCCCGACTCTACACCCTTGCCCTGAAATTCGGGTGTGATGCCGAAGATGATGGCGAAGATACGGTCGCACTTCTTTCTCACCTTCAAATCCCACATCATACGCAACTTATTGACAATGCCGAACTTGCCGTTGTACTTGCCTACCAAGCGGTTGAGGTCGGGAACCATGATGAAGAAGCCGATAGGCTCGTCGTTGAAGTACGAGAACCATATAAGGTTGCGGTCTACGATGGGGCGCATCGTGTCGGCCATTGCGCGTGCCTCCTCTACCTCCATAGGCTGAACGCCCGTGAAGAGAGCCCACGCCTTGTTGTAGATGTTGCGGAACTTCTCGACTGCCGAGTAGAGGTCCTCATCACCGATGGGCGCAAAGCGGTAGCCGGGTGTTGCCATAAGACGCTTAACACGGTCGTGTACCACCTCGGCAACATCGTCATCATCGACATTCCATACATAGGTGTTCTGGTTGAAGTAGTTCTTGAAGCCGTAGTTCTCGAAGAGTGCCTTGTAGTAGGGTAGATGGTAGGGGTTCTCGAAGAGGGGCTGATACTCATAGCCCTCAACCAACAATCCCCACCAAGCATCGCGTGAGCCGAAGTTTACAGGACCGTCCATCGCCTCCATACCACGCTCCTTGAGCCAGTCGCGTGAGGCATCGAACATAAAGTTTGCCAACTCCTGATCGTCAATAGCCTCGAAGAAGCCACAGCCACCTGTGGGTTGCTCATAACTATAGGCGTGGGTCTTGTCGTAGAAGGCAGCAATACGGCCTACGCACTCGCCCTCGGCATTGTATGCCACCCAACGAATGGCCTCGCCATCCTGAAATAGCTTGTTCTTCGCAGGGTCGAAGACAGCCTCGATAGAGCTGTCAAAGGGGCATACCCACTCAGGAGTATTCTTGTAAATACGCTTTGGAAGCTCCAAGAATTCGCGTACCAGACGCTTATCCTCGCGCTTAACCTCTTTAAGTGTGTACTTTGCAGTTGCCATTTATCCTCGTTTTTCGTTTATTCTCCTTGTATTTTTCTCCCCTCTTTCTTTGAAAGAGCCATATATCCTTACAAAGATATGCAAAAAATTGTAAATACAATTTATTAAGGCTAAAAATTTATTGCTAATCTCAAATTGCGTTGTATCTTTGCGCCTTGAAAATAATTTCGAGGGGCCCGAACTTTTTTGGGGACTTGAAACGAAATAGAGTTGTTTAATAAAATTCAAAACCACTTTTTTAGCTAATGGCTTTGATAGATGAAATAACACGACGCCGCACCTTTGCCGTGATTGCGCACCCTGATGCGGGTAAGACAACGCTTACCGAGAAGTTGCTTCTGTTTGGTGGCGCTATCCATGTGGCGGGTGCTGTGAAGAGCAATAAGATTAAGAAGGGTGCTACTTCCGACTTTATGGAGATTGAGCGCCAGCGTGGTATCTCGGTGGCTACATCGGTGATGGGCTTCGAGTACAAGGGTCGCAAAATCAATATCCTCGATACCCCCGGTCACGAGGACTTTGCCGAGGATACCTACCGCACGCTTACGGCCGTAGACTCGGTAATCATCGTTATCGATGGTGCAAAGGGTGTTGAGACCCAGACACGCCGATTGATGGATGTCTGCCGTATGCGCAAGACCCCCGTTATCGTCTTTGTCAATAAGCTCGACCGCCCTTGCAAAGACCCATTCGACCTCCTCGATGAGATTGAGAATGAGCTCAAAATCAAGGTGCGCCCCTTGGCATTCCCAATATCTTCGGGCGATAGCTTCAAGGGCGTATACAACATCTACGAAAACAACCTCTCGTTGTTTACCTCCGATGAGCGCCAGACGGCCGATGCCTCAACCGTAGATATCAACGACCTGCAGTCGAAGGAGATAGACCAGTATATCGGCGAGAAGTTCGCTACGCAGCTTCGCGAGAATGTGGACCTTGTGGAGGGTGTCTACGACGCCTTCGACCGTGAGCAGTACCTTTCGGGCGACCTCGCTCCCGTATTCTTCGGCTCGGCGGTTAATAACTTCGGTGTCAGAGAGTTGCTGGAGTGCTTTATCAACATAGCACCCTCGCCACGCAGTGCCACAACAGAGAATCGTATGGTTGAGCCGAGCGAGGCAAAACTTACGGGCTTCATCTTCAAGATTCACGCCAATATGGACCCCAACCACCGCGACCGTATCGCCTTTATGAAGATATGTTCGGGTATGTTTGAGCGTAACAAAAACTACCTGCACGTGCGCAGTGGCAAGCAGCTGAAGTTCTCATCGCCCACAGCATTTATGGCCGAGAAAAAGTCGGTTATCGACGAGGCATACCCCGGCGATATCGTAGGTCTTCACGACACCGGCACCTTTATGATTGGCGACACCTTCACCGAGGGCGAGAAGCTCAAGTTTACAGGTATCCCCTCGTTTGCTCCTGAGCACTTCCGCTATATCGAAAATGCCGACCCTATGAAGTTCAAGCAGCTTGCAAAGGGTATCGACCAGCTTATGGATGAGGGCGTTGCACAGCTCTTCACCTCGTCGCTTAATGGCCGTAAGATTATCGGCACGGTGGGTGCTCTTCAGTTCGAGGTTATCCAGTATCGTCTTGAGCACGAGTATGGTGCAAAGTGCCGTTGGGAGCCTATCTCGATACATAAGGCTTGCTGGATTGAGTCCGACAACGAGGCTCAGCTCGCCGATTTCAAGCGCCGCAAGCACACCAATATGGCGGTAGACAAGCACGGTCGTGATGTATTCCTTGCCGACACAAGTTATGCGCTCGCTCTCGCGCAAGAGAACTTTAAGGATATACGCTTTAAGTTTACCTCCGAAGTGTAATTTCTTGTGATAGTGGGCCTCCTTCGACGCCTCAATCCAAAGAGCGAATGGGAAATACTTTAGAGTATGTCCCATCCGCTCTTTCTCTTTATCGGCGCCAAATTATGCCCCTTCTGACAAGAAATTAGGGTCGTGCTGACTGGAAGCAAGTTTATTAGGGAGTTTAAGGAATGTAGAGAGCTTAGGGATAAATGTCGGTAGCGCCTCCCTAACTTCTCTAAATTCCCTAATTTCACTAAACTCTCTATCGACTGCGCTCGTTCCGAGCGCCAGCTATCGCTGAGGGGCACAAGGGGCACGAGTGGCACAAGGGGAGATAGAGCGTGATTGCTAACCTCAAGGTGGGTAAGACTATCAAGGCTCTTGCTAACCTCACCACCCCTTTTACCCCTCAGAACCCTTTTGCCCCTTGGGGCGTTAGCCCGCAGGCGGAACGCCTGCAAAAAAAAAGTTGCAATGCGCAGAACAACATTTCAAAAAAGTTCGTATATTTGCACCGCAAAAAAGGAAAGGTGCCGGAGTGGTCGAACGGGCCGCACTCGAAATGCGGTGAACGGGCAACTGTTCCGGGGGTTCGAATCCCTCCCTTTCCGCTATTTTATGCAGAGCAGACGACTTGCAAAAGTCGTCTGTTTTTTTTGTGCCTATGCCAGAGTGCAAGCCCTCGGCATAGGCTCAAACAAAACACGCCGAAGGCGTTAGCTCTGCATAATTTAGCGGAAAGGGTGCCATTGCTTACTTAAGGTCGGGGGTTGAGCCGATATGATAGTGATTTATTGCTCGGCTTTCAGCCTGCGCTTCTTTTTAAGGTATCGGCTCTACGGCTAAAGCCGTTCGAATTGAGATTATCCCTCTTATACATACAATCCACCCCAAACCCCTCCTTTGAAAAGGATGGGCTTGTTGCGCTTCCATAAAGCGCGGGCGATGCCCCGATTTTTTTAAGACCATAGGACATTAAGACCTTAAGACGATACGAAGTCGGGTATCATTTTTATTCTTATTTGTCCTACTCGTCTTATCGGTCTTACTTGTCTTAAATAAATCTCTAACAACTAAAAACTAACAACTAATAACTATTTTTTAGGACATTAAGACCTTAAGACGATACGAAGTCGGGTATCATTTTTATTCTTATTTGTCCTACTCGTCTTATCGGTCTTACTTGTCTTAAATAAATCTCTAACAACTAAAAACTAACAACTAATAACTATTTTTTAGGACCTTAAGACCTTAAGACCTTACGAGGTCGGGTATCATTTTTCTTACTTGTCCTACTCGTCTTATCGGTCTTACTCGTCCTAAATAAATCTCTAACAACTAAAAACTAATAACTAACAACTAACAAAAAAGGACTAACCTTATCGGGTTAGTCCTTTTGTTGTTAGCAAGTTACGCTTACAGGCGAGCCTTGATTGCCTTTGACTCCTCCTCGTAGCCGGGTTTGTCCAAAAGGGCAAACATATTCTTCTTATAGGCCTCAACGCCGGGCTGGTTGAAGGGATTGACGCCGAGCATATAGCCCGAGATACCGCAACCCTTCTCGAAGAAGTAGAGCAACTGGCCGATGGTGCGCTCGTCGATGCGCTCAATCTCCAAAATGAGGTTGGGCACGCCACCGTCGATATGTGCAAGGCGCACGCCAAGCTCTGCCATCTTGTTAATCTCCGAGAGGCGCTTGCCGGTGAGGAAGTTTAGACCATCGAGGTTTGCCTCGTCAGCCTCAACCTTAACCTCGTATTTCGAGTTCTTAACCGAGATGATGGTCTCGAAGAGTGTGCGCTCGCCCTCCTGAATATACTGACCCATAGAGTGAAGGTCGGCTGTGAGGGTTACGCTTGCGGGGAAGATACCCTTGAGGTCCTTGCCCTCCGACTCGCCATAGAGCTGCTTCCACCACTCTGCAATATACTGAAGCTTAGGCTCATACGAACCGAGAATCTCAATCTTCTTGCCTGCCTTATAGAGCTCGTTACGAACAATCGCGTACTGTGCTGCGGGGTTCTGCTCGATAGGTGTTGCCTCAGAGGTTAGGCGCTCCATATCGCGTGCACCCTCAACGAATGCATCAATATCGACACCTGCAACAGCTAAGGGGAGAAGGCCTACGGGGGTGAGCACCGAGTAGCGACCGCCAACATTATCCTCGATAACGAAGGTGGGGTAGCCCTCCTGTGTAGCAAGGGTCTTGAGAGCACCGCGAGCCTTGTCGGTGATGGCTACGATACGCTCGGCAGCCTCCTTCTTGCCATAGCGCTTCTCGATCTCTGCCTTGATAAGGCGGAAGGCGATGGCGGGCTCGGTAGTAGTACCCGACTTCGAGATAACGATAGTGGCGATAGAGTAATCCTTAACGGCCTCCATAAGCTCGTAGGTGTAGTCCTCAGAGATGTTCTCGCCAGCAAATACAACGGTGGGGTTGTCGTGCCTCTTCTTCAACGACTCAAACGAGTTGCTCATAGCCTCCAAAACGGCCTTGGCACCGAGGTACGAGCCACCGATACCGATGCAGATAACGACCTCGGCCTTAGCGCGAAGCTTGGCTGCAACGCTCTTAATCTCAGCGAGTTCCTCTGCAGTGATTGACGAAGGAAGGTTTACCCAGCCGAGGAAGTCGTTGCCCTCGCCCTCGCCTGAGTGAAGCAATGCGTTGGCCTTGGCGGCAGCGGCCTGCATATCGCTGGTGATGGTTACGCCAGAGTGTGCGGCGTTAAACTTGATAAGTTCCATAAATTCTCCTTTCTTTATAATGTTATTAACTATTTCAAAATCTTGGTTAGCGCCAGCATAGCATCGCGTGCCGAGGCCTTGTTGTAGAGCACCTCCCACACCATATCGGCAATGGGCATATCGATGCTGCGACGCATCGAGCTACGGCGGATACACTCGGCAGCATAGTAGCCCTCGGCGACCATCGTCATCTCGTTCAAGGCGCTCTTCACGGAGCAACCCTTGCCAAGGAGTGTGCCAAGGCGGCGGTTACGGCTGAGGGGCGAGTAGCAGGTAACGAGCAAGTCGCCCATATATGCCGAGATGTTGATGTCGCGATTTTCGATAGGGATAGCCTCGTCAAGGAAGCGCTTCATCTCATTAGCACAGCCCGCGATAAGCACCGCGAGGAAGTTGTCGCCAAAGCGCAATCCTACGGCCATACCTACGGCCAAGGCGTAGATATTTTTCATTATCGCTGCACCCTCAACGCCCAATACATCGTCGGAGAGTGAGCAACGGAAAAACTCGTTCTCAAGGACTGAGCGTACTTTCTCGGCAGTGCTCTTATCTTCCGCAGCCACAGTGAGATACGACAGACGACCCTGCGCCACCTCCTCGGCGTGTGAGGGGCCTGTAACGACGCACAAATTCTGCATCGGCACATTGTAGTAGCGGTGGATATGCTCAACGATTGTGAGGTAGTCGCCGGGGATAATGCCCTTGACCACCGACACCACAATCTTATTCGAGAGGTCTACGGTGAGTGGCTCCAAAAACTTCTTCATATATGCCGAGGGCATCGCCATAATCACGATGTCGGCATCCTCCACCACAGCGTTGATATCTGCCGAGGCGGTGAAGAACTCCTTGTCGATATCGCACCAAGGCAGATACTTCGAATTTCTGCCCCTGCGCTCCAAAGATTGGAGTATCTCCTCGTTAAGAACAAGCCAGTTTATATGATGTCGATTTGTAGTCAGAGTCTTGACTATCGCCGTTGCCCAGCTACCATAGCCTACAACAGCGCATTTTGGGGTACGATTCTGCTCCATAGCAAAAAAATTATTTACAAATTTACATAAAAAATCTTAAAACATTGCAAAATCTCAATATCTTTTTCCTATCTTTGCCGTTGTATATGCGCGCGTATGCGCCCAAAAGATGCTATGTAGCTGTGGCATAGGGAGTTAAAGCGTGGCGTGTGTGCGACGAATAATTTTTCGAAATAAAAATAAAAACAGACTTAAGATATGGGACTTTTTTCTTTGACACAGGAGTTGGCTATCGACCTTGGTACGGCCAATACCCTGATTATGCACAACGGCAAGGTTGTCGTTGATGAGCCCTCAATCGTGGCTCTCAATATCAAGACCGGTAATGTTATGGCGATTGGTCATAAGGCGCGCATGATGCACGAGAAGACCAACCCCAACATCCACACTATCCGACCCCTAAAAGATGGCGTTATCGCCGACTTCGAGGCTACCGAGCTTATGCTTCGTGGCCTTATCAAGAAGGTGAGCGCAACACGCGGTATGTTTGCCCCCTCGTTGCGTATGATGATATGTATCCCTTCGGGCTCTACAAATGTTGAGATTCGTGCCGTGCGCGACTCGGCACAGCACGCCGGTGGTCGCGAAATATACCTCGTGTTCGAGCCTATGGCGGCAGCACTTGGTGCGGGTCTCGATGTTGAGGCTCCCGAGGGTAACCTTATCATTGACATCGGTGGCGGTACCTCGGAGATCGCTTGTATCTCGTTGGGCGGTATCGTATGCTCGGAGTCTATCAATGTAGCGGGTGATGTCTTCACTTCCGATATCCAGAACTATATCCGCCAGCAGCACGGCATCAAGATTGGTGAGCGTACTGCCGAGGAGATTAAGTGTGCTATCGGCGCTGCCGTTCCCGAGTTGGAGAACGAGCCTGAGGACTACATCTTCACCGGTTCGAATATGCTCACCTCGCAGCCTCAGACCGTAACGCTCAACTATAGCGAGATTGCCTACGCCCTCGATAAGTCGCTCGTAAAGCTCGACAACGCCCTAATGAAGGTGTTGGAGGAGATGCCACCCGAGTTGTACAGCGATGTAGTGAAGAATGGTGTATACCTCGCTGGTGGTGGCGCGTTGATCAAGGGTCTCGACAAGCGTCTTTCGAAGAAGTCGGGTCTCCCCGTACACATCGCCGAGGATCCATTGCGTGCTATTGCACGAGGCACAGGCATCGCCCTCAAGAATATTGGTAACTTCTCGTTCCTAATGGGCGGCGAAAAATAGTCTTTGTTGTGATAAGGCATCATCTTCGAAGCTTTGCTTGTCTGAAAAATGCTCATTTACCTCAAGTAAACTCCGCTTTTTCAGCCTGCGACAAATCTTCAAATCTGATACCTTCTAACAACAAATTGTGCAAGCCTGAAAGTTTGTGTTTTAGGGAGTTTAGGGAAATTAGGGAGTTTAAGGAATTTAGTGAGTTTAGGGAATTTAGTGATTGCTAACAACTAACAACTAATCTCTAACAACTAATAACTATTTTTTAAGACCATAGGACATTAAGACCATAAGACGATACGAAGTCGGGTATCACATTTATTCTTACTTGTCCTGCTTGTCTTAATGGTCTTACTTGTCTTAAATAAACCTCTAACAACTAACAACTAACAACTAACAACTAAAAACTCTCCCCCGTGCATCGACTCATAGAGTTCATAAAGCGAATATATGTGGTGCTGCTCTTCGTACTCCTGGAGGGTATAGCACTGATGCAGTATGCCCAGTCGTCGCCATATACCGAGGCAAAAATCCTCTCGCGTACTACGGCGGTGGGAGGCGCTGTGTCGGGTGCAGTAACGGGTGTGGGGCACTTCTTCACGCTACCTGCGGAGAATCGCAAACTTACAGCACGCATCGCCGAGCTGGAGCAGACATTGGAGCGTGAGCGAGCCCTGTCGGCGCCTGTGGTCGAGAGCGAGGAGGTGGCGGCATACTTCGATGATGGCGACCTGAACTATCGCTACTACCCTGCGCGTGTCATCTCGCTTACGACAAACCGTGAGCGCAACTACATCGTCGTCGACCGTGGCGAGAAGGAGGGCGTAAAGCGCAATATGGGTGTTATAACGCCCAACCGCGAACTGGTGGGATATGTGGTGTCGGTGGCGGAGCACTACTCGGCGATTATGCCCATACTCAACACCAAGTTCAACATCGGTGGTCGCCTTACGGATAATGGCTACGCCTGCTCGGTGCGTTGGAGTGGAGCATCGCCACACTATGCCGAGGCTATCGACATCTCGACATACGCTGAGCCTAAGGCGGGTATGGCCATCGAGGTGAGCTCGGAGCGTCTGCCCTCGGGTGTGCTTATCGGCTACATCGAGGAGGCGGAGCATAACGCAGCGCAGACGGCATATACTGCAAAATTGCGCTTGGCAACCAACCTATCGACACTCGACAATGTGCTGATAGTGGAGAATGCCCACTATGGCGAGATAGAGGCGCTTATAGAAGAGTTGGAGTAGCGCAAAACATTGAAAACAAGAAATGTACAAGCAATTTACATATTTCTGGCTATCCTTCGCTATCCTTGTCGTGCAGATATTCCTGCTCGACAATATCTCTATTGCGATGTGGCTACGCCCGATGATATTTCCGTTGGTGGTGTTGCTCCTGCCTATGGAGTGGCGCATGGTGTGGACTCTGCTCACAGCCCTTGCCGTAGGTCTTACGATGGACTTGGCGTTGGGAGGTTCGGGGTTGTACACCTCGTCGCTGCTGCCGTTGGCGGTGTTGCGCCCTTGGATTATGTACCTCACAACGGGGCGTACCGTAGAGCATAGCGACCAGTCGGCACTCCTCTCGCGTTTGTTCACCAAGCAGGTGATGCTCTATACTGCGGGTGCGATGCTCGTTCACCACACGCTATTCTTTATGCTTGAGACCTTGTCGTTTGCCTCACCCCTGAGGCTTGTTGCTACAATTCTGTGTAGCACGCTTTGTACGATGGTGGTCTCTACACCTATCATTCACCTCTACAAGTCTAAAATCGCATAGCTCATGGCACAGAATAGTGGACTTCAACGCTTCTTCACGCTACGCTATGTTGTCTTCCTTGTCTTTGTAGTTCTCGCCGGTCGTCTCTTCTATGTGCAGATTATCGACGATAGGTACAAGGACTTGGCCACCTCGAATATTATGCGTCCCGAGGTGGAGTTTCCGATGCGTGGCGAGGTGCTCGACCGCTATGGCGAGTACTTGGTGCGTAGCCGTGTGTGCTACGATGTTATGGTCATTGCCCGCAACATCCCGAAGACGGGCTTCGACACTCTGCGCCTTGCCGAGATTTTGGATATCACGCCTGAGCGTCTGGAGCGCCAGCTGAAGCGAGCGAAGCAGGCACCGCGTGCCCCATACCTCGTTACGGGCTACCTCTCGCAGGAGGCAAAGCTCATCTTTGATGAGGGGGAGTTCGATGGCTTCTTCACACGCTTTCGTACAGCACGCGAGTACCCACGCAAGGTGGGTGGCAACCTCTTGGGCTATGTGAGCGAGGTTACCGAGGAGCAGGTGCGCAAGTGGGAGTACTACTCTTCGGGCGACTATATCGGCGTGGGTGGCGTGGAGTCGGCCTACGAGACTCTGTTGCGTGGCGAGAAGGGTGTGAGCTATCGTATCTACGACACGCACGGTGCGGCTATGGGCCCCTACAAAGATGGCGATATGGACATCTTGCCCGTGAAAGGTTTGCAGCTCACCTCGACCATTGATGGCCGTTTGCAGGAGTTCACCGAGGAGCTTATGGAGGGCAAGGTGGGTGCTGCGGTGGCTATCGAGCCCTCGACAGGCGAAATCCTCGTTATGGTGTCGTCGCCAACCTACAACCCCGACTTGATGGTGGGTCGCGAGCGTAACAACAACTATGCTCAGATGTTGCACGACCAGCGCAACCCGCAGTTCAATCGTGCTGTCAAGGCGAAGTACCCTCCCGGCTCAACCTTCAAGCTTGTGCAGGGCCTTATCGGCCTGCAGGAGGGTGTGCTCCGACCCTCGGATATGCACCCCTGTCACGGCGGTTACAGCTATGGTCGCCGTACGATGAAGTGCCACGACCACCGCTCGCCTATCGACCTTAGGGATGCTGTGGCGACATCGTGCAACGCCTACTTCTGCTATGTGTTCAAGGATATCATCACAAACCCCAAGTTCGAGAGTATCTCGGAGGGCGTGAAGACATGGAATGACTATGTTTACAGCTTCGGCTTTGGCCGTAAGCTCGATAGCGACTTTACGGGCGAGGGTAAGGGCTATGTTCCTACTCCGGAGTACTACGACCGCGTGTACAACGGTCGTTGGAATTGGGGCTCGGTAATATCGTGCGCTATCGGTCAGGGCGAGATGGGCTGTACACCGTTGCAGATGGCAAATCTTGCCGCCATTGTTGCCAACCGAGGCTACTACTACATACCCCATATCATCAAGCATATCGAGGGTCGCGACTCTATCGACCGCCGCTTCTATGAGCGCCAGTATACGATGGTCGATTCGGTGAACTTCGTGCCTATTGTCGAGGGTATGTGGCGTGGTGTCAATGTGTGGGGTACATCGGGAGGCGCTCGCCTTGAGGGGTGGAATGTCTGCGGTAAGACAGGTACGGCGCAGAACCCCAACGGCCGCGACCACTCTACATTCCTCTCGTTTGCACCTAAGGACAACCCCAAGATTGCCGTTTCGGTATATGTCGAGCACGGTGGCTTCGGTGCTTCGGTGGCTCTGCCTATTGCGAGCCTTATCGAGGAGCTATACCTCACGGATACCATTCGTCGCCCAGAGCTTGTGGAGCGTGTGAAGAACTATCCCATCAACTACTATCAATACGATAAGAAGCAGCGCGAGTATGACTTGCGCCGTGCAAAACAGAGTGCAAAATAATGGTTAGCGATTACAATATTTCGTCGCGTGGCGGTAACACATCGCTCTTCGGTCGTCTGGATATGACGGCTGTGGGGCTCTATATCGCCTTGGTTATCGTGGGCTTTGTCTGCATCACGGCAGCATCATTCGAGGAGGAGTCGCTGAACTACCTATCGTTCTCGCACAACTATATGAAGCAGCTGATGTGGATTGGCATATCGTCGGTTGTGGCGCTCGTTATCCTTCTGCTTGACCGTCGTCTGTTCCACATGTTTGCCTATCCCGCCTATATCTTGGGTTTGGCACTGCTTGTCGCCTGTCTGTTGTTTGGTCGCGAGGTCAATGGCGCTAAGGCGTGGTTTGAGTTTGGTGGTGTGCGTATTCAGCCTGTGGAGTTTGCCAAGATTGCTACGGCGCTGATGATGGCGCGTGTTATGAGTAGCTACTCGTTCAATATCAAGCGTTTGCCCGACCTCATGAAGGTGGCGGGCGTAATTCTTCTACCCCTTGCCATCATCGTCTTGCAGAACGATACCGGCTCAGGTCTGGTGCTCTGCTCCTTCCTCTTTGTGCTCTATAGGGAGGGTATCACGAAGTATATCTACTTCCCTGCGTTGTTCACCGTATTCCTCTTTATCGTCTCGTTTATCTTCTCGCCTGAGGCAATCTTCAGCTTCCTGCTCGTTGCCTTTACGCTGTTTAGTGCATTAAAGATGGGGGCTATAGAGGCACATCTTCGCTTCTTGGCGGGTGTGGTGCTGGCGTCGATGTTCTTGGCGGTGGTAACGCCATTGAGTGGCTACGCCTCGTTGATGATTGTTACGGGCATTGCGGCGGTGGTGCTTGGTGCTGTGGCCATAAAGGCGCGTGCGCTGATGTTGCTCTGGCCCATAGTGATGTTTGTCTACGCTATGCTCTTTGTGCCCACCTGCGACTTTCTCTTCGAGAAGCTTGAGCCACACCAGCAAAACCGTATTTTGACCTTCGTAGGTATGAAGAGCGACCCTATGGGTATCGACTACAATGTCAATCAGTCGCAGATTGCTATCGGCTCGGGAGGCTTGTTTGGCAAGGGCTTTATGGAGGGTACGCAGATTAAGTACGACTATGTTCCGGAGAAGCATACCGACTTTATCTTCTGCACCGTAGGTGAGGAGTGGGGCTTCCTTGGCTCTATTGTCGTCATATCGCTCTATATGGCGCTTATCCTGCGCCTTATGCGTATGGGCGAGCGCATCAAAGAGCCCTTTGGCCGTGTATATTGCTACTGCGTGGCCTCGATTATCCTCTTCCATGTGTGGGTAAATGTGGGTATGACCATCGGCCTTATGCCTGTGATGGGTATTCCTCTGCCTCTGATGAGCTATGGTGGCTCATCGTTAGTGGCCTTTACTATGCTTATTATGATAGCCATTCGCCTCGATGCTTCGACCGACGATGGCGATACCTTATATAATATATAGAGATGAAGAACGACAAAATAATCTTCCTTACCAACGACGATAGCTACCTCTCGAAGGGTTTCCGTGCTGCTGTCGCCCTCGCTCGTGAGTTTGGCCGTGTCATAGCCATCGCACCCGACCGTGTGCAGAGCGGTATGAGTCAGGCGATAACCATCAACTCGCCACTCTTCCTGCGCCAAGTCGAGGTGAGCGATGATGTAGAGATTTATGCCTTCTCGGGTACTCCCGTAGACTGCGCAAAGATTGCCTTCGACCACTTCTTTAGCGGTAAGCGTGTCGATTTGGTGCTCTCGGGCATCAATCACGGCTCTAATGCTGCGGTAAATGTTATGTACTCGGGCACTATGGGCGCTGCTATCGAGGGTAGCTTCTATGGTGTGCCTTCGATTGGCCTTTCGCTCGACGACCACGATGCAGATGCCGACTTTGAGGGTGCTGTGAAGTATGGCCGAGAGATTATCGCATCGGTTATGGAGGCGGCAGACCGCCTGCCACGCCCCTTGTGCCTCAATGTCAATGTTCCGCGTTGCCGTGCCGAGGAGATTCAGGGCATACGCCTTTCGCGCCAGACACGAGGATTTTGGCGTGAGGACTTCTACGCTCGTCAAGACCCTCAGGGTCGCGACTACTTCTGGCTTACGGGAGCTTTTCAGAATGCTGAGCCCGAGGCCGAAGATACTGACGAGTGGGCATTGGCGCACCGCTATGTCAGCGTGGTGCCTGTGCAGGTAGATATGACCGACTACCGTATGTTGGCGAAATTGAGGGGTGTAATCAACGAGTAAACCTATCGTAAGATGACAGGAGTAGAGATATTGCTTATCGTGTCGATTGTTATCGAGACCATCGCTGCGGCCATTGCGCTATATTTGGTAAACAAGACCCGATTTAGTGCGATGTGGATATGCTGCATCATCGGCCTTGTGGCGCTTATGGTGCAGAGCACATTTCGTCTGCTCACACCCGACCATCTCGATATCAGCGACTTGGCCTACGCTTGGCTGGGCATTGTCGTGTCGCTGAGCTTCTCTATTGCTGTGGTGCTCTCGCGCTACTTAGTGCGCCATGTAGACCTTGTTACCCTGCAACGCCGAATGTTGGAGAATAGGCTGATGACGGCAGTGTTGCGTACCGAGGAGCGCTCACGAGCCTCATTCTCGCGCGAGTTGCACGATGGCCTTGGCCCTCTGCTCTCGTCGGCGAAGATGTCGCTATCGGCGATGTCGAAGGCAAACCTTAACGACAAGGATAGAGCTATCGTGCAGAACACATCGGCACTTATCGACGAGGCGATACGCTCGTTGCGCGAGATATCGAACAACCTCTCGCCACATATCCTCAACAACTTTGGCCTTGCGCGTGGCATCAAGAACTTTATCGACCGCCTTGCCACGATGCACTCTACGAAGATAGCCTTTACAACACACCTGCGCGATGAGCGCTTCGACTCGAATATCGAGGTTATCCTCTACCGCGTGGTGTGCGAACTTATAAACAACTCACTCAAGCACGCCCACTGCACCGAGATACGACTATCGCTCGAGCTGGAGCAAAATCGTTTGGTGCTCACCTACTCGGACAACGGCTGTGGCTTCAATGTCGCCGATGTTATGGATAAGGGTATGGGCTTGTCGAATATCAACTCACGCATATCGTCGTTGCACGGCACATTCTCCATCGACAGCGCCCCGAGCAAGGGCACTAAGGCCTATGCCTCGGTGTCGGTGGATAGCGCCCTTGCCCACCTGTCGGGCAGCGACCTTAAGCGTCTAAACATCAAAGCGTATGAGTAACATTACAAAGATTGCTCTTGTCGATGACCACACACTCTTTCGTACGGGTCTTGCCGGTCTGCTCTCGCAGCACGATGGCTTCGAGGTGGTTGCCGATGTAGGTAGTGGCGAGGAGTTCTTAGGGATGCTCCCCTCGCTCGATGTCGATGTTGTCTTTATGGATATCTCGATGCCCGGTATGGATGGTGCCGAGACCACACGCCGTGCCCTTGCTGAGCGCCCCGACCTGCGCATCGTAACACTCTCGATGTATGGCGACGAGCACTACTACACCCGTATGATGGAGAGTGGTGCTTCGGGCTTCCTGCTCAAGGATTCCGATATCGAGGAGGTATATAGCGCTGTGGAGGTTACGATGGCTGGCGACAGCTACTTTAGCTCGGCACTGCTCGGCACGCTGACGCGCAATATGAGTATGCTTGCGGTGGATGAGCCCGATGAGGACCAGCTATCTAATCGTGAGGTGGAGATATTGGTTGAGGTGTGTCGTGGTCTCTCGAATCAGGAGATTGCCGATAAGCTCTTCATCTCGAAGCGCACGGTAGATAAGCATCGTGCAAATATTATGGAGAAGACAGGGTGCAAAAATACGGCTAACTTAGTGGTCTATGCCATAAAGAACCACCTTGTGGATTTGTAGAAGAGCTGTTAGTTGTTAGTTTTTAGTTGTTAGAGGCGCTCGTTCCGAGCGCAGAGTTTTTAAGACCTTAGGACTTTAGAATTTTTTTAGGACCTTAGGACCTTAAGACCTTAAGACCTTACGAGGTCGGGTATCACAATTTTTTCTTATCGTCTGACTCGTCTTATTGTCTTACTGGTCCTAATCTAAAAACTAATAACTAACAACTAACAACTCTACTTTCTCTTCGTCTGTATCTTCACCACATTGCGGGCCTCCTCTTTGCCATCTAAAGTCGTTACGATGTCGTACACTACCGTCTGGTTATGCTTTAGCGAGCGGAAGCCATCTGCCTGAATATGGCTGTAATGTACATAGGTATCACGGCCATCATCACCTGTGATAAAGCCGTAGCCACGCTTGTCGTCAAACCATTTTACTCTGCCCTGCATGATACTTAATTTGCCGTAATGAGTTACTAATCCTTGTGTAAAGTTACAAATTTTATTTGACCGAGCAAGACTAAACCGTCAAAAATGAGCGTTTTATTTGTAGAATCGAAAAAATAAAACTATATTTGTGGTGTATATAATCCGAAAAATTATGAACGCTAAACTTAAAATAGCACTATTGGCTCTTTTGGGCTTCTCGACAGCATCGTGCGCCTCGAAGCGTGCCGCCAAGAAGTCATCGGATAGGGAGATGCAGAAGATTGAGGCCGACACGGTAGATACACGCATTATGCTTATGTATGGCGTGCCTATGCCCGATGGTCGCCCCGTAATCCTTGAGGATGAGAAGTCGACCGAGGCTAAGGAGTTCCCCGATGGCTCTGTGGCTAAGCCCTTGACCGATGCCGAGGCAGAGCGTCTTAAGGAGGCTATCCGCGCAGAGAAGGAGCAGGCAGACAGCCTCGACCTTCAGATTTCGGTGATGTATGGCGTGCCCTTCCCCGATGGTGAGGTGGCTAAGGAGATTGTAGACCCTGCAACCGAGGCCAAGGAGTTCCCCGATGGCTCGGTGGCTAAGCCCCTGACAGACGAGCAGGCGCAGGCAACTCTTGAGAAGATTCGTCAGGAGAAGGCTGAGGCTGAGAAGTAGTCGCTATGAAGGGCAAGAAAATAGGGCTCCGCAAGTGGCTTGGTCTAAAGCTCTTTAAGGGTCTTTACGACACGGCTGTGGAGCAACACGAGTTGCGTACACTCTTCTGGGAGTGTACGCTTCGTTGTAACTTACGCTGTCGTCATTGCGGTAGCGACTGTCGTGTAGATGTCGAGCAAAGGGATATGCCCCTCGCCGACTTCTTGCGTGTTCTTGACGAGGAGGTTACGCCAAATACCGACCCCAGCCGTGTGCTTATCATCTTCTCGGGTGGCGAGGTCTTGGTGCGCCCCGACCTCGAGCTTGCGGGACACGAGGTAACACGCCGAGGCTACAAGTGGGGTATGGTAACCAACGGTATGGCTCTTACGCGCGAGAGGCTCTATTCGTTAGTAAATGCGGGCTTGCGCTCAGTCTCCGTAAGCTTCGATGGCTTTGAGGATGCCCACAACCATATTCGCCAAAATAGCCTTAGCTTCGAGCGTGCGCGTGCCGCCATTCGCCATATCCGCAGTGTCGAGGGGTTGGCATACGATGTTATCACCTGCGTAACGCCTGCGATGATTGACCGCTTGGAGGAGTGGAAGGAGTTTCTTATCTCGGAGGGCATCGAGCGCTGGCGCATCTTCTCGATATTCCCTGCCGGCCGTGCTGCCAACGACCCTACACTGCACCTTACCACGGAGCAGTATCGTCGCCTTATGGAGTTTGTGCGCCTTACACGCCGTGAGGGTCGCATCAAGCTAAACTACGCCTGCGAGGGCTTCTTGGGAGGCTACGAGGCCGAGGTGCGCGACCACTTCTATATGTGTACCGCAGGTGTCTCGGTGGCATCAATCCGCGTAAATGGCGATATCTCGGGCTGTACCTCCGTAAGAGCAAACTTTACCCAAGGCAACATCTACCGCGATAGTTTCTGGGATGTATGGCAGAATCGTTTTCAGCCCTTCCGCGATAGGGAGTGGACAAAGCGTGATGAGTGCGAGGGTTGCAAGGTCTGGGAGTTCTGTCGTGGCGGTGGTATGCATCTTAGAGATGAAGAGGGCAAGTTGATGTATTGCCACTACAATATGCTTAAATAATATTGAGTCTGTCTAGCATTGCTAAGACAGACTCAATCGTTTATTATTAATAGTTAGTTATTAGTAAATGAGTAGTTTTTCTATCATTCCTATTCATGAAACTAACAATATACTCTTTGTCAAATATTTGTATATTTATGCCTTGGACATTATATAAGCTATATATAAAGTCTGTATTTTTTATTACCAACATCCATTTTGCTTGACATTTATTTATTAGATAATTTGCAAGTCGGATATGGTCTATTCGAGTGAAATTATTCTGAGCATATGTGCTAAATTCACTATCATATGGAGGGTCTAGAAAAATAAAATCATGTTCAGACGGATTAGAATTGACTAAAAACTCCTCAAAGTCCAAATTGTATATCTTGGTATTTGCAAAGTGCTCCTGCACTTGCATGGATCTATAATAGTCAACTTTTTTTGCTAAAGATTTGCTATTATATGCAATGCCTCCATAAGGAACATTGAAATCTCCCTTACTACTATACCTAAACATGCCACTGTATGCATAATTACGAATAAAGAAGAAAAGAGCATTATGCATATCTTTCTTATGCAAAGATATATTTTGATTGTTATATAGATTGCGGTAATTCATATAGATTGCGCTCTTTATGGCAGCTTCTATATTATCGAAAACATCCTTATCTGGTAATATGGATTTCTCAATTTCCAAGCATCGCATTCGTACCATTTTACGGCAAAGATTCTTTTCTAATTCTTCGACCAAGATTGAAGGCATGATTGAGAATTCTCCTACTAATAGCGACTTAATTGCTACAATATTTTTCTCACAGTAAGAGTGAATTTGGTGTTGTAAATCAGTTTTATTTATCGTCTCTTCTCGAAATGCTCTGTATAGGGATACTAATGAGCAATCGATATGAATAAACTCTTCTGCATTTTTCCATGATTGGTCAATATCCTCTACATATTTGTAAAAGGAATTGTTACATGTGGCTATATTATTATATAAAGAAATGAGTTCGTTTGACAAATCGTTAATATGGTATTCAGAGGCATCTAATGCCATAAAAACAGAACCTCCTCCAACAAATGGCTCGTAATACTTTTCAAATGAAGGTATATTAGGAATTATATAGCCAAGTTCTTTTTCTTTGCCGCCAGGCCATTTAATTATAGGTTGTAAGCTTGCCCCCATAATATAATAATCTCTAATCTAATTTATTCAATAATCTATTCAACTCAGTAACTGTGACTTCGTATTCTGAATTAATATCACACGCATGTGTACTGCTATTTTCAAAAGAGTGATATACTAATCCGTTGTTAGTAGTCATTTTCTGCAATGTGCAATCTACTCTCTGTTTTGCAGCTTTAAAATAGATGTCGTTAACTTCAATGCCAATAAACTTTCTATTTAGCTCTAATGCGGCTACTCCAGTCGATCCAACTCCCATGAATGGATCGAATACAATGTCGTGCTCATTTGATGCAATATTGATAATTTTCTTCAATATTGATGTTGGTTTCTGTGTAGGATGCTTTGGGTTCTTTAACCGCTCTGGGCGCATGCATATTGGAGTCTCTATAAAGTTGTGCATATCTGACTGAGATGTGAAATTCCATGTGTGTTTTTTATTCCAACATGTAAAAATCATCTCGCAACTATTTAGAAAACCCGCTTTAAAAACTTTGGGTGCTGGATTAGTTTTATGCCAAATCATAAAGTTTGATGAATCAAACTGATGATCAAGGCAATTATACCATCTTCCTAATTGGTTATATGATGTGAAAATAAATAAATTTCCAGTTGGCTTTAAAATTCTTACAAATTCGTCTGCCCACTCTTCAGGATTAAACTCAATCATATCCCATTCTGCAACATCATTATTTAATGCTGCTCTCCCTTTTAAGTGGATATTCCCCGTTGAGTGTTTGCCTAGATTATAAGGAGGGTCTGTAAGAATAAGGTCGATAGAATTGTCGGGGATGCGTTTAATAACATCCCTACTATCAGCCTTAAGTACAGATTTGCGCCAATTGTGATCCTTCATTTACTCTCTAGGTAAGTATTTACTTTTAATCTCGTCAAGAGCTTCATTTATGTAGTGTGCATTCTTTTTATACTCATCAATAACAATGTCGTATCCAGCATCAGATTTGCAAACTAAGTTCCAGAAATCTCGACTAATGCACAATTCCTCATCGGAGAAAAACTGTCGCACTCGACCTTGTCTCCATGGTTTTCCTTCTCCATAGCGATTATAAGCAGTAGCAAATAGAATTTTTACCTTATCTTCCCCAAGTCTATTCGTTAAAATGCAATATTGCTCTAGAAGGGCTTCTTTTTCAGAACGAGCCTTCTTATTGTCTAAGTCTCCGCCAATCTTTAGTTCTATTAGATAGTTTATGCCGTTTTCCTCATCAATTAGATAGTAATCACTTTCGTGGCGTTTATTTTCAACTTTGCCAGTTTTGCGTGATATGCCTTTATAATCAGATATTTGAGGGACTCTGCGATTAGAACTGCGCTTATATTGCTCAAGTAGTTCAGCAATATAATCGGTTTGTTCTTTATATAGAATTCCTTCTACATGCTGACTGACGGTATAATTAAGCTCAGCTATGCTTATTGCCATGGCTTCAATCATATTTCCTAGAGAGCTGTCAAGCGAGCGTGCCAGTGCAGAATAATATTGAATTTCAGGACCTAATGCAGCTATAAATACATTGTGAATTTTAGAATTGATAACACCATCTTCATCATCTACTTCGGCTATATGTCTAGTAGAGAATCCTTTAGCGTATGATTTAACTGCCGCACTTACGATACCTCTTATCGCACGCTCTTTATTTATCTTCTCAGCCATAGCATTGTTATTTTAATTTGTTAGCAAAGATAATAATTTATATCTATATAAACAATGAACCTGCCTAACAAAATAGAGTTAGACAGGCTCATTGCTCATTTAGGTTAGCCTCAATATCTTACTTAAAGTAGCGGTTGTACAAGCCCTCGAAGCCCTTGCCGTGGCGTGCCTCGTCCTTAGCCATCTCGTGTACGGTGTCGTGGATAGCGTCGTAGTTGTTCTGCTTAGCCAAGGCTGCGATACGCATCTTGTCGGCGCAAGCACCGCTCTCAGCGTTCATACGCTTCTCGAGGTTGGTCTTGGTGTCCCATACGCAGTCGCCAAGCAACTCTGCGAACTTCGAAGCGTGCTCTGCCTCCTCGAAGGCGTAGCGCTTGAATGCCTCAGCGATTTCGGGGTAGCCCTCGCGGTCGGCCTGACGGCTCATTGCCAAGTACATACCTACCTCGGTGCACTCGCCCATAAAGTGGTTGTTGAGGCCCTCCATAATCTCAGCGTTATCTACGCGACCATCACCAATCTTGTGCTCGGTTACGAACTCCAACGCTGCGTTCTCCTCCTTCATCTCGGTGAACTTCTCCTTACCTACCTTGCAAAGAGGGCACTTCTCAGGAGCCTCGTTACCCTCGTGAATATATCCGCATACTGAACAAATAAACTTCTTTGCCATAATCTTATTAGTTTTTTAGGTGTTAATATTAGGTTCGGGATGTTCTTCAAATTAGTAAATAATTATTTCGTTGTTGCGAGTCCTTATTTCGGTTGCTTTTGAATTTATTTTGGACTCTTTCTCATTTTTGCTCAGTTACAATGCCCGCATTGCGCCTTCACAATAAATGAGAAATATCCTCAAAATACTCTTCAAAATCAACTCGACCTAATTTTAAGAACCTCCCTTTTGTGTTTGTTTCTGGTGCAAATATAAGGGCTTTTTTCCTTTCTGCAATAGATTTTCCTTAACGATTTTTTATAGCCATATAAGTCTTATTTATATATGCTGATTATCAGGCTATTTCTTCTTGAGGCCTATTGCCAAGATTACGCCCAGCGCCACGCCCAAGAGTGCTGCAAAGAGCACACGCAACTCACCCGGTAGCATAAAGGTGATGGTGTGCGCAGGGTACCAGAAGAGCGGAATGGTCTTCTTGAAGATAAAGCCCCACTGCACATCCCAGTTGATGCTCTTGATAAGGCGTTGCATAGGTATCGGCGTGATAAGAGCCTTTAGTGAGCCTCCGCACTCGGCGATATGGGCATCTGTAATCTTGTGGAAGGTCATAAATACGGGGGCAAAGAAGGTGTTCATCATCACCGATATTGCTAATGCCACGACAAACTTGCCGAAGGTGATGCCCTCCATATAGAACTGGTCAACGAGCTCCGCACCGCCCATAGCGGTGATAAATGCGGGGATACCTGCCGAGAATACGGTCATCGCCATAGATATTGCCATACCCAAGAGTCCCCATACCACCATACGGGGCATAGCGCCAAAGGTGGGGTGTGTGTAGTTACCCGTCGATATGCGACAACCGAGCATCTCGCCGAGTGTCGAGAGTATTGCGAACTTCAGAAATGCCATAATCATTGCGTGCTCGGCATTGAATGTCTTGTACCAAGCGTACAACTCAGGCGAAAGGAAGAATGGCAGAAATATCGCCAACATCACAAGTGCGAAATATAGGTCTTGTCTCTTCATAAGTTTAGTATTATATATACAAAGGTAAGAAAAAAAATTAATATTTGTTAATTTTTTTAGTTGTTAGTTTTTAGTGGTTAGTTGTTAGAGTTGCGCTCGTTCCGAGCGCAGAGTTTTAAGACCATTAGGACTTTAGGACCTTAAGACCTTACGAGGTCGGGTATCACAATTTTTTCTTATCGTCTTACTGGTCCTATCGTCTTATCGTCTTACTAGTCCTAAAATCTAATAACTAACAACTAACAACTCCTTAACCAAGTCCCCCTTCTCAAAGGGGGATTTAGGGGGATTGTATATATGGAAGGTGGTGATACACCACCGCTATATTAAGGGGTAAAAAGAAAGCCCTCCAAAATGGAAGGCTTTGCATATAGGATAAGTTTCGGCAACCCGATTACTTTGCCATATACCCCTTAATATAGTGGTGGTGTGAGCCATAGCGGTTGAATGCTGCCTCGTCCAAAGCCTCCTGTGCTGAGGGGTGAGCAACAGAGATAATCAAGCGGGCACGCTCCTGAAGGCTCTTGCCGTAGAGGTCTACTGCGCCATTCTCTGTTACGAACCAGTGGATATGGTTACGGGTGGTTACGACACCTGCACCCTCGGTCAAGACATCCGAAATCTTCGATACGCCCTTGTTGGTGATTGAGGGCATAGCGATGATAGCCTTACCGCCCTTAGAGAGCGATGCACCATAGATGAAGTCGATCTGACCACCTACGCCAGAGTAGAACTTACGGCCGAGAGAGTCAGCACATACCTGACCGGTGATATCTACCTGCAAAGCAGAGTTGATAGCCGTAACCTTGTCGTTCTTGGCGATTACGAAGGGGTCGTTGGTGTAGCCTACATCCATCATCAAGACACCGGGGTTGTCGTCGATGAAGTCGTAAACCTTCTGTGAGCCCATCAAGAAGGTAGATACCATCTTACCCTTGTCGATGTTCTTCAACGCGCCGTTGATTACGCCCTTCTCAACGAGGGGCAATACGCCATCGGCGAACATCTCGGTGTGCACGCCGAGGTTCTTGTGGCCACCAAGCTGAGCGAGTACAGCGTTAGGAATAGCGCCGATACCCATCTGAAGGGTTGCGCCATCCTCGATAAGGCCTGCGCAGAGGTTACCAATCTTGGTCTCTACCTCGTTGGGTGCGGTGAAGTGAGCCTCCTCAAGGGGCTGGTCGTCCTCCACGAAGAAGTTGATCTTCGACGAGTGAATCATGGCATCACCAAACGAGCGGGGAACATACTTATTGACAACTGCGATAACATAGTCGGCGCACTCAACGGCAGCCAAGGTAGCATCTACCGAGGTACCGAGAGATACATAGCCGTGCTTGTCGGGGCGCGACACCTGAATCATAGCCACATTACAGGGCACAGCACCCGAGCGATATAGCTTCTGTGTCTCGCTAAGGAAGATAGGAATATAGTCTGCAAAGCCACTCTGAGTAACCTTACGGACATTGCCACCTACGAAGAATGAGTCGAGCTGGAAGATGCCCTCGAACTCAGGCTCAGCATAGGGTGCAGGACCCTCGGTGTGGAGGTGGTGGATGTGTACATCCTTGAGCTCGCCGTTACGGCCACGCTCACACATAGCCTTGATAAGGCACTGGGGGGCAGATGCCACAGAGCTAAGGTGAATATGATCACCCGACTTAATGCACTTAACTGCCTCAGCAGCAGTTGTAAACTTGATGTTGCTCATTGCTTTAAGTTTTATTTAGGTTAAACTTTAGTCTGTATCAATCAATATATATGGACAATGGGGATAAAGCCCCCAAACCCATTTTGTTGTCAGAAGGGTGGCAGATTTGGAGATTTGTCGCAGGCTGAAAAAGCGGAGTTTACTAGAGCGTAAATGAGCATTTTTCAGACAAGCAAAGCTTCAAAGATGCCCCCTTATCACAACAAAATCATTTATTTTCTTTTTACCTCTACCTGTTCGTAGCCCTCGATAATATCGCCGACCTTGATATCGTTGTACGACTCGATATTAAGACCGCAATCCTGACCCATCGTAACCTCCTTGACATCGTCCTTGAAACGACGCAACGAGCCGAGCTTGCCGGTGTAGATCACGATACCATCACGGATAACGCGAATAGCGGTGTTGCGCTGCATCTTACCCTCACGCACGATACAGCCCGCTACGGTGCCGACCTTCGAAATCTTGAAGGTCTCCATAACCTCGGTAGAGCATACAATCTCCTCCTTCATCACGGGCTCCAACATACCCTCGATAGCATCCTTAATCTCGTTGATAGCATCGTAGATGATAGAGTAGAGGCGGATATCGATCTGCTCCTTCTCGGCTGCCTTACGCGCCGCTGCCGAGGGACGCACCTGGAAGCCGACGATGATGGCGTTAGATGCCGCTGCAAGCAGTACATCCGACTCCGAAATCTGACCTACGGCCGAGTGAATGACATTCACCTGAACACTCTCCTTCGAGAGCTTGATGAGTGAGCCTGTCATCGCCTCTACCGAGCCGTCTACATCACCCTTGACGATGATGTTAAGCTCCTTGAACGAGCCGATAGCGATACGGCGACCAATCTCGTCGAGCGTTACGTGCTTCTGTGTCATAATGCCCTGCATACGCTGCAGCTGCTCACGCTTGTTGGCAATCTCGCGTGCCGAGCGGTCATCCTCCATAACATTGAAGGTATCACCTGCCTGAGGCGCACCATTAAGGCCGAGCACCTGCACGGGTGTCGAAGGACCTGCCTCCGAAACCTTCTTGCCGTTCTCGTCGAACATAGCCTTTACACGGCCGGTATATGTTCCCGAGAGCAATACATCGCCCACGCGGAGAGTACCGTTCTGCACCATAATGGTGGCAACATAGCCACGACCCTTGTCCAACATCGACTCGATAACGGCACCCGTAGCCTTGCGGTCGGGGTTTGCCTTAAGCTCCAGCATCTCGGCCTCAAGGAGCACCTTCTCCAAGAGCTTGTCGAGGTTCATACCCTTCTTTGCCGATACCTCCTGACACTGGTACTTACCGCCCCAGTCCTCCACGAGGTAGTTCATCTGCGAGAGCTGCTCACGGATATGGTCGGCATTTGCCTGAGGCTTATCCATCTTGTTGATGGCGAATACCATAGGCACACCCGCTGCCGAGGCGTGGTTTATCGCCTCCACAGTCTGTGGCATCACCGAGTCGTCGGCAGCAACGATGATAATCGCAACATCGGTCATCTTAGCACCTCGCGCACGCATTGCGGTGAAGGCCTCGTGGCCGGGGGTGTCGAGGAAGGTGATCTTCTGGCCGTTGAGCTCTACAGAGTAAGCACCGATGTGCTGGGTGATACCACCCGCCTCGCCGGCCGTAACATTTGTCTTACGGATATTATCCAAGAGCGATGTCTTACCGTGGTCCACATGGCCCATCACCGTTACGATAGGGGGTCGTGGTACGAGGTCCTCCTCGCTGTCGGTGTCGGTCTCGATGGCCTCCTGAATCTCCACCGATACAAACTCTACGGTGAAGCCAAACTCCTCGGCAACAACCACCAAGGCCTCGGCATCGAGACGCTGGTTGATTGATACCATAAGGCCGAGGTTCATACACGCCGAGATAACCTCCATAGGCGAGACATTCATCATCGTGGCGAGCTCACTCACGGTTACGAACTCCGTAACCTTGAGCACGCTGCGCTCCATCTCCTCGCGCTCGATCTCCTCGTTCATGCGCTCACGAACCTCCTCGCGCTTCTCCTTACGATATTTTGCACCCTTCGACTTGGTACCCTTCGCTGTGAGGCGTGCAAGGGTATCCTTAATCTGCTTCTGTACCTCCTCGTCCGAAACCTCGGGGCGTACAATAGGCTTGGGCTGCTGCTTCTGCTTCTTGTTCTTCTTCGACTGCTGCTGTGCCTGCTGATTCTGCTGACCCTGCTGCTGGCTGTTGCCACCCTTCTTCTCGTTGCGCTCCTGCTTGCCGGCATTTTTGCCCGCCTTGGCAACATCTACCTTCTCCTTGTCGAGGCGCTTACGCTTGTGCTTGCCTCCGGGCACCATATTCGACACATCCATAGTGCCGAGAATCTTCGGTCCGTCGAGCTGCGAAATCTGAGGGCGGAATACCGAGTCCTTCTTTGTATCAGGCTGCTGAGGCTCGCTCTTAGGCTCGCTCTTAGGCTCTGCCTTAACCTCCACCTTGGGCTCTGTCTTAGGCTCTGTAGGCTTCTCTGCAGGCTTCTCGGCCTTAGGCTCCTCCCTCTTAGGCTCAGCCTTGGGCTTCTCGGGTGCGGGAGCTGGCTCGGGCTTCTCCTCCTTCTTCTTGGGGTTGAGGTCGATTTTTCCCAAAATCTTGGGGCCACGCACCTCGTCCTTAACCGATATCACATTGCTCTTGATGATGACCTCCTCATCCTCGTCGCTCTCCTTCTGATTCTGCGAGTTGATGCTCACAGCATCCTTCTGCTTGATGCGCTCGCGTACTGCGTTACGCTCGTTGCCCGACTGGCGGTTGCCACCAAACTCCTTCTCCAATGCAGCATATACCTCGGCTGACACTGGCGACGAGGGTGAGCAGTCGCTCTGCAGGCCCTTGCGCTGGAGATATTCGGCTATGGTGTTGAAACCTACCTTAAACTCCTTGGCAACCTGTATAAGTCTTATCTTTTTGTTGTTATCCATTCGCTAAACTGATTTAATCGTTATCAACTACTCAAACTCGGCCTTGAGGATTGCCACTACCTGCTCTGCCTGCTCAACCTCGAGGTCGGCACGGCGAGCTACCTCCTCTACGGGGAGCTCCAATACGCTCTTTGCCGTGTCGCAGCCGGCAGCCTTGAGGGCCTCGATAATCCAACCCTCAATCTCGTCTGCAAACTCCGTGAGTGCAACATCCTCCTCCTCAATCTCGCGGTATACATCGATGTCGTAGCCAGTGAGCAACTTCGAGAGACGAATGTTCAAGCCACCCTTACCGATAGCCAACGACACCTCCTCGGGCTTAAGATATACCGAGGCTGTCTTCTTCTCCTCGTCGATGATGATTGACGACACCTTTGCGGGGCTCAACGAGCGCTGAATCATAAGCGATGTGTTCGCTGTGAAGTTCACAACATCGATATTCTCGTTGCGGAGCTCCTTTACGATGGTGTAGATACGCGAGCCCTTCATACCGACGCAAGCACCTACGGGGTCGATGCGCTCGTCGTAAGACTCTACGGCCACCTTGGCACGCTCACCAGGGATGCGTGCGATGCGCTTGATGGTGATAAGACCATCGTAAATCTCGGGTACCTCCTGCTCGAAAAGACGCTCAAGGAACTGGTTGTCGGTACGCGAGAGGATGATGCGGGGCTGGTTGTTGTTCATCTCCACCGACTTAACGATGGCCTTGATGGTGTCGCCCTTGCGGTAGAAGTCGTTGGGAATCTGCTCCATCTTGGGCAATACGAGGTCGTTGTCCTCGTCATCACGCACCAATACCTCCTTCTTCCATACCTGATATACCTCGCCAGAGATAATCTCGCCCACCTTCTCCGAGTACTTCTCGAACAGAGCAGCCTTCTCCAAGTCGAGGATGCGCGATGCAAGATTCTGACGCAACGACAGCACGGCACGGCGACCAAACTTTGTCATATCTATTTGGTCTACATACTCGTCGCCTACCTCGTATGAGGGGTCGATAGCCTTAACCTCCGACACCGAGATCTCGGTGTTCTCGTTCTCTACGGCATCGTCCTCGACAACCACGCGGTTGCGCCAGATCTCTAAGTCGCCCTTCTCGGGGTTGATGATAACATCGAAGTTCTCGTCGCTCTCGAACTGCTTCTGCAATGCGTGGCGGAAGACATCCTCCAAAACGCCAATGAGTGTAGCGTTGTCGATGTTCTTAAGCTCCTTGAACTCTGCAAAGTTGCTGATAAGATTAATGTACTTCATTTTGTGTTATATTTTGTTTTTGTTTGTTTTTGCTCTGTTTTTACGGTTGTAAGCGCTAAAGCAATTTGTTGTCAGAAGGGTGGCAGATTTGGAGATTTGTCGCAGGCTGAAAAAGCGGAGTTTACTTGAGCGTAAATGAGCATTTTTCAGACAAGCAAAGCTTCAAAGATGCCCCCTTATCACAACAAATTACTTGAAATTCAGGTACTCTTTGGTATACTTTATCTCCTCCCACTTGTACTCCTTGGTAACCTCTACCGTTACCTTGCGCTTCTTGCCTTCTACGGCCTGCTTCTCCTCGTACGATAGGGTTATGCCACTCTCGTCGGCGCTCTCTAACTTCGCCAAAATCTTGACACCATCTTTGAGCAAGACCTCGACATCGCTGCCCAAAATCTTGTGGAACTGTCTGAGGAGCTTAAGCTCCGAGCCGATGCCTGCCGAGGCAACCATCAATGAGTAATCCTCAACATCGCGGTCAAGCTCTGCCTCGATGGCGCGGTTGAGGGCTGCGCAATCCTCCAACTTTACGGCGCTGTCGCTGTCGATAAGCAACTCAATCTCGCCCATAGGCGATAATTTGCACTCGACAACAAACATATCGCTACCCTCCAAGTGTCGGTTTGCAATCTCTGTAACCTGCTTAATATCAATCATATCTACTGAATTTGTCGCTATAAGTCGAAACCCTCGTTGGGGCATATACACGAAATAAGGGGACTCTCCGTCCCCTTACTCTCGCTCAATTACGCGACAAATATACGACATTTTTTTCGTTCGCGCAATAAATATAGGTAAAAATATTACATTCGGCCTATAATTCTTCAAAATTCGCTCGGCAGGCTATTGTGCCGGACGAGTCTGGAAACCTTGTCGGAAGAATTGTGTGGTGCGGGTCTGTCCTGAGTAGCCAAAAGCAAGCATTAGGTAATCGGTTCGAGGCTCGAGATCCGAAATCTCCAAAGTTTGCTCGCCCTCTCTTGTCTCTACTGCATACCACTCAATATAGTTCTCGAAACGCTCCTCGTCAGTCGAGCCGAAATACTCCCAATCTTTTAGCGATACAAGGATAAATCCATAGGTGTAATCCTCAATCGAGGGAGTTATGGTTACAGATGCTGTGGTGGGTGTAAGCTCGTTGACCGTAAAGTCGATTTCGAGGTCGGACATCGGCACAGGGTCGGTGCGGAATTCAAAGATGTTTGGTTCGCTGATGACATAGCCCGTACTCTCCTCAATAGCAAAGAGATATATAGCATACGGCGTGTCGGCCTTTAGGTGCTCTGCTCGGTATGTGCCACCTCCGTAGTAGCACCAATCCTCGACAATCGTTGCGGGGTTCTCGCCTCGGCTACTAAAGACATTGAGCACTGTCCACCAATCATCTAAGGCATAGTTGCTTAGGTTGCTGTCGTCGCCAAAAAACGCCAAATAATCCTCCATATCAACGAAGTTCATAAAGTAGGCACCCTCATAGCCCTTGGTGTCGACCGTAATATCGACATTTGGAGCATCGTTTTCGAGTGTTACATCGAACGCTATATCTTCCAGCTCCACCTCTTCGAGCGTAAACCAGTATCGCGATATGGGGCTAAGTCTCTCGCCACTCTTTATGTCGATATAGTATGCATAGAGCATAAATTTGTTGTTGGGACTGAGATACTCGCGGTGGTAGCCCATAACATCGCCACGCGAGGCGACGCCATTGTTGAGATACTCCTCCAACGATATGTTCTGCAGCGAAGCCTGAAGCTTAAAATACTCTATATCATCAGTGTATAGGCTCTCGTCATCGTACAGGTTAGATTGATTGAGGTAGCTCTCTGTGGTGAGATAGAGGATATATACGCCCTGCTTATTTTCGGGCAGAATATCAATCGTGAAGCTGGTAGGCTCGACCTGCAAGTTCTCAAAACTGAAGCCCGCTATCGACTGCGTAACCTTCACGGGATAGCCATCTTTGGCATTCGAGTAGCTGACGATTAGCATCGCCGTGCGCTCCTCGTTCTCCTCGTTTGGCGTGGCGGTGATGGTTATGCTACTCTCGCCGATATGCTCAACGCCAATCCACTCGGCAGAGGTGGTAGCCTCAACTTTTCCACCCTCGGTAGGGTTGATGATGCTAAAGCCAATATCCGCCTTACCACCAGCGTATCCGAAGCTGATGATATTGTTCTCTATCTCTATCGCGCTGTTGAGGTTTGGCGTTGGCTCACTCTGGCACGCAACGGCTACTACGACCGATAGCAGAAGAGATAGTCTAAGTATCAAAGTTCTCATAGTACACATAGTTAATTAAGGCTAATCTACTCAAAATCAGAGAAGTTGTAGTAGTCTATATTGCCCGTAATCTGACAGGTAATCTTGTTGCCACTATCATCAATGCCCTCAATAGAGAGTGCCGCAGTGCCCTCCTCGCTATCTGTTATCTTGATGCTGCCATCGATTAGCGGTGCCAACTTTTCGCCCTTGGGCTGGAAGTCCTCGTAGTCAATATACCATGAGCCATAGTATATGCCTGCTGCCGTGAATCCGGGGAAGAATACGCCAGTCTCGAAGGACTCCTTGCAGATATACTCGCCAGCGATGCTCTGCTCGTTGTAGTCGTGGGCAATGATGTCGAGCCAGAAGCCCTCGCCTGTGCCAACCTCGTAGTCGGGGTATACATATACGAGCCAGTTGTTGCCACCCGCAGCGTAGTAGTCGCCATAGTTCCACGCCTCGATGTAGGCATCTGTCATACTGAAGTTGTAGTCGCCACTCAGCGAGCTGTTCTTGGGGTATGTAAGCGTCAGATCGCCATCGTAGGTTATATGGTGTACCGTGCCATCGGCAAGCGTAACCATAGCATCAATATGGTTGTCCGACACCTCGATACGGCCATCTATAAAGGGCTGCCAGTTGCACTCGGTGTCGTTCGAGATGTAGTAGGCGCTAAACGAGTCGTCGAAAACGCCCGGCTGGAAGCTATAAGTATTGTCAAAAAAGTATACGCCATTGGGCACCTTGGGGTTGCTCTCGTCGGCCGTCTGGTCCGAGAAGATGCCAAAGTAGTAGTATATGCTGTTGGGCTTGAACTCTAACTCGGCGGGTGCGCCATTATCCGAAAGGATAACCTGATAGAACAGCGAGCCTATTTCGGGGGTGTAGGCAGTGCCGTAGTAGCTGCCATTAAGCACTTTTGCCACAAACTCAACATCGGCCTTCAAGGGCTCGGCTGCTGCCTGCTTAACCTTTACGCTCTCGGTCAAATCCTCTATCGAGAGTGTTATGATAGCCTCACGAGGCTCCTCCACAACAGACCTCTTTACCTCAAACTTGACACTATCGGCCTCTACGCCAAGCAGGACAATCCACTCTGCGCTGCACTCTACCGATATAGGGGTTGTACCGGTGTAGTTGCTTAGCTCATAGAGTATCACGCCCTCGCCACCATCTGCCGTAAACGACATCTCGACCTCGGACATAATCTTAAGAGTAGCCTTGGGTTGCTCCTCGTTGCTTGGCTCGCACGCCACCAACAGCGTAGTTGCCAACATCATAAGTGTTAAAAATTTTCTCATAGATTTAGGGTTATAACTATTATAATTAGGTTATCTGTTACAAATTTAGTATATTTTTTTTGGTTGCGCAATAAGTATATATATCTTTTACGGGATTTTATCTTTAGCCGTACATATACTTTATTAGATAGAAAATATTTGCTCTTTTCGTATAAATCGCTACCTTTGTGTTAGAATTAACTCTCAAACTTACTTTATGTCAGTAGAAAGCAATGTGAGGGCAGTAACCACACTGCGCCTTACCGAGATGAAACAGCGTGGCGAGAAGATCGCTATGCTCACTTCGTATGATTATTCGATGGCCAAGATTGTCGATCAGGCGGGTGTTGATGTTATCCTCGTTGGCGACTCGGCAGCAAATGTTATGGCGGGTTTCGAGACCACGCTACCCATCACCCTCGATATGATGATCTACCACGCCAAGTCGGTTGTGCGTGCCACCAAGCGTGCTTTGGTCGTTGTAGACCTCCCCTTCGGTACCTATCAGGGCAACTCTAAGTTGGCTCTCGACTCGGCAGTCCGCATTATGAAGGAGACCGAGGCCGATGCCGTGAAGTTGGAGGGTGGCGAGGAGGTTCTCGAGTCGGTAAACCGCATCCTCTCGGCAGGTATCCCCGTTATGGGCCACCTCGGACTTATGCCCCAGTCGATTCATAAGTTCGGCACCTACAATGTCCGCGCTAAGGATGAGGCCGAGGCTGAGAAGCTCGTTCGTGATGCTCACCTTTTGGAGGAGGCTGGCTGTTTTGCCCTCGTTTTGGAGAAGATTCCCGCTGAGCTTGGCGCCCGTGTGTCGCGTGAGTTGCATATCCCCACTATCGGCATTGGTGCTGGTGGCTCTACCGATGGTCAGGTGCTTGTGGCGCACGATATGCTCGGCATCACTCAGGCCTTCTCACCCCGTTTCCTGCGCCGTTATGCCGACCTTGGCACGACGATTTTGGAGGCCGTAGGCCACTATGTCGATGATGTTAAGAGCAGGGATTTCCCCAACGAGAAGGAGCAGTATTAGCCTAATTTAGTGGCGTTTACTCCCCATACAGCAGAAATGCCGATGAGCAGTACGATAAGTACGCCCATCGGCATTTTTTTTTGGGGGGGGGTAGATTAAGAGCGTTAGTTTTTTTAAGACCTTAGGACTTTAGGACCTTAAGACCTTACGAGGTCGGGTATCACAATTTTTTCCTATCGTCTTACTCGTCTTATCGTCTTACTTGTCCTAAAAAATCTAACAACTAACAACTAATAACTAACAACTCTCCCTCTAATTCCCAAACACCAATCCCTCGTCGTTGGCATCGAGGCGGATAGGCTTTGAGCGGTCTACTGTGCCACGCAAGATGCGCTTCGAGAGCTCGTTTACCACCTCGCGCTGTATAGCTCGCTTTATGGGGCGGGCACCATACAAGGGGTCGAAGCCTATGTTGGCGATGTAGCGGCGAGCCTCGGCGGTGTAGATAAGCTCCATATCGTTGTTGCGGAGCATCGAGGCTACGGCACGCAACTGTATATCCACAATCTTCTCTACTTGGCTACGGCTCAACGGCTCGAACATCACAATCTCGTCGATACGGTTTACGAACTCAGGCTTTAGCTGCTGCTTCATAAGTTCCACTACCTCTGCCTTGGTGCGCTCGACAACCTCTGCCGAGGGCTCATTGCCAGCTTCGGCAAAGCGCTCCGAGATAAGGTGTGAGCCGAGGTTCGAGGTCATTATGACGATGGTGTTACGGAAGTCCACCGTGCGACCCTTGTTGTCGGTAAGTCGTCCATCGTCAAGCACTTGCAAGAGTATGTTGAAGACATCGGGGTGCGCCTTTTCGATCTCGTCAAGCAGCACCACGGAGTATGGTTTGCGCCGTACCGCCTCGGTGAGCTGACCGCCCTCATCGTAGCCCACATATCCCGGAGGCGCTCCCACCAGGCGCGATACCGAGTGGCGCTCCTGATACTCCGACATATCTATTCGTGTCAGCATCTGGTCGTCGTTGAACAAGAACTCCGCAAGGGCCTTTGCCAACTCCGTCTTGCCGACACCCGTAGTGCCGAGGAAGATAAACGAGCCGATAGGTCGGCGACCATCCGAGAGCCCTGCACGCGAGCGGCGCACAGCATCCGATATAGCCTCTATGGCGGTATCCTGACCCACAACACGGCGGTGTAGCTCCTCCTCCATATTTAGCAACTTCTCCCTCTCGGACTGCAACATACGCTTTACGGGGATACCTGTCCAGCGCGATACCACCTCGGCGATGTCGTCTGCCGATACCTCCTCCTTAATCATCGCAGTATCTGCCGTTAGGCGCAACTCCTCCTCAAGGGTTGCCACGCGCTTTTCAAGCTCTACAATGGTGCCGTAGCGAAGCTCCGCAACACGGCCATAGTCGCCTGAGCGCTCGGCCTGCTGTGCCTCAATCTTGGCTCGCTCGATAGCCTCCTTGGCCTGTTGCAGTTCGTGCAGACGGTCGCGCTCCGACTGCCACTTGGCACGCAGTGCTGCATACTCGGCCTTATGCTCCTCAATCTCCGCATCGAGGCGCTTGATGCGCTCCTTGTCGTCCTCACGGCGTATCGCCTCGCGCTCAATCTCCAGCTGACGAATACGGCGGTCGAGCTGGTCAATCTCCTCTGGCACGGAGTTCATCTCAAGGCGTAGGCGTGATGCCGCCTCATCAACAAGGTCGATAGCCTTGTCGGGGAGGAAACGGTCGGTGATATAGCGGTGTGAGAGCTCCACCGAGGCGATGATAGCCTCATCCTTGATACGCACACGGTGGTGGTTTTCGTAGCGCTCCTTGAGGCCTCGCATAATAGATATAGCATCCTCCATCGTAGGCTCATCTACCATCACCTTCTGGAAGCGGCGCTCCAGGGCCTTATCCTTCTCGAAGTACTTCTGGTACTCGTCAAGTGTCGTAGCACCTATGGTGCGCAACTCGCCACGCGCAAGTGCCGGCTTTAGGATGTTTGCTGCATCCATCGCGCCATCGGACTTGCCCGCACCAACCAAGGTGTGAATCTCGTCGATGAAGAGCAACACCTCGCCATCGGCAGCCGTAACCTCTTTAACCACAGCCTTCAGTCGCTCTTCGAACTCGCCCTTGTACTTAGCACCGGCAATCAGCGCACCCATATCTAAGGAGTAGATAGTCTTGTTTTTGAGGTTTTCGGGAACATCGCCATCTACGATACGGTGGGCTATGCCCTCGGCAATGGCGGTCTTACCTACACCCGCCTCACCTACGAGGATAGGGTTATTCTTCGTTCTGCGCGAGAGTATCTGAAGCACTCGGCGTATCTCCTCATCACGGCCAATCACGGGGTCGAGCTTTCCTGAGCGTGCGCCATCGTTGAGGTTTATGGCGTACTTGCCCAAGGCGTCAAACTGCATCTCCTCGGTTGCGGAGTTTATTGTCGAGCCCTTGCGAAACTCCTTTATTGCGGTGATTATCTGCGCCTCGGTAACCCCCGCAGCCTTGAGGATGTTGCGTGCTGCGGAGCGCTCCGTAGCCAATGCCGCCACGATATGCTCCACCGAGGCGTAGCGGTCGTTAAACTTCTCGGTAAGGTCTACGGCACGCTGAATAAGTGCCGATGCCTCACGCGAGAAGTATGTCTCGCCACCACCCTCGACACGCGGAAGACGAGCGATGGCCGCCTCGGTATCACGGCGCAGGGTTGCGACATTCGCCCCCACACGCCCAAGAAGATAGCTTCCCAACGAGTCCTCCTCGGCTATTGCCACCGCGAGAAGATGTAGCGGATCAACTGCCTGCTGACCACGCCCACGCGCTAAGGTCATCGCAGCCTGCAACAACTCTTGCGCCTTGATAGTAAGTGTGTTAATGTTCATATTTTGTATTTGGTTAAATTATTTTCTGCTATTGGCAAGGGCAATTACTTTGCCATTTTCAATAAGCAGAAATTATGTCAGTCTGCAACGACAATTTGTCGTAATTGAAGAGATGATAGTGCCAAAATGGCGCTTAGTAGTGGGTATTTAGGGCAGTAGAATTTTAATGACCATTAGGACTCTAAGACCTTAAGACCATTACGAGGTCGGGTATCATTTTTCTTCTTATCGGTCTTACTTGTCTTATTCGTCTTACTTGTTCTAAAAAAAAACTCTAAAAACTAATAACTAAAAACTAACAACTAAAAAATTAATAAGGTATTAATTTTTTTCTTATCTTTGCTGTTGTATCTTTGATACAAATGTGTTGAGAGATTATAAAATTCTAAATACTAACGCTTTATGAGAAAACTATTTTTGATGTTGGCATTGGTGGGCATCTCGTTCACCGCTGTTGCCGATGAGGGTATGTGGCTTTTACCCTATATTAAGAAGATGAACAGCAAGGATATGAAGGCCCACGGTTGCAAACTCAAGGCCGAAGATATCTACTCGGCAGAGAAGTCATCGTTGAAGGATGCTATCGTAGTATTTGGCGGTGGCTGTACAGGTGAGATTGTATCGCCTGAGGGCTTGCTCTTCACCAACCACCACTGCGGTTACAGCGCCATTCAGAAGCTCTCGTCTGTGGAGCACGACTACCTCAAAGATGGCTTCTGGGCACAGAACAACGCCGAGGAGCTTCCCGCCGAGGGTCTCTCGGTGCGTTTCGTGCGCCATATCTTCGATGTTACGGCCGATATTGTGGGCGCAATACCCTCGACCGCAGGTCAGCAGGAGTATGAGCAGATGGTAGCTGCTGCCAAGAAGGACCTTATCGCCGAGTTGGAGGCCAAGTACCCCGGTATGCAGATTATCGTTCCCTCGTTCTTCGGTGATAATCAGTTCTTTGCATTTGTATATGAGGTATATCCCGATGTTCGTTTGGTAGGTACTCCTCCCTCCTCTATCGGTAAGTTTGGTGGCGATACCGACAACTGGATGTGGCCTCGCCATACTGGCGACTTCTCAATCTTCCGTGTATATGCCGGCAAGGACAACCGCCCTGCAGAGTACTCTGAGGAGAATGTGCCCTACAAGGCCGAGAAGTGGCTCGACATCTCGTTGAAGGGTATCGAGGAGGGTGACTTCGGTATGATTATGGGCTTCCCCGGCTCTACTGAGCGCTATATGACATCTTCGGAAATCGACTATATGTTGGAGGTGGACAACCCCCAGCGCATCTATATCCGTGGCGAACGCCAGAAGATATTGCGTCAGTTTATGGATGCCGATCAGGCTATCCGCATCAAGTACGACTCGAAGTATGCGCAGTCGGCAAACTACTGGAAGAACTCTATCGGTATGTCGCGCGGTATCGAGAAGCTCAATGTTCGTGCTAAGAAGGCTAAGCAGGAGGCAGAGTTTCAGGCGTGGGCCGAGAAGAATACCTTGCCTGAGGAGCGCTTCGTGGATGCCCTCTCGCTTATCGAGCGCTCGCAGACCGAGGCTCGCAAGGAGAACGCCACTATCCAGTACCTCTCGGAGGCCTTTATGCAGTCTGTTGAGCTTGTACAGACCGTGCTTGGCGTACGCGATTTCGAGCAGTTCTACAAGGACTACGACGCAACAGCTGACCGTGCTGTGGCAAAGCGTATGTTCCAGATCTACCGTGAGAACAACGAGCTTCTACCCTCAATCTACGCCAAGATTGACTCGGAGTTTGGTGGCGATTCGGATAAGTATGTAGACTGGCTCTACGACAACTCTAAGCTTACGACCTATGAGGACTTCCTCGCCGTTGCAAGCCTTCCAGCAGAGGAGCAGACCGCAGTCTTCACTAACGACCCCGTAACCGAGCTTGCTACCTCTATTATCAACCTCTACCGCGAGTTGGTGCCTGCTGTGCAGAATACCTCAGCACTCTATAACGAGGGTCATCGCCTCTATATCAAGGGCTTGATGATGATGCAGCCCGACAAGGCGTGGGCATCGGATGCTAACTTCACCATCCGCCTCACCTATGGTAATGTATTGCCTTATAGCCCCGCCGATGGTATAGTCTACAACCACTACACCACCCTCGATGGTGTTATGGCTAAGGAGGATCCCACCAACCCTGTGGAGTTCACCGTGCCTGAGCGCCTCAAGGAGCTATATGCCAAGAAGGATTATGGCCACTATGCCGATAAGAATGGCGATCTCCCCGTAGCATTCCTTGTAAACTGCGATATTACGGGTGGTAACTCTGGCTCTCCCGTTATGAACTCTAAGGGTCAGCTTATCGGTCTAGCGTTCGACGGCAACTGGGAGGCGATGTCTGGCGATGTAGCCTTCGAGCCTGAGCTTCAGCGCACCATCGCAGTGGATATCCGTTATGTCCTCTTCATCATCGAGAAGTACGCAGGCGCAGAGTGGTTGCTTGACGAGCTTACAATCAAGTAGTTAATTTCTTGTGATAAGGGGCCTACTTCGGCCTCTCAGTCAGAAGCCCGAATGGGAAATACGCTTAGTATGTCCCATCCGGGCTTCTTCGTGTCGAGACCAAATTAGACCCCTTCTGACAAGAAATTGGGGGCTGGGGTGCTGGGTGGGGAGTAGTTTTATTAGGGAATTTAATGAGCTTAGGGAATGTAGAGAGCTTAGGGATAAATGTCGGTAGCGCCTCACTAACTTCTCTAAATTCCCTAAATTCTCTAAATTCTCTATCGACTGCGCTCCGTCGGAGCGCCAGCTAACGCTGAGGGGCACGAGTGGCACAAGTGGCACAAGGGTAGATAGAGCGTGATTGCTAACCTCAAGGTGGGTAAGACTGCTCCAACTCTTGCTAATCTCACCACCCCTCTTACCCCTCAGAACCCTTTTGCCCCTTGGGGCTTTAGCCCGCAGGCAAAATGCCTGCTCTCTCTCTTCTTTGAATTTTCCTCTTTTTTTTCTACCTTTGTGCCACTATGGAACGACATATAGATATCAACGACTATAACTACAACCTTCCGGATGAGCGTATCGCCAAGTTTCCGCTGGCGGAGCGCTCGTCGTCGAAGTTGTTAGTATACGACAATGGCGCAATCTCGGAGAGCCACTTTTGCTCGGTGGCAGACTACCTGCCCGAGGGTGCGATGCTCGTATTTAATAATACGCGCGTGGTGCGCGCGCGCATAGTGATGCACAAGGCATCGGGTGCGCGTATCGAGGTCTTCTGCCTTGAGCCTCACCGCCCTGCCGACTATGAGCGTGCCTTCCAGCAGCGTGGCGAGAGCGAGTGGAGCTGTATCGTGGGCAACCTCAAGAAGTGGAAAGAGGGCGAGGTGGGCATAGACTTTAGCTATCGTGGCGAGAGCCACACCCTGCGTGCCGAGATTATCGAGCGTGGCACAAGGGAGCATATCGTGCGCCTGCGCTGGACGGCAGACTGCACCTTTGGTGAGCTGTTGGAGGAGCTTGGCCGTATCCCCATTCCGCCATATCTCAACCGCAAGAGCGAGGAGATAGACAACACCCGCTATCAGACTGTCTATGCCCGCTACGAGGGCTCTGTTGCCGCCCCTACGGCAGGTCTGCACTTCACCGAAGAGTTGATGGAGGATATGCGTGCCAAAGGCTTTGTCTTTGAGGGTGTTACACTCCATGTCGGTGCAGGAACATTCCTCCCCGTTAAAGATGAGAATGCTGCCGAACATCCGATGCACACCGAGCACTTCTCGGTAACGCTTCCGACCATCGAGAACCTGCTTCAGCGTGCCGATAATATCGTTGCCGTAGGCACAACCTCGGTGCGCACCTTGGAGTCGCTTACGGCACTCGCTTGGCGTATTCGCTGTGAGGGCTCGCCCGCTACCGAGCGTGTGGTAGGGCAGTGGGAGTTGTACGATATCCCTCAGGAGTTTAGCGGTCGCGAGGTGTTGCAGACCATTGCGGAGTATATGCGCAAAAATGGGGTCGAGCAGCTAAAAGCGGCAACGCAGATTATGATTACCCCTCTGGGCTATCGCTTCCGTGTGGTGCGCTACATAATCACCAACTTCCACCAGCCAAAATCTACGCTTCTACTGCTTGTAGGCGCCTATGTGGGTGATGACTGGCATCGAATTTATGACTACGCCTTGGCTCACGATTTTAGATTTTTGAGCTATGGCGACTCCTCATTGCTAAAGGTGGCAAGATAGAAGCGATATTGTTCTATTTCGGAACATAGGTTTTCTATAAAATTGAGAAAGGCATCAACAAAATCCTATTTTGTTGGTGTTTTTTTCGTTTTTATATTTATCTTTGCCACCTCTTTTTATACAAATTTAATAAAGAAGAAAAGCAATGAAATCACTGAAAATTGGAGACCTTACCGCCCGCCTTCCCATCGTGCAGGGTGGTATGGGTGTCGGCATCTCGCTCTCGGGCCTTGCCTCGGCCGTAGCGAACGAGGGTGGTGTCGGCGTAATATCGTCAGCCGGTCTTGGCTTGATTTATAAGGAGAAGGCAAAGAGTGTGGCTGAGGCAGCCATCGAGGGCCTTAAGGAGGAGTTGCGCAAGGCACGACAGAAGACCGAGGGTATCATCGGCGTGAATGTCATGGTGGCGATGACCAACTTTGCGGATATGGTGCGCACCGCCGTAAAGGAGGGTGCCGACATCATCTTCTCGGGTGCTGGTCTGCCACTCAACCTCCCCTCATTCCTCACCGAGGGTGCAAAGACCAAGTTGGCACCTATCGTGTCATCGGCACGCGCGGCAAAGCTCCTATGCGAGAAGTGGTGGGCGGAGTACCGCTATACACCCGATGCCATTGTCGTTGAGGGCCCCAAGGCTGGTGGCCACCTCGGCTACAAGGGCGACCAAATCTTCTCCGAGGAGTTTAGCCTTGGCAAGACTCTGCCCGAGGTTGTTGCAGTTGTTAACCGTTTCGCTGAGGAGCACGGCTGCACCATTCCCGTAATCGCCGCGGGAGGCATCTACACTGGCGAGGATATATTCAATGCAATGTCGTTAGGTGCTTCGGGCGTGCAGATGGGTACACGCTTCGTTACCACCGAGGAGTGCGATGCCGATATTCGCTTCAAGGAGGCATATCTCAACGCCTCGGAGGGCGATATCCAAATCATTCAAAGCCCTGTTGGTATGCCAGGCCGTGCTGTGCGTAGCTCGTTCCTCGATGCCGTCAAAGAGGGCATAACGAAGCCCAAGCAGTGCGCCTTTAACTGCATCAAGACCTGCGATGTGGTGCATAGCCCCTACTGCATTATGCTCGCCCTCTTCAACGCCTTCAAGGGCCGCCTCGATCACGGTTACGCCTTTGCAGGAGCGAATGCCTGGCGTGCCGAAAAGATTATCACCGTAAAGAGCCTAATGTCATCACTCTCAGCCGAGTACGACGCCTTTATGGAGAAAATAAAGTCGAAGCTGTAGGCTTTCGCTCAGAACGAAAAGAGGACTAATCGCAATGGGTTAGTCCTCTTTTTTCGTTTTTCGGTTATTTGTTTATCGGTGTGATGATGTAGCCGTAGCTATACTCATCGGCGGTTAGGCGATAGGGGTCGTGGGGGGATAGGCCCCAAGAGTTGTCGCCACCCAAGCCACGCTGCTTAAGGTCGATATGTAGTACCACCTCGCGGCGAGGCTCGATATCCGAGTAGTGCATCTGCTTCTTCATTCCGAGGCCTGGGTCAAGGTCCTCCGAGCGGTAGGGCATAGCGCTGATATTTAGTGGCTGAAGGCCATCAACACGGATACCTACACCCTTGTCGTTGGTGAGCTCTACCCAGCGTACATCTGTCTTGTTGCCCGACTCCTGAGGACGAACATAGGGGAAGAGCTGCTCATCGGTAGACTGCTCATAGAGGCCCAAGAATGCCGACTCGCACCTATCCGAATAGTTCTCCCAAGGGCCACGACCATAGAACTTGAGGTTCTTGTAGTTGGCGGGGAAAATCATACGCATACCGAAGCGGGGCAATTCGGGAACATACTCGCCATCACGCTTCCACTCCACCTCGACCTGCAACGAGCCATCGGCACGGAAGGTGTAGATGGTGGTGTAGTACGATGGGGCATCGACAAGGTAGTAGTCGCCACGCACGACAACTCTATCTTCGTACTCCTCAACCTTTGCGCCCAAGGGCTTACGGCGGTTGGTGCGCCATACATTGGCGGTGCGCTGAAGACCCTCGCCCCAGTCGTTGTCGGTGGGTGCACGCCAGAACCAAGGCTCAGGTATCTCCGACATAAGATTTCTGCCACCCGACACGAAGCGCTCCAAGCGACCATTCTGGGTGTTGAAGAGCACGCCCGTTTCGCCAGCAAAGGCTGCCAACCAGTTCTCGCTCTTCTCAATCTCGATTTTACCCTCAGGAAGAGCCTTCTCGAAGCGGTAGGGCTGAAGCACAAACTGCTCCTCGGCAGCGATATGTCCCTCGTAGAGCATGCCGTAGAGGTGTACGGGATTCTCGATGTAGCAAGCCATAACGGTGAGTGTCCATTCGGCATACGAGTCATCGGTGGCGTAGTCGATAGCGACATCTACGCTACGACCCGCAGGGCAACGAGGCAGCTCAACGCCCTCAACCCACCTCTTATCTTCGCCATTGCGTGCGGTGTAGTAGCTGAGGTAGAATTCCGAGAGGTCGGTGTCGTGGGTATTGTTGTAGATGCGCAGTGTCTTGCTGTCAACAAGTTCGAATTCGATATCCTGATATACCTTTCTAACCTCCCGCAAGCCGGGGTGGGGTGTGCGGTCGGGCGAAACAAGGCCGTTGCAGCAGAAGTTCTCATCGTGGGTGTACATCCAAGCGCCGAAGTCGCCACCATAGCCCCAGTAGTGTCGGCCATCGTTGCCTACGGCGTCGATGCCCTGATCAACCCAGTCCCAGATAAAGCCACCCTGCATATGGGGGTGACCCTCCATAATATCGAAATACTCGCGGAAGTTACCCGTAGAGTTACCCATAGCGTGGGCAAACTCGCACATAATATATGGCTTGGGAGGGTTCTCTCTTTCGGCATAGCGCTTCATATCGGCAATCGAGGGGTACATAGGGCAGGCGATGTCGGTGTTAGGGCCACCATAGGCCTGCTCAAACTGCACGGGACGGCTCTTGTCGCGCTCCTTAATCCACTTGTATGCCTCGGTATATACCTCGCCATCGCTACTCTCGTTGCCCATCGACCAGATGATTACCGAGGGGTGGTTCTTGTCGCGCTCAACCATCGAGCGTATGCGGTCGTGGTGCGCACCCTTCCACTCTTCGCGGTGTGAGGGGTGGAAACGGGGGAAGCTCTCGTGGTAGCCTGTGCCACAGCCGTGAGCCTCGATATTTGCCTCATCAACAAGCAAGATACCGTACTCATCGCAGAGGTCGTACCACTCCGTAGGCTCTGGGTAGTGGCTGGTGCGCACAGCGTTGATATTGTGGCGCTTCATAAGCTCAATATCCTTGAGCATTAGTTCGCGTGTTACGACATGGCCTGTTGCGGGGTTGTGCTCGTGGATGTTTACGCCATTAATCATCAGGCGGCGACCGTTGAGCATCAAAACAGCATCCTTAATCTCCACCTTGCGGAAGCCCGTGCGAACAGATGTCGCCTCCACGGTGTTGCCCTTGGCATCTTTGAGCGTTACAACGGTGGTGTAGAGGTTGGGGTGCTCGTGGCTCCACTTCTTAACCTTCGGAATGGTGCGCTCGAAGGCGATGTCACCCTTTGCACCGGCATCGAGGGCGATGCTCTTCGAGAACTTTGCCACAGCCTTGCCCGCCTTGTCGAGGAGCTGAAGCTCAACCGAGCCGTTGAACGCCTTGTCGTTGTTGTTTGCGATGGTTACGGTGGCGTTGTAGAGGCCGTTGCGGTAGTTCTTGTCGAGGTCGCCAACAACAAACATATCGGCGATGCGTGTCTTGGCCACCGAGTAAACCTTAACCTTGCGGTCGAAGCCCGAAAGACGCCAGAAGTCCTGGTCCTCGAGGTATGAGCCATCTGACCAGCGGTAGCCCTCGATGGCGAGGGTGTTCTCTCCTGCCTTGATATAGGGCGTAATGTCAAACTCTACGGCGGTCTTCGTGCCCTCCGAGTAGCCTACCTTATGGCCATTGAGCCATAGGTGCATCGCTGCCAAGCCCGACTCGAAGTGCAGGATAACATCTCTGCCGTTCCACTCCGAGGGAAGCGTGAAGGTGTGGCGATAGCAACCTGTGGGGTTGTCGTCGTGGGGAATGTAGGGTGGATTCATCGGGTAGGGGTAGGTAACATTGGTGTAGATAGGCACACCGAAGCCCTCAACCTCCCAGTTGCCTGGCACCTTGATTGTTGTCCACTTGCTGTCGTCATACTCCTCAGCCCAGAAGCCTTCGGGGCGCTCTGCGGGGGTCTTGGTCCAGTTGAAGCGCCACTCACCGCTAATATCCATCACCAACTCCGAGTCTCCACGCTCTGTGGCTGCCTCGGTTGTGAGGTAGGGTGTGAATGTCGCCTTTGCAGGGAGCTTGTTCTCGGCAAACATCTCGGGATTCTCCCAATAGGGGTCGGGCTGGTCTGCCAAGGCACGATAGCCTATGGCTGATAGTGCGACCACGCACATCGTCAAAAAGAGTCTTCTCATATTCATTTTAGGTGTTAGTTTCGGTTGTGCTACTTTATAATAAGGTCTTCCGTCTTAATCTTCGGAACATAGTGTACGCCACCCTCGCGGTAGTAGTTGAGCGGTGCGCCCTCGTCTACCTTCACAAGCTCGATATGCTCTGCTGGGCGACCGATGGCCACCACAAGTACGGGGTCGTAGGGTAGTGCCAAGCTCTCCTTTATGGCCTTGCGCTCGAAGGCACCTATACAGATGCCACCAAGGCCTATCTCGGTAGCTTGCAGAAGCATCGACTGCGCCACGATGCCGAGGTCTACACTCACATAGTGCGACTCCTCGACCGTCGAGCAGATGACGACAAAGGCGTTTGGCTCGGTGCCGGCAAAGGGGAGGTTGAGTTCGGGGAGTGCGCCACCAAGACGAATGTGTGGTAGTATTTTGTGGGCCTCCTCGTGCGTTACGGGGCGAAAGCGCAGTACCTGCTGGTTGCGTGCCGAGGGGCAGAGTGTCGCCACCTCGATAATGCGGTGTAGCTGGTCGGGGCGCACAACAAATCGGCTGTCGTAGCCTCGGTAGCTACGGTTGTGCAGCAGTAGTCGGCGGAGTGTTGCCTGACGGCGCTTTGTGGGCTGTTGGCTCAGGTAGTCCTCCATTCGTTTCTCAAGGTAGTTATCTGCCATAGTGCGCTTTTTTTATCTTTGGTACAAAGATACGGAAAAAAGATGAAAGATAAAAGAGAGGAGAGAGAGGTTAGTTGTTAGTTTTTAGTTATTAGTTGTTAGAGGGTTTTAGGACCAGTAAGACAAGTAAGACGATAAGACCAGTAAGAAAAAAATGTGATACCCGACCTCGTAAGGTCTTAAGGTCCTAAGGTCCTATGGTCTTTAAGCGCAACCTCCGCCCACAAACAAAAAAAACGGAAGGCTTTCACCTTCCGTCTCTCGTGCCCAGGACAAGACTCGAACTTGCACGAGCTAATGCTCACTACCCCCTCAAAGTAGCGTGTCTACCAATTTCACCACCTGGGCTTTGTGGTTTGGGTGTGCAAATGTAGTAACTATTTTCTAATCTGCAAACTTTTTTCGAAAAAAGTTTTACTAAAAATCAAGGCTCTGCACCTAATAGCTTGATGCAGAGCCTTTTGTGTGGTTAAGATTTTTTGTAGATATTAGTGCTATCTAACAACTAACAACTAATAACTAACAACTCTTATAGCCCAAATTCCTGCTTTAGGCGGTCTACTTCGTCAACCTTCTCCCACGAGAAGAACTCTACCTCCTTGGCAAACTCCTTGCCCTTCTCGCCTACGAAGCGTACAAGCTCGGTGTAGGGGCGACGACCAAAGTGGCCATACGATGCGGTAGCCTCGAAGATGGGGTACTTAAGGCCAAAGCGCTCCACGATTGCCGCAGGGCGAAGGTCGAACATAGTGGCAATCTTCTCGGCAATCTCGCCATCGGTCATCTTGACATTGGCAGTGCCGTAGGTGTCGACATATACCGAGAGGGGCTGTGCGATGCCGATAGCGTAGCTCACCTGCACCAATACCTCGCGTGCGATGCCTGCTGCAACCATATTCTTTGCGATATGGCGTGCTGCGTAGGCTGCCGAGCGGTCTACCTTCGATGAGTCCTTGCCTGAGAAGGCGCCGCCACCGTGTGCGCCACGGCCACCGTAGGTATCTACGATAATCTTACGGCCGGTAAGACCTGTATCGCCGTGAGGGCCACCGATAACGAACTTGCCGGTGGGGTTTACATGGAGGATGTAGTCATCGCCAATAAGCTCCGATACCTTGTCGCCGGCACGCTCCAAGCGAGCCTTGACACGGGGGATAAGGATGTTGCGGACATCGTCAGCGATGATGCGCTGCATCTCACGCTCTGCCTCCTTCTCTGAACGGGTGCGGGTGGGGAGGATAAACTCGTCGTGCTGTGTCGATACCACGATGGTATGCACACGCTTGGGTCGGCGATCGTCATCATACTCGATGGTTACCTGACTCTTGGCATCGGGGCGGAGGTAGGTCATAAGCTCGCCACCACGGCGAATATCTGCCAACTCCTTGAGGATAACATGCGAGAGGATGAGCGTTGCGGGCATAAGCTCGCGTGTCTCCTCCACAGCATAGCCAAACATAATACCCTGGTCGCCAGCACCCTGCTCCTCGCCATCTTTGCGGTCAACGCCCTGATTGATGTCTGCCGACTGCTCGTGGATTGCCGACAACACGCCACACGAAGCGGCATCGAACTGATACTCGCTGCGGTTGTAGCCGATGCGGTCGATGACACGGCGTGCAACGCCCTGAATATCAACATAACCCTCCGAGCGTACCTCGCCCGAAACGACAGTTAAGCCTGTGGTACATAGAGTCTCGCACGCAACCTTTGAGTTGAGGTCGTGGCGAAGGAACTCGTCGAGAATAGCATCTGAAATCTGGTCGGCTACTTTATCGGGGTGACCCTCCGATACCGACTCTGATGTAAATAAAAAAGCCATACTTTAAATAATTTTTAAGTTAAAAAAGTATGGAAGGGGAATTGCGTATAAAATATGCCTTTTAGCAGTTTTTTATTGTGGTTGCAATAAGTCCAAATCCTTCCACAGTGATTTTTCCGAGCGCAAAGGTAATAATTTTTCGTAACAACCAAGAAAATGTGTAGAAATATTTTTTTATAGAGGTATAAGCGGAGGTTATAGAGAAGTTGTTAGTTATTAGTTTTTAGTTGTTAGAGTTGCGCTCGTTCCGAGCGCGGGCATAAATGCCCAAGGGGTCTGAGGGACAGCAGAGACAACAGAGACAACAGAGATAACAAAGAAAGGTGATACCCGACTTCGTTGTTGTCTCTCTCGTCTCTCTCGTCTCTTTCGTCACAAGGGGAGATAGAGCGTGGTTGCTAACCTCAAGGTGGGTAAGACTATCAATGTTTGTGCTAACCTTACCACCCCTTCTGCCCCTTAGACCCCTTTTGCCCCTTGGGGCGTTAGCCCGCAGGCGGAACGCCTGCCCTCTAACAACTAAAAACTAACAACTAAAAAAAAGAGCCTGCCTAACATCTTGTCAGGCGGGCTCTTTTGGCTAAATTAACCCTTGATTAGCGAACTGCAAGAGTCATATCCTTAACAGTCTTAGAACTCTTCTTCTCGCTATTTACGCGCTTAGAGAAGTTGTTGGCCTTAGCACGCTTCGCAGGCTTTGCAGAGAGTGCTGCGGCATCTGAGGGCTGCTCAGCCTTGATGCTACCAGTGATAGCGTAGCCTACATCGTCAAGGCAGTCCAAGGTGAAGGTGTAGACGCCATTAGCATCGATGTCGATAGTGAACTCACCATCGAAGATAGGTGCAATAACATCGCTCATCTCACCCTCAATCATATCAACATACCACGAACCCCACATATTATCGCCCGAAACATAGCCTGGGAGATAGGTGTAGGCCGTATCGCAGTTGCCCCAAGAGTCGGCAGCGTATGTACCAGCGATATCGTCTGCTGCGGGGTCGCAGAGAATCTCGAACATAAGGTATGCGCCATTAAGGTTCTCTATATCCTCGTAGAGGTAAACAACCCAGTTGTCGGTGCCATTATAGTAGTAGTCGCCATAGTACTCCAAGATTACGGTAGCACCCTCGATATCAAGGACCTTATCCTCGGTGAGAGTCGAGAGCGTTTCGCCGTCGCCACCACCACCACCGCTTGAGCTAACATCGGTGAATGTGATGTCGCCCTCGTAGGTGATGATGTGTGTAGCGCCATTGACAAGTACCTCGGCTGTTACGCCACTCTCGGTGAAGGTGATTGTACCCTCGCTGAGGCTGCTATTATCGATATAATCCCAGCCTGAGTCATCCATAACATAGTATGCAGAGTTGATATCTGAGAATGTGCCCACCTGCATAGAGTCGAACCAGTCGTATGTATAGGTGCCCTCAGGAATGTAGATGCCATTAGTTGTGTCGATAATCTCGGTGTAGAGGTCGAAACGGTAGTATGTAGCATTGGGCAACTCCCAACCATTTTCATCAACGCCAAGGTCAGAGAAGAAGAAGTAGAAGTTGTCGGCAGTGCCGGGGGTGTACTGGTCACCGTAGTAGTTTGCATAGGCGTAGTTTGCAGTAACCTCAATAACCTCGCCAGTGTCGGTGCGTACATCGGTGATGTCGGCAACGCCCTCGAAGGTTACGGTGTGCTCAACGCCATCAATAGTAGCGGTGAGGGTAACGCCACTCTCGGTAACAACCAATGTTGCTGCGGTGAAGCGCAAACCGTCCTCGCCAGCCAAGCTATTGCCATTCTCATCCCACGCCATATATACCGAATATGAAGCGCCAATAGTCCACTCCGAGCAAGAGTCGCTTTCATCAAAGGTGTAGGTACCAACGGGGAGTGTGATATCGCCCTCGCCATCGAACAATGGGCCATAGAGGTCTACATAGTAGTATGAGCCACCGGGGTAGGCATAGCCATCCTCAGAGATGCCGAGGTCCGACAGCGCCATATAGTAGTTGCCAACACCGGGAGAGTACTCATCGCCATAGTAGTCGCCATACAAGTGCTTAGCCTCGATATTAACGCCAGTGGGAGGCTCTGGCTGTTCGTTCTGCTTAGCGGCCTGCTTAACAGCAACTTCGAATGACTTGTCGCCGTATGTTACAACAACCTTGGTAGAGCGTGCGTCAGCCTCGTTAGCCAAAACGGTGAAGGTGATATTCTCGGCAACGGTGAGGTCCTCAACCCACTGAGCCTCGCAGGTAGCCTCAACCTCAGGGGCGGGAACGGGAGAATTGCGAGTAACATCATTCCACTCAGCGGTGTAGGTAATGACACCCTCGCCACCCTCAGCCTCGAAGTTCATCTCAGCATCAGATGTAAGAGTCAAAACGGCCTCCTTCTCAACCTGGGGCTTTGGCTCCTCGGGGTTCTCACAAGCTGCAAATACCAAAGGTAATGCGAGCAATAGGTAAAATAATCTTTTCATAATTACTGATATTTGGTTAATGTTTTGTTTTATCTTCTAAGCAAAATTACGAATAAAAATTTAATAATCAAACAATATGGCGATTTTTATTCCATTATTGTTGCATTTCCTGCATAACGCCCTGCCAGCTACCCGTAACTCGGTTGCCGGCATCGTCCTTGGTGTCGAACTCTATCTTGGCCTCTCCATTGCCCTTATCGCTGATTGTCAGCACGCCATCGACAAATGGTGCCATCGAGTAGCCATCATCGGTATAGTACCACGAGCCTGCCATATATCCCATCTCGTCATCGCCCTCGATAGTGCCACGCAGGAAGCTAAAGGGGGTCGCCTCATCGCCGATGGTGTAGCTGCCAAAGATGCTCTCGCCACTCTCGCTTAAGATGTCGAACTGTATATGGTCGCCTATGCGCTCCAAGGGCCAGAGGGCAAATGTCCAGTTGTTAAGCCCCGTAGAGTAGTAGTCGCCATAGTTTACATAGACCATCTCGTGGTTGTCAAGCTGTGTGGCCTTATCTTCGGTGAGTGTCGAGAGGATACCCTCGGGGCGGTCGTCGTTGTCGCCATCGTCGATGCGCTTGTCCGTAACGACCATTTCACCCTCGTAGGTTACGATATGCTCCTTGCCTGCGATAGAGACTTTGAGCTGAGCGCCACTCTCGGTAACTCTGAGCTCGCCAGCCTCGAAGCTAAGCTCCTCGCAAAACTCGCCCTCGGCATCCGAACGCAGATACTTCGACCACGCAACAGAGAATGTGCCGTGGGCAAGAGTATCCTCCGTGTCGAGCGTGTAGGTGCCAACGGGAAGATGGAGTGCCCCACCTTCGGCATCATCGTAGAGGTCGGAGTAGAGGTCGAGGCGATAGTATGTCGAGTTGGGGAGTGCATAGCCACTCTCCGTAAAGCCGTTATCCGAGAGGTGGATATAGTAGTTGCCGACGCCTGGTGTGTAGTAGTCGCCATAGTATTCGCAGTCGAAGTAGTTGGCCGTGAACACTACGCCATCGGTAGGCGTAGGTTTATCGGGGGTGTCGGGTGTTGGCTCGGTGTGGCAACCAACGGCTAAGAACGCAACAGTCGCAAGTAGCGATGTCAATACTTTGATTTTCATTGTGGTATACTCTATTTGTTATACTATTTGGGTAATCCGTATAACAAAAATATAATTTTTCGTGGCTTTTTGCAAGTGCTAAGCATAAAAAATAGGAGATGACCGAAAAGTTAGTCATCTCCTATTTTTTTTATAAATAGGTATATTTTAGAACGCAAGAATTGCGCGGGCAGTGTAGAACGCGGCATTGTCGCTCTTGAAGCCCTTAGGCATCTGGCCATTCATAGGCATCATAAGGCCGGCAAACTCCCAGTCGAACTCGGTGCTCGACCAGTAAAACATCATTACAGGAATCTGTACGCCAATCTGCCAAGCACCCTCAATCTGCTCAAGCTTCTTATTGACCAACTTCTTATTCTCGATAGTGATACCCTGATCGCGAATCTCCCAGATATTCTGGTCGTAAGGGCCTGATACGAGCAACGACATCTCCTTTGACGAGCCCAAATACCAGTCGCTACTTGTCTCTGGAGCAGGTACCTTAGTGCGGTAGTCAACGACATACTCTACGGCCTCTACCTTCCACGAAGCATTCTCCTCAGCTAAGTTAAATGCCTCGATAGCCTTGGTATTATTGTAGCCCATAGGGCGATTGAGGTTGTCCGAAAGCTCAAAGCCCGATGTGATGGTCTCATAATCGGTGTTAAGCTCTACCCAGCGACCTACGGTGTCGTTATACTCCTGGTAGTTTAGCTGCCAGCCTGTCTCAATCTTCTCGTCGAGAGCCACAACAAGGCCGTGGGTGCAGTAGGGGTGGTCGGCCTTCAATGCGGGGTCGGTAGCGGTGATGTCGCCCACATAGAATACCACGCCGATAGGTGTGCGGGTGGGATCGAGCGACTGCGACCACGAGCCATCCGAGTAGTAGAAGTCACCCACAGCAAGGGGCGCAGCATTGACTCTAACGGCGCACTCATCTGTGCAGTTACCAGCCTTTGCGGTGATTTTAGCGAGGCCCGGGCGCAACGCTGTGAGGTTGCCCGCACCATTGACCTTGACAACATCGGGGGCAGATGAGCTCCACAAGATAGACTTGTTGTCGGCATCCTCGGGGGTGATGGTCGCCGAGAGGGTAAAAGCACCACCCTCATCCAATTCCAACTCGTGGTAGTTGAGCGTGATAGACTCTACGGGGGTGCCAACAACTGTTACGGTGCAGTTGCCAGTCTTGTCGCCTGCCTTGGCCATAACTATGGCTGTACCTGGGGCAATACCCTTAATGGTGCCCTCCGCAACTGTTACAATATCGCTGTTTGTAGATATCCACTCCAAGGTGTACTCCGCATCTGCAGGGAGTACCTCGACACTTAGGGTCTCTTCGCCATCAACTGTTAGCTCGCACGATGCAGGAGTAACCACTACACTCTCAACGGCAATAGTGTCGGGTGTTGCGATAGGCTCTTGCTCCTTATCGCACGCCACAAATAACATACTGCACAATGCAAGTAGAAATGCAAATCTTTTCATAGTACACATTATATTATTTAGGGATTATTTAATTCTTTTGCGAAATTAAGAAAAATATTACAAAATTCAAAACAAATCGGTCAATTTATATCATCAATAGGTTATTCAGGGGGAGGTTTTGAGTCTTTTTCTGTTGTATCTTAGGACTATTAGGACCATTAAGACCGTTAGGACCATTAGGACCTTAAGACCATAGGATTTTATTTCTTACTTGTCTTATCGTCTTACTCGTCTTAAATAATCTCTAACAACACCTACCTAACAACTAAAAAAAAGCCCCCCAAAAAATAATTAGGAGATGACCGAAAAGTTAGTCATCTCCTATTTTGCTTTGAGATCTTAGTTGGGAGATACGCTCTTGGGGCTAACCCTTACTCTCCCTAATTTATGCCTCGGTGTTGGGTAACGGCTGTTAGTAGCTGAAGCCGTCAGAGTTGCCTGTGTATGTTATGCCGTTGATTACAAGGTTGATGCTCACCTGAGTCTGCTGAACATGAACATACGACTCGGCAGTAACATCGCTTGTTGCTACGCCATCAACAGTAGCATCTGTGAAATAGTTTGAGCGTGTTGTGTCTGCATAGAACTTTGCAAATGCCAAATCATTGGTCTTGACAGTGATAACACGGCTATCGTCCTTACCTGTGAGGGTTACAACACAGTTGTCGGTGTTGTAGTGAGCCGAGAAGTGCCAGTCGATAAAGTCCGTAGCGGGCTCATCGCCACCAGGCTCGTCGCCGCCAGCGTTGGGATCTGCCTCGGTGGTGAACGATGCAGTACCTGCGTCAGATGCAGTGTTTACGCTGCTATCTGCGGGGTTAGCAACAACCGATACGCTGTAGGTAGTAGAGTACTCAAGGTCGTTAAGCACGATGTAGGCAGTCTCTACGGTCTGCAAGAATGTGCCGTTGAGCGATACGCTGTAATCCTTAGCACCTGCAATGGCCTGCCAGCTGATTGTCGCTGCGTTGCCCGATACGAGGCCTGAAACCGAGGGTGTATCGAGCTTGGTAGGCTCGGCGGGAGTGCTGCCACCATCACCAATAGGACCGTTGTATACTACAACAAGCTCATCGCCAGAGTCCATAAAGAGGTTGAGCGTAATGCCTACATTAGCACCATCGTTTGTAACGACCATAGTAGAGTTGACCTGTGGCTTGTACTTAATGCCGTCCATCTTGAAGTTGTCAACAAAGAAGAAACCCTCTGAGCCAGAGAAGCTCTTCATAGGAGCATAGTTGAAGCTACCTGCCTCGATAAATGTTGCGGTAGACTGATAGTCGTTTACGATAAGGTCGAATGTAACGGTGTCGTTAGAGCCCTTAAAGGTGTACCAGCCGTATGAGCTGTTAAATACGCCCTCAGCAAGTGATGTTATAACGATCTCTGAGCCGCCTACATCCTCCTTCTCGTTGAGCTTGCCATTGTAAACGATGAGATACTTAACGCCATCACGACCGTTGAGCACAAGCTCGATAGCATACGCCTCGCCCTCTACTGTTACCTTTGCAGAGCCTGAGTCAACCGGTACAGATACGCCATCAACGGTGAATGAGCGGGTGGTGAACTCGTTGTCGAAATCGTTGTAACCAAACATTGTGGTGGTAGTCCAGGTGTAGTCGCCAGCGGTGAGCGAGTCCTCCTTGGCAAACTGAGCGGGGAAATGAACATCAATAGAGAAGCCTTCGCCAACAACCTGATACTTGTTGCCATAGCTCGAAGAACCATTCCACAACCACTTATCTGCTGTGAGCTCAACATCTGCGGGACCAACAGGCTGGTCGGGATCATCGGGCTCCTTGCCATCGAAGCGGAGGTTGCCCTCGTAGAGGACATTGTGAACGGTGCCGTCCTCCATCATAATCTTGGCCTCAATCTTGCCATCGCTAACGGTGACAGTACCCTGCTTGTAGAGCGTGTAGGTGGGTACGCCATCGACAACCTTGATGTGTGCGCCATAGTCGCCGATGCCGAAAGTACCAGCATTGGGAGTCTCCGAGGCGGTGTACTTGCCGTTAGGAAGGGTGTAGCTGTTGTTCTCGGCGCTGTCGGCAGCATAGATGTCGAGCATATAGTATTCGCCATTCTGCTTGTAGATGCCATCCTCGTTAAGGCCAGTGTCCGAGAGGTATACCAAATAGTTGTATGCCGCAGAGTACTCAGTGCCATAATACTGCACCTCGTATACCGAGGCTGTGAAGTTAACCTCCTCGTCTACGGGCTGGTCGTTAGGCTTAGCGGCCTGCTTAACCTTGACATCGAACGATAGCTCGCCATACTTTGCGGTAATCTTGCCCTCGCGAGCCTCTGTTGTGGTGTTGCCCTCGACGATGAAGCTAATCTTCTCGCCCACGGTGACCGCAATCCACTCTACATCGGCCTCGGCCTCAACCTCAGTGCCCTCAATGGGGTTCACAATCTCATACTCAATCTCGCCCTTGCCACCCTCGGCGGTGAACTCTACTTCAGCCTCAGATGTGCGCTTAAAGTGAGTAGTCTCCTCGGTTGCGGCAATAGTCGTCATCTTGATCTCCTTCTTGTCAACAGCCTTAGAGTTCTTTACGGCAGCAACGATAGTGTACTCTGTGCCATCTTCAAGCCCTGTGGCAGTGCACTCTACGCTCTTGTTGGCCTCAACCTTAGTGCCGTTAGCCAATACCTCCGAAGCGGTAGGAGTAGCCTCCGAAGACTCGATAGCCAACCAAGCTACCGACTCAGCCTCGGTGGTGTTGATTGTAAATGAAAGTGTAAACTCGGTAGCCTCACCAGCGGTAAGCTCGATGGTGGGGTTCTTCACCTCGTCAACAGGGTCATTCTGCTTACACGCCACAAACAAGAGGGGCAGTGCAACAGCCATCAAAAGTAAATGTTTAATTCTCATAAGTTAAATGTTATGTTGGACTAAAAAATTGCATAATATGACACAAAGATACAATTATTTTGGTAATCCGAGAAATTAGTTGTTAGTTTTTTAGTTGTTAGAGAGCAGGCGTTTCGCCTGCGGGCTAACGCCCCAAGGGGCAAAAGGGGTCTGAGGGGTAAGAGGGGTGGTGAGGTTAGCAAGAGCCTTGATAGTCTTACCCACCTTGAGGTCAGCAATCACGCTCTATCTCCCCTTGTGCCACTCGTGCCTCTTGTGCCCCTCTGCGATAGCAGGCGCTCCAACGGAGCGCAACTCTATCAACTAACAACTAATTAAATATTTCGTCGTACTCCGATTTGTAGTTGCCGTATTCGTGCTTCATCGTGTTGATGATGCCGTCGAGTATCGACTGGTCGTCATCGTACCAGTTCAAAGGCGGATACCAATCTATGTCGGTGCGGCGCTCCGATTTTCGCATCTTTGCGCCCATAAAGAAGTCGGCAGGGATGCCTGAATCGTGCTTGGTCATCATGAAGCCTTCGCGCTTCTTCACAAGTCGCTCGTCGCCACCATCCAACCAGCCATACTCCGAAGAGTAGGTCTGCAGACGACCGCAGGTGAACTCGCCACTCTCCTCATTGTAGTCGAGCATCTCGATACGGTAGTGTCGCGGTGTTACCTGTGGTGAGCTGTAGCCATTTACGGACATAATCATATTTATCCAGAGCATCGCAAAGCCATCGTTGGGCGTAATCTTCAGGTTGCCAAAGGTTACAGAGCCACCATCGGCAACTAACCAGCGCTCGCCCGTAGCCTCGTTGTGGTGATAGCCCGAAATGCGGAGCGGAGCAGAGAAGATGTTTGTCGCAAACTCCTGCGTTACGATGCGCTCACGCGGGTTGAACATCGCCACGATAAAGCCGTAGGTGTTGTCGCCGTAAGGTGTCGAGATATCTGCCTCAGGGCTCATCTCGGCATAGATGCGTACGGGCATATTGAACTCCTCCATCTCGAAGACACGCTCGCCAAGGTAGGCGTTGTCGAACGGAGGCGGTAGGTCGTCATCCTTCTTGATAAACTTCACGATGTAGGTGCGCTCCTCCGTTACGCGGATAAGCTCCTCGGTGGGTGCTGTGTGGTTGCCACCATAGATGCGTACCGAGGCGAGTTTCCAGCCCTCGGCAGGCTCGGTGTGCAGCATCACAACATCGCCATAGGCGAAGTCCTTCTGGTCGGGAGATACCCACGCACTACCTTCGCCATCGACCTGCACCCTCACGGGGTAGCGTGTAGGCACAACGACCTTAGGGCCGATAGCTGGGCCATTCTTGTCTACCTCACGAGGTGGCCAAGGCTGAGGTGTGGGGTCGTTGATGTAAGGAGGCTCGGGTGTGGGGAGGATAGGTAGTTCGCCACGGTCCCAATACTCCGCCATCTTGGTGTGGAATATCCATTGTAGCTCGCCCTCAAGGTTTATGATGCCTATTGCATCATCTTCGAGATTAACGAGGGCATATCCGCAATCGGTGAATGCCCAGATTTGGCAGTCGTGGCGCATAATGATGTCGCCAAGATAGTTGATATAGGCGTTGTTGCCCCACGAAATCTCGATAGGCATAACGCCGTGCTTCGAGAAGCGTGCCGTAGAGCTGAGGTCGCTCTCGCTAAACTCCGTAATTTGGCGTACGATAGTGCCATTGGGGTCGATGATGCAGAGTGAAGATGAGCCACCTACCTCCGCCTCCACAAGGGCGTAGCCATCGTAGAAGGGGTATGCTGTGCTATACATCTTCAGGCGCTTGCCTGTGGTGTCGTAGAGTGTCCAAAGGTCGTCGGAGCGCTTGAAGAAGCGACCATTCTTTACGGGCGTAACATCGGCATAGATGTCGGTGTCGCGATATACCACCTCACCCTTGGTGTTGATAAGCAGAAGCTCGCCTTCGGAGGTAAACTGCGACTTGGCATCTATGGCCCAAGCGTAGCCCTCGCTGAAGTCATCGACACGCAGATACTGCGTTGGGATAATCTCGTTGCCCTTAGAGTCGATAAAGCCCCAGCGTGCAACACCCCATACAAGGCGACAGAAGGCACGCCTATCATCGCGCAATGGGCGCATAGAGTTCTTCTCGCCACCATATACATCTTTGAGGTTGGGATACTGCTTCTTACCCGCGATGTCGATGTAGAAATACTCCTTGTCGTAACTACCCTTGGTTACGAGGGCAAGGCCATCACGGAAGGTGGTTACCTCTTTCCAAGTGGGGTCGAGCTCGCGTACCGAGCCATCGACATATAGCAACGAGATAACTTTCTGCCCCGTAGAATTAGGTTTGCGATTGCGTGCTGCGAGCACACCACTGCTAAACTGCGGTATCTCGTTACCTATGCCTTTATACTCGTTGCAATACTCCCACTCGGCATCGTAGAGCTTTGTGCCATCTACATTCCAGAACGAGTAGTAGCTACCATCTTTTATGGCAAAAATATCCTCATATACGGGGTTTACGGCCTGGTATAGGCTGTTGAGTATCATATACTTGGTGTTCGGACCAATATATGGGCGGCGGTATCGTGGCTCAACCTCCTCGTAGTCGCTCTCATCGTAGACCTTTGGCTCCTCTGCCACCGCTACGCTCTCAGCCATACTTAGCTCGGCGCTCTGCACGGTGCTATTGCTTGAGGGTTGCTCCTCCTTTGTCGTTGCCTTCTTCTTCTTGAAGAGGGTAGATGTCAGTGGGTTGTTCTTAATCTCCTCGACGCCATCTTCGACCTTGTCGAGGGTGTTGTTTACCTTCTCCAAGCCCTTGGCCAACTTCTGAAGAAATTGCGCCTCAGCCTGCTGAGTAGAAAATAGGGCTACGGATAGCAACACGATGGTTGCTACTCTTAAAATGTTCTTTCCCATAGCTTTGTGGTATTAGTGAATAATATTCCAAAGGTAGTAAATAATAGCCGAAGAGCAAAATCGCAGAGTACGAAAGAGTAAAATTGGTTAGTTAGGAGTTGTTAGTTGTTAGTTGTTAGATTAGGACCAATAAGACGATAGGACGATAAGACGATAGGAAAAATGCGATACCCGACATCGTATCGGTCCTAAGGTCTTAAAGTCCTAATGGTCTTAAAAACTCTGCGCTCTCCAGAGCGCAACTCTAACAACTAACAACTCTAACAACTAATTACTTCAGGTACTTATCCAACCAGCCGAAGAACTCCCTGTTCCAGACGATGCTGTTCTGGGGCTGGAAGACCTGATGTGCCTCGTTCTCGAACGATACCAAGCGGGCATCGATACCCTGAACGCGCGCTGCGGTGAAGGCCTCCAACGACTGGCTGTAAGGAATACGGTAGTCACGCTCGCCAGTGATAATCATAATAGGAGTATCCCAGTTTGCCACCTTCTTGTGGGGTGAGTTGGCATAAGAGCGCTGAGCCACAGCGTTATCCTCGTCCCAGTAGGCGCCACCATAGTCGTTGGTTACGAAGAACAATTCCTCGGTGTGGCCATACATCGACTCGAAGTTGAAGATACCGCAGTGGGCGATAAATGCCTTGAAGCGACCCTCGTGTGTGCCTGCGAGGTAGTAGGTAGAGTAGCCACCATACGACGCACCTACGCAACCACGGTGCTCCTTATCTACCCAAGGCTCCTCGGATACCTGGTCGATAGCTGCCAAGTAGTCCTCGATGTTCTGACCTGAGTAGTCGCCCGAAATCTGGTCGGTCCACTCCTGACCAAACGAGGGGCAACCACGGCGGTTAGGTGCAACGACAACATAGCCCTGAGCGGCGATAAGCTGGAAGTTCCAGCGATAGCTCCAGAACTGCGATACGATGCTCTGAGGGCCACCCTGACAGTAGAGCAGTGTGGGGTACTTCTTCGTAGGGTCGAAGTCGGGAGGCAGAATCACCCAAGTGAGCATCTTCTTACCATCGGTGGTGTCAATCCAGCGCTTCTCGACCTTGCCGAAGCGGATATTGTCGTAAATCTCGCGGTTTACATCGGTTATCTGGCTGAGTGCGCCACTCTTGACATCTACATCGTAGAGCTCTACAGCCTTAGAGATGGTGTTCATATTGGCCACGATGCGACCGCCAGCCATAGTGAACGAGTTGATGTCGTGGTCGCCAGCGGTGATATGCTTGAGGTTGCCCTCAAGGTCGATATGTGCAATCTGGTGTGTGGCACGCCAAGGAAGCACGAAGTACATAGCCTCGTTGCCGTCCCAAACGACCTCCGTAGCGCAGATGTCGTGGTTGCGGGTGATATATCGGCACTCGTCAGTGTCGAGGTCGTAGACCCACAGACGCTGCTGGTCGGCCTCGTTGCCGGGGCGACGCTGTGAGCGGAAGGCAATCTTACGGCCATCGGGTGAGAATACGGGGTACTTGTCGTAGCCCACGAACTTCTCGTCAATGCGCGATGCTGCCTCCTTCGAGAGGTTGCGTGTAGCCTTCGTTGCGAAGTCGTAGAGGAAGATGTCCGAGTCGGTAGATAGCGCATACTCCGTGCCTGTCAAGGGTTTGCAGGTATATGCCAAGAGCGAGCCATCGGGCGACAGACGAATCTCGGCAGTGTCGAAATAGGGGGCAAGGGGTGCATCGTAGGCCTTGTCTGCGCCGATGATGTCTACACCTTCGGAAATCTTGCCATCTGAGTAGTCGGCAGCGAAGATATGCAGATATGAGCCATCATCCCAGTAGTCCCAGTGGCGTACCATAAGGTCATCGTAGATGCGTACCTTCGACTTATCCATATCGGCATACTTATCCACACCCTTAAGAGGCGCAACCTTCACACGCTGAACATAGAAGGCGTGGTCGCCAGCGATGCCATAGCCCTCGACATCCTTGTCAAACGAGGTTAGCTGACGGAGGTTCTGACCCTCGATGTCCATAGCCCACACCTGTGAAGAGCCTGTGCGGTTAGATAGAAATGCGAAGTTCTCGTTGTCGAGCCACTGCGCCGAGTGGTTAGTAGACGAGTTGTCCGTAAGGCAACGCTCCTCGCCTGTTGCCATATCCTTAAGCCAGAGGAACGAGATACCACGATTCTCAGCAAGGTTGTACTGCGTTACGGCATAGAGCAGTTTTGTGCCATCGGGTGAGAGGGTCTGAGCGCCGATACGGCTCATCTTCCACATCACCTCAGGGGTGAGAATACCCGCCTCCTTCTCCTCAGCGGTGAGGGCGTTGTCGATAACAAGGGGCTTAGGCTTACCCTCGTCGCTCTTCTCGCAGTTACAGCCCGCAAGAATTGTTGCCAATGTCATAATAAAGAGTAATTTTTTCATAAATAAGTTATGTAGTTTTAGTTAGTTGTCCTGCATTTTTCTTACCTTTGCCATCGTAACGATGGTCCTTCTACATTATCCTTGTTACAACAAATTTTGTCTCAAGTGGTGTAACCGTATCTCTTTTTTCGTACCTTTGCAATCGTTATGAACGATTCGACATATACCATCTACTTTGGCGAGCATCGTGTGGCCTTCCTTGCGGAGCCACCCGCCGATGCCGATTCTGTAATCTATGCCGAGAGCTTAGATGCGGTTTCGAGAGCGAAAGTAATAAAAAAAGTTGAGACAGACAAATTTGTCGCTATTGTAGCGAAAAATCCTTGCGAGGCGTTTGAGCATTTTGGCAGTGAGTTTGTGATGGTTGAGGCGGCAGGAGGTGCTGTGTTAAACGATAGCGAGGAGTTGCTGATGATTCTCCTTCGTGAGCGCTGGGATCTGCCCAAGGGGCATATCGAGGCGGGTGAGGAGCCATCTCGGGCGGCACTGCGCGAGGTCGAGGAGGAGACAGGCATCGTGGCGGAGCTGGTTGGCGCAGAGCCTATTATTGAGACTTGGCACGCCTACGACACCTACGGCCGCTGGGAGCTGAAGCACACCCGCTGGTGGCAGATGCGAGCAACGGGAGGCGAGCTAAGGTGCCAAGCGGAGGAGGGCATCGCCAAGGCTGAGTGGTGCAATAGCGAAGAGCGTAGCGAAAAGCTAAAAGTGAGCTACCCAACAATTAAAATGGTCGTCGAAGCGTTAGAGAAGATGGAGAGGTGAGTGGGGTAGTTATTTTTAGGAGCGATAGGATTTTTTTAAGACTTTAAGACCTTAGGACCTTAAGACCGATACGAGGTCGGGTATCACATTTTTTTCTTTCTGGTCTTATCGTCTTATTGGTCTTACTGGTCCTAAAAAACTCTAACAACTAAAAACTAACAACTAAAAACTATGAATAAGATTCTCTGGGTTGATGACGAAATCGACTTCTTGAAGCCACATATAATGTTTATCGAGGCCAAGGGCTATAAGGTAGACACCTGCAACAACGGCTATGATGCCGTGGAGATGGTGGGTGCTACGGCATACGACCTTGTAATCTTAGATGAGATGATGCCCGGTATGACAGGTCTTGAGACACTGCCTCTAATCAAGGCGGCGCGCCCCTCCCTGCCCGTGATTATGGTGACGAAGAGCGAGGAGGAGAATATTATGGATAAGGCCATAGGCTCGAAGATTGCCGACTATATCATCAAGCCCGTAAACCCCAATCAGGTGCTTCTGTCGATAAAGAAAAACCTTCACTCCCAGCAACTTGTTACCGAGCAGACCACAGCAGACTACCGCTCGGAGTTTGGCCGTATCGCAGCACAGCAGCAGTCGGCACAGTCGTTCTCGGACTGGACACAGCTCTACCGCAAGCTGGTGGGCTGGGAGATAGAGCTCGCCTCATCGTCGGATAGGAGCATCAAGGAGATTTTGGCATACCAGAAGAACGAGGCAAATCAGGAGTTCTCGAAGTTTGTGCGCCGTAACTACTACGACTGGATAAACCGCCGTGTGAGCGATGATGAGATACCCGTGATGTCGCACACGCTGATGCGTCGTCGCATCTTCCCCGTAGTCGATGAGTCGGCGAAGACCACACTTTTAGTTATCGACAATATGCGCTACGACCAGTGGCGTACTATCGAGCCTCTGTTGCGTGGCCTCTACGATGTGGCTGTCGATGACTTCTACTGCGCCATTCTGCCTACGGCAACGCAGTATGCACGAAATGCCCTCTTTGCGGGTCTTATGCCGTTGGCTATCGACAAGCTGATGCCCGAAAAGTGGCTCAACGACAACGAGGATGGTGGCAAAAATATGTATGAGGAGGAGTTCCTGCGCCGTCTTATCCAGCAGTCGGGCAAGGGCTACAAACTATCGTTCGACAAGCTTGTGCGCCCTGAGGCGGGACGAAAACTGCTTGATAATATGCAGCGCCTCTACGATGCCGACTTTTCGGTTGTTGTGTACAACTTCCTCGACATCCTCTCGCACGCGCGCACCGAGACCGACATCATTCGCGACCTGACCGATGACGAGGATGCCTTCCGCTCACTCACCCGCTCGTGGTTCGAGCACTCGGAGCTCTACACCCTCTTCCGCAACCTTGCCCAGAAGGGGCATACCATCATCGTAACCTCCGACCACGGCACTATCCGCGTGGATAATCCTGTGCGTGTTACGGGCGATAAGGAGACATCGGCAAACCTGCGCTACAAGACAGGTCGCAACCTCGCGTATAACGCGCGCGATGTATATGAGGTAACACGCCCTGAGGATGTGCAACTGCCATCGGGACGCCTTACATCGAGCTACATCTTCGCCTACAACCGCGACTTTTTGGTCTATAACAACGATGCTAACAAGTATATACGCTACTATCGCAACACCTTCCAGCATGGCGGTATCTCTATGGAGGAGATGATTGTGCCCTTTGCGGTGTTGAAGCCCAAAGCAAGATAAATAAGAGATATATGGAAAAAGTAATAGAGATTGGCTCACTCGATGAGCTTGATAATGTTGCCCGCGAGGTCTTGGACTCGCTCGCTGGGCGCACTGTTGTGGCCTTTGATGCCCCTATGGGTGCAGGCAAGACCACGCTGATTAGCCGTATTGCCGCTATGCTCAATGCCGATGACGATGTTGCAAGCCCTACCTTTGCCATTGTAAACCAGTATGAGGGCGACCGCACCATCTTCCACTTCGATATGTATCGTATCGAGCGTGTTGAGGAGGCTTTAGACTTTGGTTGCGAGGAGTATTTCGCATCGGGTGAGCTGTGCTTGGTGGAGTGGCCCGAAAAGATAGAGCCACTGCTACCTGAAGATACTATGGTCGTGCGTATCGAAATAAAGTCGGATACCGAGCGCCGTTTTGTAATTCGCTAAAAAAGACTATCTTTGCAACCGCTAAAGAGGAAAGTTATGGAAAAATACGAATCAAAACAGCAACAGATACATCACCCCGCAGCGCTTATCTTCCCGATAATCTCGCGCCTCGACTTGCTCTCGCCCGCATTGAAAGACAAGGTCGAGGAGTGGGAGGCTACCGAGGATAGCTGCTCGTTCAAGGTCAAGGGCTTCAAGGTGGCATTGCGCATTGCCGAGAAGGTTGAGAATAAGCATGTTAAGATTGTTGCCGACGAGGGCGGTGTGCCTATCGACTTTGCCTTCTGGATTCAGCTTCATCAGGTTGATGAGCGCGACACCCGTGTGCGTATGGTGCTCCACGCCGAGCTAAATATGATGATGAAGATGATGATAGGTGGCAAGATTCAGTCGGGATTGGACCAGGCTGTCGAGGGTCTTGCTACGGCACTCAACAACTTCCGTTAGGCTTGCCCGTAATGGCTAATATGGGTGCTAATTAACGAGTTGATAAACTTTTTTTTGAAATTTGTTTGCTTTTTATTGCAAAACGCTGTACATTTGCGGTCTGTATGGTCAAATTAGACCGTAGAGGTTAAAGAAGAGTATTCAAAAAAATAACTAAAAATAATATCACTAAAATGACAAAGGCAGATATCGTAAACGAGATTGCGAAGTCGACCGGTGTAGAGAAGGTTCAGGTTCAGGCTATCGTAGAGGCATTTATGGAGAATGTAAAGGGTGCTATGATTGAGGGTAAGAATGTATACCTCCGTGGTTTCGGTAGCTTCATCATCAAGACTCGCAAGACCAAGGTTGCTCGTAACATCTCGAAGAACACCACTATCACTATTCCTGAGCACCGTATCCCCGCATTCAAGCCCGCTAAGAGCTTCGCAGGTGAGGTAAAATAAGCAGTTAACAAACATTAAATAATAACAATTATGCCAAACGGAAAGAAGCACAAGCGTCATAAGATGGCGACGCACAAGCGTAAGAAGCGTCTTCGCAAGAATCGTCATAAGAAGAAGTAATCTTCCTCTTATTTAGACTATAGATGAGGCTAAGGGTTTTGGCTCTTAGCTTCGTCTATTTTAGCGAGAAGCACTCTAACAATAGCTACTTTGGCGTTACACATAATTCTCAAAATCCTCATTTGCCACTGTAATCTGCGGTTTTAAGAATTGCGTGTGCCTAAAATTAGCTCTTGTTATACAACTTCTCACTGGAGGGGGTTGAGCGAAAAATGTTCGCTAAAGCCCCGATTAACAAACTGATTTACATTGTAAGAGTATGAATCGTGAACTTATTATCAATGTAAATCCAACGGAGGTCTCGATAGCACTTTGCGAGGATAAGGTGCTTGTCGAGCTCAACAAGGAGCAGTGTCAGGCTGGTTTCTCGGTAGGTGATATCTACTTGGGCAAGGTGCGTAAGATTATGCCCGGTCTGAACGCAGCATTCGTAAACATAGGCCACGAGAAGGATGCCTTTATCCACTATCTCGACCTCGGCGCCAACTACCGCTCGTTGGATAAGTTGGTATCGAGCCACCAGCCCGGCAAGCGCTCACTGCGTGTCGAGGCTATGAAGCTCGAACAGCCGTTGGAGAAGGAGGGTCGCATAGGCGATCATCTCAAGGTTGGCGACCTCGTTATGGTGCAGATTGCCAAGGAGGCAATCTCGACCAAGGGCCCACGCCTCACTGCCGACATCTCGTTGGCAGGTCGAAATGTGGTGTTGGTGCCGTTTACTTCCAAGGTGTTTGTATCGACAAAGATACGCTCTAACGCCGCAAAGAAACGACTTAGAAAGGTAGCTCAAGAGGTGCTACCGCCCAACTTCGGTGTTATCATTCGCACGGCAGCTGCCGATGCCGAGGACATCGACATTATGCAAGACATACTCTCTCTTGTCGAGAGATGGAACACTACTCTTGCCGCGATTAGCAAGAGTGAGGCTCCCGCTCGCCTGATGAGCGAGATGAGCCGAGTAAACACTATTATTCGCGACTCGCTGAACGACACCTTCTCGCAGATTATGGTCGATGACGAGAAGATGTACAACGAGATACGAAGCTATGTACATGTCATCAAGCCCGAAATGGAGCGCTTGGTGAAACTCTACAAGGGCAAGGTGCCCATCTTTGAGCAGTACGATGTCGCGAAACAGATTAAGTCGTTGTTTGCCAAGTATGTATCCCTGAAGCGTGGTGCATACCTTATCATCGAGCACACCGAGGCGATGCATGTCATCGATGTAAACTCTGGCAACCGCACCAAGAAGGACGATAGTCAGGAGCAGACCGTTTTGGAGGTCAACCTTGCCGCCGCCAAGGAGATTGCGCGACAGTTGCGCCTTCGTGATATGGGAGGTATTGTCATTGTCGACTTTATCGATATGGCAAAGGCGCAGAGCCGCCAGATGCTTCTCACCGAGATGCAGAAGCTGATGTCTACCGACAAGGCAAAGCACACCATCCTGCCCCTCTCGAAGTTCGGCCTTATGCAGATTACACGCCAGCGTGTTCGCCCCATCGCTATGGAGGAGACCTCGGATGTCTGCCCCACTTGTCATGGAACAGGCAAGGTTGAGCCCACCATTCTGCTTGAGCAGAAGATTGAGGGTCAGGTGCAGCTATTGGCCGAGAAGGGTGTTAAGTTTGTCGAACTGCGTGTAAGCCCCTATGTTGCAGCCTATCTTAAGCGAGGAGTGCCCTCGTTGAGGATGCGTTGGATTTTCAAGTACAAGATTCGCATCAAGCTAACTTCGGACTCAAGTGTCGGAATGATTGATGTGAGCTATCTTGACAAAAAGGGAAAGTCGCTTCTCTATTAAGCGACACTTCTAAAGCCTCTTTGGTGAAGCCCGCAAGAGTGTCGGGCGAAAAACTATTAGGAGTGCAATGGATTATTTCAAAGGTCTCGTTCGCAAGTCCAAGCGTGCGTCCGAGCTAAAGAAAAGTTTGGAAAATATAGGCTCTACCGTCCATCTCGAACAGTTGGTCGGCGGAGCCTATTCGCTTTATACGGCCGATATCGTCGAGCGAATGGGGGGTATCCACATCTTCTTGGCCGATGATCGAGATGCTGCGGCATACCTCGTCAATGACTTCTACGAACTCCTTGACGAAGAGCGTGTTGTCTTCTTCGCTTCGGGCTATAAGCGCTCTGTTGCCTATGGTGCGGAGGATGCCCAAGGCATTGTTCGCCGTACCGCAGCGCTAAATGCTATTTCGACATTTCGGAAGGGCTACTTAGTTGTCTGCACCTACCCTGAGGCGTTAGCCGAGAGTGTCGCTGCCCGCGATAGTATGGAGGCCGAGTCGCGTAGGGTGAAGGTGGGCGAGAAGATTGTGCAGTCGGAGCTTGTTGAGTGGCTTGCGGCACGCGGTTTCCAGAGGGTGGATTTCGTCTATGAGCCGGGACAATACTCGGTGCGAGGCGGTATTGTCGATGTCTTTTCGTATGTCGAGTCAAAGCCCTATCGTATCGACTTTTTTGGCGATGAGGTGGACTCTATCCGTAGATTTGATATATCGAGCCAGCTGTCGTCGGAGCGCCCTACGGAGGTAGAGATTATCCCCAACCTTATGCGTGAGGCCGAAGCGAGAGAGCAGGTGTCGTTGGCACGCTTTGCCGAGGGCGCTACTTGGTGGCTTTCGGATGGCGACTATGCCCTGCGCAAGATTAACGATGTGCGCACCAAGCTCCTCGAACAGGCCGAGTCGGAGGAGGATTTGCGTAGTGCTCAGCACCGTGTAACATCCCGCCAGATACTCCTAAAGGATTGGGAGTCAAGCTCGTTGGTTGTGCTGAAGGATAATATCAAGGAGCGCCGAGCCTCCCAAACCATCACCTTCGACACCACGCCACAGCCCGCCTTTAATCGCAACTTCGAGATGCTTGCCGACGATATTCGTTGGAATACGGAGCGTGGCTATACCACAACCATTCTCTCGCACAACAAGGCGCAGATTGAGCGTCTGGAGAACATCTTTCATCAGGTGGGTCGCCGTGAGGTGTCGTTCCGCTCCGAAGATATTGTGCTTCACGAGGGCTTTGTAGACAACAGGCTGAAGGTTTGCATCTATACCGACCATCAGATTTTCGACCGCTACCAGCGCTATCGCCTGCGTGGTGAGATTAAGCGTGATGAGCAGATGACCGTTGCCGAGCTCAACGCCCTGAAGGTTGGCGACTATGTGGTGCATATCGATCACGGCGTAGGTAGGTTTGGCGGTCTTGTCAAGCTCAACGAGAATGGCCGCACGAAGGAGGCTATCAAGCTCATCTACAAGGATAACGACATTCTGTTCGTGAATGTTCACGCCCTGCACCGCATATCGCGCTATAAGAGTGGCGATAGTGAGCCACCGAAGATTTATAAACTCGGCAATGGCGCATGGCAGAAGCTCAAGGCTACGACAAAGAGGGCTGTTAAGGATATTTCGCGTGAGCTTATCGCCCTCTATGCCAAGCGTAAGGCATCTAAGGGCTTCGCCTTCTCGGAGGATGGCTACCTGCAGCAGGAGTTGGAGGCATCGTTCAAGTGGGAGGATACGCCCGACCAGCAGAGTGCTGTGGCGGCTATCAAGCGCGATATGGAGTCCGACCAGCCTATGGATAGGTTGGTATGTGGCGATGTGGGCTTTGGTAAAACGGAGGTGGCTATCCGTGCTGCGTTCAAGGCGGCGTGCGATGGCAAGCAGACAGCGGTCCTTGTGCCTACGACAATTCTCGCCCTGCAACACTACCGCTCATTCTCGGAGCGTCTGCGCGACTTGCCCGTTACGGTGGAGTATATCAACCGCACGAAGTCTACGAAGGAGGCACGCCGTATTGCCGAGGAGCTTAAGGCGGGCAAGATAGATATTCTTATCGGCACACATAAGATGCTCTCGAAGCAGATTGAGTTCCACGACCTCGGCCTGCTCATCATAGACGAGGAGCAGAAGTTTGGCGTTGCAGCCAAGGAGAAACTTACCGAGATGGCCGTGTCGGTTGATACGCTCACGCTTACCGCTACGCCCATACCGCGTACCTTGCAGTTCTCGCTGATGGGCTCGCGCGACTTGTCGGTAATCTCTACGCCTCCTCCCAACCGCCAGCCTATCGTTACCGAGTCGCACCTCTTCTCGGAGGATGTTATCCGTGATGCTGTCGAGGAGGAGCTGTCGCGTGGCGGTCAGGTCTACTTTGTGCATAACCGTGTCGAGGATTTGACCACCATTCAGGGGCTTATCACACGCCTATGTCCCAAGGCTCGTGTGGCTATCGGCCACGGTCGTATGCCTGCAGACCAGCTCGAAAAGCTCATTATGGACTTTATCTATGGCGAGTTCGATGTGCTGGTGGCTACCACGATTATCGAGAACGGCATCGATATTGCCAACGCTAATACCATCATTATCAACGATGCACACCGCTACGGCCTTAGCGATTTGCACCAGTTGCGTGGCCGTGTGGGTCGTAGCGACAAGAAGGGATTTTGTTATCTGCTCTCGCCACCTGAGGAGCTTATCGGAGGTGATGCCCGCCGTCGTCTGCGTGCCATCGAGGAGTTTTCGGACCTCGGCTCAGGCTTCAATATCGCTATGCAGGATCTCGATATACGAGGTGCGGGTAACCTGCTCGGTGCTGAGCAGAGTGGCTTTATCGCCGATGTCGGTATCGAGACCTACCAGAAGATTCTAAATCAGGCAATCTCGGAGTTGCGTGCCGAGGGTCTCGATGTGTCGGGTCTTACGCAGGCCGAGAACGATGCTATGGATGTGGCATTTGTGGATGATGCAACCATCGATATCGATGTCGATGCTATGATTCCCGATAGCTATGTGCGCTCGCAGAGCGAGAAGTTGCGCCTCTATCGTGAGATTGATGCGATGAAGAGCGATGCGGAATTTGAGGCTCTTGCCCAGCGCCTTATCGACCGTTTTGGCGCTCTGCCTCAGTCGGTTAAGGGGCTTATCGATGTTGTGAAGTTACGCCGCGAGGCTGTCAACCTCGGTATAGAGCATATCAAGGTGAAGAACGGCCTGATGATTGCTCGCTTTGTTGGCGACAACTCATCGCCCTTCTTCAAGACCGAGACATTCTTGCGCCTGCTGCGCCGTGTCGTTGCCCAGCCCGATAGATTTGTCGTCAAGCAATACAATAATCGCCTGTCGATGACCGTTAGAAAGATATATACCATAGCCGAGGGTGTGGCGATGTTGCGCTATTTGGCCTCGGAGAGTGAAGCATAAGAGTATGAATATCATCGTTGATATAGGCAACAGCCGAGCAAAGCTCTACGCCGTTGAGGGTCGTAGGGTGGTGGGTGAGCATATCGCCGAGCAGCCCTCCGAGGAGTGGCTTTCGGAGGTGCTTCGTGGCTATCCCGATGCCGAGCGTGCCATTGTGGCATCTACCCGTGGCGATGCTGAGCGTGTGGCTGAGATACTCCGAAGGAGTATTTCGTATGTTCTGCCCTTCTTGTCGGGTGTTACCGAGGTGCCTATTGCCAACGACTACCTAACGCCAACAACCCTTGGCCCCGACCGCTTGGCGGCTGCCGTTGGTGCGTGGGCTATGTACCCCGACTCGGATATTATGGTTGTGGACTTCGGCACGGCAATCACCATCGACTATATCGAGGAGGGTCGCTACAAGGGTGGTAATATCTCGTTGGGCGTATCAACGCGCTTTCGTGCTCTGCACGACTATACGGCAAAGTTGCCAGAGTGTGAGCCTACCGACGAAGTTTTAGAGTATGGCCGTACCACTAAGGAGGCTATCGAGCAGGGGGTGATGCGAGGTGTTGAGCAGGAGATTAGGGGCTATGTAGAGCGATTTTTATTAAAAAATCGAAAAAAATGCATAATTTTCACCGGAGGTGATGCAAAATATTTTGTAAAGCGAATTAAAAATGCGATATTTGCAGACTGTGAGCCGGTGGTTTATGGGCTCAGTGCAATTTTAGATTACAATGCAGAGAAGAGATAATAAGATATTCAGTCGATTGTGGGTGGTTGCTTTGGCTGTTTTGCTGTTGCCGTCGATGGCGGTGGCGCAGACAAGTAGCGTCAATGCCTACTCTCCCTACTCGATGTATGGCCCCGGTGAGTTGCTTACACCCGGCTCGGCACAGATGCGCTCTATGGGTGGCGTGGGCATCGGCCTCCGCAGTCAGGGTCAGCCCAATGTGCAGAACCCTGCAGCATCGAGCATGGCACCCTCAAAGAGTTTCCTCTTTGATTTTGGTATTGATGGCACGCACTTCCGCAACAACCAGCCTAAGTACGATGCTTCGGGCATCAAGAGTGGTACGGCAAAGACCGCCTACAATACGATTAATATCCACTCTATCGCCTTGACCTTCCCTGTGGCTAAGCGCCTTGGTGCAACCCTCTCGTTGGCACCTTACAGCAGCGTTGGCTACAAGGTGAAGCAGACCGACCAGAACGAGGACAACTGGGCAGACATCGGCCGTGTCATCTATGGTTGGCAGGGTGATGGCGATATCACCGAGGTGAAGCTGTCGCTTGGCTGGGAGCCCTTCCGCAACCTCTCTATCGGTGTTGCAGCCAAGTATTTTTGGGGCAATATCGAGCGTAACTACTCGGCAACGGTGGCGAATGTCATTACGGGTGATGGCTACTATGGCTCGACAACGGGTGTAGACCGCTATCGTGTCAATAACTTCAAGATGCAGGCGGGTATTCAGTGGAATATCATCTACAACGAGAAGCGCCTCTTGACACTCGGTGCTACCTACGACCTCGGCGGAAGACTCAACCCCAAGGTAGAGAAGTATATCTATACAGAAAACGACTTGGACTACCCGGTGCGAAATATTCAGGATGTGAGCGAGCTTCGTGTGCCTCACCAGGTGGGTGTCGGTCTCTACTATGTAGACCGCACGGTGGCGTGGGGTGTAGACTACAACTACGCTATGTGGGGTGATAACGGCGACTTCTCGGAGAATGGCGCGGGTGAAGAGTTTACGGTGCAGTACAGCGATACGCATACCTTAAAGTTCGGTTTGGAGTACACACCTCGCCGTAGCGATGTTCGTAACTACCTCAACCGCATATCGTACCGTATCGGCGCACGCTTGGGTAACTACTATCAGACCTTCGCTGGCCAGCGTGTCAACCAGATGGCAATCACCGCAGGTTTCGGCCTGCCCGTGAAGATTTGGGGTGCTTCGTCGGTAAATGTTGGCTTTGAGTATGGTCGCCTCTCGTCGCCCGCAGCGGTCAGCATCTCGGCACAGAAGGTTGGCCTCGTGACGCAGAACTACTTTAAGTTCTTTATCGGTTTCAGCCTCTTCTCGGCCGATACCTCGGACTACTGGTTTGTTCGACCCAAGTACGATTAATTTTTTAGTAGACGATTCAGAAACAATTAGATAACTAAAACTATGAAAAGCGTAAAATTTTTCTTGGCCGCTGCCGCATTGTTTGTTGGCGCATCGGCTATGGCCCAGGACTTTAGCGACGACGCTAAGTATGGTAAGTGGGGTGCTACCGCAGAGGAGCGTGCCTCAAACATTGGTGCTTCGAACTACCTTAAGGAGGCTCTCGATGCTAAGGATTTTGCTGCAGCTACCGAGTACTTCCAGCAGTTGCTCAACAACTGCCCCGAGGCATCGCAGAACACCTTTGCTCGTGGCGTAACCCTCTACAAGAACAAGGCACAGCGTGCTCGTAGCGTGGAGCAGAAGCGTATGTATGTCGATTCTATCCTCTTCATCTACGACCAGCGTGTTATCCACTTTGGTGATCACCCCAAGAATGGTAAGGACTATATCCTCGATATGAAGGCTCGTGATATGCTCCGTTACTGCACTACCGACCGCCCCTTGCTCCGTGCAGGTTTGAAGGAGGCTGTCGATGCAGCTATCGAGACCGGCCGTATCAACCTCGATATCGTTTCATCTTACTACAAGAACCTCTGCGAGGATTTCGAGTATGATGACGAGGTAACCGGCGATATGGTTTTGGCTGAGTATGAGCGTCTTTCGCCCCTCTTCGCTGACATCGCTGCCGAGGACGAGCAGTATCGTGATATCTTCGAGACCAGCTTCGGTACTAGCGGTGCTGCAAGCTGCGAGAACCTTGAGGCTCTCTTCTCAGAGAAGCTCGCTTCAGAGCCCGACAACGAGGCTATCTTGGCTCAGGCCGTAGCTTTGATGTCTCGCGCACAGTGCACCAGCGACTTCTTCTTCGCAACTACCGAGAAGTATTACACCGTGAAGCCCTCGTCGGAGACCGCTTTGTTCCTTGCTCAGGGCTTCCAGGGTCGTGGCGACAACGCTAAGGCTTTGAAGTATTTGCGTGAGGCGTTGGCTGTTGAGACCGACCCCACTGCAAAGATGCCTCTCTACACTCAGATTGGCCTTATCGAGATTTCGGAGCGCAACTATGGCGCTGCAGTAGAGGCTGCTCGTGAGCTCCGCTCGATCAACCCCGATAACGGTTATGCTTACTTCATCCTTGGTCAGTGCTACGCTGCTTCGGGTTGCCCCGATGATAAGATTGGTGGTGCCTCTGTTTACTGGGCAGCATACGATGCTATGGCTCAGGCTGTAAACCTCCTCCAGAGCGAGCCTGAGGTGCAGAAGGCAGCACAGCAGCTTATGGGTGCTTACCGTGGCGCATTCCCCCAGCAGGAGACTTGCTTCTTTGCTGAGCTCTCAGCTGGCGACCGCTACACCATCAAGTGTGGCTACGCTGCAGGTCAGTCTACCACTGTTCGTTACCGCTAAAAAGTGTAGCGACTGATGCTTGGTCAGCTACGAAGATACTTTATGGTAGCACTCTCCATCGTGGGGAGTGCTACCTTGCTATTTTCGTGCGGTAAGGATACCAAGCGCACTGTTGTAGACTACGAGACGCTGATGACCGAGTCGAGCGAGAACCGCACCATCACGATGATGGAGAACGGTATGCGCTCCTATGTCTTCACCGCACCCCTTGTTGAGGGCTACAGCCTTGCGAAGAATCCCTATCAGGAGTTTCGTCGTGGCATACGCCTTACGACCTTCACCTCCGACTCGTTGTCGTTGGAGGATGCCACACTCACGGCAAACTACGCTATCTACTACGAGAATCAGCGACTGTGGGAAGCAAAGGGTAATGTTGTGATTATCAAGAAGAACCGCAAGGAGGGCGACACCACCGTAACGGGACTTACAGAGGTCTACTCTCAGCAGCTATTCTGGAATGCTACAACCAAGAAGGTATACTCGAATGTCGATACCAAGGTGTTGCAACCCGATGGTTGGCACTTTGGCGTGGGCTTCGATGCCGATGACGATTTGAAGAATATCCACTTCAGAAAGTATAGCTCCGAGATGGAGTTTGAGATGAGCCAGCCCGAGCCTAAGACGGAGGAGGAGCTCAAACGCGAAGAGGAGGAGCGCAAGAAGCGTGAGGAGGAGGCCAAGAAGTCGAATAAGGGGGCTAACACGAAGTCAAGTCGCAACAATACTATCCGACCTTCGGATAGAGCCTCTATGTCGGCAACAACGCCTGCACGCCCCACACGCCCCGAAAGAGATGATGCCAAGAGCAAGGCGCCCACATCTCAGACAAGGCCTGAGCGTCGCCAGATGGGCAATGTCTCGTTGAACAGTGAGACACTCTCGAAGGATGGTGGCGAGCTTACACCACAAACTACATTCAGCATCAGCGAGAGTCCGAAGGCTGCGACAACGCCCATCCGTGCCACTGATGATACAAATAAGAAGTAACCGAAAACTTAGATTATGGGAACTACAATTGCCATTATCGCCGTGATGTTGCTCTTCTCGGCATTCTTCTCGGGTATGGAGATCGCCTTCTTGGGGCGTAACCGACTGCGCGAGGAGATTGACCGTAAGCAAAACCCTATGTTCGACCGTATCGCCGAGATATTTCAGCGTCAGTCGAGCGACTATTTAACCACCATTTTGGTGGGCAATAACATCGCGTTGGTCATCTACTCGATGTTTATGTCTATGCTTCTTAGCGAGTCGTTTGCCATCGACAACACCTTGGCACAGACCATCTTATCTACGGTGGTCATCATCTTTATTGGCGAGTATATCCCAAAATCGGTATTCAAGCATAACCCAAACTTTTATTATACACTTTTTTCGCCCATCATCTTCGTTATCTACCTGATTCTCTATCCCATAACGCGCTTTACAACGCTTCTTAGCACACTGCTTTTGCGCCTTACGGGACAGCGTATGGAGCAGCGCAATGAGCAGATGGAGTTCAACCGTGACGACTTGGCACAGCTTGTCGAGGCCGACAATGTCGAGGTGCAGAGCGAGGACGAGGAGGATATTCGTCTCTTCCAGAACGCTCTCGATTTTGCCGATTTGCGTGTCAGAGATTGTATGGTGCAGCGTGTCGATGTCGAGGCCGTAGACCTTGAGACGACCACTATCGAGGAGCTTACCGAGCGCTTTGTCGAGACCAACTATTCGCGTATCTTCGTGTGGCACGACACCATCGACAATATCATCGGCTATGTCAACTCTAAGTCGTTGTTCGAGAACCCGAAGAGCATCTCCGACATCCTTATTAAGACCATCTATGTCGCCGAGACTATGCCTTTGCAGGCTATGCTTGAGACCTTCACCAAGCGCAAGGCGAGCATCGCTGTTGTCATCGACGAGTTTGGTGGCACGGCGGGTATCATATCGCTGGAAGATGTTCTGGAGCAGATATTTGGCGAGATTGAGGACGAGCACGATGTGCAGGAGCTTGTCGAGCGAGAGATTGAGGCTGGCGAGTGGGAGTTTTCGGCGCGTTTGGAGGTCGAGTATCTCAACGAGAAGTATGGTCTCGGTATCCCTGAGTCGGAGGAGTATGACACCTTGGCGGGCTATCTTATCGCCGAGTATGGCGGTATACCGCACGAGGGCGATGAGATTAGTGCAGGTGGTTACCTGATGCGCATTTTGCAGCGCGAGCAGTCGCGTCTCGACCTTGTGAAGGTCAAGCGTGTGGCGGATTAATGCCCTGTGAGGGTCAGCTATTTGGCTTGGTCGGGCCTCGCGTATGCGGGCGCACACCTATAAATTTAGGTATCGGGTGCAAAAAATCGTGCCTCGATAGCTAAATTTATAAATTTTTGCTTACCTTTGGGGCTTGATTGTGAAGATAAAAACGATAAAATAATAATAAAACTTTTATGGCAACATTAAACACACTTCGTACAAAGTACGGTATCGTGCTCTCTATCGTGATTGCGATCGTGCTTTTGGCATTTATTCTTGGCGACCAGCTTAGCTATCGTGGCGCCAATCAGGAGATTGTAGATGAGGTCGTTATGACCATCAACGGCGATGAGATCAAGCAGTCGGAGTACTACCCCTTGCGTGAGTCTTACTCGCAGTTCCAGCAGATGGGCGAGGATGCAGTAGCCGATATGACTGCTCGCACCCTTCTCTACAACCATTATATGGCTCCCGCACTTAAGGAGGCAGGTGTTGTTGTAGCTCCCGCTGAGATTGACGCCTACGCTGCAGAGTTCGGCCAGATGATGGCTAACCAGCTCAAGATGTACGGCTGGCCCGATGACCAGATTGTCCCTATGGTGCAGAACCAGTGGGCTATGGAGTCGCTCACAGCAGAGCAGAACCTCGCTATGGAGAAGTTCGCTCAGATGCTTGCTAAGGGCGTATATGTTAACCGTTTGGAGGTTGAGGCCGAGCTTCGTGCCGAGGCTCTTACCTTCGATGGTCGCTATGTAGCTGTTCCCTACTCGACTATCGCCAACGATGCTATCGAGATTTCTGAGGAGGAGGTTGAGGCTTACTATCAGGCTAACCGTCAGGAGAACCCCGCTTACGATAGCCGTATCGTGCGCTATGTACGCTTCGACATCGAGCCTTCTGAGGAGGATAAGGCTGCTTTGGAGGCTGAGGTTAAGGCTCTCGATGCTAAGGTTAAGGAGCTTGGCGCTAACACCGAGGCCGTTAAGGGCGCTGTTCGCACCGCTGGTGGCAAGGTAGGCACCTACAAGACCTTCGCATCTTTGGCTTCGGCTGTTGCTGAGGCTTTCGAGGCTGGTAATAGCTATGGTCCTGAGCTTGCTAACGACAAGTGGGAGGCTCACTATCTCCTCTCTGATGTTACCGCTCCCGTAAGCTACGACTTCGAGGTTGCTACTTTCGACAATATGGCTGAGGCTGAGGCTGTTGCCGAGGAGCTTAAGGCTAATGGCGGCGACTTCGACAAGCTCTCTGAGGCTGTTGATGTAGCTACCGACAGCCGTGTGCTTGCTAATATGACCGAGTCTCAGGCTAAGAACTTCGTGAACGCTACGGAGGGTGCTATCTTCGCATTCTCGGACAATGGTGTTCCCGCTGTTGCTAAGATTACCGCTTTGGGTGAGAAGAAGCGCTTTGTGCTTACTGCCGATGTTGAGAAGCCCGTTGTTGCTGGCGAGAAGACCATCCGCGAGCTCAACCACGAGGTAGAGGCCTTCGAGGCTGCTATGGGTGAGGATATGGAGTCGTTCCAGGCTGCTTCGGATGCCGCTGGTCGCACTCTTGCTGCCGTTACCGTAAACCGCAACAACTACAACGCGCAGATGGGCCGTATGGCAGGCTATATTCCCAACTCGCGCCAGATGGCTCTCTGGGCTTATGGTGCTGAGGTTGGCGAGGCTAAGCGCTTCTCTATCGATGGCGCTATCTATGTCGCTATGATCGCATCTGTAGATACCAACAAGTACGCTCCCCGCAACGATATGCAGATCCGTCAGGCTCTCCTCGTTGATAAGAAGTACGCTCAGATTGCCGAGCAGCTCACCTCTATCGAGGCTGCTGTTGAGGGCGCTGAGGCTGGCTCATTCGCAGGCGTTAAGTTCGCTGACAACACCCTTGCTGAGGGTAAGGGCGATGCTAAGCTCGTTGGCGCTATCGCATCACAGCGCGAGACTGGCCGTGAGGTTAAGGTTAAGGGCAACACCGCTGCTTATATCTTCGTTGTTGATGCTATCAACGGCGATGTAGACCTCGCAACTGTTGAGACCGAGCGCACACCTTTGCTCACTCAGCGCGAGAATATGCTTATGCAGAATGGCTCGACCATCCTCGCATCTAAGGCGGAGGTTGAGGATTTTCGTGCGGAGGGCACAATGTAATTAATTTCTTGTGATAAGGGGCATCCTTCGACGCCTCAATCCAAAGAGCGAATGGGAAATACGCACAGTATGTCCCATCCGCTCTTTCTCTTTATCGGCGCCAAATTATACCCCTTCTGACAAGAAATTAATTTGTCGTGATAGCGGCGCATCAGCGACGCTTCAATCAAAGCCCTGAATGGAATGTACGCCAAGTACTATCCATCCAGGGCTTTTTCATGTCAGCGCCACTGCTACACCACTCTGACGACAAATTGGGCTCACGCACTTCTGACAAGAAATTAGGTGAAAAGACCACAAAGACCACAGAGATCACAGTGAAAGATGATACCAGACTTCGTTGTTGTCTCTCTCGTCTCTCTCGTCTCTCTCGTCTTAAAAAACTCTAACAACTAAAAACTAACAACTACCATCTAAAAACTCTCTCTCGGCAAGGCGGAGAGAGTTTTTCTTAATAAACAACGAAAAAAGTCCAATAAAATCTTTGATTTTAATTTAAGGCGCTGTACCTTTGCAAGTTGTATTATATACAACTTCGCTCAAACAACGAAAAAGATATAGAAACAATAACAAAACAATAACTTAAAAACACACAAACAATGAAGAAAAACACAATGAACTACTCGGCTCCTGAGGTGGAGTTGGTAGAGGTAGCCGTTGAGAGTGGCTTCCAGACAAGCCCTACTTGGGGTGATGAAGGTGAGGCAGGTCAGGACCTCGGTTTCAATGATTACAATGACGCATTCTAATCTATTGCAACGATGAAGAATCTATTTACACGATTGATGCTTGTTGCAGTAGCTGCAATGGGTATCGTGGCTTGCCAGACCGAGCCTGTGATCTATGTTCCTGAGGTTAATACCTTTGATATGACCATTATTGCCGATGGTGATACCCGTACAGAGTTGGATGGTACATCTATTAATTGGTCTGCTGGTGATAAGTTGTCAGTAGTTGTTAACAACTCTATTAAGACATCAAACGCTTTGGAGTCGGCTACTACTACTGCATCGTTTACTGTTAAAGATGTTACTGCTTCAGACTCTGTCTCTGTATATACCATTCAGGCTGTTTATCCGGCTGATGCTAATAAGGAACCTCGCGGTACAAACTATCCTAATGTCTATAAGATTGAGACTGCCACAATGCAGACTCCTTCTACTACCTCTTTTGATGGCGCTGCCGATATGCTTGTTGCAAAGGAGGTTACTACTACTGAGCAACCTTCTGAGTTGAAAATGCAGTTTACTCGTCTTGTCGCTTTAGGAGAGATGACATTGACTGAGTTTACTCCTGAAAGTGCTATTAAGAGCGTAACATTCTCTACCTCTACCCCTGATGTAGCATTGACTGGTCGTAGTTATGTTAATCTTTCTACTACTGAGGTAGAGTATGGATATAATACTCAGGCTTTTAAGAATGTGGTTTTGAACTATGATGGTACTGAGGATTGGTCTAAAGGTTATACTATTTATTTCACTTGCTTCCCTGCTGAGCTTACTACTGATTTTACTGTAGTAGTTGAAACTACCGATGGTACAGAGTATACTAAGACTGTTACTCTTGACGGTAAGACTTTATCGTTTACCGCTGGTGATATGACTCGTTTCAAGGTGAATATGGAAGGTACTAAGGTAGTTGTTGCTGATAATACCGATGTTCTAGATCTTGACTTTACAGGTCGGCCTGTAAGTACTTCCTATGGAGATTGGGGCTCTGTGGATGGTAATACAAGTGCTAAATATGCTGGTAATAGCGCGGGTGGCAATAACTCAATTCAGTTGCGCTCTAAAAATAACAATTCTGGTATTGTTACTACTGTTTCTGGTGGTAAGGTTACAAAGGTAGTTGTTACTTGGAATAGCAATACAACGGTTGGTCGTACTCTCGATGTCTATGGTAAGAATACGGCATATGTTGCTGCAACTGATTTGTATGATTCAACCAAACAAGGTACTTTGCTTGGTAGCATCGTTTGTGGCACTTCAACCGAGTTGATTATTGATGGCGTTTATCAGTATATTGGTATGCGATCTAATGATGGTGCGATGTATATTGATAAGATTCAGATTACTTGGGCAGAGATGACCGCTGATGATGAAGTACCTGCTGAACCTCTTGCAAAGCCTTCTGATCTGAAGGCCGAAGTAACAGAAAATACCATTAAGGTGTCTTGGGCTGCGGTAACAGGCGCAACTAGTTATAAGGTTTCTATTAATGATGATGAGAAAACAACCGATACGACTGAGGATACAAACTATACATTTACAGATTTAACAGCGGGTACAGAGTACACTATCAGTGTCGTAGCATTGGGCGATGGCGAGACAACTACAGACTCAGAAGAAGCGACCATTAAGGCAGTACCTACCAGTGATATAATTACAACCTACACTTTCAGTGACTATGCCGCAGGTACTCAGTATGCAGTGAACGAGGCGCATAAGCTCGATGATGTGCTGACTATTACAACAACGCAGTGTCACTTTACAACAGAATTAAGAATTTATTCAAGTTCTACCCACGATGGATATGCTATTGGAACGCTTGCTAAAGGTACAATCAAAAAACTCGGTTTCAATGCAGGTAATAAGTCGGATATTTTGAATGTCTATGGCAGTACTGACGGCTCAACTTGGACTCTTATCGAAGCTGTCTCAGTAGATTCTTCTACTTCTGCTTATAAAGATTACACTGTTGATTTTGGCGATACCAATTATACATCTTTCAAACTTGATGTTGACGGTGCTAACCAGATTCGTGTAAAGACTTTGACTTTGACTTACGCAAAGTAATTCTTGTTTCTTTGTAAATTTTGTGCCGTTGGGGTTTCCTGACGGCACAATTTTTTTTGAGTTGGAGGAGGAGGGGAGAGAGTTGTTAGTTATTAGTTTTTAGTTGTTAGAGTTTTTTTTAAGACGAGAGAGACGAGAGAGACGAGAGAGACGAGAGAGACGAGAGAGACAACAACGAAGTCTAGTATCATCTTTCACTGTGGTCTCTGTGGTCTCTGTGGTCTCTGTGGTCTTTTTACCCGATTTAGCGTCAAGAGTGCGCGAGCCACGATTTGCAGTCAGAGTGTGAGTCCAATTTGTCGTCAGAGTGGTGTAGCAGTGGCGCTGACATGAAAAAGCGAATTTCTTCTCAAGAGTGCGAGAGCCACGCTTTGCAGTCAGAAGGGGTTGAGTACAACACTCGGCAAAAATCCCGACGATGGGCTGTACTTGGCGTACTGCTCATTGTCGGGACTTTTTGTTAGGGGCAGTAATCGATCCCTTATCACTGCAAAGCGAATTTCTTGTCAAAAGAGGTTAGGTTTGGCTCATCGCAAAAGTGAGTGCCTTGGGATAGTACAAGAAGTACAGCCCAAGGCACTCAACTTTTTGGGATGGGTCGAAAATGACCCCTTTTCACAAGAAATTATTATTCCCATTCAATAGTGGCAGGCGGCTTCGACGATATATCATAGACTACGCGGTTGACGCCACGCACCTTGTTGATAATCTCGTTTGACAGACGAGCCAAAATCTCGTAGGGGATATGCACCCAGTCGGCGGTCATACCATCGGTAGACTGCACAGCACGGAGTGCCACGCAACGCTCATAGGTGCGCTCGTCGCCCATAACGCCTACCGACTGCACGGGGAGCAATATAGCACCCGCCTGCCAAATCTTATCGTACCAACCTGTTTCGCGCAGGGTGTCGATATATATCTTATCTACATTCTGCAAAATCTCGACCTTCTCGCGGGTGATGTCGCCCAAGATGCGGATTGCCAAGCCGGGGCCGGGGAAGGGGTGGCGACCGATAAGGCGCTCAGACATACCCATAGAGCGACCTACACGGCGTACCTCGTCCTTGAAGAGTAGGCGCAGAGGCTCAACAACCTTCAAGCCCATCTTCTCAGGAAGACCGCCCACATTGTGGTGCGACTTGATAACCACAGCGGTGCCATTCACCTGTGCCGACTCCACAACATCGGGGTAGATAGTACCCTGACCGAGCCACTTCACGCCATCGAGCTTCTTGGCCTCAGCCTCGAAGACCTCGACAAAGTCGCGACCGATAATCTTACGCTTGGTCTCAGGGTCAGAGACACCGGCGAGGTCACCAAAGAACTTCTCCGAGGCATCTACGCCCTTGACATTGAGGCCCATACCGCGATAAGAGTCGATAACCTCCTCGAACTCGTTCTTACGCAAAAGACCCGAATCCACGAAGATGCAGTAGAGGTTCTCGCCAATAGCCTTGTGAAGGAGCATAGCTGCCACAGATGAGTCTACGCCACCCGATAGGCCGAGCACAACCTTGTCGTTGCCGAGCTTCTCGCGAAGCTCCTTTACGGTGCTCTCGACAAAGCCCGCAGGAGTCCACGAGCCGGCGCAACCGCAGATGCCCTTAACGAAGTTTTCGATCATTGTGAAGCCCTCCTCAGAGTGGTATACCTCGGGGTGGAACTGTATGCCCCAGGTCTGCTCACCCTCGATGCGGTATGCTGCTACGGCAACATCCTCGGTCGAGGCAACGATAGAGTAGCCCTCAGGAATGGTGGTGATGGTGTCGCCGTGCGACATCCATACCTGCGACTCGGCGCTCAACGATGCCATAAGTGGGTCGTTGGCACTCTTCACCTGCATACGCGCACGGCCATACTCGCGGCTGGGCGATGCCTCAACCTTGCCACCGTAGAAGTGGGCGAGGTACTGCGCACCATAGCATACGCCGAGCAAGGGTAGCTTGCCCTTGATGGCGTCGAGGTCGATGCGAGGAGCACCCTCATCGCGCACCGAGCGTGGAGAGCCCGAGAGCACAACGCCCTTGATCGTCTCGTCGAGTGCAGGGACATTGTTGAAGGGGTGAATCTCGCAATATACCTGCATCTCGCGAATGCGTCGCGCGATAAGCTGGGTGTACTGTGAGCCAAAGTCGATAATTAAAATCTTCTCTGTCATAAATACTAATAGCTTTTGAGTTATTAGTTGTTAGTTATTAGTTTTTAGTTGTTAGATTCGTTGTCGAGGTGAAGAGAAAGAGGTGGTTTGAAGCTACTCTAAAGCGGAAATACCGGAGCATACTTAGCATATGTGAGGATTTTCCGCTTTAGGTAGATGCCCTCCCAACCTTTCTATTCGCCTCGCGAGTAGTTTGGTGTCTCGCTGGTGATAGTAATATCGTGGGGGTGGTTCTCCGTAACACCGCTTGAGGTGATGCGGATGAAACGCGCATTCTGCAAGGTCTCGATATCCTTAGCACCGCAGTAACCCATACCTGCACGAATACCGCCAACAAGCTGATATACAGTCTCGGCGAGCTTGCCCTTGAAAGGCACACGACCTACGATGCCCTCAGGCACGAGCTTCATAATATTGCCCTCAGAGCCCTTCTGGAAGTAGCGGTCTGCCGAGCCAGCCTTCATAGCGTCGATAGAGCCCATACCACGATAAGCCTTGAACTTACGGCCGTTGTAGATGATGGTCTCACCGGGCGACTCTTCAGTACCTGCGAACATTGAGCCTACCATAACGCAGTTGCCACCAGCGGCCAACGCCTTGACGATGTCGCCAGAGTAGCGCAAGCCACCATCGGCGATGATAGGCACACCGGCCTTCTTGGCTACGGTCGAGGCATCATAGATTGCCGAGAGCTGTGGAACACCCACGCCGGCGATGATACGGGTGGTGCAGATAGAGCCGGGGCCGATACCTACCTTGATGCCATCGGCACCATTCTCGATAAGATACTTGGCAGCCTCGGCGGTGGCGATGTTACCAACGACAACATCGAGGTGGGGATATGTCTCCTTAATCTTGCGAAGGAGCGATACAACGCCCTTTGAGTGGCCGTGTGCCGAGTCGAGAACTACGGCATCTACCTCCTCGGCAACAAGCGCTGCAACGCGGTCCATAGCATCGGGTGTAATGCCGATACCGGCAGCTACACGCAGACGACCCTTAGAGTCCTTGCAGGCGTTGGGGTTGTCCTTGAGCTTAGTGATATCACGATAGGTGATAAGGCCTACGAGCTTGCCATTGTCATCAACAACGGGCAACTTCTCAATCTTGTTGGCCAACAGCACCTCGGCAGCCGACTTAAGGTCGGTCTCGTGAGTGGTTACGATATTCTCCTTGGTCATCACCTCGTCAATCTTGCGCTCCATATCGCTCTGGAAGCGCAGGTCGCGGTTGGTAACGATACCGATAAGCATACCCTCGTCATCAACAACGGGGATACCGCCAATCTTGTTCTCCTGCATAAGCTGGAGAGCATCACCCACAGTGTTCTCCTTCTTGATGGTTACGGGGTCGTAAATCATACCACTCTCGGCACGCTTAACACGGCGCACATGGGCAGCCTGTGCCGCAATCGACATATTCTTGTGGACAACACCGATACCGCCCTCGCGAGCCAACGCAATAGCAAGAGTAGCCTCGGTTACGGTATCCATAGCCGCCGACACAATGGGTATGTTCAGTTGAATATTACGAGAGAATCGACCGACTGTCGATACCTCACGAGGCAAAACCTCAGAATAGGCTGGTACGAGCAACACATCGTCAAATGTGAGACCTGTGGTCTGTACCCTTTCATCGATAAATGACATATGCAATCAGGTTTTTGGGCTGTGTGGCATCGAAAAATTTTGGACAACACACAGTTCTTGTTTCTGTTGCGCACAAAATTACAAAAAATAAATGAATTTCGCAATACCCGCGCAGGTTATTGCCCAAAATAATTTATCGAGCACAAGGGCACATAGTGGCTAAGGTGCTTAGATGTAGCTCTCTACCACTTGGGTGTAATAGATAGTTGGAGCTGAAAGTTGATGCCCGGCATAGGTCGTGAGAGCACCGAGAGGTACTCCTCGTCGAAGAGATTGTTAATGGTGAACTTCGCCACAAGGTCGGCCCAGCGGGGTGCAAAACGCCTCTCAAGCGAGATATTCGACATAAAGTATTCGGGGAGCTTGCCTGTGAGCATATAGTCGTTTGACGACATCGTGTAGCGCTCGGAGTAGTAGCACCACTTATACTCAAACGACCACTTGCGCCACGAAAGGCGACCATTGACAGTCGAGGTGAGCTCGGGAACATACGGAAGCTGCTTACCCACCGACTGGTCGGCAGGCGATAGCTTCTCGCCCTCGTTGATTGAGGGTGTCCACGAGAAGTTGCCGTCGAGCGATAGTCGCCACTCCTTGGCCAAAGCCACATCAAGCGAAGCGTTAAGCTCGATGCCATAGGCGTGGACATCCTTGATGTTGCGTGGCGAGAAGAAGCCCTTGGTTGTGGGCAACCATATAATCCAGTCCGAGATATGCGAGTCAAACCAAGTGAGCGAGCCGTTGAGCCTATATTTGCCCTCGCTGCCTACGGCAAACGACACTCCCGCATCGTAGGTCCAGCCACTCTCGCTCTTAAGACTGGGGTTGCCACCGGGGAGGAAATATAGGTCGTTGAGTGTGGGGTAGCGGTAGTTGCGCGAAATAGATGCCTTGGCCACGATATTGCCCCTCTTCGATATTACGCCATCGACAAACAAGGCGGGAATGATGGGGGTAAAATCGTCGCCAAAGAGCTCCTCGCGAAGCACTATAGAGAGGCCAAAGCGGTCGTTGGGGCGCCACTTTGCCGATACGGCACCCGACAATTCGACACGCGCCTGACGATAGCCCACGATGCCCTTGTCGCCACTCTGTATAATGATATTCTTATCGCGACTCTCGACAAAGTGCTGGTGCATCGAGAGGTTGGCCGTGAATAGCCACTTCGACGATATGTAGTATTCGCCATCGACCTCGCCATAGATGGTGTTTACCTTATTGCGCGAGCGAGTCATATCTGCCATTACGCCATTGCCCAAGTCGCGCTTATAGTCGTAGGCCATCGAGGTGTGGATATATCCCGCTCTTGCCCCCATCTTCCAACTGCTCCGCAGATGCTCCCACGAGGCCACCGCGCGCAGTGTCTGCTCCTTTTGGCGGTTGTCGAACGCTACATCATCGCCGTGGTCTACGGTGAGCATCGCAAGCTCGCGGTTGGAGTTCAGATACCAAGCATTAATGCCAAAGCGGTCGCCAGCCTTGGTGTCGTAGTAGGCCTCCTGCAAGATGTGAAAATCGCGATATGAGCCACTGCGGTTGCGCTCCACAGGGTAGTATTGGTCGATGATGTTCATCTCATCATCGTAGATGTTTACCTTCTTGTCGCGGTTGGTATATTTGAAGTCGTTGGGCGATGTTGAGACCACAGCACGAGTTGATAGTTGCCAATGGTCGTTGCCCCAGCCGAGGCGCAAAAACTCATCGAACGAGCGGAAAGAGCCGATGCCCTGAATATATTGTAGCGTAAAACCTCGGCTCTCGGCAGGTGCTGTGGCAAGGCGTACCGAGCCACCCAAGCCACCGCCCGTATCGTTAACGGACGATGTGCCGTGCAGAAGTGTTGCCTTGTCGATAAAGTAGGCGGGAATCATCGAAAAGTCGGTCATACCGAGCATCGGGCTGTTGAGCTTCATACCGTTCCACTTGACCTGCGTATGCGAGGGCGAAGTGCCACGAAAGGCTACGGTAGAGAGCGTTGCGCGACCATAGCTCTTGACAAATACCGAGCTACGGAAGGTGAGTACATCGGCCATCGAGAGTGCGATATTCTCCTTGAGCGCCACTGAGTCGATAGGTGTCTGCTGTATGCCAATCTCCTTTATCGGGCGGTTGCCGAGAATCGAGACACCCTCAATGTCTACGAAGTGCTCACCATCACGGTAGGCATAGCCCGCCTGACCCTCTTGCGCCACAGAGCGCAAGGAGAGCATAAAGAGGGCGCATATAAGTAGCGCAAAGCCCCTAAGACGATATGTGAAAAAGGTCTGCATCACTCTTTCCAACAAAAAGCACCGGGGATAATACCTACATAAAACTCATCGAGAAGCTCGCCTGAGGTGCTATAACGATAGATTTTGCCCTGCTGCGTGTAGTCCACAGCATCGGCAATATATACCTCATCGCTCTTAGGGTCTACCGTGAGGCCGTAGTATATCGTGCCTCGGCTATCGAGGAATGGTCGCACAGGGACCCTATCGGCATCCACCGACATCGCCCAAATATCATCGTTAATCCAGTATAGGGTGTCGCCACGACCATTTATCTGCACTTCGGATGGGGCATCGCCCTTGCGGAAGCTAAAGGTCTGCTCGATAGAGAATGTTTCGGGGTCGATACGGTAGAGCGATGGTGCTTCGTAGCCGTAGGGTGAGCCCTCGTAGCCACCATCGGTAACGGTCCAGAGCTTGCCGTTGCAGTCCAAGGCGAGCGATGTGGGCTGTATACCTACCTCCAACTCCGAAACGATGCTATCCGTCTCGGTGTCGATTTTAAGGAGTCGGTTCTGGTACGACCAGCAGTTTACATAGAGATATTTGCCCAGCTGCACCATCTGCTCCGTAGAGCCTTGCTCTGATGTCATATCGGGCACTTCGATATATCCCGTAACCTCATAGCGTTTGGGGTTTACGATAAATATGCGGTTGTCCCAAATCTGCGTGATATATGCCTTGTCGTCCGAAACGAAGTGAATATATCGGGGCGAGGTAAGGCCTGTGATACGCCCCACCTCCTTAAAGGTAGTGGGGTCGATAGCGAAGACCACATGCGAATTATTGACCACCACCCAGCCGATGCCGTTGTGAATAATCATAGACTGCGCCACATCGCCAAGCTTCATCGCGTTGGCACGGTAGAAAATCTCGTTTTCGACTGTTTTGGTAGTGGGGTCGTAGTATGAAAGTGTGGCGTTGCCATATTGGAAGTTGCCCTCGTTGCAGATAAAGAGGCCACGCTCCGAGGTGGATATATCGAAATCCTCCTCCAAGCCGTAGTCCCACTCCATACAACCTGCGGTGAGCAACGAAAATATTAACAACAACCACCTCATATTGCGAGCCTTACTTTACGATTTCTACAAAGTTGCATACCTCGGTCGAGAGCTCTCCAAGCCAGCCACTCTTAGCCTGCACTGCCGACTGCACCTTTACAAAGTCGATATAGTCGAGCTCAACACTCTGACCCATAGCATCTATGGCGTTCGAGATATCGAAACTATTTACGGCATCGATGCAATCGCGCTCCGAGGCGTTGTCGGCATAGCCCCAGTCGTAGGCGGGCTGTATCCACATCGAGCCATTGCCCGACTTATCGTAGTTGCGAGCTTCGAGGCGTGTGCCACGCAAGGTATAACTATCCTCTGTTATCCAAGTGGGGTAGTACGAAGGCTGGTTGTGGAACGAAGAGAGGTAGTCTATCGTGCCACTGCCACCCTTATTGTCGCTCCAAGCTACGGGCATACCCGACGATACGGGGCGGTAGTAGGTCACCTCATAATCTTGATAGGTAGTATCTAAGCCTGTCTCCGAGCCCTTCAACTCATACCAAGTGTCGTCGGCAAGGCCGTTGCCATTCTCATCCTGCATAACCCATACAACACCGGGCTCCGACGAGCCATCGAAAGAGTTGCCCTTGATGGCAAAGTCGTAGTCGTCGTTGTTGGCGATGCTGTGGTCGAACACCACGACAATAGAGCCACCAAATGCGCCGAGCGATACCCAGTTATTCTGGCGTAGGCGACTCTCGGCATAGGCGCGTGCATCCTCTGCCGTTAGCTCCTCGCCTGTGAAACCGCCACTCTTCATATCGCCAATAAACTGACCAGGTGCGGGCAGATACTCCACAACCTCGCTAAATACGCTTGCCGAGGCTGCGGTGCGCTCACGGCGATATTTGCCCTCCTCGATAACCTCCACGCTGAAGGTGTGGCTAATCTCGATAGGGGTGTTGATATATGTTGTGGCCTTTACTTCGAGGGTGTGTTTACCCACCTCCGAAGAGTTAAAGAGGAAGTGGGGCATATTTGTATCGGCGCCCTGCTCCTCGCCATCTAATTTCCAAAGGAATGTTACGCCCTCGCTCTTGCTAATCGCGGAGGGGCGAATAATGAGTGTGCGACCCTCGGTAATGTGGTATTCGGTCGCCTCAAACTCATAGATTAGGTCGAGGTCCTCGGCATTGACAACCTTGATGGTTACGCTGTCGCTTGCCTCGCCGTCGGGGTTGGTGGCTGTTGCCACGATGCGGTATGTGCCCACCTCGGTGGCCTCGAACTCAATGCTCTCGACATCGGTGGCTACCTCCTCATTGTTGACTGTCCATCGTATCTTGCACTCGTGCTCGGTCTTGCGCACGGTGGCTGTGATGGTCTTCTTGAAGCCCACAGCAACGGTGATATCCTCCATCGCAATGTCGATTGCGGGGGTGTCGAGCTCCGTAACATCGATACGCAGCTCCTCCGAATCGGTGCCTGCATCGGTAGTTACCGTGATCGTGATATAGACCTCGCCAGCCTCTTCGGCCATAAATACATAGGCACGCTCGGTGCCCACTACATCGTTGCCAATGCGCCACTCGAAGGTGGCGCCATCCGAATTGCGGTAGTCGGGGGCAAGGCGAAGCTCCTCGCCAACCTTTACACTATATATGCCATCACCCTCGATGATAATCTCAGGCAGATCGGCGGTCAACACCTCGTCGCGGTTACACGACGAGGTGATGATTGCCAACACACTTAAAAAAATAAACTCTAAAAATCGTCTCATATTCGTTGTTTGAGGCTATTTGTGCCTCGACAAAACTCTATTCCCAGCGTACCGCAACATCGTCGTAGGCGAAGTAGGCGGGGCAGTTCAAACCGTAAGAGCCTATCTGGTCCTCGGATGCCGAGAAGTTAAAGGCAACCTTTGCAACCTTGCCCAACGGCGACAAATCCCACTTTGTCCACTCGGTAACCAATACGCCATTCTCGCAGAGCGCAAACTCTACCGAGCCAGTCTCCTCTTCGGCGGCGTTGTAGCCGTATGCAACAACCTTAATATAGGTGCTCTCCGTTGCGGGGCTGTTGAAGCCATCGCCATAGGTAAGCGAGTTGAGCACATAGCAGGTGTTTGTTACATACATATGGTCAATAACACGCTCTACGCCATCGGCAAACTCCAAGGTCTGCAACGAAGCATCGTAAATCTGCGAGTTGAAGAAGTCGCTGTAACCGTTGTGTACTGCAAAGTTTGCCGAGCCATTGTGACCACCGATAGGGTTTGACATCTGCAACTCATACCAGCCGTAGTAGCCCTCAGGGAGTGTCTCATAATCCTCGGTGATGTAGTTCGAAACCACATGGCCACCGCCCCAGAGGGGTGTTGTAAACGAGTGGAATAGCTCGGTATTGCCCTCGTCGTACCAGTAGTATGTATCCTCCATATAGTCGGTGTAGGTCAACGAGCCACCATACTGCATATCATCAATAAGGTCGCTCCAAGTGTTAATCTCTGCACCGCCATAGAGCGTATATCCAGTAAACTTGGCATCCGAATCCTCGAACGATAGGGTGCGCAGGGTGTATGTCTCGCCCTCCGAGCCACCTTCGCCCTCCGAGCCAGCCTTTGGCAGACGAATTACGCGACCATCGGTGAGGGTGATGATAACCTCGGTCTCGGTCTCCTCGACAGACTCAAACATAGAGTCGCCATCCTTGCCGTCCTTACCGTCAGTACCGTCTACGCCATCTTTGCCGTCAGCGCCATCTTTGCCGTCAGCACCATCTTTGCCATCAGCGCCATCTTTGCCATCCTCGCCGTCAGCGCCATCTTTGCCGTTAGCGCCATTGCGAATTGTTACCTTCGAGCCATCGCTAAATGTGAGCACCACGCCCTCGTCGGTTGTCTCGGTCGAGATGATTACCTTGCCCGCGCTAAGAGCATCCATCAAGGCTGTAAGTGTCTCGATGTCCTCGCGGTTTTGGTCGATCTCCTGTTCGAGTTCGTTGAACTTGTCCCAGACTGCTCCGTCATCGTAAGAGCAACCCACCAATGCTGTCAGCATAGCTACTACGCTGAGAGCCAAGAATACTTGCTTTCTCATAAAATGTTTGTTAAAAGGTCATTCTCCGTAAACTTTTACACAGACGAGAACTCTTGGCTTATGGACTTAAATTGTGAGACTTGAGCGATTTCAGGCTTCGGGGATATAGCTATGGCGAGAAAATATACCTCCTCCACGAGTTATACCTATAATATATAATACCTGAAAATTTTCAGTCGCAGACTTGCCCATTCGCCGCAGGCACAATCTCGTTGTAAACGCTTGGCAGGTCTTCTGACTTATCTCCTTCTGCGAAGCCTTCCCAGCCCAAAGGCCAGTGGCTAAATGATGTCGCAGACACTCGTGAGAATTACAGCAGCGGGAACTGTTCGGGATTTTCACCCGATTCCCTTTTAATCTCTTGGGGGCTTGCGTGCCCACCGAGAACCAATGCTGATGCAAAGATACAAAAAATTTCAGAAAGTGCAAGAGGTGGGTAGAAAAAAAAGAAAAGCGGTAACTTTCGTTACCGCCTTGTGACTCCGCCAGGATTCAAACCTGGAACCGCTTGATCCGTAGTCAAGTACTCTATTCAGTTGAGCTACGGAGCCATTGCTTTCGTTTTGCGAGTGCAAATGTAGAGCAAATTTTTTATCTGTGCAAATATTTTTGCAAATATTTTTCAAAAAAAAGCGACGGCCGAAACCGTCGCTTGCTCTATTGGTTGATAATCAGCCGATTACTGAATATGCTCTGCAAGGATTTTCTCAATCGCCTCGCCACGCAAATTCTTCGCTACGAGCTTACCATCGGGTGAGAAGAGGAAGTTTGCGGGGATAGAGTTCACATTGTAGGGCTTGCCAGCCTCCCAGTCGCCCTCGGCGTTGCAACCCCAAACATTGACCCAAGTCATACCATTGTCGGCGATAAACTGCTTCCAGCGCTCCTCGGTGCCGGGGCGGTCATACGATACGCCATAGATCTCCAAACCCTTGGGTGCGAACTTCTCGTAAGCAGCAACAAGGTGGGGAATCTCACCACGGCAAGGACCGCACCAAGTAGCCCAGAAATCAACAAGTACCCACTTGCCCTCGGCCAAGAGCGAAGATACGGATACCTCAACGCCCTCGGTGTTGAAGAGGTTGATATCCACTAAGTCAGCGCCGATGGTGGTGTTCTTGGCGTTGACAACCTGTGCCTTGTAGTCGTCGTAGAGTGCTACGCCCTCGAAACGGGTGTCGATAAGGTTGAAGAGCTCAACAAAACGAGCTGTATCCTCGCTGAACATATTGAAATACTGCAACATATATACCGAAACGAGGTTGTCGGCATTCTCCTCGATAACCTTCTCAACATAGGGAGCAGGCTCCTCGCCACCCTCGGGGGTATCGGTGTAGACAATGGCGATAAGGCCGTTCATAGCCTCAGCCACCTTGTCCTGAAGGGGTGAACCCTCGACATTAAGACGCTCGTTCTCGGCATCGTACTTGATACTCAGGTCGCTACCATCGAGAGCGATGGTTGCTGTGGGACGACCATCAACGATGATGTTTGCAAACTGGTCTACGGGGGCTGCAGCCTCCATTGTGAAGCACTTGTTCTCGTCAAGAGTAGCCGATGCCAAGGCCTCCTCGGCACCTACGATACGCAACTCGACGGTTGCACCTGCCTCTGTGCGCTCGGCAGTCGAGAGATCGCCAGTGATGGTGATGGTGTTGTTGGTTGCTGTGCCACAAGCAGCAAACATAGCAGCAGAGCACAATGCGATAAATAATTTCTTCATATTGCTTTTGTTTTGATTGTTTGTTTCTAATTTCTCATTTCTCATTTCTAATTTCTCATTTTCCACTTTTTTACTTCCTCACCCTATCGGGGTTGCTCTCTACGAACCTCTTCCACGATGAGCTACCTCGGCGTGCCTTGCTGTCGCCACCCAACCCCTTGCGCTTCTCGCCTGCGGTGGCGCGTGTAAGGGCGTTGCTTAAGGTGAAATAGTGGCATAGCGCCACAGCTGTGCCGTCCGTAGCATCGAGCTTGCGCGGGTGGTAGTCGGTGCCAAGTATAGAGTTTATCATCGTTGCCACCTGCTCCTTAGATGCCTGACCACGCCCCGTTATCGCCTGCTTGACACGCGAGGGGGCATACTCGGCAATCGGCGTAGACTCCGTAGCACTCAGCACGGCAGCTATCGCCACACCCTGAGCCCTGCCAAGCTTAAGCATCGACTGCACATTCTCGCCAAAGAAGGGCGACTCGAAGGCCACCTCCGTAGGGCGAAACTCCTCGGTTAGGCTGCGCACACGCTCAAAAATGTAGCGTAGCTTCTCGTGCGCATCCCCAATCTTGTGCATATCTATCTCGCCCATCACCAACGCCTGTGGCTTGTTACCGACAATCTCGATAACGCCATAGCCCATATAGTTGGTGCCCGGGTCGATGCCCATTATGCGCATAGGCCTCTCCACCGCTACTTCTCCTCGACCTTCGTGATACGCTTCTCCAACTCGCGCATCTTCTGCGCCATATCGGGCAACTGGCGGAATACGGCAAACGAGCGGTGATACTGCAAACCGGGAAGTGCGGGGTAGCCGAAGCGAATCTCGCCATCGGGGACACTCTTGTCGATGCCCGACTTCGAGCCTATCTGCACGCGGTTGCCGATAGTGACATGGTCGGCAACACCTACCTGACCCGCCACGAAGCAGTTAGCGCCAACCTTCGAGGTGCCGGCGATGCCCACCTGTGCCGACATCACGGTATTTGCGCCAACCTCGACATTGTGGCCTATCTGGATAAGGTTGTCGAGCTTCACACCCGAGCGAATGATTGTCGAGTCGGTCTTTGCACGGTCGATGCAGGTGTTTGCGCCAAGCTCAACATTATCCTCGATGATGACATTGCCCAACTGCGGAATCTTGGCAAAGGTGCCATCTGCCTTGGGTGCAAAGCCGAAGCCATCAGCGCCGATGACAACGCCAGCGTGGAGGATGCAGTTTTTGCCGATTTTACAGCCCTCATAGATTTTAACACCGGGGTAGAGGCGTGTGCCCTCGCCAATCTCGACATTGTCGCCAATGTAGCACTGTGGGTAAATCTCAACGCCAGCGCCAATCTTTGCGCCACGCTCTACAACCGTAAAATCGCCGATGTAGCAATCTTCGGCTACGCTTGCCTCCTCGTTGATTGATGAGAGCTTCGAGATGCCCTTTTTGCGTGGGCGTGAGGCGTTGTACATCTCCAGAAGCGACAATACACACTGGTTGACATCCGCAACCTTGATAAGTGTGGCCTTAATCTCGCTCTTAGGCTCGAAATCGCTGCTTACCAATACGATAGATGCCTCGGTGGTGTAGATATACTGCTCATATTTTGGGTTGCTTAGGTATGCCAACGAGCCAGCCTTGCCACCCTCAATCGAGGATACGGTGCTCACCTCGGCACTCTTGTCGCCAACAACTTCTCCGCCCAAAAGGCCGGCAATCATCTCTGCTGTAAACTTCATATTATTTGTAGTTTTTATTTCGTGGGTTAAAGGTAATCTTCAAGGTGTATGCCCTCAGGTAGGAGGTCATCTACCGAGTGTTTGAAGGTGTGTAGCTCGCGCACCAAAGATGATGAAATATGCTCCATCTCCGAGGGTGCGATCATCACTACGGTCTGTATATCGGGGAAGATATGGCGGTTGGCAAGGGCTATGGTGCGCTCATACTCAAAGTCTTGGGCATTGCGAGCGCTACGAATGATAACCGTTGCTCCGATGCGTCGTGCCTCGTCGCCCGTGAGCGATGAGTAGGCGATAACCTCCACACGCTCCTCACCCTTGTAGGCCTGCTCGATAAGCGCTTTGCGCCTCTCTACGGTAAGCAAACCACGCTTCTGGGTGTTGTGCCCAATGGCGATAACGACCTTGTCGAAGAGCTTCAACGCCTCATCGATAACGGCCTTATGGCCACGAGTAAATGGGTCGAACGACCCTGGGAACATTGCCTTTCGCTGCATACTACCTATTATATAACTTACAAAAGTAGTAAAAATTATTGAATATCCGCTATTTCGACACAAAAAAGAGGGTCAACCAGATTTGGCTGACCCTCCTTTGCTTGGATTATTTCTGCTCGTTATTACTATTTTCGCCCTTGTTGCTACGGTCGTAGATAAAGCGTCGAATCTTCTTTGTAGGAGTCTTCTCGAACTCGCCCTCGTTGTCGACAACCTTCGAAATCTTCGAGAAGCGGTTGACCTTAGAGTTTACATAGTTCACCAAATCCTTCTTAATCTCCTCCATCTTCTGCTGGAGTTGCTCCTTGCTGACGCTCATCTTGAACTTGAACTCGTCGTAAGCCTCCTCCAAAGCGGCGGTGTCGAAGTGTACCAAGGCGATAAGCTTGCCGTCCTCTTCGGTAACGACCGACTCGGCAACGAGCTTATTGCTGTTGAGCACCTCCTCGATATCTTCGGGGTAGATGTTCTCGCCCGATGGGCCGACAATCATATTCTTAAGACGACCCTTGATATATATCCAGCCATTGTCGTCGATGTAGCCAAGGTCGCCGGTGCGGAACCAGCCATCCTCGGTAAAGGCTGCCTTTGTGGCCTCCTCGTTTCTGTAATAGCCCTGCATACAGCACGGTGTGAGCGCAACAATCTCGCCCTGCTTGGTTTCGGGGTTGATGTTGTCGAGGCGAATCTTCACGGCGGGGAGCGATGGGCCTGTCGAGCCGATACGCACCATATTGCCTACTGCACCCGCGATAAGGGGAGCGGTCTCGGTAAGGCCATAGCCGATACCATAGGGGAAGCCCGCCTCAAGCAAGAAGCGCTCAGCCTCCGAGTCGAACTTCGAGCCACCGATGGCGAAAAGACGCATACGGCCACCAAAGAGCTTCTTAAGCTGCTTACCTGCAACCTTGTGGAGCAACTTACGCGACCAGTCCCAACCATAGAGGGTGCGCATAAGCGAGTTCTTTTGGAATGTGGGCAACACCTTGCCACGATATACCTTCTCCATAATGAGGGGCACCGAGGCAATCACCGTGGGGCGCACCTCTGCCAATGCGGGCATAAGTGCCGAGGCGATAGGTGGGCGATCCATATAGAATACATGTGCGCCTCGCGAGAAGGGGTAAATCATACCGAGCGTACACTCGTAGGTGTGTGCCAACGGCAAAATCGAGAGCAACACATCCTCCTCGTTGTACTCGAAGAGTGGCGGAATAATCATCGTCTGTGCCGCCAGAGCATAGTGGCTGAGCATCACACCCTTAGGCTTCGATGTTGTGCCCGATGTGTAGATGATGGCCGCCAAGTCGTCAGGCTCCGGTATGCGCTTCTCGGCGCGAGCCTCGACGCTCTGCTGAATGGCGTTAAGACCCTTGGTGCGGATTACGATGTTCATCTTGTCGACCGTCTCCTTCGTGAGCTTGGTGTAGAGCTTATCCGATACGAGGATAGCCTTAGCCCCGGAGTGCTCAATGATTAGGTCGAGTTCGCTCGATGTGAAATCGGGGAGAATGGGTACGGCAACCATAGCCGCGGTAGTTACAGCAAAATAGGATACACCCCAGTTGGGCATACTACTACTGAGGATGGCAACTTTATCGCCGGCACCAACGCCAGCGTTGAGCAACATATCCTGAACCTTGTCGATGCGCTCGCCAACCTCCTTGTAGCTAAGCTCTTCGCCACCAATCATCGAGAAGGCGATGCGTGACGAAAACTTTTCTACGCTATGCTTAACTATCTCATACAGAGTGTTAAAAGTCATAATTGTAGGGGTTTTGGTTAGTATTTGTTTGTACAAATCAGGTGCAAGATACAAATTATTTATTAAAATTTGTTAATTTTGCACATATAAAATTTCAATGATTCCGAAAAAGTTCATAACGAATGCAGCCCTAACGGTCGGTTTTGACCTTGTGGGCGTGGTGCCTGTCGAGCCATTGGAGCGTGAGCGTAACCGCTTCGAGGAGTGGCTGTTGGCGGGCAACCACTCCTCGCTTTCGTACCTTGAGCGCAACCGCGAAAAGCGCTTTGATGCCTCGCTCTTGGTCGAGGGCTCACGGAGTATTGTCGTTTGTGCTGTTTCGTACCTCTCGCCATTTAGTCGTGGCTACTCGGAGGGTGCCGTAGCAAAGGTGGCATCGTATGCCTTGGCGCGAGATTACCACCTGACGATTAAGGCGATGTTGTCGGAGCTTGCCGAGAGGCTGAAAACTGTCGCTCCCGACCTTAAATATCGTGCCTTTACGGACTCTGCCCCTGTGGCCGAAAAAACGCTTGCTGTGCGAGCAGGCCTTGGCTGGATTGGTCGCCAGTCGTTGGTGGTTAATCCTAAGTTTGGCACGATGATGCTTCTTGGCGAACTTATTATAAACGAGGTGGTTGATGAATATTCCGAGCCTATGCGCGATGTTGGCTGTGGCTCGTGCCGTGCCTGTGTCGATAACTGCCCAAATAGAGCAATTTTGGATAATAGGTTGATAGATACCCGCCGCTGTATTTCGTGCCGAACAATCGAAAGAGAGTGGGAGGGTGAGGCTGTCGATTTCGATGGCTGGATTTTTGGCTGTGATGCCTGCCAGTCGGTCTGTCCGTTCAACCGCCACGCACCCCTGCACCGCAATCCGAAGTTCGACCCGAAGTTCGACCCTACGGCCATAGATTGGGCATCGCTCTCGGAGGAGGAGTTTTCAAAAATAGCGGGTGACACACCTTTAACCCGTGCCGGTCTTGAGCGTATCAAGGGAAATCTGCGAAGGTAGGGGGGGCTGTTCGTGTTGTTCTTTTTTTGAGCTGTTAGTTGTTAGTTGTTAGTTGTTAGAGTTGCGCTCGTTTCGAGCGCAGAGATTTTTAAGACCGATAAGACCTTAGGACCTTAAGACCTTAAGACCATACGAGGTCGGGTATCACAATTTTTCTTATCGTCTTACTTGTCTTATCGTCCTATCGTCTTGCTTGTCTTAAACTAACAACTAAAAACTAACAACTTTTACAATTTTCTCCTTTTCTTGTCGTTAATCGGGCAAATATTATTATATTTGCAGTTTGAAATAAACGACTTTGAAAAAATGAGAGAATACACTCGTTGGAATAATATTTTGGGTTGGGTAGTTTTTGCTATCGCCACCCTCTCGTATCTGCTCACTATGGAGCCTACGACAAGCCTCTGGGATTGTAGTGAGTTTATCGCAACTTCGTATAAGCTGGAGGTGGGCCACCCCCCTGGAGCGCCCCTCTTTATGATGCTCGCACGCTTGGCATCACTCCTCGCCCCCTCGGTGGAGGCTGTGCCGATGATGATTAACGCTATGAACTGCGTTGCTGCGGGCTTCACAATCCTCTTTTTGTTCTGGACTATCACGCATCTTGCTCGCCGTATCCTCTCGCGCGAGGGTGAGGAGCTGTCGTTAGAGCGCCAAATCGTGGTGCTCGGCTCAGGCTTTGTGGGCGCTATGGCCTACGCCTTTACCGACACCTTCTGGTTCTCGGCTGTCGAGGCTGAGGTGTACTCGCTTTCGTCGATGTTTACGGCGTTGGTGGTATGGCTGATGCTCAAGTGGGAAGAGGAGGCAGACCGCCCCGATGCTATGCGCTGGATTATCCTTATCGCTTACCTTATGGGCCTCTCGATTGGTGTCCATCTGCTCAACCTGTTGGCGATTCCTACGCTTGTGATGATATACTTCTTCCGCCGCTTCGAGATGCGCACGGCAAAGGATTATCTTATCAAGATAGCTATCGCCCTTGTTGTGTCGCTTGTTATCCTTGGCGCTATCAATGGTGTGATTATCCCCTACACTGTGGCACTTGGTGCTAAGTTCGACACCTTTGCGGTTAATACGCTCGGCCTGCCTCAGAATGTCGGTATTGTGGTATTTCTTGCCCTTGTCTTTGCCGCTTTGGGCTGGCTTATCCTCTACTCGCACAATCGTGGCAAGCGTGCGCTAAATATCGTGGCGCTCTGCACTACGGTGATATTGATTGGCTTCTCGTCGTATGCCTCGGTTACTATCCGTGCTGCGGCAAATCCCCCGATGAACTCCAACCGTCCCTCTAACCCCCACGCGCTGTTGTCGTTGCTCAACCGCGACCAGTATGGCCAGCGACCACTGCTCTGGGGCCCATACTACTCGGCTATGCCCCTCGCTTTGGTCTACAATAACGCTGACCCTACGGCTGAGGACTACTATATCCCCACTGGCGACTATGACGGCAAGAGTGTGATGTGGTACAACGAGGCTTCGGGCAAGTATGAGCCTCGCGAGATTTTTGAGGGCTACAGCTACCCCTCGGAGGCCAACCACCTATTGCCCCGTATGTGGTCGTTCAACCGCCGTGATGACTATGAGGCGGGCTGGGTTACGATGCGTGATGGCCACCCTGAGGTTGTGCGTGAGTCGGAGAGTGCGGGTGTGTGGTATGAGCCAACAGCCACTGACGATATTCGCTACTTCCTTGGCTATCAGATGGGCGATATGTTCTGGCGCTACTTTATGTGGAACTTCGTGGGTCGTCAGGACGATGTGCAGTTGGAGAAGGACGAGCTTGGCACTTACCTTCATGGTGGCTGGCTCTCGGGCATAGAGTTTATTGACGAGATCTTCTGTGGTCCGCAGGATAACCTGCCCACGGATATGGCGAACAACCGTGCCCGCAATACCTATTTCTTCCTGCCCCTGTTGCTCGGCTTGATGGGTCTTATCTATCAGCTCAACCGCGACTGGCGCAACTTCTTTGTGGTGCTTTTGCTCTTTGTGATGACGGGTATCGCCCTTGTTGTCTACTTCAATACCGCACCCAACGAGCCTCGTGAGCGTGATTATGTCTATGCCGGCGCCTTCTATGCCTACTCCATCTGGGTGGGTCTGGGTGTTATGGCTGTTGCCGATATTTTGCGCTCGGTGGCCGAGCGCCTTAAGCTCACATCGCCTAAGGCTATGCGTTTGGTGGCTTTGGTGGCTGTTCTCTTCTCGGCAAGCGTACCTGCGGTGCTCGCCTCGGAGAACTGGGACGACCACGACCGCTCGAACCGCTATATGGCACGCGATATCGGTATGAACTACCTTACGACTGCGCCTAAGAACGCCATCTTGATTAACTTTGGCGATAACGACACCTTCCCCTTGTGGTATTGTCAGGAGGTTGAGGGCTACCGCACCGATGTGCGTGTTATGAACTCATCGTATTTAGGTGGCGAGTGGTATATCGACGAGATGAAGATTGCCGCCAACGATGCCGATGCTGTGCCCTTCACTATCCCCTCGGAGAAGTATAGCTTTGTGAACGACTGGACCATTGTCGCCAATGTTGTCGATGTCTTGGATAACGAGCGTGCTCGCCGTCTGCGCTCGGAGAAGAGGCGTATCGAGGATTTCGAGATTTACGAGATTCGCTATCGTGATGCCGAGGGCAAGGCTCAGCGCTTGGTCGGCACATATACCGACATATCGAAGGCGTTGGCCGATGCTCAGCGCCGTGTGGAGCAGATAGACCCCGTATTGCAGCAGTTTGTAGCCTCTGGCGAGGAGCCCGATGCCCGCATTATGCGCCTATATGACGAGTATACCACATCCTACAACATCTACGATGCTGTGCTCTCCTCGGAGCGCTTTATGGAGGATTACGCAACGGTGGGCGACTACTGGGACTACAACGATGAGCTCTCGGCGGCGAGCCTCAACCTTAAAGATGCTATCCGCCTCTTCAATAGCGATGAGGCTATGACCTTGGCTATCAACGGTGGCGAGATGGTGCTCTTGGAGGAGGGCGAGATTATTGCTGAGGAGGAGCGCAAGGAGGACTACCGTATGGTGGGTCGTCTGATGCCTCGTCTCGACAGCTTCTTGGAGGGTAACGATGCCAACTACCTGCTTGGCGCCAACAGCTACTATATCCCCGTTGATGCAGATGCCGCTATCGAGGCAGGCATCGTGGGTGAGGATAAGAGGGAGCTTATCGTGGAGCGTGTGCCTGTAAAGGTCGATAAGTCGGTCTTGACCAAGGACCACCTTTTGATGCTCGACCTTATCGCCAACTTCGACTGGAAGCGCCCCATCGCATTTACACAGGCGCACCTTATGCAGGACTACGGCATTGTGGACTATGCCCGCTTTGATGGTTATAGCTACACCTTTGTGCCTATCGCTACGCCATATACGCGAGGTCAGGAGGTAGGCTCGATGGATGTAGACCGCCTCTATAAGCTCTACTCGGCAGATGCCGATAAGGAGGAGTATGCACTGCGTAACGGCAACTTCGACGACGAGAGGGTCAATGTAGACTACTTCTATCGCTATAACCTCTCGGCATCGCGCTTTAGAGAGAACTATGCGCGTGTGGCCTCGGCACTTATTCGCCGTCAGGGTGATGGTGACTTGGATCGTGCCCGTGAGTTGCTGGATAGAGGTTTACGGATGTTGCCTCCGAGCAATGTGGGCTATACGCACAACGCTATTTTGCCCTATATCCGTGGCTACTACTATATCGGTCAGCACCATCTGATGAATGCCACGATGTACCTCGATGAGGCTGTCGATATGCTTGCCGAGATGACCGCTATGAAGGGCTCTATCAACCGCCCGACAATCGAGGGTGGCGACTACTTCAGCTACTTCTACGACCTCTCGGAGTTGGCGGCAGCGCTTCAGTCTACGGCACGCCGCGAGGGCAAGGATACCACCTCTGCCGATCGCCTCTTGGCATCGAGCGACGAGGCGTTCAACTCGGCCGAGGAGAACTTCAAACTGGGCGACACGGTGGCTATCAACTACATAGCAAAGCACGGCGACAAGGTGCCCTACTATTTGCAGTTTGCAACACGCTCAAGCTTCACGCCTATGGTGAGCAACGAATTGTACAATGTGGCACTCGATGTTATCGAGGTGTTGCGCACCAGCCACGATGTTGCGGGTAGTTTCGACTGGGTGGCTAACCCTACGGCGGATAGTAGCACAGCGCAACTCTCGTTTGACGATATGATGCTCGACTATATCACGGCTATCGACCGCATCACGCCTGCCGATTCGACTGACCCGATGATGTCGGTGATGACTATGCACATATCAAACCTCTTTGATGTCTACTCTACACTCCCCGCAACACGCTATGTCGAGGGTCGTGAGGTAGATGCCAAGTATATCGAGGCTCTCGACCGCTACCTAAGTCGTCCCGAGGTCTACGAGGTGGTTTTGGAGCTATACGAATAATCGAAACGAAAAAGATAAATTATGGAGAAGATTTTCTTGTACAACACGCTCACTCGTCGTAAGGAGGAGTTTGAGCCTATCAACCCCGAACATGTGGGTATGTATGTTTGCGGCCCTACCGTATATGGTGATCCGCACCTAGGCCACGCACGCCCTGCCGTAACCTTCGACCTCTTGTTCCGCTATTTGCAGTCGTTGGGCTACAAGGTGCGCTATGTGCGTAACATTACCGATGTGGGCCACTTGGAGCAGGATGCCGACGATGGCGAGGATAAGATTGCAAAGAAGGCACGCTTGGAGCAGTTGGAGCCTATGGAGATTGCCCACTACTACACCGAGCGCTACCACGATGCAATGCGCGAGTTGGGTGTTAAGTCGCCCTCTATCGAGCCTCACGCTTCGGGACATATCATCGAGCAGATCGAGATGGTGAAGCGTATCCTTGATGCGGGCTATGCCTATGAGTCTAATGGCTCTATCTACTTCGATGTCGAGAAGTACAACAAGGATTATCGCTATGGTCGCCTCTCGGGTCGCAACCTTGACGATATCGTAACTAACACCCGCGAGCTTGATGGCCAGTCAGATAAGCACCACTCTTACGACTTCGCCCTCTGGAAGAAGGCTGCGCCTGAGCATATTATGCGCTGGCCCTCACCTTGGAGCGATGGCTTCCCCGGTTGGCATATGGAGTGCTCGGCGATGAGCACCAAGTATCTCGGTGAGCAGTTCGATATTCACGGTGGCGGTATGGACCTTATGTTCCCCCACCACGAGTGCGAGATTGCGCAGTCTACGGCTGCTCTCGGCAAGGACTCGGCACGCTACTGGGTACACAACAATATGATTACCATCAATGGTCAGAAGATGGGTAAGTCGCTTGGCAACTTTATCACCTTGGAGCAGCTCTTCACAGGCTCGCACCCCATTCTCCAGCAGGCATACTCGCCTATGACCATTCGTTTCTTTGTGCTTCAGGCTCACTACCGCTCTACGCTCGACTTCTCGAATGAGGCGTTGCAGGCAGCAGAGAAGGGCCTCGACCGCTTGATGAAGGCTGTTGAGACCTTGGCGAAGGTTAAGCCCGCAGATAAGTCTACCGCAGATGTCAAGGAGTTGGAGCGCCGTTGCTCGGAGGCTATGGCCGATGATTTGAACTCGCCTATGGTGATTTCTGCCCTCTTCGACTGGGTGCGTATCATAAATCAGGCGGCCGAGGGTCAGCAGTCGTTTACGGCAGATGACCTTGAGCAGTTGAAGGCTACGGTAAATCGCTATGTCTTCGATATTCTCGGTCTTCGTAACGAGAAGGCTGCCGAGGCTGGTGGCAAGGATATGGTATCGCCCCTTGTCGATATGTTGCTCACGATGCGTATGGAGGCTAAGGCTGCCAAGGATTGGGCTACATCGGATAAGATTCGCGATAACTTGACCGCAATAGGAATTAGGGTTAAGGATCGCAAGGACGGCTTCGACTGGGAGATAGAGTAATTTTCCGTGATAAGGGCGCATCTGCGGCATTGGGCTTGTCCGACAAATGCTCACATACGCTTTGTATGCTCCGCTTTGTCGGACTGCGACCCACTACCACATATGCAACCCTTCTAACGAAAAATTGTATACAGCTTAACGATGCTTCAGGTAGAACAGATAAATGAACTAAAGGCGCGTGTGGAGAAGCTCTCGGCATCTATCGATGTCGAGCAGCGCCGTATCGACCTTCAGAATGAGCAGGAGCGTACCGAGGAGCCCAACTTCTGGGATAATCCCGACGAGGCACGCAAACAGCTCAAAAAGGTCGCCGACATCAAGGCCTCTATCGATGATTACGAGGCTGCGGAGCGCACGGTTACGGACCTCGACCTTGTCCCCGACTTCGTGGCCGAAGGAGTACTCTCGGAGGCCGAGGCCGAGGAGCAGTATGCCTTGGCAGTGGAGTTAGTCGAGAAGTTGGAGCTTAAGCAGATGCTATCGGGCAAGGAGGACAAGTTAGGCGCTATTATGGATATCAACGCCGGAGCTGGTGGCACGGAGGCTCTCGACTGGGCGCAGATGCTTATGCGTATGTATACGCGCTGGGGTGAGGCTCACGGCTATACGGTGAAGGTGGCCAACTATCAGGCGGGCGATGAGGTGGGCGTTAAGTCGTGCACCTTGGAGTTTGAGGGCGAATATGCCTATGGCTACCTGCGTAGCGAGAGTGGCGTGCATCGTATGGTGCGCCTCTCGCCATTCAACGCCAACAACAAGCGCCAGACAACCTTCGCCTCGGTATTTATCTCGCCTGCGGTAGACGATACCATCGAGATAAACATATCTCCTGCGGACTATGAGTGGGATACCTTCCGCTCAAGTGGTGCGGGTGGTCAGAATGTCAATAAGGTGGAGACCGCTGTTCGCCTTCGCTATCACGGCAAGGATGCCGATACTGGTGAGCCTGTGGAGTTCCTTATCGAGAATATGGAGACCCGCTCACAGCTTATGAACCGCGAGAATGCTATGCGTATCCTGCGCTCGAAGCTCTATCAGCGTGAGCTGGACAAGCGTATGGCCACACAGCAGGCGTTGGAGGCAACAAAGAAGCGTATCGAGTGGGGCTCGCAGATTCGTAGCTATGTCTTTGATGATAGGCGCGTTAAGGACCACCGCACAGGTTACCAGACATCGAATGTCGATGCGGTGATGGACGGCGACTTAGATGGTTTCATTAAGGAGTATCTGCTTCAATATTAAGGTAGGTTCTATAAATTAGGTCGAGTAATACCTTAAATCGTTATGCGTAGGTTTGCACTGCTCGTTGTTCTGCTTTGTTGTCTGTCTGCTTCGGCCACTGCCCAAGAGGTGATGGTGGGTGCAACAGATACGGAGAGCTATATGCCCCTTGTTGAGGGCAAGCGTGTGGCAATCCTTGCAAACCATACAGCGATGTACTCCTCGGAGGAGCATATCGTGGATATGATGCACCGCGAGGGTGTAAATATTGTGGGCATCTTCTCGCCTGAGCACGGCTTTCGTGGCAGTGTCGAGGCGGGCGAGAAGGTGAAAAATAGCGTTGATGAGCGCACGGGTATCCCTATCCTCTCGCTCTATGATGGCAATACACAGCGCCCCTCGGACGATGTGATGCGCTCGTTTGATACGCTCGTTGTCGATATGCAGGATGTGGGACTTAGGTTCTATACCTATTATATATCAATGGTGCGTATGATAGATGCGTGTGCCGATTTTGGATGCGAGGTTATCGTGCTTGATAGGCCAAACCCCAATGGACACTATGTCGATGGCCCAACGCTCGATATGCGCTATAAGTCGGGAGTAGGGTGGTTGCCTATCCCCGTTGTGCACGGCCTCACGATGGGCGAGATTGCCCTGATGGCCATTGGCGAGGGGTGGGCAAAGAGTGCAGAGCTTACGGTCGTTAAGTGTCGTAACTACGACCACCAGACTCGCTATATTCTGCCCATTGCACCATCGCCCAACCTGCCTACGCAGCACTCCGTATACCTCTACCCCTCGACCTGCCTGTTTGAGGGCACGGTGTTGAGTATGGGTCGAGGCACCGAGGCGCCATTCGAGATTTTTGGCCACCCCGAGATGTCGGGTTGCGACTTTTCGTTTACACCTCAGCCTAACGCTGGCTCGAAGAATCCACCCCATAATGGTGTGGTGTGCTATGGCGTAGACCTTCGCGAGGTGGCTGACGAGGATATTTGGGCCGAGGGCATCAATATCGGCTATGTTGTCGATGCCTACAACAACTTGGCCATTGGTGAAAAGTTTTTTAAGCCTATGTTCGAGAAGTTGATTGGCGTAGGGTGGGTGCGCGAGATGATTATGGAGGGTGCTACTGCCGAAGAGATTGAGGCTCGCTGGGCATCGGATGTCGAGGAGTTCAAATTGCTAAGAAAGAGATATTTACTATACAAAGAATAAAAGAATAGATATGGGATTTTTTGACTTATTTAAGAAGAAGAAAGAGGAGGCGCCAATAACCTCTGTCGCAGATAGCGAGGTAGAGGATAGCGCCCCCGTTGTCGATAGCGAGGAGCCTACGATTGAGGAGGAGCGTCAGGAGCTTGAGGCTGGCTTGGAGAAGACCAAGGAGGGCTTCTTTGGCAAGCTCAAGCGTGCCATTGCAGGTCGTACTACGGTAGATGCCGATGTCCTCGATGACTTGGAGGAGGTGCTTATCACCTCGGATGTTGGCGTAGATACCACCGTGAAGATTATAGAGCGCATCGAGGCTCGTGTAGCTCGTGACAAGTACCTCAATACCGAGGAATTGCACGCCATCTTGCGCGAGGAGATTGCCGACCTAATGGAGGAGTCGCACCGCTCGACCAAGGATTTCGGTATCGAGGTTAAGGAGGGTATGCCCTATGTGCTTATGGTTGTGGGTGTTAATGGCGCGGGTAAGACCACGACTATCGGCAAGCTCGCAGCTCAGCTTACCAAGGCGGGCCGTAAGGTATATATCGGTGCAGCGGACACCTTCCGTGCTGCCGCTATCGACCAGTTGGCAGTGTGGGCCGAGCGTGCAGGTGCTACGATGGTGCGCCAAGATATGGGCTCAGATCCCGCCTCGGTGGCTTACGACACACTGCGCTCGGCAGTGGCTAATGGCGCCGATGTGGTGCTTATCGACACAGCAGGTCGTCTGCACAACAAGGTGGGCCTGATGAAGGAGCTTACCAAGATTCGCAATGTGATGTCGAAGGTTATCCCCGATGCTCCACACGAGGTGATGCTCGTTTTGGACGGCTCAACGGGTCAGAATGCCTTTGAGCAGGCCAAGCAGTTTACCGAGGCTACGCAGGTAACCTCGCTTACCATCACCAAGCTCGATGGCACGGCCAAGGGTGGTGTGGTTATCGGTATTAGCGATAAGTTTAATATTCCGGTGCGCTACATAGGCATTGGCGAGGGCATCGACCAGCTTAAGATGTTCGACCGCAAGGAGTTTGTTCGCGCACTTTTCGGTGAGGCTAAATAATTGGGCTATGTCAAAGAAAATCAACATTATAACCCTCGGTTGCTCGAAGAATACCGTAGACTCGGAGCACCTTGCAGCACAGCTTGCAGCGATGGACTATAAGGTGGTCTTCGATAGCGACCGCACGGATGCCGATGTCGTTGTTATCAACACCTGTGGCTTTATTGGCGATGCTAAGCAGGAGTCTGTGGAGACTATTTTGCGTGCTGCACAGCTTAAGGAGGCGGGCAAGATTGAGGAGCTCTTCGTTGTGGGCTGTCTTTCGCAGCGCTATGCCGATGAGCTACGCCCTGAGTTGCCTGAGGTCGATGACTTCTTCGGTGTAAACGACTGGGCAGGCATCGTTGAGCGCTTGGGTGCTAAGTGGCGCGAGGAGAATGCCACAAAGCGTGAGCTTTCGACACCTTCGCACTACGCCTACCTCAAGATTTCGGAGGGTTGCAACTGGATGTGTGGCTACTGCGCCATCCCGCTTATTCGTGGTCGCCATAAGTCGGTGCCTATGGAGAAGCTTATCGAGGAGGCCGAGGCACTGGTTGCGGGCGGTGTTCGCGAGATTATGGTTATCGCGCAGGATACCACCTACTATGGCGTAGACATCTATGGCGAGAGGAAGTTGGCAGAGCTTCTTGAGCGCCTTTGCCGTATCGAGAAGTTGGAGTGGGTGCGTCTGCACTACGCCTATCCTACCGACTTCCCGCAGGAGGTTATCGATGTTATGGCCCGCGAGAAGAAGATCTGTCGCTACTTGGATATCCCCTTCCAGCATATCTCGGATAACCAGCTCACGGCGATGAAGCGCCGCCATACTAAGGCTGAGGCTCAGGCGCTTATCGAGAAGTTGCGCCGCTCGATTCCCGATATAGCACTTCGCACAACACTCCTTGTGGGCTACCCCGGCGAGACGGAGGAGGATTTTGCGGAGCTTATGGAGTTTGTCAAGGCCACAAGGTTCGACCGCCTTGGCGTATTCCCCTACTCCGAGGAGGAGGGCACATATTCGGCTACACGCCTTAAGGACGATGTGCCTGAGGAGGTTAAGCACGACCGCGTAGACCGCATTATGCGCCTTCAGGAGCGTGTGTCGCTGGAGAATAACGCTCGCCGTGTGGGTCAGACAATGCGTGTTATCATCGACCGCAAGGAGGGTGATTTCTATATCGGTCGCTCGGAGTACGACTCGCCAGAGGTCGACCAAGAGATTATCATCGACAGCTTAGGCAAGCGCCTTCTGCGTGGTCGTTTCTACTCGGTTGTTATCACCGACTCGGAGGATTACGACCTCTATGCCGAACTGGCGTAAAGAGCATTCGGCATAGGAAAAAAGGTATAAAATTTTGAAATTTGCCAAAAAGTTTATATCTTTGAGCGTTAATAGAATTTAAGAAACCACTCTTTATGGCGGAGAAAGATATAATTAAGCGCCTTAGTGCCGAGGTTGAGCGACTTATCGCCGACCACGAGCGTATCGCTGCCGAGTGCCGTGCTTTGCAGAAGGAGCGCGACAGGTTGCAGGGTGAGAAGCACCGCCTCGAAGAGAGAGTTCGCGAGCAGGAGACGCGCCTAAAGAGTATGGAGCTCTCGGAAGGTATGCGTGGCTCGTCAGGAAATGTCGAGCGAGCAAGAATGCGTGTCAACAGCTTATTGCGGGAAGTTGACCGTTGCATCGCTATTATGACAAAAGAGCGTGAAGAAGAGTAATATTTAGGCTATGGCTGACGGTAAGATTAAAATAAACCTTTCGATTGCAGGTCGTCTATATCCGATGACTGTGCCTGCCGAGAAGGAGGAGTTGTACCGTGAGGCGGCTAAGCGTCTGAACGATAAGGTGATGGAGTACTCCAAGATACCCAAATCAGATGTTACGGACCGTCTGGCGCTGGCTGCATTGTACTACTCGATGATATCGCTGGCTACGGAACATAGCTCACAGCTTGGCGATGCCGATATTGAGGAGCTACACGCCATAGAGGAGCGTATTCGACGCTATATAAAGGCATAAATTTTGGGCGGATATCGGCCCCGAGACCCAACGATATCATCGTTCTTAAGGATGGTGCACCTCGCGGTGTGCTATCACGCAAAAATTCCCGCAAGATTCCTTAAAAGCTTTGCGATCTGTACAACTAATATTACATTGGGACAACTCTCGAGTAATGCCACAAAACAAGGCCTCAACCCCACGGGGTGTGGTGCGTAAGTGCCACCAGTGGACTGTTGCGTGCCTCGGAGCCCCACCTATGACTTATCTCAGGATTCGTCAAACAAGTTAAGGAGTCTTTGCGGATTTTTTGTTTTTATAGCTACAGGTGCGATATATGTCGAGATGTCGTTGATTGACTTAGTATAGATTAGTTACAACATACAACAATCCTTAGACTTTTCGATTTGTACTTAACACCTTTAGGTGTGCAAGGCAACGCCTTGCCACAAGCCCCTCCTTTGTTAAAGGCAGGGGTTTGGGGTGGAATGTAAATATCGCATCAACACTATTTTTAATAGAAACAAATTTAACCTATTTAATAAATATAATAACAACCACTTTCAACTATGGACATTACCTTAATAATCGTCGGCGTGGTGGTAGGTGCAGTAGTAGGCGCAGTTGCCGCCTTTATGGCTGCCCGTGCACGCGCTAAGGCCATTGTCGCACAGGCAGAGGCCGATGGCGAAATGATAAAGAAAGAGAAGATGTTGCAGGCCAAGGAGAAGTTCATTCAGCTTAAGAGCGACCACGATCGCCAGGTGAACGAGCGCAACCAGAAGCTTCAGCAGAGCGAGCAGCGTGCCAAGCAGCTTGAGGCCAACCTTCAGCACAAGGAGCGCGACTTGGAGAAGAGGGCGCAGGACTACGACAAGCGCAAGGAGCAGCTTGAGGCACAGTTCCAGAGCGTAGAGTCGCGCAAGGAGGAGCTTGCAGCAGTTATCAAGGAGCAGAATGCTCGCTTGGAGCAGATTTCGGGTATGAGCTCGGAGGATGCCAAGAACATTCTTATCGAGAATATGAAGAACGAGGCTAAGGCAGATGCCGCAGCCTACATCGCAGAGACTATCGAGGAGGCTAAGCTCTCGGCAACGAAGGAGGCAAAGCGCATCGTCGTAGCATCTATCCAGCGTGTGGCGACAGAGACCGCTATCGAGAATGCCGTTACGGTATTCAACATCGAGTCTGACGAGGTCAAGGGTCGCATCATCGGCCGTGAGGGTCGTAACATCCGCGCCTTGGAGGCCGCTACGGGCATCGAGATTATCGTTGATGACACCCCTGAGGCTATCATCCTCTCTGGCTTCGATCCTGTACGCCGTGAGATTGCTCGCCTTGCTCTCCACCAGCTCGTTACCGATGGCCGTATCCACCCCGCACGCATCGAGGAGGTTGTAGCCAAGGTCAAGAAGCAGATCGAGGAGGAGATTGTCGAGGTAGGTAAGCGCACCACCATCGACCTCGGTATTCACGGTCTACACCCTGAGCTTATCCGCCTTATCGGTAAGATGAAGTACCGCTCGTCATATGGTCAGAACCTCTTGCAGCACGCCCGCGAGACTGCAAACCTCGCAGGTATTATGGCTGCCGAGCTCGGCCTCAATCCCAAGGCGGCACGCCGTGCAGGTCTGTTGCACGATATAGGCAAGGTGCCCGATGATGAGCCCGAATTGCCACACGCAATTATCGGTATGAAGCTTGCCGAGAAGTATAAGGAGAAGCCTGAGGTATGCAACGCCGTAGGTGCTCACCACGATGAGATCGAGATGACATCGCTTATCGCGCCTATCATTCAGGTGTGCGATGCTATCTCTGGTGCTCGTCCCGGTGCTCGCCGCGAGGTTGTAGAGTCGTACATCAAGCGTCTCAAGGAGATGGAGGGTATCGCCCTCTCATACCCCGGCGTTATCAAGACCTACGCTATTCAGGCGGGTCGTGAGCTCCGCGTAATCGTTGGTGCAGACAAGCTCTCTGATCAGGAGTCTGAGGCACTATCACACGATATTGCCAAGAAGATTCAGGACGAGATGACCTATCCCGGCCAGGTGAAGATTACGGTGATACGAGAGACAAGGTCGGTATCTTATGCGAAGTAATTTCTTGTGATAATTTCTTGTGATAAGGGGTCTACTTCGGCCTCTCAGTCAGAAGCCCGAATGAGCAGTACGCCAAGTACAGCCCATCCGGGCTTCTTCGTGTCGAGACCAAATTAGACCCCTTCTGACAAGAAATTAGGCTCACGCACTTTTGACGCTAAATCGGGTGAAAAGACCACAGAGACCACAGAGACCACAGAGACCACAGTGAAAGATGATACCAGACTTCGTTGTTGTCTCTCTCGTCTCTCTCGTCTCTCTCGTCTTTCCCACAGTCTCATGGAGTTTAAGCTCTGCGTCTCAACGAGGCGCTTCAACCCACAGGCTTAACGCCTGCTCTCTAACAACTAACAACTAAAAACTAACAACTAAAAAAGAGCGAATGGGATAGACTCGTTCCCATTCGCTCTTTTGCCCTCTCAGCTCCTGCGGGCGTGATACCTGCTTGCTCTGAACTTTTTTTGATATTTTGTACAAAAAAACTTATCCAAATATTTTCTCTGTCTGTTTTTTTGTATATATCTTTGTATTACATAAACGGACAAAAACTATAAATATCTTATATTAATGAAACGCAACTTTTTCTTTACTACACTGTTGTCGATAGCAATGCTATTTGTTGCTTGCGACAACTCTTCTAACGATGTAGACAAAATCGTTGACCCAACAATCAAGGTTGAGGCTGGTCAGGCTACTGCCGACAGCATCACCTTCACTATCAGCTCGACAGATGCCGAGAGTGTTGCATATGTGGTGGTTGATGCCTCGCAGGGTGTGCCATCGAATGATGCTATCTTGAAGGGCACAACGGTTGAGGCAAACAGGGCGGTGGTTATCACCGTTGACAACCTCAGCCCTGAGAGCGACTATTTGGTGGCTGCTGCTGCCGAGGCTCACGACAAGGTTGTTGCAAGTAGCGTGAAGATGACAACTGAGAAGGCTGATGAGCCCGTAGCTGAGCTTGCTGTGGAGCTTAAGGCCGTAGAGGAGGGCGAGAACTTCCTAAAGTTTGAGATTACGACCGTAAATGCCGAGAAAGCAGCATATATCGTATATCGTGATAACCAGTACGACAACCTCGATGAAAGTGAGTTTGTTGAGCTTGGCTCTCCCGTGGAGGTAAACTCAACAGATGTATACACTTGCAACAGCCTTGAGAGCGCTGTAACCTACAAGGTAAAGGTTGTGGCTAAGGCTGGCGATGAGTATGTGTCGGAGAGCATCGAGATGACAACGCTTGAGGCCGAGGCCAAGGATGTGGTATTTGCCACAGCATCCTCTTCGTGGGGTGGTGCAGACCATACACTGACCTTTAAGAGTGTCGATGAGAGCGTTAAGCTCGTTGCCGACATCTATACCTATAACTCTGAGTTTGGCTACCTTGATGCCGGCGTATATACCGTTATCAACTCTGGCTACAGCTTCTCGGAGGGTGAGATTGACTACTACTACTCATCGTTTACTGCCGATGGCGAGAAGTCGACGCTCGATAGCGGTACTATCACCGTTGCTATTAACGATGACCTTACCTACAATATTCAGATTGATGTTGTCGATGCCCTTGGCCGTGAGGTTAAGTCGGTATACAACGGCGTGGTTGAGGGTATGTCGTTTGTAAATGGCTATAAGTGGGTTGCTGCATCACGCAATAAGGTGGCTGATGGCGTAGATGGCGAGTTTAACATCACCTTCAAGACCGCAGGTACAGAGTCTGCCGACTACCTTACACTCAGCTTCTTCGCCGAGGCCGGCTCTACTCGTCTTCCCGCTGGTAGCTATACCATTGCGACAGGAAACGAGGTAGGCACCATCGATGCTTCGACCATCGTGTTCAACACATTCAGCAATGGTACCCCCGTAATCAATGGCGGTGAGGTTGTCGTTGAGTATGACGAGGTGCAGGACGAGTATAGCGTAACATTCAGAATGACGGAGGAGGGTTGCTACCGTGTTTGGGAGTGCTCATACGAGGGTACTATATATAATATGGTTATCGAGAGTGGTGGCGAGACCCTAAACTTCGTATCGGCACACGGCGAGTTCTCTGACGATAGCGGTGAGTCGTATGTATATCTTGTAGCGGACAACGGCAAGCAGCTTAAGTTGGGTCTTATCGACTTGGCGTGGAACAAGAAGCAGATTACCGCTGGTACATACACCGTAGGTAGCAACTGGGCACCCGGCGAGATTTATAGCGGCTGGTATGGTACAAACTGGAGCGATGGCGTAGGCTTCAAGGAGGGTACAGCGGTATTTGAGCACAATAGCGATGCAACATATACCGTAACTGTCGATGTGGTACTCACAAACGATGAGGCTTACGAGGGTAAGTATGTCGGCGATATTGAGGGCTTCACATTATCGAGTGGTAGCGCCGCCTATGATGGTCCTGAGCTTACTATCGAGCGAGCAGAGGGCACTGTCTACACCGAGAACAATATGGGTGTTAGACTCTTTACGCCCGGTAGCGATGCCTATGATGCTGGCGAGGGTCAGAATGTCGCTTTCATCAACATCGACCTCTACAACACTACGCTTGGCCTAAAGCATATTGAGGCGGGTAGCTATGTTGCTGGTAGCGCTGTTGCTGGTCAGATGGATAAGTCGTACACCAGGGTTACCTATGCCGATGACACGGTAGTGGCGCTTTCGGAGGGTACTTCGGTGTTTGTTATCAATGCCGACAATAGCTATACCGTAACCTTCGACCTTACATTTGTCAACGGCAAGACCTACACAGGTAGCTACACTGGCTCAATCTCAGGCTTTAGCTTCGCAACTGAAGATAGCAACAACGAGGGTAGCCTTGTATGTGATGGCGTTGAGTACCTAATTGACAACGCTACATATCGTGGCTATTCGAGCACAAACTATGGTGTGCAGTTCTTTACCCCCGGCAGCTCACCCCATGGCGCAGGCGATGGTCAGGATTTCGCATACATCAACCTCGACCTTAACAATATTACAAGTGGTCTGTCGTTCGTTGAGCCTGGCACATATGTAGCAGGCGGTTCCGCAGGTGGCCAGATGGATAAGGGCTACTCAAAGATTGTCTATGCCGACAACACGGAGGTCTACCTTTCAGATGGTACAGTTACCTTTGCTAAGAATGACGATGGCACATACTCAGTAACATTAGACCTTGTATTTAATAATGGCAAGAGCTATAGCGGTAGCTACAACGGCTCATTTGCCGAGTGGATGTGGTAATTTTTACTCTTTTATAAAAGGATATGAGAAAGTTTATTAAAACTCTATTGATTGCTACGGTAGTGGCAGTCGGAGCGCTCTTTTCATCGTGTAACAATGACCCCGATGTTCCTGTTGCCTCTGTCGAGGTTGCAGATGTTGAGATTGACGGCTTGGGAGGTACGGTAAATATCCCATTCGTCTTGCGTGGCGTTGAGGATATTATCCCAAAGGTTACGACCGATGCTCTGTGGTTGCATAATTTTACGGTTAGCAATAGCATTGTTCAGTGCTCTGCCGATGCAAACCCCGACCTTGAGGTGCGCACAGCAACCCTAACCTTGGCTTTCGAGGATAAACTCACGGTAGATGTCCTTGTTACACAGGGTGTTGCCGATAGCGACTTCGTGATTAACATCTCAGGCGTTACGCCTTATAGCTGTTGGGCGAGCTTTGCACCTATCAACCACGAGGGCCCCTTCTTCTTCCTCGTTGTTCGTAAGAGCTACTTCGAGATGTATGAGCTTACCGACGACTTCGAGACACTCTACGAGGAGGATCTCGAATGGCTCAAAGAGATGGCTGAGCACTCAGGTAGGTCGTTGGAGGAGTATCTGTCGGTGGCTGCGCAGATGTACTCTGCAACGGGCGATAGGGTAGATATGCGCTATAGCGATCTTAAGCCCGAAACCGAGTATGTTGCCTACTGCTATGGTATGAATACTCAGGGCGAGCGCACCACGGATATCTGCTACAAGGAGTTTGAGACTACCATATTGGCAACATCCGACATCGAGTTCTCGCTTGATGTTCAGGATGTTACTACCAATGCAGCAACTATTGTAGTTACACCTTCGAACGATGACTACTACTTCTGGACATATATCTCGGAGATGGACTATGCCACCTACGACGACTATGCCGTAATGGAGAATATGATGAATAATGTCGCTGCAGAGGTTGAGAGTGGCGCCGATATCTACGATATTATCCACACCGGTGTTTCGTCGCAGCGACCCTCATCGTTGTGGAGTGGCACAAAGTACCATATCATAGCTTGGGGTATGGACGAGCACTGCAATGCCACAACCCGACCTATGAACATCGGCTCGTTTACAACGCTGTCTGCGGGCGTGAACGATGATTGCACCTTCCAGATTTCGTGCCCTGAGGTGGGTCAGACCGATATGCTTATCAATGTTAAGCCCTCGAAGGCCACCACACGCTATATGATTTGCCCTGTCGAGGAGGGTATCTGTGGCGCTTATGGCGATGAGCAGATGGCACAGCGTCTTATCAATATGGAGCAGTCTCGTTTCGATGAGGCCTTCTATGGCGAGGGCGTAGACTGGAGCAATGCCGAGTGGATATTTACCGGTGAGCAGACAAAGTGGGGTCGTGCCGACTTGGATTGGACCTTTGAGGCGGGTAAGACCTATCGTATATTTGTCTTTGGCGTGGATAGCAATGGTGTGCGCACAACGAATATTGCGCGTTACGACCAGAAGTGCGCCGATGTTGTGGCATCATCGATGACCTTCGAGGTGGAGCTTGTCGAGAATAGCTGGAACTACCCCAAATTCCGCATCACACCCTCAAATAACGAGGAGTATTGGTTGGCTTGCGTTATGAAGACCGAGTATGTGGATTGGTATCGCAACTCCTCTACGGGCGAAATCTTCCACGACGAAATGATGCATATGCTCAATGAGGAGTATTTCGATGGCGAGGCAAAGTATTATGCTAAGCAGGGCGTTAGCGAGAGCGAGTTCTACTGGTCATCGGATAGCGAGTATTCGTTGCTCATCTGTGGCTGGTCGGGCACCAACACCACACCCTTCTATGAGTTTAAGTACAACACCCCCTCTATCCCTTGGGACGAGTCGGATGCTGCCGTAGAGCTTGACTGGAAGCTCTTCAATGGTGCCGAGCTTGCCAAGATGGATCCTATGGTGTGGGCAGGATATGAGGATAACTGCATCATCTATATCGAGTATACGCCAAATGAGTCGGCTGCGCACTGGTATGGTGGCGTATGGTTGCCTTTGAGCTACTATGAGCTTGGTGTAGACCACCTCGTATCGCTCTTGCGCAACGACACTGTTAGCCATGTGGATAGGTCGTGGGGTCGCTATTCGGGCCTTGCATTCGACAATAGCTACTCGCTGTCGTGGTTTGCCGAGGATGCCGATGGTAAGTTTGGCTCTTGGAACTATGTAGAGTTTACACCTAACCGTAAGGAGGGTGAGAGCAATATGTCGGAGCCCTTCGACTTCTGGACAAACCCCAAACCCAACAGTCAAATGGTTGTGATGTAGGGAGCTATTAGTTGTTAGTTTTTAGAGATTTTTAAGACCGATAAGACTTTAAGACTTTATGACCATTACGAGGTCGGGTATCAAACAAATCCTACTTGTCCTACTCGTCTTACCAGTCCTACTTGTCCTAAAAAATCTAACAACTAAAAACTAAAAGCTAAAAAAACAGCGGATGGAAAATTTTCCATCCGCTGTTTTTTAGCTTTATTACAAGATGCTATCGGTAGAAGATAGACGAAATTGACTTGTAGTTATGTACGCGCTCGATAACATCCGCGAAGATGGGAGCTACGCTCAATACAGTAAACTTCGACAAATCCTCGCCCTCCTTCAATGGAATAGTATCGGTGGTGATAACCTCCTGAATAGCACTCTCGTTGATGCGGTCGTAGGCCTTGCCTGAGAGTACGGGGTGGGTAACGGCAGCGCGAACACTCTTAGCACCACGCTCCATAAGCATATTTGCCGCCATACAGATAGTACCTGCGGTGTCGATCATATCGTCAACGATGATGACATTGCGACCCTCAACCTCGCCAATAGCGGTCATCGAGCCAACAACATTGGCCTTAGCACGCTCCTTGTGTGAGATGATGATAGGTGCCTGGAAGTGCTTGGCATACGACGAGGCACGCTTTGCACCACCCATATCGGGAGAGGCAATCGAGAGGTCGGGAATCTGCAACTTCTGGATGTAAGGCACGAAGATGCCCGATGCGTAGAGCGCATCCATAGGAAGGTCGAAGAAGCCCTGAATCTGGTCGGCGTGGAGATCCATAGTCATCACACGCTGAACGCCTGCAGCGATAAGCATATTGGCAACCAAACGCGCTGTGATAGGCACACGGGGACGATCCTTGCGATCCTGACGAGCCCAACCGAAGTAGGGGATTACGGCGATAACCTGGTGAGCAGATGCGCGGCGAGCAGCGTCGGCCATCATCAGAAGCTCCATCAGATTGTCTGAAGGTGGAAATGTAGACTGAATGATAAAGACGGTGCAGCCACGAATAGACTCGTGGAAGCAGGGCTGGAACTCGCCGTCGCTAAACTGCAAGACATCCGAGTCGCCGAGCTTGATGCCATACTCGGCAGCAATCTTCTCTGCAAGGTAGCGTGAGCCACGACCAGCGAAGAACTTAATCTTATGGATTGCCATAGTGTTATAATAAATTTAAGTAAGGTTTGTAACTTTTCTACAAAGTTAGGGCAAATAAGATGAATTACCAAACTTTTTGCGCTATTGTTTGCTATTTTTGGAGTGCCTCGTCAATAAATGCGAGAATCTCCTCACGCCCTGTGCGCTTCTCGCTCGACGACACGAACATCGGTGGCAGCTCCTCCCACTGCTCCTCAAGCCTTTGCTTCCAGCACTTTACGCTGCGGTTGAGTTGCGCCTGCGAGAGCTTGTCGGCCTTGGTGAAGATGATGCCAAAGGGTATGCCGTTCTGGCCCAAAAGTTCGATAAAGTTGCAATCTATCTTTTGAGGCTCAAGGCGCGAATCGACCAGGACGAAGAGGAAGTGCATCTTCTCGCACTTGAGGACATAGTCGGTAATAAGCTTCGAGAACTCGCCGCGTGTCGATTTCGAGACGCGGGCATAGCCGTAGCCGGGGAGGTCTACGAGGTACCAGCTATCGTTGATAAGGAAGTGGTTGATAAGGCGTGTTTTGCCCGGAGTGCCCGACACCTTGGCAAGGCCATTTACGCCAGTCAGCATATTCACCAACGACGACTTACCGACATTGCTTCGACCGATAAAGGCGATATCCTTAAGGTCGTCTTTGGGCACTTGTGATATCTTCTCGGAGCTACACTTAAATTTTGCTTTGATTGTAATAGCCATTTCTCTGTATTTTTTGCAAAGTCTATTAACTTAATCTGTTATGAGAGTGTCATTGTTGCCTTAATCCTCCTCGAATAACCACTCTTTAATAGAGAAAGTCCATTGGAACAATATATAATCATTTATTCCTTTTTTCTCAAGGTTGTAGTACCATTCGTCGAATGGATTCTTAGTCGATGGGTTGTAATTATTATATAGCCACTCTTTGAGTAGTGTGCCGTTGATATTCCAAACCTTTATGTAGCTGTGAGCGCCAAGTCCGTCAAGATAGTTTTTGCAAAACTCATCGTCTATTTCTATCGGGCCATTGTGGAATTCTTCTACCTCTATTTGCTTTTGATGTATAGCTATTGATTCTCCAATTTCTAAGACAGTTGTTGAACTTTCTGCATTTGAACTATCAAGGTTATGCTCTATGGCTATTGGGCGCTCAGTCTCATTCTTAAGGTAGATTATTCCCTCATAAGTTCCGACAATACCTGTTGGCTCGGGCATATTACCGCCTACATCTTCTCCAAATATCTCTAAAAGCCAGTCGCACGAAACAGCAGATAAAGCTATTGTTAATATTAGTAAGATGTTAAAAAAGTATTTCATAATTTTAATATACATCTTTTATGAAACTTTGCTTTTATTGTAATAGCCATATATGGTGGTTATTAATTTTTGCAAAAGTGCAAAATTTTTCGTAAATTTGCAAATGTGCGATTTTGCTTGTTGTTAAACTTAACAATTTATTGTTATGAGAAAGCTTATATCTCTTCTGTTTTTGCTTTCAATCTCTTTTTCTCTCTATGCTCAAGATAGTGGTAAGCCTCATATAGAGTACAGCCTCGCTGTTGCTCCTGTGTTAATATTTGATATGCCCAATCATACATCCGCCGATCCATATACACCAGACTTCTACGACAAGGAGTATGGATTAAATTTGGAGTTTGATACTCGCGCCGTAATCAATAAATATCTATATGCAGGTGGCGAATTTTCTATTTTTACCTTCTATGTAACGGGTGCTATTATGCCTGTTTTTCAATTTAACTTTGCACCAAGTATCAAGGGCCGATTGCCCTTGAGTGAGCACTGCTCGTTATTCGCTAATATGTCGCTTGGAGCTACTTCAACAATGATGATAAGTTGGGGATTTTACATCCATGGCGGTATCGGTGTGGAGATAAATCGATTTGCGCTATCGTTTGGTTATCGTGGTTATGCCTGTCGGGCTATGAATATAGACGATCGCAAAATGGGTTTGGGGAACGCTATCTATGCGCAATTGGGCATCAGGTTGGGAAAGATGTAATTTATTAAGCTTGAAAGTTTTTTGTTAAGGCAAAGAAATTCGAAAAATTTTCTTTGCCTTAATTTATTTTGCTATCTTTGCTCTATTGAAAAATCTAAAAAGCAGAAATAATGAAAAAAGAGTGGAATGATGTTCGTGAATTTCACGAGAAGTTTGGCCATCCTGTGGCCGCAGAGCCAAAGATGGTAGATAAGAAGCGTGCCTTGTCGCGTGCAAAGTGGATGAACGAGGAGGTTGCCGAGTTCCTGATTGCCGACGATATCTATGAGCAGGCAGATGCGATGATTGACCTTATGTACTTCGCCCTCGGCACAATGGTCGAGATGGGCTTGGAGGCTGACGAGCTATTCGCTATTGTGCAGCAGGCAAATATGGCGAAGCTATGGCCCGATGGCAAGCCTCACTACAACCCCAAAGATGGCAAGGTCATTAAGCCAGAGGGCTGGGAGGATCCCGCACCTAAGATTAAAGCCTATATTGACTCGGTTATAGAATCAAAAAGAAGATAAAAGATTATGAAAACAAAATTTTTGGGTGTTGCTGTAACCCTAATGGCAGCACTCGTTGCGTTGGTTGGTTGCCAGAAGGATCCCGATACAGCAAGCGCCAATATTGAGATTTATGCAGAGAGCATAGAGGCTAAGCCTGAGGGCGAGGAGTTGCGTTTCAACTACTCGATTATTAACCCCGTAGAGGGTGTGGCACTCACTGTGGAGTGCGATGCTGAGTGGGTGTCAAATATCCGCTCTACGGACAACTTTGTGCTCTTTGAAGTTGCCAAGAACGATACAGGCGCAGAGCGCGAGGCGAAGATGAAGCTGAACTATGGCGCATCGCATAAGTCGTTGACAATTACTCAGAAAGCCTTCTTGGAGCCTCTGTCGCTGAAGATTGAGGCGGTGGATGCTACCTCGGTTACAATTGCTGTTACGGCACTTGACGAGGAGACCACTTGGATTGGTCAGATTGTGGGTCGTGAGTGGTTTGAGGCCTACGACGAGGAGCAGATTTTTGATGAGGATTATACCTACTACTCAAAGATGGCATCGGAGGCTGAGGTGTCGTTGGAGGAGTATCTGTCGAAAATCTTGAGCCGTGGTTCGCACTCAGGTATTCGTATGCCGGGCTTGGATGTCGAGTCGGAGTATGTGGTATATATCTATGGTATGAACACCTTGGGCGAAAAGACCACATCTATCTACTACGAGGCCTTCACAACAACGCCTGCGTATGAGGGTAACGATGTTACTTTCGACTTCGATATCAGCGTTAATCGCTCGATTGCATCTATCACAGTTCGCCCCTCACACGAGGGTGTTGCCTACTACCACAACCTCACCACACGCGAGCACTTTGATGCCTTGGGTGGCGATATCGAGGCCTTGGCAAAAGATGTTGTGGCAACGGCACTCGACAACTATCTCTATTGGGAGTATACCGAGGCCGAGTTCTTCGAGTATAACTCATACTATCTCACTGATTTCTACGATTTTGAGGGTATTGCCAATACCGAGTATGTGGCATTCGCATTTAAGTGGGACGAGAACTTAGAGCCCTTGAGCGATGTATCCTTCGAGTGGTTCAAGATAGATAGCATCCCACCCTCGGAGAATAAGCTTAAGATGACCATCAGCAATGTTACGCAGACGACATTCGATATCGCTGTTGAGGCCACCAACGAAGACCCCTACACCATCTTTGCCGTAGAAAAGAAGGAGTTGGCTAAGTTGAATACCGACAGCGCGATATTCAGCTATCTTATGGATACTTATGGCACTTCGCAATTGAGCCTGAATGTCTGCAACGGCCCTATCGCGGGTACATTCAGCGGTCTGGAGCAGGATACCGAGTATGCGGTGTTGCTCTTTGGCTATGAGGCAGGTACGCTGACTACGCCCATCGTGCGTGAGGATATCAAGACTGCTAAGGCGGGCGATGTTGAGGCTTGCCAGTACAATGTTGAGATTACCGAGATTGCCGATCGTAGCGCCCATATCAAGATTTCGCCATCGGATTACAGCGTATGGTACTACTGGAATGTCTTTGAGGCATCGACTACCGAGGAGGAGATCAAGGAGTATATCAACGAGGTGTACAACTCATACTATTACGGTGACTACTGGGAGTTTAGCTACTATGAGCTTACACAGGGTGTTTCGGATAGCTACCTTTCACAGCTCCACCCATCGACTGACTACAAGGTAGTTGTTCTGCCTATGGACGAAAATGAGTATAGCTACACCGGCTCGATGCGTGTCGTAGGTGAGTTTACCACCGGCGAGGCTGTGGTTGCCGATATTACTATCACCGCAGGCTTCGATGCCTACTACGATGGTGACGAGGTTTCGGCACTTGAGCCCGACTACTTGAGTAACTATCAGGGATATGCTATTTTGCCTATGAGTGTCAGCATCGAGGGTGAGTATTCGCGCTTCCTCTACACCATCTTCAACTATGTTGAGGGCTTGGAGAATCCCGCGGTATATAGCGATGATGTGCTTCTCGATACGCTCTACGAGGTTGGCGCTTACTGGACACCTGCCTACTTCCGTGGCGAGTGGGATAAGGAGTTGATGATTGCCGCTGTGGCATTCGATATGGAGGGTAACCCCAGCCCCATCTATCGCCATAAGTTTATCCTCACTCGTGAGGGTGCTGGCGATGCACAGGAGTTTGTCGACTACTATATGGGTAGCATCAGCTCGGTTAAGAGCGTTGGTGTCAAGTCAAAGGCATATATTGCGACAAGCGCTGCACCTAAAATCGAGTTGCGCACTAAGTCGGAGGGTAGCTCGCGCGGTGTTAAGTTTGTGAAGATGTAATCAATTCAACCTCCAATAAAATGGGGATGGCTTTTGGGTCATCCCCATTTTTTACTTCGTAAAAGAAGTTGCCTAACAAGGCTACTTTGTCGTTATGCTTGTCCGAGATATGCTCATTTACGCCTAAGTAAACTCCGCTATCTCGGACTTCGTAAGCCTAAAATTAGCTCTTGTTATACAACTTCTCAAAAAGGTATTCCCTTTTTACTTTGTAAAATTCGCTGTTCGTTGAAATTATTTTTGTGGTGGGGGATATTGTTATATATTTGCGTGCGATTTTTTTGTAAAAAAATATTTAGACCAAGATATGAAGATCTCTTTATCAAAACTTTTGCTTATGGCGGTTGCGGTAGTAGCCGTAGCTTGCTCAAGCGAGGTTGATAGTGATAGCCCAAACTTTAAGGAGCCTATCGAGAAGGTGTCGATAGCTGTGCCTACGGTTGCCGATAGTCGCACCACCATCGACCCCGATGGTATGACCACTCGTTGGGCTACGGGCGATAAGTTGGCTGTATGGGCGAAGAACTCGGCGGGCGACTATGTGCTAAGCGGCACGCAGTTTATGATGCACCACTATAGCGAGGAGTTCGACTACGCCTTTTTTGATGCCAATATCGCTGCGATGGCCGAGGGTGAGTATACCTACTACTTGAGCTATCCTATGCCTAAGTCGGTAAATGGCACTGAGGTAACATATAGCGTGGCTCAGACCCAGTCGGGTGTCTACGATGGCAAGTACGATATTATGCTTGCCGAGGTTCCTGCCGTTGCCGAGGCTCTATCCTCTACGGCGACAACGCTCAACACCGTGATGCGCCACCAGATGCACGCCGTGAAGATTACCATTCCTGAGGGTCGTAACCTCTATGATGGTCGCTTTTATCGCTTGGAGATTACCTTCCCCGAGGGCTCTGGCGTTGTTGGCGATATAACCTTCGATGTAGCAAATCCTGAGGCTAAGCCCACCTACTCTAATCTGTCGAATGTTGTCGCTGTGGAGAGTGCCGAGGGCTTTGATGCAGGTAGCGAGATTTGGGTGTTTGTTCTCCCCGGCTCGGTAGATGGCGATGTATCGTACAGAGTGCGTGGTGAGCGCCGTCATTCCAATGTTGCGACATACTCTCTATCAAAAGAGTTTGTCAAGGGTCATATCACCCCCATCAATATGGCCATTCCCACAATATATCCTTACTATTCGGCTGCGATTATCACCGTTGAGCAGAACAACCTTGGCGAGGAGTATAACACCGTTAGGGTATACGATGCGAATGGTGGTCTTTTGGGTGAGTATCCCCGCAACGACAAGGGCGTCTATATTGTTGATTATGAGGGTGAGTTTGACTGCGATCAGTATGATAACACCTCGTGGAGAGTAGAGTTTGACTCGGAGCACGCTATCGTGTCGTCGTATGTTGCAATGGGCGATATGACCGACTACACATCGCACAACTATACCACCGATGTGCCGTATCTCTTCTTCGAGGACTTCTCGACAATTACCGACTATTCGCGTGATGTGGTTACGGGTGCTCAGGGTACGGCACATGATGCTTACGACCTTACCGCCTATGGTTTGCGCTCGGGTTGGACTGGCGCTCGTACGGGTGGTTATGCTGGTAAGGCTATGCGCTTTGGTTCGCGTGTAGACCGTGTATGGGGCTATACCCACACCTATGGTCGTATCGACTCGCCCGCAATGACGGGTCTTAAAGATGGCGTTGCTGTCAATGTGTCGGTGTCGTTTAATTATAGTGCTGGCAGAGATGGTGATGATAAATATACACCTCGTGTAGCCTATGGTTCGACCACGACGGCTGGTTTGATTAATGGTACCTCTGGTTCATTCTCGAGCGATGCCGATAGCTGGACAGATATCGATTATCTCGGTGTGCTCGCTATTACCACAATAGATGGTTCTGCCGACAATATCCCCTATTTCCAGAGCTACACAATTACCGATTGCACCAATGCTCGCCGTCTCTCTTGGCAGATTCGTGGCACGGGCGAGGGCGACTTTATCGGCAACGGTAATCAATATATGTTCATCGATAATATCAAGGTGCAGATTGCAAATTAGTGAGAGCGAAATTGTGAGTTTTGCACTTGACGATTATAACCGAAAACAAATTAATATTAACTAACTAAAAATTCACTATGAAAAAGTTTTTTGCGATTTTTTCGTTGGTAGCACTCTCGCTCACAGCGTGCGACAAGGGAGTTGATGCCAACGGGGCAAAGGGCGAGGGTAGTGTAGCTTTCAAGGTGGGCGAGACAACCGAGGTTGTCGATACCCGTGCCTATGTTAGCTGTACAACACCCGCAGCGGAGGATTTCAGCCTCCGTATCGAGGGCGTAGATGCAACCTACGCTGCCGATTACGACAACATCACAATCTTCAACGAGAACAACTACCTCGTTGCAGGTAACTACAAGGCAATCGTTGCCGCTGGTGATGTTAAGGTAGAGGGCTACGACAAGGCTGCCTTCGTTGGTAGCGAGGAGTTTGCGGTTGAGGCCCGTAAGCACACCGATGTTGAGATTACCGCAACCATCGCCAACGCCTTGGTTAAGGTTGAGGTTACCGAGGCCTTCACCAACTACTTCGTAGGTGGCCACTCGTTGAAGCTCACCACTGCTGCCGGCAACGAGTTCGATGTTACGGAGCAGACCGAGCCACTGTTTATCGCTCCCGGTGCCTTCACTGTTAGCGGTAGCGCTATCAAGCAGCCCAACCAGTCGGGTAAGGATGGCGTGGAGGTTACTTTGCCTGAGTACAAGAACGAGTTGGCTGCTGCCCAGACTCTCTACACCGTAAAGCTCGATGTTGAGAATGTGGGTCAGGCAACGCTCACCATCACGCTCAACGATACCCTCGTGGAGTCTATCGACATTGAGCAGGAGCTTAACGATAATGCAAAATAAACACCTTGACGAAATATGAAAACATTTACTAAGTTTCTGAGCCTCACCGCTATTTTGGCAATGGTGTTGTGCTCTTGCAACAAGGACAACCCCAACTATACGACAAACGATCCTGAGGGTAAGGAGAATATGGGTTACCTTGCTCTTGGCGGTCTTAACGCCTCGGTTATGGTTGAGACCGAGAATACCGATAGCTCGGAGAATGTTGCCGATGCCTTGGCAACACGCGCTGTCGATATCAACACCTTCAATGTGGTAGTTAGCGATGCTACTGGCGCTAAGGTTGCCGAGTACCTCTACAGCGAGCTCCCCGAAGAGCCTATCGCACTCTATGCCGGCACCTATACCGTATCACTCTCTTCGGGCGAGATGACCTCGGGCGCAGAGTTCGAGCAGCCTATCTACGCTGCTGAGAAGGAGGTTATTATCACCCGTAAGCAGACAACAACCGTTAGCGACATCGTATGTAAGTTGTCTAATATCAAGGTTACCGTAGCCTACTCGGCTGATATCCTTGAGCAGCTCGATACCGACTACTCGACAATGAGTGTTGCTTTGGGCGAGAGCGCTCTTAGCTATGCTATCAACGAGACTCGTGCCGGTTATTTCAAGGCTGTAGAGGCTGAGAATACCTTAGACCTTACATTTACTTGCCGTTACAAGGGTAGCGAGAAGGATATCATTATGACCAACAAGATTGAGCATGTTAAGGCTGCTCAGTGGCGTAAGATTAATGTTGTTATCCAGCACGCTGCTGACGGTACCGCTACTATCGGCATCGTATGCGACACTTGGACCTATGACGAGGAGATTAGCTTCGATACTTCGGCATCGTTGATGGAGGAGGTATTGGTTGATGACACCGACTTGCCCGAGATTATCTGGGAGGGCCACAACTTGGAAGAGACCTTCGAGCTTACTGACGATATGTTCGATGCTGATGGCAACTTCATCTCATCTATCAATATCGACATCACCTCGAAGTCGGCAATTCAGTCTATCGTTGTTAAGGCTTCGTCGGATAACGCAGACTTCACCGCCGCTTACTCTGAGATTTTGCCCTTGGAGGAAGATATCTGCGATAGCGAGGTGTCGAATGCAATTCTTAAGATGATGGGTTATCCTACCGATGCTAAGGGTGCTACCTCTACCCGCATTAAGTTTGCTTCGCAGGCCGAGATGCTTAAGTCGTACGAGGGTACTCACTCTTTCGAGATTACCGTTACTGACGCCAACGGTGGCAAGAGTGTTGCTACACTCTCTATAAAGTATGGTCAGGGTGTTGCTCCTGTTCCAAGCATCGTTTGGGTTGGTTACAACATCGATGAGCAGCAGACCTATGTGGCTGGCATGACTTGTGATTTGACTGTGACTGCACCTCTTGGAATTGCAGATTTCAAGGTTAAGATTATCTCTGCAACACTTACTCCCGAGGAGTTGTCAAGTGTAGGTCTTGCAGGTGAGTTCAGCCTTGTGAACGATTCTCAGTATTTCGAATCTTTGAAGGGTCTTGGCTTCCCCGTAGGTGATGAGGTTTCGGGCAAGACAGAGCTTAACCTAAGTATCACTACATTCCTCGGCATCCTAAACAGCTTTGGTGCTGGTGAGCATAGCTTCGAGATGACGGTTACTGATGCTCGTGGCAATGCAACAACAAAGACCGTGATGATTCGTTTTGAGTAACTGATAGTATGTGTAAAAGATTGATTTTTGAGACTATGAAGAAGATACTATCACTTTTGAGCCTGTTGCTTGTTATGGCAGCTTGCTCTACAGATAAGAGCTTTGATGATGTTATCTTGGCAACCAACGAGGGTGCTGCGCGTTTGAGCGTTGCACAGCAGTCGGAGGTTATTGCCGACCAGTCGGTTGTCGTAAAGATTTATCAGATTGTCGATGGCGAGGAGAACCTTGTTCGTCGCTATACCTCTATGGCAGATGTCCCTGCTACTATCAACTTCCTTGCAGGAGAGTATGTAGCTAAGGTTGTTGTTGGCGATAAGCGCGTTGCAACCTTCGATGGCAAGTACTATGCTGGTGAGCAGAACTTCACCATCGAGGCAGGTATCGTAACCTCAGTGGCGGTTGATTGTAAGCTCGTCTCTACAGTTGTTGCCGTAAACTACGATGCTACCGTTTCGGAGAAGCTCGATGCAGGTTTTGCAACAACAGTAGCTGTTTCGGATAGCTACGACCAGAACGCCGTAAACACTGGTGATGTTCACTCGTTGAAGTACACCGAGTCGAAGGAGGGTTACTTTATCTTGCCCGAGGAGCAGACATCGCTCGTTTGGCACTTCGAGGGTAATCACCCTGAGGAGGGCGCTATCGTTAAGGAGGCCGTTATTGAGAATGTGAAGGCTGCTGCAAAGTATACCATCACCCTCAAGTACTCGGCAGATGCTCCCGGTGGTCTTGTTATCGAGGCTACGGTAGATGAGACCCTCGAGGAGAAGGACGATACCCTTATCTTCAGCCCCGACCCCACACTCTTGGGCGTAGGCTTCGATGTTTCGGAGGAGCAGATGTCAACTGCGGAGAGCCTTACATATAAGGTATCGTCGTTGGCAACTATCGAGACCTTCACTATCACTGCCGATGGTGTGGAGTACAACCTCCTCGAGGATACCATCACAGGCGTTACCGTAGAGAAGGTTGATGATATGAACTACAATATCACTGTCGCTGATGACTTCTTTACGCTTGTTGCAGGTGGTAAGAATGCCATTACATTCTTTGTAGAGGATGTCGATGGCGGTAAGTTGGAGAAAGATGTAGTCTACAATGTTCAGGGTGTATTGCCCCTCACCACTGCTGATTACGACCTCTGGTTTGGTAATGTTACATTCAAGGCTTTGGTTTTCAATACCTCAGCTTCGTCAGTAAAGATTGCCTACTCTACAGATGGCTCTACTTGGACTGAGGTGGATGCCGTAGCTGGTGCTGATGGTACATATACTGCTACTGGCACAAACTTCGCTGCCGATAAGAACTATACTTATAAGCTTGTTATTGATGCAGTAGACACAGGTAAGTCTCTAACGCATATTACAGCTAAGGGTGTACAGCTTCCCAACGGCGACTTCGAGACTTGGAGCGATAGCAAAACGCTTGGAGGCCTTTGGAGCTCGGGTAACAATAGCTTCACTACACTTATGAAGCAGTCTACCGATGCTCATTCAGGCACTTATGCAGCTAACCTTGTTGCTATGTCGGCGGTGGGTAAGTTTGCTGCAGGTAACCTATTTACAGGTAGCTTCGAGTTGAGTATGGCGACAATGAGCGGTAAGGTTACATTTGGTAAGGACTTCTCTTATACTGCACGCCCCAGCTCGGTAACCTTCTGGATGAAGAATAATCAGGGTAACATCACACATGGTAGCAAGGTAAGTGGTACGGATCCCTATTCTGCTATGGTACTTATTACCGATGGTACTACCTATACTGTTGATACCACAGATGAATCGACATTCCTCACCAAGGATAACCTCAAGGATAAGCCCGGTATGATAGCCTATGGCTTCCTCTCGGATACCGACTCTAATAGCGATTGGGTGCAGAAGACCGTTGAGCTGACCTATGTTGATAATTGGCAGAGTATGACTCCTAAGAAGATCTCTGTATCATTCTCAACATCGGCTTATGGTGATTACTTCTGCGGTTCTACCGACTCGTGGATGTATGTCGATGATATTGTATTAAACTACTAGTTTTCGCAATTGAGATAGTGGTGGCAGTAGTCGCCACTATCTCACTATTTTGAATTAATGAAGAGATTTTGCCTTCTACTGCTCGCCTCGCTCTCTGTTGCTGTGCTTACGGCGCAGGAGGTGGTGAGTGAAGTAGGTGCAGTTGCCGATACTACGGCTGTTGCACCCGTGAGCCTTAGCCCCAATGAGGCTCGCCAGCAGCGTGGATTCTCGTCCAACGACTGCTTTGTGGCGAAGGGTCAGTGGATATTTGGCGGTACTGCCTCATACTCTACCCATCGCAACAAGGATTATACCTTTACGCTTATCAACGATATCGACTCGGAGGGCTACACCGTGGGTGTTAGTCCTATGATTGCATACGCGCCTTGGAGAAATATGGCTGTGGGTATCCGTTTTGGCTACAATCGTTCGCTCCTTGCGCTCGACAATGCCTCGATATCGGTGGGCGACACAGCTATGGGTATCGACTATCTCCACCAGATTAAGCACGCCTATACCGGTACGCTCTTCTGGCGCCCCTACATTCCGCTGGGGCATAGCCAGCGCTTTGCCTTCTTTGTTGAGGCACAGCTCAACCTGTCGGGTGGTCAGTCGAAGGCCGTAGCCGAGAATGGCGTTGTCGATGGTATGCAGAACTATCGCGGTACCTATACCAAGAGTTTCGGCGCCTCGTTGGCCATTCAGCCCGGTATCGTCGCCTTCGTGACGAACAACACCGCCATAGAGCTCTCTATCGGTGTCTTCGGCATCGGCGTGGACCGCGTAAAGCAGATTAAGAATCAGGTGGATAGCGGCTCTATGATCTCTTCAGATGCAAATTTCAAGCTGAACCTCCTCTCGGTAGGTTTCGGCGTATCGTTCTACCTCTAAACCACGAAGCACTATGAAGCGTATTTTTCTACTCTTGGTTGCGGCGATGGTATCGGTAGCAACACTCTCGGCTCAGGAGGCTGATACGGAGGCTAAGGGCAAGTTCCTGCCTATGCGTCAGCGCCTTAACCGCAATATCGACCACAATAAGTTTGTCTACAAGGGCGAGGTTATGCTCGGTCTTACAGCATCGTACGGCACACTCAAGGCCGAGGACTCGGATTTGATGTTGTTGCTCGATGGCATTGATGTCGGCCTTAAGAGCGCCTCGGTAAACCCCTTCTTTGCCTATGCCTACCGCGACAATCGTGCCGTAGGTCTTCGTCTTGGCTACGACCTTATTGATGGTAAGTTAGGCAATATCGATGTAGACCTCGGCCTTATCGCCGATGGCATCGAGGATTTGTCGTTGTCAAACCTTGCGTTGCGCAACGAGAGCTTCTCGTGGTCGCTCTTCCACCGCAACTTTATGGGTCTTGACCGTCGAGGCATCGTGGGTGTAATCCTTGAGACGGAGCTTAAGTTCAAGACGGGTACATCGCTTATTAGCTCAGGCGAGGGCGACTCGGCATCTACCTCCGAGAGCCGTAACTTCTCGGCTAAGCTCAATGTAAACCCCGGCTTGGGCGTCTATGTCTTCCCTCAGGTATGTCTTACCGTTACGGTGGGCATCGGTGGCCTCTCGTACAACAATATCCGCCAGCTCAACAACGCCGGCGAGGTTATCGGTCGTCGAGATCACTCAAGTATGAAGTTTAAGCTCAACATTGCCAATATCCAGATTGGCCTTGTGGCGCATTTGTGGAATAATAAGAAGTAGGTGCTATGAAGAAGCTATTTAGATATTTGTTCGTTGCGCTTGCTACGCTTGCGGCAACTGGTTGTATCGACAACGATATTCCCTATCCCATCGTCAAGCTCGACATCCTCACATTTCATGCCGAGGGTGAGAAGGCGCCCGCCACGATTAACACCTCGGCTTGCACCGTAGATTTTGAGCTTGAGGAGATTATCGACATTCGCAAGGTCGAGATTAAGGATGTAACCTTTACGGAGGGTGCCGAGGCAGATGTGCAGTTCCCCGGCAGGTTCGATATGCGCAATGCGCTATATGTAAATCTTACGAAGTATCAGACCTTTGAGTGGACAATCCGTGCTACGCAGAATATCGAGCGCTACTTCCGCGTTGAGGGTCAGATTGGTGAGTCGGAGATTGATGCCGTGAGCCATATCGCTACGGCGTATGTCCCTATGGACTACGATATGAATAATGTGCGCATCACTGCGGCAAAGTTCGGCCCTAAGGATATTACGACCTACTATCCCGACCCCCTCTCGTTTACCTCGTTCGATGGCACGGTACACCATACGATGGTCAGTTACCACGGCGATATCGAGGAGATGTGGACGCTGAAGATTATCCAGAAGGATATCGATGTCGAGTTCTCGGCCGTGGATGCCTGGGCTAAGCGTATCTGGCTCTATGCCAACGGTCGTAGCGGAGAAAAACAGGGCTTCCGCTACCGTACCGCAGATAGCGAGGAGTGGACGGAGGTCGAAAATGTTGAGGCGGAGGGCGGTAGCTTCTCTGCTTGCATCGAGGGCCTTGAGCCTCTCACCGACTACGAGGTTATGGCCTATGTCGATGATAGCGTAACACCCACCACGAAGGTTACGACCGATGCAATCTTCGAGTTGCCCAATAGCGACTTCGAGGAGTGGCATACCGATGATAAGGGCATTGTTCGCCCCTATGCTCTGGGTGGCGTTCCCTTCTGGGGCTCAGGTAACGATGGTGCAGCTATGGCAAGCACGACCCTTACAGAGCCTACCGAGGATATTCGCCCCGGTAGCGAGGGTAAGTATGCCGCATCGTTGCAGTCTAAGAAAGCTGCGCTGATGGGTCTCGGTAAGTTTGCTGCTGGTAATATCTTCCTTGGCGAGTTTGGCGGTCTTGTGGGCCTTGATGGCTTGGTAAACTTCGGTCGCCCCTCTACGGCACGCCCTGTGGCACTTCACGGCTGGGTGAAGTACAACTGTGGTGTTATCGACGAGCTTGGCCGCGTGCCCTCAGCACGCCCCAACCTCCAAAAGGGCGATATGGACGAGGGTCAGATTATGATTGCCGTAGGTCGCTGGCGAGCAGAGGAGTATGGCGGTAGCGCTGATTGCCCTGTGGTGGTAAATACCAAGGACGAGAGCACCTATTTCGACAAGAATGGCAAGGATGTTATCGGCGTGGGCGAGATGATTCTCACAGAGTCCACCAATGGCTGGATGGAGTTTACCTTGCCTCTCGACTATCGTTCTACCGGCGATGTTCCCACTCATATGATTATCGTATGCTCGGGTTCACGCTTTGGCGACTATTTTACCGGCTCGACACAGAGTTTGATGTTGGTAGACGACCTTACACTCGTATATTAATTTCTTGAGAGACTAAAAAGAGCGGTTGGAAAATCTCCAATCGCTCTTTTTTAGTTTTTAGTTGTTAGAATTTTTAGGACAAGTAAGACGATTAGGACAAGTAGGATTTTTTGATACTCGACCTCGTAATGGTCTTAAAGTCTTACGGTCTTATCGGTCTTAAAAATTATTTTGTCCCTTGGGGCGTAGTCCGCAGGCGAAACGCCTGCCCCCCCCTCTACCTTTTCAGCTCCACATACTCCGAGTATACCAACTGTGTATTCGGGTTTGACGACCATATCTCCTGCCTTATGGCGCGGGTGCCAAAGCGGAAAAACCACCATTTGCGAGGCACGCGATGCACCACTTGGTGCAGGGTGTCTACCGTATGAATATCGTAGCTTAGCCTGTCGCCCGCGATAATGCCCGCTATGTGGCTCCATCTGTCGCCACCCTCGAAGAGGCGCACCGTGTCGTGCAAAATAACCGTATCACGCAACACTACGCTATCGGCATAGCGCTGCTCCATTGCGCTCTTGGCGTAGCTCTCGGCACGCCTAAGGCTGATGCCTAATGCTCGGATACGCTCCGTGTCGGCTTGATGTTGCTTGCGAAACTCGCTGAGCTTCAGCTCCAAGACCTGTACCGATGCTGCCGACTCACCCGCCCGTGTGCGGTAGAGCGTAACATCCTCCGTTAGCGCCTCGCAATTTCTCTTAAGGCGCTCATTCTCTTCGTATAGCCCTTTAAGGACAACGCCCGAAAGTAGGGTGGCGCCAATCGCGATAAGTAGTAAAATTCTTGTAATTCGTTGCATTTTTCGTAGATGTTTTAGCTGTTATTTATGCTTTTATCGCTACAAAGATGCAACGCTCAGGAGGGCTAAAGTTTCTAAATAAATTAGAAACGACAAAAAATGTTAGAGAAAAAGGGTGGCGGTTGGGGAAAAATTACTACCTTTGTATAATGCAAAGACCTTAAGACTGATAAACAATTACTAAATATTAAAAAATTAACCTAATTATGGCTATTAACTATTCAGGTAAAACTCGTATCGAGAGCGACCTTCTCGGTGAGATGGAGGTGCCCGTTGAGGCTCTCTATGGCGTGCAGACATTGCGCGGTATCGTAAACTTCCCCATCAGCCGTTTCCACCTCAACGACTACCCCTTGTTCATCAACGGTTTGGCAATGACCAAGCTTGGCGCTGCTGAGGCTAACTACCAGCTCGGCCTTTTGACCGAGGCTCAGTATAAGGGTATTGCTCAGGCTTGCCGTGAGATTATGGATGGCCAGCACCACGACCACTTCCCCTGCGATATGATTCAGGGCGGTGCAGGTACTACCACCAATATGAACGCTAACGAGGTTATCGCTAACCGTGCCCTCCAGATTATGGGCCACGAGGCAGGTGAGTATCAGTATTGCTCACCCAACGATCATGTTAACTGCTCGCAGTCGACCAACGATGCATATCCTTGCGGTATCCACCTCGGTCTCTACGCTACCCACAAGGTATTTATGGGCCACTACAACGACCTTATCGCTTCGTTCGAGAAGAAAGCTAAGGAGTTCGCTCACATCCTCAAGATGGGTCGTACTCAGTTGGAGGATGCTGTGCCTATGACCCTTGGTCAGACCTTCGGTGCTTTCGCTCAGATCTTGAAGGAGGAGCGCAAGAACCTTGAGTTCGCTGCCGAGGAGTTCCTCACAGTGAATATGGGTGCTACAGCTATCGGTACAGGTATCTGCTCTGAGCCTGAGTACTCTGAGAAGTGCATCGCAGCTCTTCGCCAGATTACCGGTTGGGATATCAAGCTCGCTGAGGACCTCGTAGCGGCTACCTCGGATACCACTTGCATGGTGGGCTACTCTTCAGCATTGCGCCGTGTAGCTGTTAAGCTCAACAAGATCTGTAACGACCTCCGCCTCCTTGGCTCTGGTCCTCGTTGCGGTCTCCACGAGTTTGACCTCCCCGCACGCCAGCCCGGCTCATCAATTATGCCCGGTAAGGTTAATCCCGTTATCCCTGAGGTTATGAACCAGATCTGCTACAAGGTTATCGGTAACGATGCTTGTGTTGCAATGTGCGCTCAGGAGGCTCAGATGGAGCTCAACGCTATGGAGCCCACAATGGCACAGTGCTGCTTCGAGTCGGCTGAGATTATGATGAACGGCTTCGACACCTTGCGCATCAACTGTGTTGATGGCATCGTTGCTAACGAGGCACAGTGTCTCAAGTATGTTCAGGATAGCTTCGGCATCGTAACAGCTCTTAACCCCATCATCGGCTACAAGAACTCTACAAAGATTGCTAAGAAGGCTATGGCAACAGGTGGTCGTGTCTACGACATCGTTCTTGAGGAGGGCATCCTCACCAAGGAGGAGCTTGATACTATTCTCTTGCCTGAGAATATGATTAAGCCTGTGAAGTTAAATATCAAACCCCGCCGATAATTTGTTGTGATAGTGGGCCTCCTTCGGCCCATCCCAAAAAGTCCCGACAATGAGCAGTACCACCAAGTACAGCCCATCGTCGGGATTTTTGCGATAGACCAAATTAGACCCACTCTGACAACAAATTAGGTCGTGGGGTAGGGAAAGCGATATTATATGTGCCCCTTATACCCCTTATACCCCTTTTGCCCCTCTAAGTAGCCTGCGCTACAGGTCTGCGCCTTTTAGTGCGCAAAGACCCTGCCCATCTGTCTCTCCTGCTTCTCGAAGGCTATGCGCGAGGGTGTGGGGTGGGTGAGCTTATCCAACGAGGCTACGGCATTCTCAATATCGCGCAACAGCATATCGGCCATATCGCGCGACATGCCCTGACGCACCACGATACGCATAACCACCATATCCTCGATGTTCTTGGGCATCGTATAGGCGGGCACCATCCAGCCACTCTGCTGCAACTCGTTCTGCAGGTCGAAGAGTGTCCACTTGGCGCTCTCGGTGTACTTCTTGCTTAGCGACCATACAAAAAGCGGGTTTACAACCTCCTTTGAGTAGTTCTCGAAGCACTCCATCTTTCCAATACGCTCGTGGCAGTAGCGGGCGATCTCCATAGAGTTGCGCTGAATGTTGGTGTAGCCCTCACGGCCGAGGCGGATAAAGTTGTAGTATTGACCCAAAATCTGCGCTGCGGGGCGCGAGAAATTTAGTCCCACCTGCCTTACCTCAGCACCGAGGTAGTTTACCGAGAAGCTCATCTCTTCGGGTAAGTAGCTCTTATCGCGCCAGATGACCCAACCAAGACCCGGATATACCAAGCCGAACTTATGTCCCGAAGTCGATATCGAGGCTACCCACTTTAGGCGGAAGTCCCACCTCTTCTCAGGATAGATAAAGGGCAAGATAAAGCCTCCCGATGCGGCATCTACATGGATAGGAATCTCCAAGCCGTGCATCTTGTTAAAGGCATCTAACTCGCGGTCTAAGGCCTCGATATCATCGTTAAGACCTGTCCAAGTAACGCCCGCAATAGGCACTATGCAGATGGTGTTCTCGTCGCAATGTCTGAGTGCCTCGGCAATATCGAGGGTGCGGTGCTCGTTGGTGAGGGGTATCTGGCGCAGCTCAATCTGCCAAAGCTGGCAGAACTTCTCCCAGACGACCTGCATTCCTGCGCTCATCACCAAGTTGGGCTTGTCGTGGGGCTTGCCCGCCTCCTTGCGTCTCTTACGCCAGCGTAACCACGCTGCCACGCCACCGAGCATGCAGGCCTCCGAAGAGCCGATGCCCAAAGCGCCTGTCTTAGACTCGCTCTCCTCAGGGCTATGCCAGAGGTTGGCGAGGATGTTGATGCAACGCGCCGTCATCACCGCCACACGAGGGTACTCCGTCTGGTCGATATAGTTCATCGATATCGCCTCGTTCATCAGGCGTGTGGCGTAGTCGTCCATATATGTCGTGACGAAGGTTGCGAGGTTGAGCCTCGGCTGTGTCTCGGCGTATGTCTCGTCCTTGACCATACGGTAGGCGATTTCGGGGGCTGTCATACTCTCAGGGAGTGTCGTTGCGGGTGCTGGGCGCACCATCTCCTCGGAGCCATATACGGGTTGCTCCGCAGAGTGAGTCGTTGTCTTGTTCATATTGTTAAAAGGTTTAAAATTCCCAACTACAATTCCATAAATTATGCCAGCGGTGAGAGGTAGAGGTGATGAATATTAGTAATATTGTCTTTTTAGGGCGAATATTTTACTAAATATACCCTTATGTGTTTGCTTTTTCGAATTATTATATTTAATTTTGTCTTAGTAAATAGTTGGATTTGTAGTAGGTGTATACCTTTATAGATATATTATACCTCTAATCCAAAAAAAAATAGCATAACTCAACAGCTGTCGAATCACCACCTCGCAAGCGCCGAGTTATACCAATTCTTGTTGGGGAAATGTGCCTGATGGCGCAGACCTTCCCATAAAGAATTGTGGCTTGTGGTGAGCCTTGACAGCGTATGGTGATAAGTCTGCGCTACTCTTTTAGTTGTGGTTGCGACTTTGCTACGATGCGTTGTTAAACCTTAAAACTAAAGGCGTATGGTAAAAACATAGACGACTAATGATGTTGCTTTAATGATGGAGTAACTCAAACATTAATTGACCTTTTATTGTAAGGATAGGCCTTGCAAATATTATACTTAAACTAATAAAACCACCTAAAAATGAAAAAGATTCTTTTTAATGGACTTTTGCTACTGTTAGCAACCGTTTTTGTTGGCTGTAAGGAGACCCCCGAAGTGCCTCCAACACCCATTGACCCAGTTGATAAGCCCGACTTCGTGATTGAGGTTAAGAACATAACAGACACCTCAGTGGAGTTTACCATCACCCCCGAAGATGAGGAGATGACCTACATTGCCATGATGACAACAAAAGAGTATTTCGATGAGTTCGAGGACGACGATGCCTATATTATGGACGACCTTATGTGGCTCGATGATGCCGCCTACGATGCCGGCGTTGAGCTAAGTGAGTATCTTGAAGGTGTACTTAAAAAGGGCGCAATTAGCGATACTCAGGACATGCTCGACCCAGAGACAGAGTACATCGTATACGCCTTCGGTCTATCAAATAATGGCATTGTTACAACATCGCTCTATAAGCAGACCTTTACAACCCTAAGCACAGAGCTTACAGAGCTAAACTTTGAGATTGAAGTAACAGATATTGGTTACGACACCGCCACAATTACAGTAACACCAGACAACGATAAGGCCTTCTATTTTGTAAATGTCTTCAGCCTCGAAGACTACCAGAATTATGGTGGCGACGAGTCTGCATTTGCCACACACATCAACAAATTGCGTAACTACTACTATGGTTTAGGTGCTACTGCTGACCAGATGGTAGCTAACCTCGGTTATGTCGGCGCTAAGTCGTTATCGGTAGAGGATCTCAGGGCTGGCACAAAGTATATGGCCTACGCCATTGGTATAGACGAGCGATTTGTTGCAAATAGCGTGGCTACGGTGGTTGAGTTTGAGACCGTGGCTGCTCAGACCTCGGATTTGACATTCGAGGTGGAGCTTACCAATATCGAGTATGACCATATCGAGGGTAGTGTAACGCCATCTAACAACGACGATACATATATCTGCTCTGTTCAGTATGCCTCGGCGCTTGAGTGGAGTGAGTCGGAAGAGGATTTTGTAGAGTCTATCGTTGATGATATTACCGCTTGGGGCAATATCGAGGATTCGTTGCGCAAGGGTGTTATGTCGCTCGATGGCATTAGTGGCTTGCAGAGCGAGACTGATTATATCATCGTATGCTTCGGCTACGATGGTGCCCCCACAACAGCACCCCACATTACCCACTTTACAACCCCTGCGGCTGCGGGAAATCCTGAGGATTTGGTTGTAGAGTTCGAGGTTAGCGATATTACGCATAACTCTGTATATGTAACCACTACCCCATCTGTTGGTGCTTACTACTTTACATTCTACACCGAGGCTGAGAACTTCGATTTGCTTGTTGATGAGTATGGCACAACAGATGCTTGCGTGGCATATCTGGCCAACGCGGAGATCGACTATGGTGCTGAGTGGTTTGAGTGTTCACGTGCCGAGTATCTCTACGACCTTGGCGCATCGTTGGGTAAAGAGAAGAACTTCTATAACCAGCTTGAGCCCTCGACCGACTATATCGCTTATGCTATTGCGGTGGATATGGAGACAGGCGAGCTGGCATCCGAGAAGGGTTTTGTAAGCGAGCCTTTCCGCACCTTGGATAAGGTCGTTAGCGATGCTGCAGTCACCATTGAGTTTGGCAACTACTACGATGGCTCGGCACTTGCTGAATTAGATCCCGCCCGCTTCCTTAACTGCAAGGGCTATGCAGTATTGCCCTATACGGTAAAGCCCAATGATTCGGCAGTTGCTTGGTACACAGGCTTCTACGATGGCGACTTTACGGAGTGGGGCTGCACCGATGATGATATCTATACCGAGCTTATCACCTACGGCTGGGAGTGGGGTTCTGAGTATGTTTCTGAGAATAGAGAGAGTGGCGTTGCTGTGCTCTCATACGATATGCCATACACATTCTTGGGTATAGCCAAGGATAGCACAGATAGCTATGGCTTGGGCTTTATCGATGTGATAACACCCACACCTGATGGCGTATCGCCTGCCGAGGAGTTTATAGCAGCTAATCCTGCGGCATCGCCAGCAATGGCAGCCAAGGCCAATGCGATGAAGCGTTAAGTGGCGCCCAATGTTATAAGGGAGGTGGCTAATAGAGTTTTTAGCCATCTCCTTTTTCTTTTTTCGTAAAATATTTTGTCTATTAAAATTTTTCGTCTATCTTTGCCCTTCGAAATCATTGTATCGGGATGTAGCGCAGCCCGGTTAGCGCACCTGCTTTGGGAGCAGGGGGTCCCAGGTTCGAATCCTGGTATCCCGACTCAGACGAGAATCGACAACGGTCGATAAGGAGAAAGATACGGTGATACATTTTGTTCGGGATGTAGCGCAGTCCGGTTAGCGCGCCAGCTTCGGGAGTTGGAGGCCCCGGGTTCGAATCCCGGTATCCCGACATCTTTTGGGATTGAGCAGATGACTTAAAGTCATCTGTTTTTTGTTTTATTTGGTGGCTAAGTGTGCAAGCCCACAGCCACCTAATACAAACAAAAATACGGTGCAAGCACCACTGCTCAATCCCTAATACCGGCATTACTCACTTAATGGCGGGTTGAGCCGATATTAAAGTGATTTATTGCTCAGGCTGCGCCTTGCGCTTTTTTAATAAGGTATCGGCTCTTCGGCTAAAGTCGTCCGAATCCCGGTATCCCGACATCTTTGGGGATTTTTTGTTTATATAGGGTCGTGACCAATAAACCTTATATTTGGATATACTTGGTAAATATAAAATACCCATAGTACCCAAAGTACCCAAAATACCCAAGCCCACCCCAATTTCTGACTCCCCATTGCTATCTCCTATTTTTTTAGTATCTTTGCTAAGAACTTAAAACTTACGACTATGCGACGATACATTCTCCCACTGATTATCTCTCTTCTTGCCGTTGTGGCGTGTGCGCCAAAGCAAAACATCGATAAGCGCTTTGACGAGGGCGTGTCGAAGGAGCTTGCAGAGTGGCGCAAGGCGACAATCCACAATGTGGAGTACGACCTGATGTTTGACCTTGTGGAGAATAGCGGTGTTGCGACAATCAGCTTTACGCTCGATGCACCGCAAGATGTTGTCATCGATTTCCGTAATACCGAGCTTGTTGCAGATATATTTGTTCCGGGCGAGGGTCTGCCTGTGGAGTCGGCATTACACAACGAGCATATCATAATCCCCGACTTTGAGACTAAGGCAGGTGTAAATCGAGTAGGCGTTATCTTTAAGCTTGACAATCAGTCGCTTAATCGCCGTGAAGATTTCCTCTATACGCTTCTTGTCCCCGACCGTGCTCGCACGCTTTTCCCCTGCTTCGACCAGCCCGATATGAAGGCGATATATCGCCTAGAGCTCACTGTGCCACAGCGTTGGGTGGCGGTGTCGAATACTGCAATAGATGGCGTAGAGGAGCTTGAAGGTAAGAAAACCATCACTTTTGCCCCTACCGAGCCGTTAAGCACCTACCTATTCTCGTTTGTTGCGGGAGAGTTTGAGCAACGCACCTATGATGATGGCACTCACCGCTTTACGGCATACTATCGTGAGAGCGACCCCAAGCGTTTGGCGCAGTTACCAACAATCTTCGAGCAGGTGGCATCATCGCTTGAGTGGTTAGAGGAGTTTACGGGCATCGACTACCCCTTTGCAAAGTACGACTTTGTGATACTGCCCGGCTTCCAGTATGGCGGTATGGAGCATACTGGAGCTACGCTCTACAACGATACGCAGATGTTCCTCTCGGAGAATCCTACGCCCGATGAGGAGTTGCGCCGTATTCAGCTTATTGCCCACGAAACAGCGCATATGTGGTTTGGCGACTATGTAACAATGGCGTGGTTTGATGATGTGTGGACCAAGGAGGTCTTTGCCAACTACTTCGCTGCACGCATCACCGAGCCACTATTCCCCGATATCAACCATCGCCTAAATTGGCTTAAGAGCTACACCACCTCGTCGCTTGCCGAGGATCTTACACTCGGCACGACATCTATCCGCCAACCGCTTGATAACCTGCGCAATGCGGGCTTGGTGTATGGCAATATTATCTACAACAAAGCACCCATTATGCTCGAAAAATTGGTGGAGATTATGGGTGAGGAGGCCTTCCGCACTGCTGTGCGTGAGTACCTTACGACATACGCATATAGCAACGCCACCTGGAACGACTTGGTGGCTATCTTCGATAAGCATACCAAGGCCGATATAGCCTCGTTTAGCCGTGTTTGGGTCAATGAAAAGGGCCTGCCGTTTATCAGCTTCAAGCGTGAGGGTAAGAGCCTGAAGGTAGTGCAGAGCGATATCTACGAAAGAGGTATCGTCTGGCCTCAAAAATTTGATATAGAGGTTGTTACCTCGGTGGGTAGAGAGCGACACACTGTTGAGCTTTATGCCGAAAGTGTTGCGATTGAGCTAAATAGCGAGGATGTGGTAGCTATTCTGCCCAATGTCTGCGGTAGGGGCTATGGATTCTTTTCGCTCGACTATGATAGCAAGTCGTGGTTGGTAGATAATCTGATGACCATCGAGGATGAGAGCGCCCGAATGTCGTTGCTCCTTACGATGCACTCGCTCTACGATGCAGGTGTCTTGGATGATTCGTGGTGGCAGTATGCTCTGCTCAATGTTGTTAAGAAGGAGCGTAATCCGCTAATTCTGTCGCTTGCAATAGGCTATCTGCCAGCTACTTGGTATGTTGAGGGCAGTGAGATGGTCGAAAGGGAGTTGCTCGCATTGGCCGAAACGCACCCTGTGCCCTCGGCTCGCCGTCAGCTGTGGCGTGCGTTATATTCGGTGGCCGAGTCGGAGTCGGTGGTATCGGAAATCTATTCGGTCTGGGAGCGTGGCGACCACCCGTTACTCTCGGTAGATGACTATATGTCAATGGCTTACGAACTCGCTATCCGCTATCCTGAGCGCTACGACTATATCGTAGAGCATCAGCGTGAGCGCATTGCCGATGCCGACCGCCGTAGCCGTTTCGACTATATTGTGCGTGGTGCAACAAGCGATGCCGAGGCGCTTGATGCTCTCTTTGCGGAGTTGTTGGAGCCCGAAAATCGCCGTACCGAGCCGTGGGCGCAAGCTACATTGGCGCTTATCAACCACCCCTTGCGTGGTGAGTGCTCGGTAAAGTATATTCGCCCTGCATTGGAGGAGTTGCGCGAGGTGCAACGCACAGGCGATATATTCTTCCCGCGTAACTGGGTGGGTGCAGCACTATCATCGCATCGTAGCGAGGCTGCTTATAACGAAGTTGTTGATTTCTTGGAGGATAATCCCGACTATCCGCAGTTGCTAAAGAATAAGATTTTGCAGGCGGCACATACTCTATACAGACTCAATGGTGATAATCTTTGGCGATGCGCTGTGCACACCTCAGAAGATTCTCTTTAGCCACCTCGCTCTGCATCGCCTCGTCGAGCGACATACCCTCAGGCGTTATGGCGTAGAGCGCCTCGAAAGCACTGTTGTCTAACTCTTGGCAGTGGACAATCGTGCCACCTACGGCAATCACAGGCTTGCCCAACTCTTGGGCTATGCGGAGTATGCCACCGGGCGCTTTACCCATCGTGGTCTGCCTATCCAAGCGACCCTCGCCAGTGATGATAATATCGCACGCTTTTGCCCTCTCTCTTAGCCCCGTAGCCTCGATTACGATGTTGATGCCCGAACGCATCGTTGCACCCATAAATGCCAGTAGGGCATAGCCTAAGCCCCCTGCCGCACCAGCGCCCTTAGCATTGCTAAAGTCCTTATTTAGAGCTTTTTGTACTTGTTCGGCATAGTTTGTCATACCTCGCTCCAACAGCTCTACCATTGCGCTATCTGCCCCCTTCTGCGGTGAGTAGATGCGTGTTGCGCCTTGGTCGCCAAGTAGCGGATTATCGACATCCGAGGCGATGGTGAAGCGACTCTCGCCGAGTGCACTGTGCGTCCCTTGGCAATCAATCTTCGCTATCTTGTCGAGTATCTTGCCTCCGCCCCTAAGCTCGTTGCCGTAGCTGTCGTAGAAGCGGTAGCCCAAGGTCTGAAGCATACCTACGCCACCATCGTTTGTGGCGCTACCGCCAAGCGTTATGATAAAGTCGCGGTGGCCACTGTCGAGTGCCGAGCGGATAACCTCGCCAAGGCCATAGGTTGTGGTATTCAGAGGGTTACGCTCTTTGGCTTTAAGGAGCGTAAGGCCTGAGGTGGTGGCGCTCTCGATGATAGCCCTGCCGCCAGCAACTCCATAGCGCACCACGATAGGTCGCCCTATGGGGTCGGATGCCTCTACCTCGCACCACTCGCCACCCATCGTCTCGATAAGCGCACTGAGTGTGCCCTCGCCACCATCGGCAATGGCAATCTTTGTTATCTCGGCAGTGGGCTCAACGCTAAGCCAGCCCTCGCCAAATGCCTCGGCGGCCTCCAACGATGTCAGTGAGCCTTTGAATGAATCGAACGCAACGAGCAGTTTCATATCTCTAAAAGTTTGGGGCAGCCTCTCGACTGCCCCTATCTGTTTTATTTCTCGAACTTGGCCTTAGCCTTCTCGATCTGTCGCTTGATAATATCCATCGAGTTGTCGATAGCCTCCTCGAAGGTAAATGCGCGCTCCTCGACACGGATATCGCCGCCAGGAACGCGGAGCGAAATTACTACTACTTTATTTCCCTTTTCCGAATCGGGGTCCAAACGGAGAACCACCTCGGCACCACTCGCTCTCTCATCAACAAAGCGATCCAATCTATCCATCTTCTTCTGAATAAACTCAAGCAGCTGCTTGCCGGCATCGAATTTTACTGACTGAATCTGTACTTCCATAGGTCAAAAGTATTAAATTATATATAGTGCAGGAGATCGCGTGCCTCCCGCTGTCTTGCTGTGGCTTGCTACACCTTATCTCTCCTTTTCTCGAGGGTGTGCTGTGGAGTATACCTCCTTGAGCTTCTCGATATTGGTGTGGGTGTAGACCTGAGTAGCCTTTAACGAACTATGTCCAAGGAGCTCCTGTATCTCGCGGAGATCGGCGCCCTCGTTCAGAAGGTGCGTTGCAAAGGTGTGGCGTAGTGTATGGGGCGATGTTTTGCCCTGAATGCCAGCACCTTTAAGCTTTCTATCTACTATGCGCTGTATGGTGCGCTCGCTGATAGGCTCTCCTTTCTTTGATAAAATTAGTGCTTTTTTTTGACCTATGCAAATATTTTGCGAAGAAAATTGACTAAAATACTTTTTTAATATCTCGCCCATACGCCCGATAAGAGGCACTATACGCTCCTTTTCGCCCTTTCCGAGGATGCGAATGGTGCGATAGTCGGCTGAGATGTCGCCAATTTTTAGGTTTGCCAACTCGGCAAGTCGTAATCCTGCGGTGTAGAAGAGCAAGACGATAACGGCATCACGCAGTCGCTCAAAATCATCCGTTGCAATATCATCGCGCAGTAGCGCAACAACATCCTCCATACGGCTCTCCGAAACAAATACAGGTAGGCGGCTTGGGGTCTTGGCTTGCGATATGACGCTCACTATATCCCTATTGGCGTGGCCGTGGCCAAGCATCCACTTCCAAAATGAGCGTAGTGTGGCCACACTGCGGTTTACCGACTGGGCCTTAAGCTTGCGCTTCTCAAAGAGATAGACAATCCACTCCTCGACATCGGCACGAGAGATGGCGTTGGGGTCGAAACTCTCTTTATCGACACCTATAAACTCCAGAAAGTCGGCAATATCGCGCCTATAGTTGCGCACGGTGAGGGGCGAATAGCGCCTCTCCGCCTCTATATAGGAGATAAAGCCCTCTACAAGGTTCATTACATAATCTGCTTATAGTGGAAGATAAGCAGATAGACCACAGCTACCGAGATATAGATGTCGGCAAAGTTGAAGATAGGGCCAAAGAAGTAGCCGTTGTAGTCCACCAAAAAGTCGAGCCACGAAGGACAACTCTCCCACTTGAAGAGGGGTAACTGTATCATATCTATGACCTTACCGGTAAGGAAACCGGCATTCTGAGCCTCGATAAAGATGCCGTAAAACATCGAATCGACCATATTGCCGATAGCGCCCGCAAGGATAAAGACAACACCCAAGGTGAAGCCAAAGGGTATCTCCTTGCCCTTCTTGAGAAGTAGGCGGACATAGTAGATGATAAGGCCAATCATCGCAAGGCGGAAGAGCGAGAGAACGATTTTTCCCCAGTCGATAGCGCCCTCGCCACTGCCAAGCTGCATACCAAAGGCGAAGCCATTATTCTCGACATAGCAGAGGTTAAACCAGCTGAAGACCTCGATACGGTCGCCAACCTCCATGTAGTGGTGTACGGCGAGCTTTACAATTTGGTCGATAGCGACAAGCACAACGACCAATGCAGAGAGTTTTGCGCCTCGCGAAAGCTTATTTAATTGCATAATAGTAAGTGTTTTAGGTAGTTTGGGCCGAAGGGTAGTCTGCGCCCTCGCCAGCCTCACAAAAATAATTTTCGCACAAATATACAAAAATTCAAAAAAATATACTACTTTTGTCTGCTGAAACCGCTGCCCAGGTGGCGAAATGGTAGACGCGCTCGTTTCAGGTGCGAGTGCTTAACGGCATGTAGGTTCGAGTCCTATCCTGGGCACAAAGGCTGACTTTTTTGAAGTCGGTCTTTTTTTTGTGCTGAGCTTGACTTTGGCGGGGCTGTTTCACAGCCTAATGTTGCTGATGTGTGCAATCGTTTGAGCAAGCTCACGATGTCCCACATCATCAACCAATTGCTACGCAATTCCGCCAAAGTCTAAATTTGTGCCCAGCATAGTATATTTGGCAGGTTGCGCGGATATGATAGCGATTTATTGCTCGACCTTTGGTCTGCGCTTTTTTTCTAAGGTATCCGCGCGAGCTTGCGCCCTTGGCGCTACGCTTCGAGTCCTATCCTGGGCACAAAGGCTGACTTTTTTGAAGTCGGTCTTTTTTTTGTGCTGTGTTTGACTTTGGCGGGGCTGTTTCACAGCCTAATGTTGCTGATGTGTGCAATCGTTTGAGCAAGCTCACGATGTCCCACATCATCAACCAATTGCTACGCAATTCCGCCAAAGTCTAAATTTGTGCCCAGCATAGTATATTTGGCAGGTTGCGCGGATGTGATAATGATTTATTGCTCGACCTTTGGTCTGCGCTTTTTTTTCTAAGGTATCCGCGCGAGCTTGCGCCCTTGGCGCTACGCTTCGAGTCCTATAAGGAGTTATCCGTAAGGGTAACTCTTTTTTTGTGCCCAGGATAGACTCGAAATGTAGGGAATGTAGGGAATGTAGGAAGTTTAGGGAAAGAGCTAACAACTAAACTCTAACAACTAAACTCTAACAACTAACAACTAAAAACTCTTCTACCCGATGGTGTGCATTCTAATCGAGGCCTTGATAAGAGCAATGGCACGAATACGGCTAATCTCAACCTCCTTGTCGGCGTGGTGCTGATTCTGGCTAACAAGCTTTACATAGCCCTCGTGATCCGACTTCTGCACATACTTTACCGTGATATACTCCTCGCCATCAATATCTATCGAGAGTAGATACATATCGCCCCAAAAGACATCGCGAACATCGCTAAGTTGCTTATAAAGAACGATATCACCACTCTTTAGCAAGGGGTACATCGAGTCGCCAACAACATATATCGCACCATCACACTTGGGCAAGTTCGGAATATGGATATAGTTCACGGGCTTTGCCTCTGTCTGGTCGGCAAAGAGGGGTACAAGACCCGCTGTGCCCTCGATAGAGTAGAGGGGCACGCTCTGCAATGGTAGCGAGTTGTCGGTGCGGTGGGTGTAGGCCGTTAGGTCGGGGTCAGCATTAAACATCTTGCCCTTGCCCGACTCGATCCACTCTGGATTGACATTCAAATCTTGAACTAAGATATTCTTGTTGCGGGTCGAGAAGCCTGCCTTGCCTGTCTCTATCATCGAGAGGGCGGCCTTGCCGATGCCAAGTCGCTGAGCAAGTTGCTCTTGCGTTAGATTTAGCTGTTTGCGTATAAGTCGGATACGCTCGCCTATGGTCATCATATAAAGAAAATTTATGTTAAAAATTTATACTAAATACTTGACAAAGTAAGATTTTGAACTTATATTTGCACTACAAAGTTAAGCAATTTATTTTGTTCTGCAAATTATTTTACACTTTATTATCAAAAAATCAACTATGTACACAATCTCTTCTAAACTTTACCTTGAGGTTTTTGAGAGTTTGATGGCGCAAATTGCAACAAAAGAGTTCTTCTCTGGGCGTGTTGATTTGACCTTTGGCGACACTCTTTGCTCGCTTGTCTGCACCGTTGTGGTGCATCGTGGCACGGCAGAAGAGTGGGCTTCACTAAGGCCTGTTCAGCGCATCGTTCCTGTGTGGTGGGAGTTTCACACAACGCAGGGTGGCGAGGAGGTTATCAACGACTTCTCGTTTCGCGAGATGGTTGCCTTTGCTCTCTAAATCAAACTTTTAATCCTCGCTGATGGGCATTTTCTCTCCTTTAAGAAGCGATGCCTTCCCCATCGGTCGCCGACCTTGCTTATCGCCTGCATCGGGGCTGTCGGCACAAAACTTTTTAGACTATGAAGACACAACACTTATCTCAGCAGGCTCATACCTGCTCATTTATCGACTTCGCCCAAAAGGTATACCCCTTTTTGGAGTTTACGCCATTCCATCGCACCTATTATAATATATTGGAGGCCTATGCCACTGGGCGAATAAAGAAACTTATCGTATCTGTTCCGCCACAACACGGCAAGAGCGTAGGTGCAACAACTCTGCTTCCCGCCTATATGCTCGGCCTTGACCCCGATTGTCGTATCGCTATCGCCTCATATTCGGGCACTTTGGCATCGAAGTTCAACCGCCGTGTCCAGCGCATCATCGACTCAAGGGAGTATGCCGAGATCTTCCCCGACACGACAATCAAGCAGGGCACGAAGCCCACAGGCTATATTCGCACTTCCGACGAGGTGGAGATTATTGGCCGTAAGGGTGAGCTGATATCGGTGGGTCGTGAGGGCTCGCTCACGGGAAATCGTGTAGACTGCTTTATCCTCGATGACCTCTACAAAGATGCTATGGAGGCGCAGTCGCCTGTGGTGCGCTCCAACTGCTGGGAGTGGTATACCTCGGTGGTGCGTACCCGTATGCACAATACCTCACGCGAGCTGATTGTATTTACCCGTTGGCACGAAGAGGACCTTATCGGCGAGCTTATGCGCTCGGAGCGATGCCGTATGCTCAGGTCGTGGAGCGATATCGACAAGGTGGAGGATGGCGAGTGGCTATATCTTAATTTTGAGGCACTTAAAAGCTCGCCACCCACCGAGATTGACCCTCGCGAGGATGGTGAGGCGCTATGGGAGGCTCAGCAGAGCGCAGCGCTACTACGCAGCAAACGCCAACTCGACCCTGTGCGCTTTGAGGCGATGTATCAGGGCCACCCCTCATCGCGTGAGGGTCTGCTCTATGGCGATGCCTTTCGTGAGTATGACACCCTGCCTCGTGATATTGTGGCGCGTGGATGTTATACCGACACGGCAGATTGTGGCGATGACTATCTGTCGTCGGTGGCATACGCTGTAGATACCGATGGCACAATATATATCACGGATATGGTATATACGCAGGAGAGTATGGAGATAACCGAAAAGCTTGTTGCTGAGATGCTTATGCGTAATGATGTCCGCCGTGCCTATATCGAGAGCAACAATGGTGGTCGTGGCTTTGCTCGCTCGGTGCAACGCCTTGCCCCAAATGTTAAGGTCGAGTGGTTTCACCAAAATGGCAATAAGGAGGCTCGCATATTGTCAAACTCAGCCACCGTTGTCCATACCCTGCGCTTTCCTCGTGGGTGGCACCTGCGCTGGCCGGAGGCCTACGCCCACCTCACAACATTTAGGCGTAATGTCCGCTCCAACCGCCACGATGATATTGCCGATGCACTCACGGGAATTGTCGAGAAAGAGGTGTCGGCATCCTTAACGGGCAAGTGGCAGAAAATATCCTTTATATAGGCTCTGTTTTCTCTCAATTTTACATCATATAATGCCCTTTTAGCTTTCATCACTTGTAATAAATATCCTCTTAGGTGATGAAAGCTAATCTCTTTTTTGTACCTTTGTGGGATGCTGGGTGAGAGTTAGTGTACACCTTGAGCATATTAATTAAAAATACTGATATATTGATTTTTACA
>SUZB01000011.1 GCA_015060115.1 Rikenellaceae bacterium | reverse complement strand
TTTTTTTGAGCAAATTTACTCGCAATTAAACACAACTGAGGCTGACTATAGTCCTTACGGACTTTTTAGTCAGCCCCTTCAGTGATCCCGGCGGGATTCGAACCCACGACCCACAGCTTAGAAGGCTGTTGCTCTATCCAGCTGAGCTACGGAACCATCGTCAAAAATCTCCTTTCTACCTTTCAAAGCACCACATAACAACGGTTGCAAGGAGCAGGATAGGGCGATTTTGCGGTGCAAAAATAAATAAAATATATTGATTTACAAAATTTTTGTTACCTCTCGTCCATAATTTTGTCGAGCACCGTGCTAACATCATCATAGTCGTAGCCAAGGCCCAAGGCATAGCGGAGGAGCTTACCTCGCATTTCGTAGTCGCTCTGAGCCTTTGTTGTGCGCATCTTACGCCTAAGTTTTTCGACAAGGCGGTCGCTCTGCTCATCGCAATCAATTGTTGCAAGAGCCTCGGCAATAACCTCCTTTTCAACACCTTTCGTGCGCAGCTGCATAGCTATCTTGCGGGCACCCCACCCCGAGAGGCGCGACTTCTCGCGGACATACAACTCGGCATAACGGCCATTGTCGATAAAGCGCTGAGCAACAAGCCTATCGACCACAGCCTGGCGTTCACCCTCAGGCACACCCCAAGTACGCATCAGGCGCATAGCATCGCCCGTAGAGCGCTCGCAGCGAGCACACAGGCGCATAAGCGACTGTAACGCCTCTGCGGCACTCTTCGACTTACGCTCACGCGGCGTTGGCGTCATTTCGTTGTCGAACTCACCTTTGCGCATATCATTCTTGGTTTTCCTCTAAAGTCCTCACGGACAACAATTTCTTCGTAGCCTTCATCGTGCAACATTCTCTGCATCTCATCGGCCAACAACTCATAAATCTCGAAGTATAATTTGCCCTCTGCCTTAAGCATCCTCAGTGCTGTACGCGCTATCGAGCGATAGAACAAGAGGGGATCGTTATCTGGTACAAAAAGTGCCGTATGTGGCTCATAATCTGTAACATTGCGCCTCATTAGGCGACTATCACTATCTGGAATATAGGGTGGATTTGAGACAACGACATCGAACTTCTCAGCAAACAAAGCCGAGAAATCCGAGAGCGCATCACCCTCAACAAAGCGAACATCAGGGGCATACTTTGCTCCATTTCTACGGGCAACAGCGAGCGCCTCTGCCGAAATATCCAACGCACAAACCGAACTACCACTAACGGCACGAGAGAGGGCAATAGCGATACAACCGCTACCAGTACCGACATCGAGAATCGAAGCACTATCACCGACCTCCGAGGCAATCCAATCCACCAGCTCCTCGGTTTCGGGGCGAGGTATCAAAACTGCATCCGACACCTCGAAATCCATACCTGCGAACTCGGCCGTACCGATGATATACTGCACAGGTCGCCAAGCACGAATATCGTTTATAACACTATCTAAATCAGGAAATTGAAGCTCCTCGTTAGGTTCAACAAGGAGCATATTGCGCGACACGCCACGACTCTCCAACACCATCTCGGCAATCTGTCTTGCCTCGGCCTCGCCATAGAGCTCTGCACCCGCCTCGGTTAAGGCACGAAATATCTCGCGTCGGGTTGCCATTATCTGCGCAATTTTAGGTCGGCAAGAGCTAAAGCAACAACCGCCTCAACGACAACAGCGCCACGACGAGCAATACAGGCATCGTGGCGACCGCCAATCGTAAGAGGTGCTACCCTACCACTCTCAAAATCAAAGGTTTGCTGTTCACGAGCGATACTTGGCGTAGGCTTAATTGCAACACGCACAACAATATCGTTACCGTTGGTAATTCCGCCATTTATACCGCCCTCGTTATTTGTCGCAGTCTTGCCATCAGCATTGATAATCACATCGTTACGCTCCGAGCCACGCTTACGCGCACCATCAAAGCCATCGCCAAACTCCACGCCCTTAACGGCAGGTATCGAGAATAGCAGATGAGCGATAACGCTCTCTGCCGAGTCGAAAAAAGGCTCTCCAAGTAGCGCCTCAACGCCCGAAACACGGCACTCGACAACGCCACCAACTGAGTCGCCATCACGCTTAGCCGATGCTATAACCTCCTCAAAACGAGCGCTATCCTTTTCGCCACCCACCTCGACCAACCGAGTAGAGAAGGTGGCAGAGTTTAAAATCTTCTTCGCCACAACGCCCGCAGCAACCAGCGCTACAGTCATACGCCCTGAGGCAATACCGCCACCGGCAAGATTGTACTCCTCGCCCCATTTTCGGCGCTGCACAAGGTCGGCGTGTGAGGGTCGCGGTTGGCGCTTAAGATGCGAATAATCCTTCGAGCGAGTGTCGCCATTGCGGAACGATATTCGCAACTCATCGCCCGTAGTAACACCCTTAGCATCAACACCTTCCAACATAGGTAAATCCTCCTCACGGCGCTGTGTCTCGCCCAAAAGCGAGGGTCGGCGACGGTCAATATCTCGGCTAAAATCATCTACCGAAAGGGCAATACCAGCGGGCACACCCTCCATTACGATGCCCACCTCCGTAGAGTGTGAAGCGCCGAAAATCGTGATTCGCAATTTATCGCCAAAACTATTATTCACGCGCTCCTTGTTTAAGCATTTCGATATCTTCGAAGAACGATGGGTAGCTCTTGGCTACGCACTCTCGGTTCTTGATTGTAATAGGTTCAGAAAGTCGCAAGGCAGTAACTGCCAACGACATAGCGATGCGGTGGTCATCGTGGCTATCCACCTCTGCCACTACGGGCTTACCACCCACAACACGCATAACATCCTCGTCATAGTCAAGCTCTATGTCGATGCCGAGCTTTGCGTACTCCTCCTTTAGCACCTCGCCACGATCGCTCTCCTTGCCACGCAAACGGCGAATACCGTAGAGCGTTGATACTCCAGCAGATGCAGCTGCCAACGCCACAAGTGCAGGAAAGAGGTCGGGGCAGTTGGTGGCATCGAACGAGAAGGCCTCCAACTCGCGGTGTTCAACCGTGATAGAGTTCTCCTCGATAATCAGCGAGGCACCAGCACGCTCCAAGGCACGGCAGATAGCCGTATCGGCCTGGCGCGAGAGGGTCGATAGGTTGTTTATCGTAACCTCGCCTGCGATAGCCGCAGCGACCATAATAGTGGCGGCAGCCGACCAGTCGCTCTCGATGGTATAGTCCACAGCCTTAAACTCCTGACCACCCTCGATATAGAACTCCGAGTAGTCGCCCTCGTGGTACATAACCTCGACACCGAAGCGCTCCAAGGTCTCAAGGGTCATATCTATATATGGTGTAGAGACCAACCCCTCAACCTCGATAGTGGTATCGCGCTCAGCAAGCGGGAGGGCAATTAGAAGGCCTGTTACGAACTGCGACGACATAGAGCCATCGACCGTAACCCTGCCACCGCGAATAGGGCCACACACCTCGATAGGCAGACGACCGCCACCATCACGCACATCGACACCCAACTCCTTGAGAGGCACCACCATCATCGACATTGGGCGGTGGCGCAGAGTGCCCTCACCCTCAATAACGATAGGCTCATCGTGGAGTGAGGCTATGGGCGTAAAGAGGCGGGCGGCAAGTCCCGACTCGCCGACATTCAGCCTCGCAGAGCGAGGGCTAAGACCTCCTGTGATTTGCAGTGTGTTGTCGTCTAAAATCTCGACCTCGGCACCAAGGCTCTTGATGGCCGCTATCGCCGAGCGTGTATCGCGGCAAAGCTCGATACCACGCAGTGTGGTACGCCCCTTGGCAAGAAGTGCCGCAGCCAAGGCGCGTTGAGCATAGCTCTTTGAGCATGGAGGCGTTATTGCCCCCTTCAATCTATTCCCTAAAGGAACCGTACTATCATCCATATATATAAGGAAACTCCCTAAAGATTATTCTTCGTCATCGTCATCGTCATCTTCGGCATCCTCCACCGTGGGCGACACATGGCCCAAGGCTCGCAATGCCTCCTGTCGAGCTGCCTCCTCCTGCTCCTTACGCTGGCGAGCAATCTGAGGCGAGGTACGCAACTCGAAGTTGCTACCGAGGTATACACGGCGCACCATCTCGTCGGCAGCCAAATCCTCAGCCGTACCGGTCTTGAGAATCTTACCCTCGTAGAGCAGATATGTGCGGTCGGTGATGGCAAGGGTCTCATCGACATTGTGGTCGGTGATAATCACACCAATATTCTTATCCTTAAGCGTACCTACAATGCTCTGGATGTCCTCCACAGCAATGGGATCGACACCTGCAAATGGCTCATCGAGAAGGATAAATGCGGGGTTGATGGCTACGGCACGCGCAATCTCTGTTCTACGGCGCTCACCACCCGAAAGTTGGTTACCATAGCTCTTGCGCACCTTCTGCAAGCGGAACTCCTCGATAAGCTCCTCAACGCGCTCCCTCTGATACTGCTTCGAGTAGGAGGTCATCTCCAATACGGCGCGGATATTGTCCTCGACCGAAAGGCGGCGAAATACCGAGGCCTCCTGAGCCAAGTAGCCTACGCCCATCTGGGCACGACGATATACGGGCAACGAGGTGATATCGGTAACCTTGCCGTTGTCATCTTCGAGGAATATGCGACCCTCGTTGGGCTTGATAAGGCCTACTATCATATAAAAGGTAGTGGTCTTACCTGCACCGTTAGGGCCGAGCAAACCTACAATCTCACCCTGCTTGACATCAATCGATACATGATTGACGACAACTCGTGATTTATAGGATTTTATCAACTCACTTGTATATAGCCTCATATTTTTCTTTGTAATTTTTTACAAAGTTATTGCTTTTTTTCAAAAAAAAACACTATATTTGGGTAAATTTTTTACGACAGTTTTTTATGGACACTATGCGTGAAGGATTATTAACCGAAAAGTTACACGAATATTTTGGCTTTTCGTCGTTCAAAGGCAACCAGGAGGCGGTCATCAAAAATGTGCTCGCCGGCAAGGACACATTTGTCCTTATGCCCACCGGTGGTGGTAAATCGCTATGCTACCAGTTGCCTGCGCTTATTATGGACGGCGTGGCCATTGTCATATCGCCACTTATCGCCCTGATGAAGAATCAGGTCGATGCTATGCGTACCTTCTCAACAGAGTCGGGCATTGCACATTTTCTCAACTCATCGCTCAACAAGGCGGCAATCACCCAAGTTAGAGAGGATGTCCTGGCAGGACGCACCAAGCTTCTCTATTTCGCCCCCGAGTCGCTAACCAAGGAGGATAATATCGCCTTCTTGCGTAAAATTAAGATTTCGTTCTACGCCATTGACGAGGCACACTGTATCTCGGAGTGGGGCCACGATTTCCGCCCTGAGTACCGCCGTATTCGCCCTATCATCAATGATATTGGCACAGCGCCACTCATTGCACTAACGGCAACGGCAACACCCAAGGTACAGATGGATATTCAGAAGAACCTCGGTATGACCGATGCTACGGTATTTCGCTCGTCGTTCAACCGACCCAACCTATACTATGAGCTACGCCCCAAGCACAATGTAGACCACGACATCATTCGCTTTATCAAGCAGCACGATGGCAAGAGTGGCATCATCTACTGCCTTAGCCGTAAAAAGGTTGAGGAGCTGGCCGAGTTGCTCGTAGCCAACGGCATCAAAGCCTTGGCATACCACGCAGGTATGGATGCGCAGACACGCGCCGACAACCAAGATTCCTTCCTGCACGAGAGGGTCGATGTCATCGTCGCAACCATTGCCTTTGGTATGGGCATCGACAAGCCCGATGTGCGCTATGTTATCCACTACGATATTCCCAAGTCGTTGGAGGGTTACTATCAGGAGACTGGTCGTGCTGGCCGTGATGGTGGTGAGGGCCACTGCCTCACATTCTACAGCTACAAGGATATCCAGAAGCTCGAGAAGTTTATGCAGGGCAAGCCCGTAGCGGAGCAAGAGATTGGTAAATTGCTACTTGTCGAGACAGTGTCGTATGCCGAGAGCTCGATGTGTAGGCGTAAGTCGTTGCTTCACTACTTTGGCGAGGAGTATACCGTAGATAACTGTGGCAATTGCGACAACTGCTGCAATCCAAAGCCTAAGGTGGAGGCTCACAACGAGATGCAGCTGGCCTTGGAGGCTCTAAAGGAGATTGGCGACAAGTTTAAGATTGAGCACCTTATCGCTGTGCTTACCGGTAAGGTTACAGCACTTATCAAGAGCTACGGCCACAACAAACTCGAGATTTTCGGTGCAGGTAAGGATAAAGACGAAAAGTTCTGGAACGCCGTTGTGCGCCAGGCACTTATTATGGGCCTTATCGACAAGAATATCGAGAACTACGGCCTTATCTCGGTTAATGCCAAGGGTGATGCCTATATCAAGAAGCCCACAAAGGTAACTATTACCCTTGACCACGACTACGACGCGGAAGATGAGGAGCAGATGGCAGGCCCGATGAAGGGTAGTGGAGCAGCAGACGAGGAGCTATTTGCTATGCTCAAGGATTTACGCCGTAAGGTGGCTAAGCAGAACAACTTGCCCCCCTATGTCATCTTCCAAGACCCCTCGTTGGAGGATATGTCGATTCAGTATCCCATCACAATGGAGGAGTTGCAGACTATCTCGGGTGTCGGTGCAGGCAAGGCACAGAAGTTTGGTGCAGAGTTTATCAAGCTCATCAAGCTATATGTCGATGAGAAGGAGATTATCCGACCTCAGGACTTAGTTGTTAAGAGCGTTGCCAACAAGTCGAACAACAAGATTTTCATCATCCAGTCTATCGACCGCAAGATGGATTTCGAGGATATTGCTCGTGCGCGTAACCTCGATATGGACGAGCTACTCACCGAGATTGAGGCTATCGTAAACTCAGGTACAAGGCTCGATATTCAGTACTACCTCAACACCATTATGGATAAGGATAAGGTTGATGATATCTACCTATATTTTAAGGAGGATGCCGAGACTGACTCGTTGGACGATGCTATCGAGGAGCTTGGCTCGGAGTATAGCGAGGAGGAGATTCGCTTGGTGCGCATCAAGTTTATCTCCGAGGTAGCGAACTAACCCCAACAACATATTGGCAAGGTTACTAACTATATTTATGGTATTGATGCTTGTCGGCTGCTACAATGTGGCCGACAAGCCTCTTATTGAGGATATCCTGCCACAATCCAACAGCTCGATAGCCGAACTTCGACAAGATATTGTCCGGGGTACGGAGCGTGTCAAGGAGCCTATCACGCTTCGTGGTCGCATCACCTCGTCCGACAAGGAGAAAAACTTCTATTCATCGTTTATTGTCGAAGATGCCACAGGCGCTGTGGAGGTTATGGTGGGCTATCCTACGCTACATGGGCTCTATCCCGAAGGTTTAGAGGTGGCACTTACAATTGAGGGTTGTGCCGCCGTGTACACTCGTGGAGTGTTGCAGATAGGTCGCTATTCGGAGCAATCAAGTCTCTATGACATCGACTATCTGGAGAGTAGAGAGCGAGTAGACGAGGTTGTGCATAGCGGTCTTTCGGTTGAGCCTCTCACTGCCCAAGATATTGATATTTGCGACATTACGCCCAATGATTGTGGTCGCTTGGTGCGCATAGATTCGCTTAAGCTTGTTGCATCAACAAGCATTGACTCTCTCACAATGACCCTCGACGATGCCGTATGGCGTGGCACATCACTCTACATCGACCCGCGTGGCGACTCACTAACCATTTATACACGAGACTACGCCACATTTGCCGACAACGCCCTACCCAATATATTGCACTCCGTATCTGGCATTCTCGAGAGTGGCAAGTTTGATGGACAACCTATCTACACCCTAAAGATGCGCTATGAGAGTGATGCTGTGGCTTATTAGCGCCTTGCTTATTGCTGTGGGCTGCACTACCGAGCAAAGAGCAGCGTGGGAGCGAGAGATATCGATTGCCCACCTTGGTTCGCTTGTGCGCTATGAAGCGGTATTGCTCAAAGATGACATCTCGATTTGTGGTCGTGTTATCGCTAACGATAAGATGGGTGAGATTACGAACACCGTAGTTATCGCCGACGAAACGGCTGGCATTGCACTTCAGGTAGAGAGCACTAACTCCGATATCTCGCTACCTCTATACTCCGAGGTTACGGTGCACTGCTCTGGGCTATACCTTGCCCGCGAGGGTCAGCGCCTCGTTATCGGCAAACAACCCACAGCAGAGTACAGCGTAGACCGACTCACAGATAGCGATATAGCGCTTCACACAACCATAGATACCCTACTCACGACACCTCCCAAAGCCCTTTTGCGCACTATCCGCGATATATCCCCAAACGATATGCTTCGCTATGTGCGTATCGACAGCGTGGAGTTTATCGAAAAGGATATGGCGTGGCTCGACTGCGACAGCCTTGGCTTGCCACTACCCTCAATACGCCATATTACCGATGGTCGCGACACCCTTGCTGTAGCGGTCAATGATGCCACAATCTATGGCAGTGAGCCTCTACCCAAAGGAGAGATATGTTGCATCGGCATTATTGACATCTACCTAGGCGAGCTTTCGCTACGCATCATCGACCAGCAGGCGACGACTCTATAAAAAAATGCGGGCAGACACCATTGTCCACCCGCTATTTGTCATCATCGAAGGCCTACTTATTCTCCTCGACCCACTGCGTAAGTTCCACGAAATCAGCTACTGATAGTTGCTCTGCACGCATCGAGAAGAAGCGATGCTCACGACCCTCGAAGTTGCCAAACGCTGCCTTCAGCGAGTTACGCAACATCTTACGGCGCTGACCAAACGAGGCCTTCACAACCTTGATAAACAGCTGTTCGTCGCAGTCAAGCCTCTCAACATTGTTGCGTACCAAGCGCACAACGGCGCTCTTAACCTTAGGCGGTGGATTGAAGACCTTCTCGCCCACAGTGAAGAGATACTCAATATCGTACCACGCCTGAAGCAACACACTGAGAATACCATACTCCTTCGACCCTGGAGGCTCTGCTAAACGCACCGCCACCTCCTTCTGAATCATACCCACACACTCGGGGACGATATCCCTATTTTCGAGCACCTTGAAGAATATCTGCGACGATATGTTATAGGGGAAGTTGCCGATAATCTTTAGCCTATCGCCATACACCTCTCTTAAATCCATCTTTAGGAAGTCGCCCTCGGTGAGGCGCGGTGCAAACTCAGGATAGTGGGCATGAAGATACTCCACCGACTCCGAGTCAATCTCAGCACCGTAGGTTACCACATCCTCTCTTTGCAGTAGAAACTGCGTGAGCACACCCATACCACAGCCCACCTCCAGCACCTTGTCGGGAGCATCAACGCTACCGCCCGACAGCGATGTTGCAATCTTGCGGGCGATGTTCAGGTCGGTTAGAAAGTGCTGACCGAGTGCCTTTTTTGCTCTTACCTCTGCCATACGCTACTTCTTCTCAACCCACGAATCCTTCAAACCAAGGAAGTATAATACGCCATCGAGACCTACGGTCGAAATCGACTGGCTCGCCGTAGCACGCACCTTGGGCTTGGCGTGGAATGCAATACCCAAGCCTGCGATGTTGAGCATCGGCAGATCGTTGGCGCCATCACCCACAGCCACCGACTGCTGGATGTCGATATTCTCGAACTGGCACAAGAGGCGCAATAGCTCGGCCTTGCGTGCGCCATCTACAATCTCGCCGGTATAGCGACCCGTGAGCTTGCCATCTTCGACCTCCAACTCGTTGGCATATACATAGTCGAAGCCAAAGCGGCGCTTTAGGTAGTTGCCAAAGTATGTGAAACCACCCGAGAGTATGGCGGTCTTGTAGCCCACACGCTTAAGGATTGTCATCATACGGTCTACACCCTCGGTGATGGGGAGGTTTACGGCTATATCCTCCATCACGCTGACATCCAAGCCCTTCAACAGCGCCACACGCTGCTCGAAGCTCTCGCGGAAGTCAATCTCGCCACGCATAGCACGCTCCGTGATATCGCGTACTTCGGCACCCACACCTGCGCGGTCTGCCAACTCGTCGATAACCTCGGTGCGGATTAGCGTAGAGTCCATATCGAAGCAGATAAGGCGGCGTGAACGGCGGAAGATGCCATCGCGCTGGAACGATATATCCACATCGCCCTCCTTCGATATCTCCATCAATTTATTCTGAAACACACCCTTGTCCGACATCGTGCCTCGCACCGAGAACTCGATACTTGTCTTGGGCGCTCGCTCATCCTCATCGAGGGGCATACGACCCGTTAGGCGGTTGATGTCATCGATGTTGAGACCCTCATCGGATATTGCCTTAGCTACACGCGAGATATGGTCGGCGGTGATGCGGCGACCCACCATAGTGATGATGTAGCGGTGCTTGCCCTGACCCTTCACCCAGCTGCTATACTCCTCCGCAGTAATGGGCGTAAAGCGAATCTGGATGCCCATCTCCGAGGCCTTGAAGAGCAGCTCCTTCATAATCTGTCCCGAGCGCTCAGGCGTTGTCATAAAGAGTATGCCGAGCGTTAGCGACTGGTGGATATTCGACTGACCAATATCGAGGATAAAGGCGTCGTAGCAGGCAAGGATACCCGTCAAAGTCGAGGTCAAGCCGGGCTTATCCTCTCCCGATATGTTCATCTGGATAATCTCTATATTATTCATAGGGCTATATATTTAGTGCAAATATAATAAATTTTGCAAAATTTAATTACCTTTGTCGCGTTAAAAATGATAACAAATCATATAAAACTTAATAAACAATGAAAAACCTTTTATTTATCGACAACGAGGTTGTGTCGGAGACTGAGGCTGTGGAGGCTGTTGCGGAGACTGCGGAGGTTGCTGCGGAGGAGAGTGCTCAGGTAGACCCCACTGCGGTAATCGAGAATGTTACAAATGTTGAGAACATCAAGGAGGGCGTGTCGGAGCTCTTCAACTACGACTTCTCTACCCTTTTGCAGATGGCTATTGACGGCTGTATCTCGTTTGCTGTTAAGGTGGCTATCGCCTTGGCAATCTACTATGTAGGCCGTTGGATTATCCGCCGTGTGCTTAAGTTTATGGACAAGGTCTACAACAAGCGCAATGTCGAGGTTTCACTTCGCTCGTTCCTTTCGGGCATCGTCAAGGTGTTGCTCTATGTTGTCGTTATCCTTATCGTAATTCAGGTTTTGGGCATCAACACATCATCGCTTATCGCTATGCTTGCTTCGGCAGGTTTGGCTGTAGGTATGGCCTTGAGTGGCACATTGCAGAACTTCGCCGGTGGTGTTATGATTCTCTTCCTCAAGCCTTACCGCGTAGGTGATTATATCGACGCTCAGGGCGAGGAGGGTACTGTTAAGAGCATCGGTTTGTTCTCTACCGAGATTATCACCGTAGATAACCGCATCATCTACATTCCCAATAGCTCGATTTCTACCTCTGTTATCGACAACTACTCTACCTCGGATATCCGCCGTGTAGACTGGACCGTTAATGTTGAGTATGGCTCAGATGCCAACAAGGTGCGCGAGGCGTTGCTCGAAATCCTTAAGTCGGATAGCCGTGCTATGACCGAGCCTGCTCCCGTAGTATTCCTCACCGAGTTGGCAGATAGCGCTGTTGTCTTCTCGGCTCGCGTATGGTGCAAGAATGGCGACTACTGGGGCTTGAAGTTCGACATCCAGGAGCGTATCTACAACGAGCTTCCCAAGCAGGGCATTAAGTTCCCCTTCCCCCAGCTCGATGTTACAGTGAGAAATAAGTAATGAGCAATTAGTTTTTAGGTCTAACAACTAAAAACTCTTCCCTCTTGTTTTGTCATTCTGAACGAAGTGAAGAATCTCTCAGTTAGCAAGACCATCAACAGACCAACCAACCTTGAGATCCTTCGTTACACTCAGGATGACACTCTAAAAACTAACAACTAATAACTAACAACTGAATATCAAATATGGAGTTAAAGGATATTTTGGCAATTTCGGGTCAGCCCGGCTTGTATAAGTTTGTAGCGCAGTCTATGCGCGGTATTATCGTTGAGTCGTTGCTCGACGGCAAGCGTATGAATGCTTCGGCAACATCGCGTGTTAGCGCACTTACCGAGATTTCGATGTTCACCGAGGGCGAGGATATCGCCTTGGCAGATGTATTTACCAACATCTGGAACTACACCGGTGGCAAGGAGGCTATCTCGCATAAGGAGGCAGACAACGCTATCCGTGAGGAGTTTGCGAAGGTACTCCCTGAGTACGACCGCGAGCGCGTTCACCTCTCGGATATGAAGAAGTGCTTTGCTTGGTACAACACCCTTGTTAAGGCTGGATTCACCGAGTTCAAGCTCCCCGCTGAGGAGTAGCGCAGCTACTCCGAGATGCTCTCGCAAAAAAGCACCCACGCGGGTGCTTTTTTTTTGTTAAGGGGGGGGGTAAGATTTTTAAGACCATTAGGACTTTAGGACCTTAGGACCAATACGAAATCGGGTATCATATTTTTTTGTTATTGTCTTACTTGTCCTATTGTCTTATCGTCTTACTCGTCTTAACAACTAAAAACTAACAACTCCCTTTTCCCGTTCTCATTTTGGCAATATTCCTCATATCTTACGCATTGGGGTGCGGAGGGTGTAAAACGCCAAAATCACCGCACACTATCACCACTTTAGGATTTGAAATGTGGCTCTGAGGGGCACTGCGGGGCGGTGATAAAAATTTTTATAACAAAGCCGTTGTTTTATTGAAAAATTTATTACTTTTGTTGATGTCTTAATCCCTAAGCATCAGGCAAAAGACAATATTTGTATACGCGCTTGCGCGGGTAAATGAGGAGCATTGAGGTATTGAGAATTTTAGGTTGAGAGGGTTATGAGAGGTTACGGAGTGTGATTATTTCTCAATTTAAGATTTCGATTGTCATTCTGAACGAAGTGAGGAATCTCGCAGGGTGTAAAGCCTTTGACCGCCTACAAGGCCTTGAGATCCTTCGTTACACTCAGGATGACAAAATGAGAGCAGAGAACAAAATAGAGTGTCATTCTGAACGCAAGTGAAGAATCTCGCAGGGTGTAAGCCTTAGACCGCATACAAAGCCTTGAGATTCTTCGTTACACTCAGGATGACAAAAAAGAGAGCAGAGAACAAAATAGAGTTGTCATTCTGAACGAAGTGAGGAATCTCGCAGGGTGTAAGGCCTTAGACCGCCTACAAGACCTTGAGATCCTTCGTTACACTCAGGATGACAAAACAAAGAGACAAATTTTACAAAATATTAATTAACTAAATTTCAAACAAAAATGAACAAGAAGAACTTTTTTGAGGGGGGGGGAATTTATGTAGCCCCTGAGATGGAGGTAATTTCTGTGGTCGCAGAGTGCGGTGTATACCTCTCTACAGGTATCAATGATTCTGAAGAGGATAACTACGGTGATTATTAATAACTATTGCAACAATGAAGAATTTGTTTAAGAATTTGATGCTTGTTGCAGTAGCTGCAATGGCATTTGTCGCTTGCTCTGAGGTAAGCGTCGAGGTTGATAACCTCGTTAAGAAGACCATTATCAACGGTACTGCATCTATAAACACTGATGACACCCGTTCGGGTTTCGTAGGTTCAGAGACTGATGAGAATGGCATTACTGTTTATAAGTCAGATTGGGATGGTGGTGAGAACATTAAGGTGTTCAACGGTTCACAAGAGATAACTACCACTATCGATGCCGAGGGTAAGTTTACTGTTGAACTTGAGGGCACTCCCGGCTTTATCACCGTTTGCTCACCCGCTGAGGCTTGGGTAAGCACTTACACTTGCAATATTCCTACTGAGCAGACACCCCGTACTAATTCGGTTGATCCTGCAGCTCACATTCTTCAGCACCAAAATGCAATGGTTACTAATGGTACCGTTAATGCTAAAATGGAGCACCAGGTAGGTTACGGTAAGATGACTGTAAACACTCCCGCTGAGTTTGTTATTGACTATATTGAGGTTGAACTCAATGGCGATTGGTACAATTATGCTAAGACACTTAAATACACTATCAACGCAGATAATGTTGAGGATAATGTATTCTGGTTTGCTACCGATGTAGTTGAGGTTAGCGACTTTACCGTTACAGCATACGATGCAGAGGGTAACGCTTATACCAAGAGTGTAACTATCCCTGAGGGTCGCGAGTTGAAGTTCCAGTATGGCCGTGTTTCTACTTTCTCGGTATCAAATCTTGAGAAGGTTGCAGCTCCTGATACCGTTATGGATAGCGCAACATATTATTACAATTACAATAATTTAGGTAGTTATAGTAATTGGGGATACATTGTTTTCGAAGATGCTACTCTTGGTACTCTTGTCCTCAATGTTTATTTACCTAATGGCTTATACTTTGATGTAAAGACATACATTGCAAATACTGGTCTTGACATCGGTTATAGCCGTTATGCTGTTACTGGGGGCTCTTTGGAGCAATTAGATAGCAACTATTACAACAATATGATTGTAACTGTAGTAGATGGCAAATATGACATTACTCTTGATTTTAAGAACACTGATGGCGACATACTTAATGCGACATATGTAGGTGATATTGTGGACTTTGGCTACCCCGATCTTCGTACTCAGCTTGCGACACCTAGCAATCTTGATTACACAATCGAGGGCAATATCGTAACTATCACTTGGGATGCTGTAGAGAATGCTGGCAGTTACCTTGTTTATACCGATTCAGTAGATGTTACAACAAACGAGACTTACGCAACATTTGAATTGGAGGGTTATGGATACTACTACTTCTATGTTAAAGCTTTGGCATCAGAAGCAGATTCTGACACCTATAAGGATTCTAATGACGGATATATTTTTGTTACCTATGAGGATCCTCGCACTATGCTTGAGTTGTCAAATGTTAGTGCTACAGCAAGTGGCAATACAGTAACAATTTCTTGGGATGCAGTTGAGGGTGCTGGTTCTTATACCGTTACATTTAACGGAAATACGCAGGATACGACTAATACAGAGGTAGTATTTACCGAGCTTGAGTATAATAAGGATTACAATTACTCTGTAGTTGCCAACCCTGCAAACGAGGAAACACACCGAGCATCTTATGCTTATAACGATTATGTAACTACCGAGAGAGATCCTAATGCTGGCTTCGACTACGATATTACATTTACTTCATGTAGTGTTGGTTCAAATAATATGTACACCTTCACAGATGGTAGCTATACCCTAAATCTCAAACTTAATAGTGCTTTGGAAGTTGGTATTTTCGAAAATACATACAATGAATATTGGGTTGGTGATGAGACTACAATTGTAGTCCCTGGGGTTAGCTATCCTGGATATATCTACAACGGCACACTTGATGTATCCTTGAATGACGACACATATACTGTCGTGCTTACATCATATAACTGTTGGGTAAATGGAGTTAGTTCTACATTAAAACTTACATACATTGGATCAATTGGCGAAGGTTCTTCATCTGGTCCTGATACTACAGGTTATACCTTATTGGCTACGGGTAGCCATTCTTGGGACGGTAGTACTTTAATTATCTCAGACACAGATTATCAATTGCAAGCAAAACTATACAATGGTGGTGCTGGTTCAACGGTAGTTGTTGGTGATTATACTTATGGTGGCACTATATCAATTGAAGGTACTATCTCTGGATTTAACCTTGCAGATGGCTCAAAAGCTACTATTTACGACAACGGCAACGGCACTTATACAGTATTGCTTGATTTAACATATTCTGCCTTCGGTTCAACAAGAACTTCCAAACTTTACTACACATTCAGTGAGTAAGTTAATACATCTTATTTCGGAGCTTCCTAATCGGGAGGCTCCGATTTTTTTTTGGGGGGGGGCGCGCTCGGGACGAGCGCGGGCATAAATGCCCAAGGGGGAGGAGAGAGTTTTTAGTTGTTAGTTTTTAGAGTTGTTAGAGATTATTTAAGACGATAAGACAATAAGACGAGTAAGAGATAAAATCCTATGGTCTTAAGGTCCTAATGGTCTTAAGGTCTTAAAAGAAAGGACGATAGGACAAGTAAGACAATAAGACGAATAAGAGATAAAATCATACAGTCTTAAGGTCCTAATGGTCCTAAGGTCTTAAAAATATTCTTAAAAACTTGCATCGGTAGCCAATTATAGCTATCTTCGTAGAAAATTATATTTTATGCAATCATCTAAGCCGCTAACACTTAACAGCAACTATCATAAATTGTTATGCTATCAGAAAAGTGTGGCGGTATATGATATAACATACCACTTTTGCACACGCTTTATTGACAAGCACAGCCGCACCTTCGACCAGATGGTGCAAGCAGCACGCTCAGGAAAGCAGAATATCGTCGAGGGATATGGCAATTTAGCGACATCGAAGGAGATGGGCATCAAGCTACTTAATGTAGCCCGCGCAAGTCTTATGGAGCTTAGCGAGGATTACGCCGATTATCTGCGTGTGCGTGGGCTAAGACGGTGGGAAAGCGACTCTCAAGAGATGTTTGCAATGACTCAGTTAGGTGCAACACACAACGACTCGCAATACTTTATACAGATAGCAGAGAGTCGCAATGACGAGGCAGTTGCAAATATAGCCTTGGTGCTTATACGACAAACACAGAGTCTGATTGGCAAATATATAGATAAGGTCAGCGAGAATTTTGCCTCGGAGGGAGGCTTCCGTGAGCAGATGACAGCCATACGGCTAAAGAGTAGACATAACTAACTTTTCGGAGCTTCCTTCGGGAGGCTCCGATTTCTTTTAAGGACGATAGGACAAGTAAGACGATAAGAAATAAAATCCTAAGGTCCTAAAGTCATAATGGTCTTAAGGTCTTAATGGTCCTCAGTTCCCTATCCCCTACCCAAAAACTTTCATTAAAAATTCTCATTATTTTCTGCTTAATTTCAAAATATTTTTATTATCTTTGTTATGCCAATTAAAATATATTAATAATGACCTCACTTGCAAAGTTTTTCAATATTGAGGCGGATGAGAGCCTTAAGGGCATAACGCACAAGAATAATATCATAAAGCGAAATATCATCGCTTATATGGCGCTAAATGGCGAATCGACACTCTCGGAGCTTACGCGCGAGTTGCACATAAGTGTGCCAACGATGACGAAGCTCGTGCAGGAGCTTGTCGATGACCGCATAGTGCTGGACTTGGGCAAGGTAGAGACACCCGGTGGCCGCCGCCCCAATGTCTTTGGCTTGGCAAACTCGGCGATATACTTCGCAGGAATAAATGTGGGTCGCGACAATATGACATATGTGATCACCGACCTGCACAACAACATAATATCCGAGAAGATAGACAACACCTTTGAGCTTGTAGACCGCCCACAGTGCTTAGAGCGTATATGCCACAACATCGAGGAGTTTGTGGCGACCTGTGGCATCGACCGCGAGAAGATATTGGGCGTAGGTGTATCGATAGTAGGTCGCGTAAACCCCGAAACAGGGCGCTCGTACAAGTATTTCACCTCTTCGGAGGAGTCGCTAACAGACATCATATCGTCGCGCATAGGCATCCGCGTGATGCTTGAGAACGACACCCGCGCACGCTGCTATGCCGAGTACACCACAGGCAAGTCGAAGAGCGAGAGCAATGTCCTCTACCTGCATATGGGACGAGGCGTGGCAATCGGCATAGTCATAGATGGCAAGCTCTACTACGGCAAGAATGGCTTTGCGGGCGAGTTCGGACATATCCCCTTCTTCGACAACGAGATAATATGTGGCTGTGGCAAGAAGGGTTGCTTGGAGACCGAGGTATCGGGTATCGCCATAGAGAATAAGATTGTGCAGCTCATAAACAACGGCGTGAACACCTGTCTACGCGAGATGTACGACCGTGGCGAGAGCATACACATCAACGACATCATAGCCGCAGCACACAACGACGACAACCTCGCCATCGAGCTTATCGAGGAGGCTGGCGAGAAGGTGGGCAAGGCCGTAGCATTCCTTATCAACACCTTCAACCCCGAAACCGTAATCGTGGGTGGTAACCTTGCACAGGCTGGCGAATACCTGATGTTGCCGTTGAAGTCATCGACAAACAAATACTCGCTAAACCTTGTATATAAGGATACCAAGTTCCGAGTATCGAAGATGTCGGACAGCGCGAATGCGTGGGGTGTGGCGATGCTTATCCGCAACAAGATTATAGGTCTGAAATGCTAATCAAGGGAGAAAGAGTGCGCCTCAGAGCCTTGGAGCCCGCAGATATCGAGGTCGTATACCGCTGGGAGAACGACCCCGCGATATGGCGTGTGAGTGGCACAATGGCGCCCCTATCGCGTGAGCGCATAGCACGCTTCATCGAGGAGCAGAGCTACGACATATACGCCACACGCGGTATGCGCCTCGTAATCGAGGTCGAGGGCATAGCCGTAGGCACCGTAGACTGCTTCGACTTCGAGCCCCGCGATGGTCGTATGGGCATAGGCATAATGGTATATGCCGAGGCCGACCGCCGCAAGGGCTATGCACACGAGGCGATAGAGCTAATCAAGGATTATGCACGCACGACACTCGCCCTGCACCAGATATGGGCATCGGTGGCAGACGACAACGCACCGAGCAAGGCGCTATTTGAGGGGTGTGGCTTTGTGGAGTGCGGACGACGACGAGAGTGGCTATGGCGGGCTGAGGGCTACGCTGACGAGGTGGAATATCAGTGCATACTATAGGCTGAATAAAAAAGTTAGGGCAGACTTTGCGGTCTGCCCCAACTTTTTTTCGCTTACGCTACTCGTAGCTTAGCTTGCCCAAGCGCTGAGCAACAGCCTCACTGCGGCTAATGCGTGTTTCGCCCGCAAAAAACTCCTCGGCAGGCGAGCAACCCTCCTTGGTGAAGGTGATCTCCTTGGATGCCCACATCTCGGTGAAGTTGCCATCTTCGTCCTCAGCCATACCGAAGAAGATATATGGCTCATCGTAGTAGAAGGCATAGAGCGATGTAAGCTCCTGCAGTGCTCCCTCCGAGAGAAGGCCCGCAACAAGGTGCTCATACTCATAATATGGGTAGTCGAGAGCATTGGCAGCGTTGAAGTAGGCATCGACGGCCGCATCATCGACATTGGCGGTGATATGCACAAGAATCATATCTTCGTAGCCCGCATAGTCGGGGTTTATGGCGGCAACCTCGGCACCACTATAGTAGTCGCCGATAGTGAGCGAGAAGTCGAGGTCGGCATAGACGACCTCCTCGGTGGTGAACTTTAGGCGGCTAAGGCCGGTGGTAGGAGCACCTGCCTGAGCACCAAACACCAACAACTCATACTCGGTAGCAGGTGTAAGGCCTGTTGCTGTCTCGCTCATTGTGCCCGAAGCATACTGCACCTTGAAGTTGATGAGGATATACTCCATAATCTCCTCGTCTGTTAAGCCCTCGAAGCGGTCGCCAGCAACCAAGGTCGCGATATATGGGTCATCATTGGTGGTCTCAACCTTAACGGTAGCCTTGCGGGGATAGAGCTCGGCAACCGAGAGCGTAAACCTATTCTCGGAAGCGGCAACACCACCGGTGGTGAACTCATAGAACTCAGGCGAGGTGTTCAAAAGCGCCTCATCGTCCATACCGAAGGCCCAGAGGACAAACTCGGTGTTGGCATCAAGCTCAACAGAGAGCTCGGTAGTGCCCGTATAGGCCAACTCGTTGAAGATAAACTGAAGACCCTGCTCAGGAGTGTCGAAGAACGACGAATAAAGGCCCTTGTACTGCTCCCAGTCGGCCTCGCAGAAGCCACGAAGCTCCTCAGGGGTAGCGCCCTCGATATCACTCTTCCAGAAGACGCCATAATAGTAGTAGCCATCGTAGCCCTGAGGCGTAATGCTAATATCGACATAGGGGCCATCAACCTCGACATTGAAGTCGAAGTGGAGGGTATAGTCATTGACCGTAGCTGTCGTAATCTCCAAGCGCGAAATCTCGGTTGTAGGTGTCATAGTCTCGCGGTCGAAACCATAGGCATAGGCGACATACGAGGTTGCAGGGGTAACGCCAGTAAACTGATGAGGCAGGCGGTCGCCCTCGTACATAAAGGCGGAAACGGCCACCGAAACATCGCTACCAAAGGCATCAGCAAAGCTCTGGAAGACATCCATATCGCTCTCCCACAGCGCCTCATCGTCATCCATCAAGCCATTCTGCTTGATATAGTCGCCATTGCCGAGGATAAAGACATAGGGCATATCCTTATCCTGAGGGATAACATTTAGCGTAATGGTCGTAGCAGCAGCCGAGATAAGATCCAGACTAATAGAGTGCTCCTTGCCCACAGCCTGCTTAACGGTGATTGTGGGGTTGGGATAGACGCCGGGATAGATAAGCTCAAGGCGACAGGTGCGCTCCTCAGGGTTGTAGCTCTCCGCAACATCGAACTTAAGAAGGCCTTCTGTTGCCTCGACACCACTAACCCAGCTATGCTCCGAGATAACCTTAAGCTCAGCGCCCTCCGAGGGGTTGAGTAGCTCATACTCCACCTCGAAGTGGCCACCATCGGCCGTAACCTCAACCTCTCGCTCCGAGAGTACCAGTTGTGGTGCATCGGGCTCGGGCTCGTGGATTGGCTCATCGGTCTTACACCCCGCAAAGAGCGTAAGACACAGAGCCGACACAAACATTAACCAAATATTCTTCATCTTCCGTAAAGTCTTAAAATTAGATAATCGCCATCTACTCCGCAGGGATACCCTCGACAACACCCGAATATGAGCCACTAAACTGACGGTCATCGGTCAAGGTAACATCAAACTTAACATCGTAGGTCTTTGAATCCTCGTGGTAGGTAAGCTCCAAACTCACAGCCTTATAGGCGCTCTTTGAGCCATTGAAGGTGCTATAATATGAGTCGATATACTGACCCGATGTGCCGATAGTATAGACACCCGAAGGGATATAGTTCAACGAGCTGTCGCCAGTGCGCATATCGAAGGCGAGAGTGTATTTCGCTTCGGCATCTGCGATGGTGAACTCCCAATTATCCGAATACCACCACCTAGCCTTAAAGGTTGTCCAAGTGATATCACCCTCTACCTCACCGCCTTCGGGAATCTCCATACCATCGACAGTGCCCGTGTATGAGAACTTGAAGGTACGACCATCGGCAACCTTGAACGAGATATCGAATGAGTAGGTCTTAGCCGCCATATCAATATTTACATTGGCGCGAGCCTCAGTCGAGTAGTATTGACCCTCACCCGCCACGCGCAACGATGTGCCGTCGGCATTGAGTGAACGACCCTCCTCAGCACCCTTGGTTGAGTAGACACCTGCCAACAAGTACTCCGATGCGGGGCAGAAGGCATCAAGCACAAGACGATACTTCTCCTCGCCATCAACGGTCTGAGTGAAAGTCATATACCAGTTGGTGTTGCTCTCAAACGAGCGGGCAGTTACGGTGTCGAAGACGGCCTCGATAATCTCCTCCTTGGGAGCAAGCGAGATACCCTCGATACTACCCTCGTACTCTGCCTCGATGATATAGTTGCCGGGCAAGGTGCCGTAGAACGAGAGCATATATTTCTGGTTATCCCAATCAATATCCATATGGAGCGTACCGGTAAGGAATTGTTTGGCGCCATCCTCGCCAGCAACGGTGAATGTCGAGGTCTCGCCATCAAACTGACCAGCCTCCGCAGCACGAGTTGCAAACTCCTCAGCCGAGGTGCTGATAGTATAAGAGTTATTGACGATATAGTCAGCCTTAAATGAGTTTACGATATCGAATTTTGCAGCGTTGCCCTTGTCATCTGCAAGGTTCAAGGTCCAGTTGATGCCATCAGCAGATGTTGCCGAAGCCTCGGTAAATGTTGTACTTACGGTAACGGTGTCAATAACGGGCATATTGTCCACATCGCCTGAGTAGGTAGCAATCAAGTGGCGACCATCCTTAAGCATAAGGTCGATATCAAACGAGTAGGCCTTGGTCTCATCGTCGATATCAACGATTACACGACCGCTCGAGAGCTGCACACCATTGTCGTAGCCATAGGTTGAGTAGCGATAAGAGCTCACACAACCAGGCTCGGTGCTCTCCTTAACCTCGTAGGTACCTGCGGGAAGGTAGTCCTTATCGGGGTCGCCATAGATATCAAGCGAGAGGGTCTTATCGTTATAGGCGAAGTTATCCTCCTCGTTGGCATCCTCGAAAGAGAACATCATAAAGTAGCTTGAGCCATACTTTGTACCGCGTGCACGGGTGTAGTTGTGCTCAATAACCTTTGAGGGGTCGTCCTTTGTAGTAAACGACTCAGGCTCGGCCATAAGAGTCTGACCACAACCCTCGGCAACAACGACCAACTGATACTCCTTCAGGCACTCCAAGCCAGTAACCTCAACCGACTCCTTAGAGCCAACCTCTACCTCGTCGCCATTGAGCAACACATAAGATGCCTCGGGAGTATCTTTTGACGCATAGAGCACAAGATAGGCAATCTTCTCGGCATTTGCAGAGTTTACACGGAAGTTCATCGACTCGTGTGTAACCTGCACAACCTCAACCTCAAGTTGAAGCTCTGCCTGAGCAGTGGTCTTAACATAGAGGGTGTTAGAACCTGCCAACTTATTTACATTCTTTGCGGCAGCTACAACCTTGTAGCTTGTCTCAGCATCGAGACCCTCGGCCTTTACCTCAGCCTTGCCCTCGTCATCGAGTGCAACAGCTACACCATCTGCCATAATGCTCTCCAAGGTGGGCACCTCGGCAGTATCCTCCAAGAGCATATAGCGCGCCTCAGAGGCATTAGTAGTAACGACAGAGAACGACACAGCATTAACCTCTTCGAAGCCCTTCTCAAGAGCAATCGTAGGAGCTACCTCGGGTTTCTCGTCTGGGGTAGGCTCATTATTACAACCTACAAGACCCAAGGTCATAGTAGCAAAAAGAAGAAAAGCGTACTTTTTCATAATTATTAGGTATTTGGTTTATTATTTGCGTGTAAGAACTATATCCGACATACCGTAGAAGTTAGCCATCCAGCCTATACCCGTGAAGTCGTATGCAAGCGAAGGATAGCAGTCGGCAACCGATGATGAGACAGTGAGCGTATTACCATCTGCCGACACCTCGACATTGAGTGTTGTTGTTAAATCAATAGCCTGCGATGTAGCATTGGCGCTAACCATAAAGCAGTCGCCATAGAACAACCAGCCGATAACCGAGTAGCGTGCCTGACCATCAATAGTTACCTTGTCGCCCTCGGCGATATCCAGCACCCACTTAGGGCCAAACTTCTCTTCGGGGTTCTCAATACCCTCATCAATGAGTCCTTGAATACCGTAATATGCGATATTGTTCCAACCATCAACCAACGCTACGAGCTGATTGTTAGCACGATAGTCATAGTCGTAATCCTCAACGCTTTGAGCAATCGTAACATTAAACTCCGATGTCGTGGGGTCGCTATATCCATCGAATACAGTCTGCACACCAGACCACTCGCCCAGAAGGCTCTCAAAGAGTTCAGACTCCACAAGCTCACTCTGAACAACGGCAGGCGTAGTCTGCTTAGCCGATAACTGTGCGCGGTTACCGTTCTGGTCAATAAGCATCACGATGGCGGTATACTCTGTTTCAGGCTTCAGACCCTTCTGCTCAACGCTCTGAACACCAGAGTACTTAACGCCAACATTCATCGCGTGATACGACAAAAAGGCGTTCTCATCCTCCAACTGCTCAAGCATTGCATCTACCTTAGCGCTCTCAGCAAAGTGGTAGTAATACTCTGCAACACTGGCGCTGGGCTCAAGTTTTACGCTCATAGCATAGGCATCAACGCTGTCGAACGAGATAGCTACACTCTCCTTAGAGTCTATATGTGCAGGGGTGCGGAACTCGGCAAAAGAGAACTCCGAAGTCTCACCATTCCAGTAGAAGGCAAAAATAACAAAGTCGGTATCACCGCGATAGCCCGCATTACTCAATAGCTCTTCGTTGTCGCCCTTGAACAACATCTGCTCCAACACCTCCTCGTAGGTTGCGCCTGTCATATTGGCAAAATTGCGCAACGACTCATCAAACTCGGCCTTGATTTGGTCGAGATCTGCCGACTCCCAGCGAGCCTTAGACATAACATCCGAATAGTAGTAGGCCTCCTTGTCATCGGGGTATATACTATATACTACTTGGTAGGCTGTAAGGCGCTCTTGGTCAATCACAATCTCGATAGATTGCTTCTCGGGCTCAGGAGTGGGCTTTTCCACCTCAGGCTTCTCAGTAGTGCTACACGCTACAATCGCAACGAGTGCAAACAAATAAAGGAGTGCTTTTTTCATAGTCGTTTATTAAGTATTATTCGTTTTCGGGCCAACCGTTACACAAAATTAAATCAAGCAAAGAGAATTTGCCTAAAAATATCTCTTATTTTATTATAACAATTCAAAAAAAATATATTACATTTGTATAACAATTTTATTCAAACTTCTGATTTTATGAATTTTAGCCATTATAACAAATTTTGGCATTCAACGGCCATACTTACAATTGTAATATTGGCCGTAGCGATAAGCAATCCACCTTGCGCATCGGCTCAGCAGGTAGGTTCTATTACGATGAAGCGCAATATCGAGAAATTTAAGGAGTATCGCACCACAGATAGAGAGCGAGCATTGGACTATGCCAAGCTAATTCTCAACGACTTGGACTCCACGACAATGACCCTCGATGCTGCGATGGTCTACGACTTTATGGCCGAATATTGCGAGAAGGAGCTGTTCCGTTATAGCGAGGCACTTGGCTATCGCAGGCGCTCGATGGCGATTTTCGAGAGACTCAACGACAGGCCTTGCGTAGCACGCACAAATGCCCTACTCGGCAAGCTATACCTACGCAATGGCGACTACCACAACGCCTTTAGCCACAGCACAAAAGCCCTCAGCGAAGCACGCGAGTTGGGCGACTCGACATCGGTGCGTGAGGCCTACCTTGCTATCGAGCAGATTACCTATTTTTATAATAGCGACGACTCACTTGCGATGACTTACAACCGCTTGGTGTCGGATAGTTGGGATAACCGTGAGCAGGCACACCAAAGTGTGCGTGCGCTAAACAACCGCTTCAACTACAACCTATCACCCGACGATGTGCGCGACATCATAGAGCGCTCTGAAGCAATATGCGAGGAGTACGGCTTCGATGACCTTCTGATAAACATCTACCTCAACGCCTCGTTTCAGGAGCTGAGCTTCGAGGATATCGAGGCCTCGGCACGCTATCTTGCACTGGCCGAGCCACTTGTGGACAACTACAAGGATGAGGGCTACTACTACTCGGCCAAGGGCTTCCACAACCTCTTTACGGGAAATAACGAAGAGGCGATCAAAGCTCTAAGGCACTCCATAGAGCTACTTGGCGATGGCGACTTCGACTCGAAGAATGTACACTCCTACTTCCTTTTGCAAGATATATACCACTCGATGGGGCGTGATAGTGAGGCCTACGATGCGCTGATGGCATTTGCCGAGACTTACACACGACAGCACAATATGGGAAATATCGTTGAGCTCTCGCAGCTAATCAACGATATGGAGCTTGAGCAGGCTGCCAAGGAGCGCCGTCGCTTAGAGGAGGCACACGCACTACGCCAGCGACACGGGCGTGCAGCGATATACTTCTGCATATTCTGCGTTTTATCCCTCATATTTATAGGTGCGCTAATCTACTCGCGCTACCGCTTAGAGCGCAAAAACCGCCTCTTGCACAAGGAGCAAGCCGAGCAGGAGTTAAACCACAAGAACGAGATAATAAAGATTCAGCGCCTCCAGCAGTTTCAGGAGCAGAACAACATCGACAAGCTGACCGAGGAGCTAAATGCCGCTATCAACCTTTCGGACGGCCGTGAGCTTCGTATGGAGCTTCGCCGCATCATACGCCAGTTGCAGCAGAGCGCCGGCACGGGTGGCGACTGGGCAGATGTAGAGATGACTTTGGTAAGCTCTAACGATATGTTCTTCGAGAATTTGCTTAAGGAGTACCCCAACCTTACGAAGAACGAGCGCAAGCTATGCACACTAATCCACATGAACCTATCTACCAAGGAGATAGCCAACATCACGCACCAGAGTACGGGCAGTATCAATGTAGCACGCTCACGCCTCCGCCAAAAGTTCGGCCTGACGGATAGCGACATATCGCTGATTGCGTTTTTGGATAGGTTCAAATAGAAAGAGCAAAGAGCGTAGAGCGAAGAATAAGAATTATGTTACTAATTACCAATTTATGATAGGTTCTATAAATTAGGTCGAGAACAAATAGCATATTTACTAATTTATAGGCCATACCTTACATTTTTTTACTATCTTTGCGCCGTAAAACATTATAATACTTAAAAGTATGAAGCACGCTTATGTATTCCCTGGTCAGGGTTCACAGGCCGTAGGTATGGGCAAGGACATCTATGACAATGTGCCCGTAGCAAAGGAGATGTTTGAGAAGGCTAACGAGATTCTCGGTTTCCGTATCACAGATATTATGTTCTCGGGTACCCCCGAGGAGCTAAAGCAGACAAAGGTTACGCAGCCCGCAGTATTCCTCCACTCTGTAATTTTGGCTAAGGCGTTGGATGTTAAGCCCGATGCTGTTGCAGGCCACTCACTCGGTGAGTTCTCGGCACTGGTTGTTGCTGGCGCCTTGTCATTCGAGGATGGTCTAAAGCTCGTGTCAAAGCGCGCTATGGCTATGCAGAAGTGTTGCGAGCAGCAGCCCGGTGGTATGGCCGCCGTGTTGGGTCTCGACGATAAGACCGTAGAGGAGGTTTGCGCATCGGTAGATGGCATCGTTGTAGGCGCTAACTACAACTGCCCCGGTCAGCTTGTTATCTCGGGCGCAGATGCTGCCGTAGACGAGGCTTGTGCCAAACTTAAGGAGGCTGGCGCTCGCCGTGCTTTGCGTCTGCCCGTGGGTGGCGCCTTCCACTCACCCCTTATGGAGCCTGCGCGACAGGAGCTTGAGGCAGCAATTGCCGAGGCGGAGTTTATGACGCCCTCGTGCCCTGTATATCAGAATGTTGATGCTCAGCCCTACACCGACAAGGAGGCGATTAAGAAGAACCTTATCGCACAGCTCACCGCACCCGTGCGTTGGACACAGATTGTCGAGAAGATGCTTGAGGATGGCGTTACGGAGTTCACCGAGGTAGGCCCCGGCACCGTACTTCAGGGCTTGGTTTCGAAGGTTAATCGCGAGGTAAAGGCCGAGTCGAAATCGACGCTATAGATAGTTGTTAGTTTTTAGTTGTTAGTTTTTAGAAACGCACTAACAACTAAAGACTAAAAACTAAAAACTTTAGAAAAATGAGCAGAGAACACACCCTCTGCTCATTTTTATTGTGTCGTTTCACCGCCAAGTTTAGTCATTTCACCGATAACCTTAAAAGTTCAAAGCATACCCTCCAAAGGGCGTAACACGCTGATTGGCACGCAGTTTGCATTAGACTATCGAACTATTTCGGTAGGCAAACAGTCAAAAACAGCAACCACAAGAAATTTTGCAGATTCAAAATATTGTCATATCTTTGTCGTAAGAAAACAAAAATATTAACTAAAAATTGTACTGCCTATTGAAAAAATTCTGCTCTTAACCTGAGAAACTGAATTGTAAGATTCGTAAAGTTTCTCCTAAAAACATTAGAGAGTATGAACGCGAATGTAAATCTATTGAGCGACCGTGTGTTGCTTAATAATTACCTTTCGGGAGATAGGAGTGCTATATCTGAGCTTATCGAGCGCCACAGTCAGCGTGTGCGCAGCTATATCGCGATGATGGTCAAGGATGACGACATCGCCGACGACATCTTCCAGGAGACATTCATCAAGGCCGTTAAGGTTATCGACGAGGGACGCTACACCGATAGTGGCAAGTTCCTATCGTGGGTATTGCGTATCGCGCACAACAGAGTACTCGACCACTTCCGCCGCGAAAAGAACAGCCACACCATCAACGAGAAGGAGGCGGGCTACGATATGTTCTCAACTATCAAGCTCGCAGAGGGCTCGGTTGAGGATAATATGGTTCACAGCGAGATGCAGGCAACTATCCGTTCACTTGTTGCCGCCCTCCCCGCAGAGCAACGCGAGGTTGTGGAGATGCGCTACTATGCAAAGCTCTCGTTTCAGGAGATTGCCGACGAGACCGGCGTTAGCATCAACACCGCATTAGGCCGTATGCGCTATGCGCTTATCAACCTGCGTAAGATGATTGCAGAGAAGAAGATTGTACTTAGTTGATAGTTGTTAGTTATTAGTTATTAGCTTGTAAGATATTAGGTGCACTTGATACCCTACATCGTATCGGTCCTAAAGTCTTAAAGTCTTAATGGTCTTAAAAAAAACTCTAACAACTAAAAACTAAAAACTAACAATCCACACAATATTCCCACTATTGGGTGCGTTAGATAGTCGAACAGAACATCTAATAACAGTTGCCTATGGGGGAAATTGACATGAAACTTTTGAGATTATTGGCCGAAGATGAGCTCTTTATAAACGAAGTTGTGCAGAACGACCACGAATTGCTGATGATTGACAGCTATCTGCTCGACATCTTCTAAGCCAATGCAGTGAATGGGCTGACCCGATGGGTTAGCCTTTTTTTATTGAATTATTTTGCGTATCTTTGCCCATATTATGAATTGCGCAAGATATGCTACTACAAGATAAACTTAAGTCATACACCGTAATACTTGCATCGGCATCGCCACGACGCCGTGAACTGCTTAAGGCGGCAGGAATTACATACCGCTTGGCCGAAAAGTTTGAGTGCGATGAGGAGTACCCCGCATCGCTCCCCGCAGAGGAGGTTGCACCCTACCTATCGCTGCTCAAGAGCCACTCCTACCCTACGCCACTTAGCTATGGTCAGCTACTTATCACTGCCGACACCACCGTGATACTTGGTCGCGAGGTGTTAGGCAAACCCTCAAACGAGGAGGAGGCAAAGGCTATGCTCCGCAAACTTTCGGGCAGAGAGCACTCGGTGGTTACGGGTGTTACACTCCGTATGGACAACCGTGCTCAGACATTCTCGGCACGCTCCGTAGTGCGCTTTACCGACCTTACAGAGGACCAAATCAACTACTATGTCGAGAACTACCACCCCTTGGACAAGGCCGGAGCCTACGGTATTCAGGAGTGGATAGGTTATGTGGGCATCGAGCGTATCGAAGGCTCGTTCTTCAATGTTATGGGACTCCCCGTTCAGCGCCTATGCCGTGAGATTGAGGCATTTATCGAGGAGCTACCATCGTGTTGCTGCTACTAATATGAGTTGTTAGTTTTTAGTTATTAGTTGTTAGAATACTTCCGCTAAAAGAACATTTTAACCCATTAACTCATCGTAACCCAAAACATCTACCTTCAAACCCTGCACATTTAATCTAAATCTATATGAAACGAACCTTACTTATCATCGCGTTGCTCTTTGCAACGACATTTTCGGCTTATGCCGACAAGGGTATGTGGCTACCATCACTTATCTCGTCGCGCATCAAGGATATGAAGTCTAAGGGCTTCAAGCTCTCTGCCGAGGACATCTACTCTATCAACCAGGCATCTTTGAAAGACGCTGTCGTTTTGTTCGATGGTGGCTGCACAGGCGAGATTGTCTCTGAGAAGGGTCTGCTTCTCACCAACCACCACTGCGGCTACGATGCTATTCAGGCGCTCTCGTCTGTCGAGCACGACTACCTCACCAACGGCTACTGGGCACAGTCGCACGCCGAGGAGCTACCCTGCCGAGGCCTTAAGGTCGATATTCTTGTGCGCATGGAGGAGGTTACCGACCGTCTTGCAGCTGGCGAGACAAAGGCCGACATCATCGCCAAGGCTGAGGCTGAGGGCGTAGGCTACCGCGCTACGGTAGAGTCGATGTACTACGGCAACATCGCCTACCTCTTCATCTACCGCCAGTACTCGGATGTGCGCCTTGTGGGCACACCTCCCACCACCATTGGTAAGTTTGGCGCCGACAACGACAACTGGATTTGGCCACGCCACACAGGCGACTTCTCAGTATTCCGCATCTATGCCAACGAGAACAACGAGCCCGCAGAGTATAGCGCCGACAACAAGCCCTACAAGCCTGCTCGCCACTTCGAGATCTCTACCAAGGGCATCAACGAGGGCGACTTCACTATGATTTACGGTTTCCCCGGCAACACTCAGGAGTATATCACCTCGGATGCTGTGAAGTATATCGCCGAAATCTCTGATCCTACGAAGATTGCACTTCGCACCCAGCGTCTCGACATCATCGGTGCTGCACAGGCCAAGTCGCCCGCAGTGCGTATTCAGTATGCTGCTAAGCACGCCAACATCGCCAACGCTTGGAAGAAGTGGCAGGGCGAGGTTAAGGGTATCAACCGCCTTGGCACATACAAAAAGAAGATAGCCTACGAGGAGCGATTCCGCAAGGATAATCCCGACAAGGCATACTTGCTCGACTCACTCGCTGCAGCATACGAGCGCAACCGCGAGGGATACTTCAACTACGAGCTCTACTCGGAGACCCTTCGTGGCATCGAGCTTCAGCAGGTGGTGAGCATTGCACGCTCAACACGCCTTAGCGACGAGCAGAAGATGGCAGCTGCCGAGCTCTTCTACAAGGACTTCGTCGTGGCCGTAGACCGCGACTTGGCAAAGGCGATGCTTAAGGCATACGCCGAGATGGGCACATTTATCTCGGCTGAGTTGAAGGCTCTCTTCGAGGCTCACGGTGGCGCCGAGGCTTATGCCGAGTGGCTCTACGACAACACCAAGTTGGGCACTATCGAGGGCTTCGACCTCGCAACTATCGAGAGCGACCCTATGGCGGAGTTTGTCAATGCAGTGGCACCTATCCAGCAGCGTATCCGCCCCTACACCTACCGCAACTTCAGCAACATCCCCGACATCGAGCGCTGGTTCCGCCCCTATGTCAAGGCGTTGATGGAGTGGGATAAGAAGCGTGCCTTCTTCCCCGATGCAAACCTCACACTGCGTGTTGCTTATGGCAAGGTTGCTGGCTATGAGTATGCCGACGGCGAGTACCACCTGCCACAGACCACTATCGAGGGTATTATCGCCAAGGACAACCCCGACATCTACGACTACAATGTGCCTCAGGCACTGCGTGATGCCCACGCCAATAAGGATTATGGCCGTTGGGGTGTTGAGCTAAATGGCAAGTACACCGTGCCTGTATGCTTCATCGCCACAAACCACACCACAGGCGGTAACTCTGGCTCGCCCGTGCTTAATAAGTATGGACAGTTGGTAGGTATCAACTTCGACCGCACTTGGCTCTCAACGATGTCTGACATCGAGTTTGACGAGACACTCTGCCGCAATATCATCTGCGATATCCGCTATGTATTGTTCGTTATCGACAAGGTCGGTGGCGCCAAGTGGATTATCGAGGAGATGGGTGTGTAGAGAGTTGTTAGATTTTAGTTGTTAGTTGTTAGATTAGAGCAAGTAAGATGAGTAAGACAAGTAAGATTTGATGCCCGACCTCGTATCGGTCTTAAGGTCTTAAAGTCTTAAGGTCCTGAAAATTTCTGCGCTCCAACGGAGCGCAACTCTAACAACTAACAACTAATAACTCTAAAAAAGTAGAACTTCTTGAATATTAGTATGAAACGACTTCTGCATATCTCGATTATCATTGCGACATCACTACTATTTACATCGTGTGATCTCTTTTATATGTTCTTTGATTGGAGTCCAGAAAATCCAGAACCAAGAGAGCATGCTGATCAGGGATTTATCTACGACTATTTTCATATTGATGAAAACATTAAGATCGAGAGTGAGATAACTGAAAATAGCCTGATAATCAATTTTTCTGCCTATTCTGGTGATATACATTCTGTCAATAAGTACTTGGATGTCGCAGGCGAAAACTATGCGGACTATATGGAGAAATATGGCGACCAACCAGGATTTAAATATGACGATATAGACTATTGGGATAAGGCGTGTGCAGAGTCAATTCGTGCAATTGATATTATCCCATTGACAAATTGGAATGAGGAGCATCCTCGACTTGTCGACCTTAACGACATTTTTGAAGTAGAGTATGCGACCTATAAATACTTTGTGGAGAGTGGCTTCAATAATGAGGAGTTCGAACTCACAAATCGCGAGCGCACCGAGCGCAAGCGAGTATCGGAACTTAAGGAGGATGATATGTGGTTTATTCACACCGATTTCCGCTTTATATGCACCACACTCCCAAGCGCTGATTCTAAAGCGAAGTTAAGAATAAAGCTCTATCTTGACACCGAAGAGGAGATTCAGTTCGATGTAGAGATAAACCAATAGTTCTATTATTATAGCGACATACAGCCCGACCGAAATGGTTGGGCTGTTTGTTCAAGTGAGGGGATACAGGTAGGAATTAGCTTTTAGAGGTTTTCTAACAACTAATAACTAACAACTAATAACTCTATTCTCAACTTGTCATCCTGAGTGCAACGAAGAATCTCTCGGTTTGCACAATCACCAACATTATTACTAACTGCGGGATTCTTCACTACCGTTCAGAATGACATTCTAACAACTAAAAACTAATAACTAACAACTCTAAAAAGAGGTTGAATAAAAAGATGTAGTTTTAGGCTTGCGAAGCCCGAAAAACCGCAGTTTACTGAAGCGTAAATGAGGATTTTGAGGGCGAGCGTAACGACAAAATACACTTTTTATTCAGCCTCTTTTTTGCTTATTGTACTCCTCCATCAAGCTCTTGCCGATGTTCACCGCAGTCTCCTCGACCGACTTGTAGGAGTCCACCGTGGCATTCTCCACCGCCTTGTAGCCATCGACTACCGCATTCTCAATCGCCTTATAGCCCCCAACAACCGCATTCTCAATCGTTACATAGGTCTTTACTGCAACCTCCTTAACCGTCTTCTTTGTCATAATTCTTGATGTTTTAGTTTAACTTTGTTTCGATGGTGCAAAGGTAGGGCAACGCACTACACGAATAAAGTGCCAAAATTCCGATTTAATGGACTATTATTCCGATAGGCTTGCAACTAATCGCCTAAAAGTCGTATCTTTGTGGAGCAAAAGGCGTATTTATGACATTATCGCAAACTATCGAAAGCTATATCCAAGGTGGACACCGAGGCACTACCCACTCTATGGGCGACGAATTCTCGATTATCGACAACCCATCGTTTGCCATATTGCCCAATCACCCCTACCGCTCGCCACTTATCGTTGCGGTATATTGTCGTGGTGGTCGTGGCACAGGGCGCATCAATGCCAAGACCTTCGACCTTGAGGCGGGAGGCTTCTTTATTGTATTGAGTGGGCAGATAACCGAGATGGTGGATATTAGCCCCGACTTCGAGGCAACCTATATCCTTATGTCCGAGGAGTTTACATCATCGCTTACGATTGGCAACAGCTTTAATCTTCGCAATGTCGTTACCGAAAGCCCATACACCCAGCTATCGGCTGATGCACGGCGAGCATTAGAGGATTATATCTCGATGTGTTGCAACACGATAGCTACGGAGCAAAACCCTCACCGCTTGGAGATTTTGCGCCTTCTGACCCACGCCTTCTTCCTCGGTATGGGCTACTTTCTGCATAGCGCCAAGAGCGAGAATGACGACCGTGGCACACGCCTTACTGATGACTTCTTGCGCCTTGTCGAGGAGAACTACCGCGAACACCGCGACCTTAAGTTCTATGCCGAGCGAATGGCTCTCACGCCCAAATATATATCGACAACCATCAAGCAGGCAAGTGGTCAGAGCGCCACGGAGTGGATTGAGCGCTATGTGATGCTTGATGCCGTTACGCTCCTTACCTCCACCGACCTTACAATCAAGGAGATAGCCTACACGCTTAACTTTCCCTCGCCCTCGTTTTTCGGCAAATACTTTGCCCGTATCGAGGGTATCAGTCCCGCCAAATACCGCGAGAGGTACGAAAGGAGATGACTAAAAAACAAATTAGTCCATCTCCTTTAGTTTAAGAGGTTGAATAAAAGATGTAGTTTTAGGCTTGCGAAGCCCGAAAAACCGCAGTTTACTTAGGCGTAAATGAGGATTTTGAGGGCGAGCGTAACGACAAAATACACTTTTTATTCAGCCTCATTTGATATCGAAGTCGAGCATCGTTCGCTCACCTATCTTTAGTTTGATATTATCGCCTACGGCAATATCAAACTTTTCGGGTGAGCCAAGGAAGATAAGGTCGCCGATGCGAAGTGTCATCTTATCCGAGAGGTGGCTAACTACCCTATCTGCCGAAAAGCGCATCGTATCAACAGACAAGCGGAGGCGCTCTATATTATTTATATATAAGGTAGCCCCCTGCAACATATCATCGCGCGAGAGGGTGTCGAGCGACAATGCCGAGGAGTGGTCGAAGCCCACAGCCTCGTCCCACGGCAGACCATCGCGGCGTACCTCCTCCAGCTTATCTATCGCCGTAAATGTTACACCCGCCATAACGCCATCTATACATCGTGGCGCAAAGCGCTCGCCTATGCACTTTGCCAAGCGCGAAACCTTAAGCACTATATGTGGCTCGGCAACGATACGCCCAACACCATCGGGGATATAGAAGGCATCGTTGTTGCGCAAAAGAGCAGTATCGGCCTTGAGGTAGAAGCGAGGCAAATCGCCCTCCTCGGAGTAGCTATTTATAATATTTATCAGTTTCATCGTTTTAGACTATTTACCATATCCTTTGCAAAGCGGTCGCTTGCACCCTCGCCACCAATCATCTGACTAAGCTCCTCAAAGTCGCGGAGCATCCGCTCTCTCTTTGCTCCACCCTCCAAGATTGCAGCAACCTCCTCTCGCACCGTCTCCATATCGAGCTTCGAGCATACCAACTCACGCACCGCCTCACGGCCGAGGTTGATATTTACCAACGAGATATATGGTATCTTAAGCACATAGGGTCGCAAAATCTCATATAGGCGAGGTACACGGTAGAGCACCACCTCAGGCCTACGCATAAGCGCCGTTTCGAGGGTCGCAGTGCCCGAAGTAACGATAGCCGCCTCTGCCATAGCCAGCGTTTCGTGGGTCTGCGCACAGACATACCTCACATCGCTGCCACTGAGAAGCTCGTCGTACAACGCCTTATCGAGCCACTCCACCGCAGCCACAACAAACTGCCTATCGGGGAATAGTCGAGAGATAGCCACCATATTGGGCAGGTTCTCCCTAATCTCCGAGCGGCGACTACCCGCCAAGAGTGCCACGATGGGTCGTTCATCTAATCCGTTACGCTCCAAGAACTCCTCACGCGAGGGTAGCTTAGCGTGTCGCTCAGCGATATCATCAACCAGCGGATTACCCTCGAAATGTGTCAATAGGCCGTGTCCACGAAAATATTCACCCTCGAAGGGGAAGATGGTATATAGCCTATCGACATACTTTCTGAGGCTCTTAACGCGCCACTCCTTCCACGCCCACACCTTGGGTGCTATGTAGTAGTAGACCATTGTGCCACGCTCGTGCGCCCACTTGGCGATGCGCATATTGAACGAGGGATAATCGACCAAAATCACAACATCGGGGTTGAACTCCTCGATATCACGCTTTACGGCATCTATCTGTCGAAATATGGTGCGCAGATTTCGTAGCACATTGGCAAAGCCGAAGAACGACATATCGCGGTAGTGGAAGAGCATACCCTCGCCACCCGCCGCAGCAAGCATACGCTCGCCACCGCAGAAACGAAACCTCGCCTCGGCATCCTCCTTACGAATACCGCGCATCAGCTTCTCGGCGTGAAGATCTCCCGAAGGCTCGCCAGCGATAATATAGTATCTCATCTTACTTCTCGATTAGGTCGGGGCGCAAGGCCTTGGTTCGGCGCCACGCCTCCTCGTCTTGCCACTTCTCAATCTCGGCAAAGTTGCCCGAAAGGAGCACATCGGGCACCTTCCAGCCGTTAAACTCCGCAGGGCGGGTATACACAGGGGGTGCCAACAGGTTATCCTGAAAGCAATCGGTAAGTGCCGAGGCCTCATCACCAATAGCTCCGGGGATAATACGCACCACCGAGTCGGCGATAACGCAGGCGGCCAGCTCACCACCCGTGAGGACATAGTCGCCAATAGAGATTTCGCGAGTGATAAGGTGCTCACGAATGCGGTAGTCGATACCCTTGTAGTGACCACAGAGAATGATGATATTCTTCATCAGCGAGAGGCGGTTGGCCTCGTGCTGGTTGTAGGTGATGCCATCGGGCGAAGTGAAGATAATCTCATCGTAGTCGCGCTCCGACTTTAGCTTCTCGATACAGCGGAACACTGGCTCAATCTTCATCACCATACCCGCCTCACCACCGAAGGGGTAGTCATCGACCGTACGACGCTTATCGTCGGTGTAGTCGCGTAGGTTGTGAACATATATCTCGGCGTGTCCCGACTCCTGCGCACGCTTCAATATCGACTCATTGAGAGGCGAGGCCAACAGCTCAGGAACAACCGTAATAATATCTATACGCATAGCGCTTGTTATTTAGCCTTTGTAGTTAATCTCGTTGTTGAGCACCTCGGTAACGAAGGGGTTGTAGAGTGTTTCGTGGCCGATAGTAGACTTATCGCCATGACCGGGATAGAACTCCACATCATCGCCCAGAGGCACCAACTGCTCCAAAATCGAGGTCATAATCCACGAGTAGTCGCCACCGGGAAGGTCAGTACGACCGATGCTCTCTCTAAAGAGCGTATCGCCCGTAAACAACACCTTCTGCTCCTCGTTGTAGAGCGACACATGGCCAGGAGTGTGGCCAGGGGTCTTGATAACACGCAACTTTGTTGCACCAAAGGCGATCTCCTCAATCTTGTCGAGGTCTATATCTATGGCGGGCACAGGGGCACACTTCACACCAAACATAGCGCCACTCTGCTGAGCGCTATCCACCAAAAACTGGTCCTTTGACGAGCAGGCGAACTTAACGCCATAGGTCTCCTTCAGATAGCCTACGCCCATAGCGTGGTCGAAGTGTCCGTGAGTATTTACCGCCATTACGGGCTTGAGGCCTCGCTCCGAGATAAAGTCGGTAAGTTGGGCATCCTCTCTTGCCGAGAAGTTACCTGCATCTATAATGATACACTCCTTCGTATCGTCCCACACGATATAGGTGTTCTCCATAATAGGGTTGAACACAAGTTTTGCAATATTCATAATTCGCAGTTTCTTAAGTTCGTTACTTTGTTATTTCGGCCTTAAGCACGATATTCGCAGGGCCATCTTTTGCCGTAGAGAGCAGCTGTAAGACACGATAGAAGCTACCCTCAGGCGCTTTCTTAGGCTCCATTTCGATGGTGATTACCCCCTTCTCGTCGGGCATAACTTTCTTTCGCTCATAGCGCGTAGTGGTGCAGGTACAGCTTGTACGCACCTCCAAAAGCACCAATGGCAGGTCTCCCGTATTGCGATACTCCACCTCGACCCTCTGCTTCGGAGCCTTCTGCGAGAGCACTCCAAGGTCGATAAGCTGTGTTGAGAGCTCAATCTTCGCACCCTCAGGCTCACTGGCATAAACCATCGTTACGGCAAACATCGCCAATAGAATCGTCAATAGTCGTCGCATACTACTTAAGGTTAAATTTATAGGTAATAGTTCCGCCCTGCAGTGTGCGTGTCGAGGGCTTAAACTTCGCCTTGCGTGCCGCCTCCAACGCCAAGCTACGAAGCGTAGCATCCTGCGTTGTTGTGCCCTGCTGTCGTATCTCTGCCGAGGTTACATTGCCGTTGCTGTCGATAGTTACATAGACCACCACCTGACCAGAGCTCTGGAACGAGCTCGATGGCTTGGGCAGACCCTCGCGCAAGCCACGACCCTGCAAACCAGCATCGAGCTGGTCGGTACCTTGGAGGTTGTAGCCCGCACCATCGCCACGATTCTTCTCCTCCTCGCCATCGGGGGCAAGGCGGTTACCCGCTGCCACAGCCTCCGCATTACCTACCGTAGGCTTGAAGAGGGCATTGGGGTTTACCGTCTCGGTGCGCTCTGCCTCACCCGAAGTCTGAACGCTCGACTCCTGACGCGCTCGCTCCTCGTGGGCAGGGGCCTTATCACGGCGCACATCCGTAGGCGCGCTCTGCACCAAGGGGCGCTTAGGCTCCTCTTCGGCCTCCTCCTCGAAGACAATCTCCACAGGGGGTAGCGGCTGAGGCTCAGAGACAACATCAAACGACAGAAGACCCATCAGCGAGAACCACAGCGCCATAACCGCAAGCGTTACACCTGCGGCGATACGGCGTGGCATTCTATCTGTTGAATCGTAATACTCCATTACTTCTTATCTTTGGTTGCAAGCACCATTTTGTACTTCTCCTCGCGTGTGAGGTCTATAATCTCGACAAGGGCATCCACCGTAACCTTCTCGTCGCAACGCAACGAGATATAGGGTTTCTCCTCCTCGGGACGATTGGCATACTCCTCATACTTTAGCTTAAGCGCAGCAGCCACCTCTCCAACTTCGCGATACTCCTCACGGCCATTGATGATATAGAGGTACTCCGACTCATCGTCCGTTGCACCCACCACCGAGAGCGAAATCACCGAAGGGTCGCCCTCATCACTCGATGACGAGGGGAGGGTGAGCTTAACAGCATTATTGGGGTTGATAAGCGTCGTTGCAAGGATAAAGAAGACCAACAAGAGGAAGATAAGGTCGGTCATCGATGAAGACGAGAACGAAGCATCAACTTTCGAACTTCTCTTAATTGCCATAGCGTTTCGGGTTAGATTATTTTACTACGGGCTGGTTGAGAATATCCATAAAGGCGATAGATGTAGCCTCCATACGGAATACGAGCTTCTCGATGCGAGCTACAAGGTAGTTATGCGCAAAGTATGCGGGGATACCAACGATAAGACCACCTACGGTAGTTACCATCGCCACATACATACCGCCTGCCAACTGCTCCAACTCGATAGCACCCGACTGGTTAGCCGACATATCGATAAATACCTGCACCATACCTACTACCGTACCCAAGAAACCAATCATAGGAGCACCACCCGATATAGATGCAAGCGTGGGAAGGCCCACCTCAAGCTTTGCAACCTCAACATTAGCGACATTCTCGATAGCGCTCTGAATATCGCCCATAGGACGACCAATACGCTCGATACCCTTCTCAATCATACGCGCTACGGGCGAGTCGGTACGGCGGCAGAGGTCGATAGCTGCCGAGATATTGCCCTCAGAGATGTAGTCGCGGATGCGGTTCATAAAGTTGTTGTCGATGGTCGTAGCCTTGCGGATAGCGAGGAAGCGCTCCACGAAGATAAAGATCATAACGCCAGCAAGAGCTACAAGCACCCACATAAGCCAGCCACCACCAAGGAACAAATCCCAAAAGCCGATAGATACGGTCTCTGCCTCAGCCTGAGCAGCAGCCTCCATAGCCTGCTGGGCAAGGGTTAGTGAATCGAGCTGGGGCATCACCTCTGTGCCCTCCACAGTCTGGGCCGCAGCCACAGTAATAAGTGTTGTCATAATTTGAGTTAAGTTTTAGTTATTATTATTATTTTGTTTGTTTTTTTCGGTTTTCCTCTATTCCAAAATGATATCCTCCTCGTCTATCGTGGGCTCCTCGTCGCCTAATATATCAACGCTCTCAACATCGGAGCTATTATCCTTCGAGGCCCGTTTTTCGGCACGCTCCCTACGCCTCTCCTCACGCTTTTCGCGGCGTGCCTTGCGATTTTCGTTGCTCTCAACGCGCTGGCGTATGCTACGCGCCCACTCGCCAAAGGTATTGAAGCTCTCGCTGTAGTAGAGACCTACGCCCGACTCCTGCATACCCTGATTCTCACCATAGCGGTCGATAGTCTGCGTAAAGCCCTTGAACTTGAATGTGCCCTCAGGGTCAATAAGCCAGGTAATAAATCCCTCGGCAACGAAGTTCGAGGCATTCTCGGCAGACTGTATCGAGGCATCCGAGAGATAACCACCCTCCACCTCGACAATAAGTCGGTTGTTGAACCAGCTCTTCGAGAAGCCGAAGTCCACCTCATCACCCGAAAGTTCGGTACGGGGTCGGTAGCGCAAGACAATATTGTAGTTATCGCCCGATAGCCAGTTGCTAAGCTGATTAGAGAGTAGCTCAAAGCCCGTAGTCGCTGACAACGAAGCACCCATAGCGCCAGTATCCTCTGCCGAGAAGCTATTAGCGGCCAACAGCCACAACATCTGCGTGGCGATAGCCTGCTGGTCGTTGAGCGTAGATTGTATCACGGTCTGAATCTCTGGAGCGACATTCGGCACCTGGACATCGAAGGTAACGGTGGGCGACATCAGCTCATCGGTGAGCTTGATGTAGCAATCCACAGGCACGGCACGCGACATGTCGATGCCCTGCAACGAGTTGCCAAGCAAGGGGCGCAACGACGCCTTGGTGCTATATATCGCATCAATATTGAGCATAGCGCCTAACGGATCGCCAGTCCAGTGTATCGACGAGCCAGGCACAACATCGAACTTCTTATTTAGGATATTCTGCAAGGTGAAGAGGTATGTACCCTCCGAGATGGTGTAGTCGCCACGCATCTCGAAGATATTGGCCTTAGGCACTATGTGCATAGCCAACTGTCCAGAGCCCTTGCCCTTGATGACATCGCCTACGGTGGGGTCGATGACAAGCTGAATATCGATATTTGGCAGGATGTTGAGCGCAAGGTCAATATCCATCACGCTACCCATCGTATTTACCGGTCGGTTCTTGCGCTCGTAGGCCATCATACGGCGAGTGAGGTATGCCGAGGTGTCGCGCTCCTCGGTCTTAGGCTCCGTAAACTTCACAAAGTCGGCAAACGAGGCATCACCCTTACCCGTAAGTGGCATATAGAAGTGCGAATTATCCGAGCTTGTACCCTCAACATCCATCTTCAAGCCTCGCTTATCGCCTCGGAAGCTTGCGCCACCCGAGGCATAGACATGGCCATAGAAGAGGTCGTTATCCTTGCTGTCGGTATCCAAAACGAGCATATCGTGCGCCTCGATGTCGATATTGAAGGTTACATTCGACAGATGCTCAAGGCTGATATCCATCGAGAAGCTACCATCGTTACCCTCCGAGTCGTAGACCTTGACATCGCGGGCAATAAAGTGGTTGTCTTTTACCTCAACCCTACCCCCAGGAGCGAAGTATCGAGTATTGAGATAATCGACCTTAACAGCCATAGAGTCCACCGTAGCGCCACCGTTGAGTTTAGCCTGACGGCCACGACCCAAGATATTGACATCGACATCGGCATCACCCTGAATATCGGAGATGATACCCTTGAGGAATGGCTGCAACAACGCCAACTTCACTCGTCCCATCTTAGCACGGGCATAGTAGCGGTTATCCGAGGGCTGGTAGTAGCCACGAATGACCGTATCGGCCGTCGTGCGGTCGGCGATAAAGACACGGGCACGGTTATCCTCGAAATCCCAATTCGAGGTGATGCGCTGTGGCGGAGCTGTAATATCATTAACGGCAATATCATCGAGGTCGATGTTTGCCTCAATCTCAGGATTCTTGAGTGCCGACTTCATCGAGGCATAGCCATTGGCACGGCTCGAGAAGTTATACCCCACACGCTCGGTAAATGCCGAGAGTGGCGCAAGGTCGAAGTTCTTCAGCGTAAGGCGTATCGAGTCGTTTCGTGAGCGCGATGCCACGCCATCGATGATAAGTTGCTGTTCGGGACGAGCAATCTGGAACGAGTTAATCTGTATGCGCGACGAGTCGATGTCGATGCCCTTAGCCGAGAGTTTCCACTGCTGTGTATCGGTCGTAAAGTGTGAGGGGCGAATATCGACATGTATCGAACGGCGCTTGGTCTGCTGATTACGGCTAAACTTGGCACTCAGGCCGAGCATACCCGACTGATTATCTCTATCGTCGCGGAAACCTGCCGTGAGCGATATACGATTCTCGCGTGCACCACCCGTAGCCGAGAAGTTGGGCATAACAAGGCGAGAGCCCATATAGATGCCCGACGAGTTAATCCACATCGAGAGCGAATCGCTACGATTGTTGATATCAATCTCGGCATTGGCCATAATCACACCGCCATACTCCAGCGCCTCACTCTCGGCCTGAATCGAGATAAGGTTGCTCGATGGGCTAAACATCAGGCTCAGCTCCGTTTCGGGGGCCATCATCATACCGCCAGAGATAGCATCGAGCAGGTCGTTGATGCTCTCGCCGGCACGCACCTTAAGCATCGAGTAGTCGGCTGCCGAGTTACCTCCCACAACCTGACTGCGCTCGCTATCGTCATAGAGCAACGGCACATAGGTCTTGAGCGAGTTGTAGAGGTACTCGAAAATATCGCGATAGCCCAAACGGCTCTGGAACTGCAAATCCACAAACTCCGATGCAAGCACCACCGAGCGCGAGTTGTCGCCACCGCTAAGCTCCACAGTGAGGCGGTCGGTAGTAAGCTCCTTATCGGCATAGCGGTATACCACATCGGCAATACTTACGCCACCATCCATTTCATCGATGCTCTTACCCTCAGCACGAGCACCGAGCATAGCCGAGATAACCGACACCGAATCGCGGCGGTTGATACCCAAGGCATGAAGGTCTGCACGGCGCATATCTACCGAAAAGTCGTAGGTAGGTCGCTCCTCGCCAAGGCTCATAGCGCCATAGAGGTCAAACTCCAAGTTCTCGTCTAAGGAGTTTACTACCACCGAGTACTCCGAGCCCTCGACCGAGCCATCTACCTCAATATCGCGATAGCGGTACTTGCCAAAGCCGAGACGATCAATTCGTGCATCGACATCGGCCAACAGGTCGCCACCGCCCACCGTAGCCTTAGCCACAATGTGCGCATCGGCACTGCCCAGCGACTTAACATCGAGCAGATTGCCAAGTTCGAGTGATGAGGTATTAACCACGCCATCGATGGCATAGCGACCCTCGGCCGCCTTTTTGATTGTGGCATCTGCCGACACCTTACCAACGGCCGTAGCCAAGTTACCCACCACACGGAATGAGTCAAGTCTACCGCCAAATGTAGCACGCAAATCCACTGTCGAGGCGTTGCGGATAATATCGTTCACCTTATCGGGCAGAGGCTCTTTAACGACATTGCCGATAATCGCAAGAATATCCTCGGAGGTGGTCGTAAGGTGCTTTATGCCCGCCGTATATTGTGTAGTCTGCCACTCAGGCAGGCCCTGCATACGGATTGTTGCCTCAAGGTTGGTCGCCTCACCCATATCGAGGTTATTCACCACGCCCGACATATCGCGCACCACGCCATCTACCGAGGCATCGACATTCTCAATCTTTAAGTTCCAATCCCTTAGGCCTGGAGCAAAATATCCCAAATCGGCTGTCGAGAGCGATGAATGTTCGACACTACCCGTCATACGCACATCCTCAACAAAGTGCTTGTAGCACTCCCAGCTACCGCCCTCGATAAGGTAGCGAGGCAAGTAGATATGCGAATTGGCAGTAGAGATATCGAAGTTATCGAAGCGTATAACACCCCTATCGACATAGAAATAGGTTGATAGCGACCCTATCTCAAAGCCACTCTTCTCGCGTGCCGAGAGCGACACGATATCGGCCCACACCTTAGCTTTCGACACAGCAAAGTCCTTGATGCAGACATCAATATCGTGGATATCCATATCGTAGTAGTCGATACCATACTCAGGATTACGGTGCTCATTGCGCTCGTAGACAAAGCGTAGATTCTCGCCGTGTATATGGTCGATGTAGAGTTGGAATTTACTCTGTCCGTTGGGATTTGAGAGGCGGGCAACGATAGGTCTGATGTTCAACTCGTCCGACCCGTCAAGCTCACGCAGGCAGAAGCAGGCATCGGTAGCCTCTGCCGAGGCGATACGCAGACCATCGCGAGCGATATTGAAGCCTGTAAATAGCGCTCGTGCTTCGCGCGCGTACAAAAGAGTGTCTTGGTCGTGGTCGCGGACCAAAAAGTCCTCAACACTCACACGCGAAAGGATGTCGATATCGATACGACCAATCTCCACCGGCGCACCGATATACTCCGAAGCAAAGGCTGCAGCCTTGTCCACCACATAGTTCTGCACGCTCTTTAGACTAAGTACCAAAGATATAGAAATGGGCAAAAATATCGACAACAAAATGATTGTCGATAGCACCATTCCCAATATTTTTGTAACTTTGCGCATTGAACAGGGTGATTAGCTCGTTATAGTTCAGAGCAATTAACCTACAAAAGTAATAATTTTTCTATTAAAATAGAAAAAATTTGCCAAAAAACCGCAAATAAAGTATTTCGCAATGGATATCACTATACTTGGCATCGAGTCATCGTGCGACGATACCTCGGCTGCCGTTATCAAAAATCGCACACTCCTATCGAATGTAATTGCCTCACAGGCAGTACACCAGAAGTACGGAGGTGTAATCCCTGAGCTCGCCTCGCGTGCCCACCAACAGAATATTATCCCTGTGGTAGACACCGCACTTAAGGAGGCTGGCATCACCATCGACAAAGTCGATGCCATAGCCTTCACCCGAGGCCCTGGCCTTCTCGGTTCGTTGCTCGTTGGCGTCTCGTTTGCCAAGGGACTCTCTATTGCCAACAACATTCCTCTTGTCGAGGTAAACCACCTGCAAGGACACATCCTCTCGCACTTTGTAGACCTACCCGATAGGGAGCTACCCCACCCCGACTTTCCGTTCCTCTGCCTCTTGGTTAGCGGTGGCCACACACAGATTGTGCGTGTCGATTCACCCACCGAGATGGAGATTATCGGCACAACCATAGACGATGCCGCTGGTGAGGCCTTCGATAAGTGTGCCAAGGTTATGGGTCTGCCCTACCCCGGAGGCCCTATCATCGACCGCTTGGCCAAGGAGGGCGACAGCTCGGCATTTAAGTTTGCGAAACCCCATGTCGAAGGCGAGTTTGACTACTCGTTTTCAGGCCTTAAGACCTCGTTTCTCTACACCTTGCGCGATGCCGTAAAGGAGGATTCGGACTTTGTCGAGAAGCACAAGGCCGACCTCTGCGCCTCGCTACAAAAGACCATCATCGACATCCTGCTCGACAAGCTAATCAAGGCCTCGAAGGCTACAGGCATCAAGGATATCGCCATTGCTGGTGGCGTATCGGCAAACTCAGGCTTGCGCAACGCAATTTCGGAGGCTGGCAGACGCCGTGGTTGGCGCTGTTTCCTTCCGGAGCTAAAGTTTACGACCGACAACGCCGCGATGATTGCCACTGCGGGCTACTACCGTTATATGGCGGGTGAGCTATCCTCGCTCGATGTATCACCCGTGGCACGACTTCAGGATTTGTAAGAGATTTTTTTAGGCAAATGTCTACTTCGCAACTACCCTACAACGACCACGCCACAGCCCTACGCCGTAGGCTCGGTGGTCGTGTGCAGAAGGTTGCGATAGATGCCCACTTAGGCTGCCCCAATCGAGATGGAAAGCTCGGTTGGGGCGGTTGCACTTTTTGTCTTAACGAAGCTTTTTCGCCATCGTATTGCAGAGAGGCCGAGAGCATTGCGGAGCAGATAGAGCGAGGTATAGCGTTCCACACCGAGCGCAATCGCCAAAGTGCCCACTATCTTGCATATTTTCAGTCGGGTACAAACACCTACGCCCCCGTAGAACAACTCCGAACACTCTACAACGAAGCCCTCGCCAACCCCAAAATTTCAGGAATTATCATCGGCACACGCCCCGACTGCATCAATTCCGAAATAGTCGATATTTTAGCAGATATTGCCACACATAAATATGTAGCCGTGGAGTATGGCATTGAGTCCACACTCGACCGCACCCTAAGGCGTGTAAACCGACACCATCTGTTTGCCGATGCTCAGCGTGCTGTGGAGCTTACCCAAGGCAGAAACATTGAGATTGGAGCGCACTTTATCATCGGTCTACCGGGCGAAAGCCGAGCCGACATCATAACCACATCCGAAGCAATCAACTCACTCGACCTCAACTATATAAAACTTCACCAGCTTCAAATATATCGCTCCACCGCTATGGCCGAGGAGTTTAGAAGAGAGCCCGAAGAGTTTCTTCTATCGCGCAACTTCTCGACAGACGACTATATCGACCTTCTGATTGAGTTTTTGCGCCACATTCAGCCATCTACGGCCATCGACCGCCTCTTTACGCTTGCGCCACGCAACCTTATCGCACACTCTCCACTCGGTGGCGAGCGCCCCGACACACTGCGCCAACGCCTCGTTAGGCGAATGATGCAGAGCAATTACCGCCAAGGAGATTTGCTTTTTTAGCAAAAATTTCCTAAATTTGTCGAAAATCGACAAATAATCAAAAACATATACGCTATGAAACGCTTTACACTCTCGCTGGTTGCACTCTTTGTAACCGCTATTGCTGTGGCATCATCGCCCGAGCGCACCATTCGACCCATCTATCTCGACCCCGATGCACCTATCGAGGAGCGTGTCGAAGATGCCCTTAGTCGCATGACTCTCCGCGAGAAAATTGCCATTATCCACGCACAGTCGAAGTTCTCCTCACCCGGCGTACCTCGCCTTGGCATCGCCGAGTTGTGGTGTACCGATGGCCCTCACGGCATTCGCCCAGAGGTGTTGTGGGACGAGTGGGAGCAGGCACGCTGGACAAACGACTCTTGTACGGCATACCCTGCACTCACCTGCTTGGCGGCGACTTGGAATCGTGAGATTGCCGACCTCTATGGCGTAAGCATCGGCGAGGAGGCACGCTACCGCGAGAAGGATATCCTGCTCGGCCCCGGCGTAAACATCTATCGCACACCCTATTGTGGCCGTAACTTCGAGTATATGGGCGAAGACCCCTACTTAGCATCGGAGATGGTCGTACCCTATGTTCAGGGTGTTCAGCGTCAGGGTGTTGCAGCCTGTGTCAAGCACTACGCCTTGAACAACGAGGAGCTATATCGCCATCAGGTCGATGTAGACCTTTCGGACCGTGCGCTATATGAGATTTACCTCCCCGCATTCAAGGCTGCCGTAACACGAGGTGGCGCTTGGAGCATTATGGGTTCATACAACAAGTATCGTGGCATCTACGCTTGCCATAACGACCGCCTACTCAACCAGATACTCAAGTCGGAGTGGGGTTTTGATGGCGTTGTCGTTTCGGACTGGGGTGGTACGCACTCCACTATCGAGGCTATCCGCAATGGACTCGACTTGGAGTTTGGCTCGTGGACAGATGGCCTTAGAGAGGGTGCAAGCAACGCCTACGATATGTACTATATGGCGATGCCCTATCTTGAGCTTATCGAGCGTGGCGAGGTGGGCACTGAGGAGCTTGACGACAAGGTACGCCGAGTGCTGCGCATCACCTTCCGCACTGCGATGAACCCATATAAGCCCTATGGCGCAATGTGCTCGGAGGCGCACACCGAGGCTGCCCGACGCATTGGCCAGGAGGGCATCGTACTGCTTAAAAATGAGCGCAACAACCTGCCTATCGCCACCGAGGCCAAGCGCATCTTGGTCGTTGGCGAGAATGCCGTGAAGATGATGACCGTAGGCGGTGGCAGTTCATCGCTTAAGGTCAAGTATGAATGTTCACCTTTGGAGGGCATAGAGCGCTACTACAACGGCAAGGCCGAGGTTATCTGGGCTCGTGGCTATGTTGGCGACATTACGGGCGACTACAATGGTGTGGTTACGGGTCAGAACCTTGCCGACGACCGCTCTAAGGAGGAGCTTATCGCAGAGGCGGTATCATTAGCAAAAGAGGCCGACCATGTAATATTTATTGGTGGTCTTAACAAGAGCGACAGACAGGATGCCGAGGGCTTCGACCGTGTGCAGTACAACCTGCCCTATGCGCAAGATGAACTTATCGAGGCGTTAGCAAAGGCGACAAAACATCTCTCGGTGGTGCTTGTTTCGGGCAACGCTGTGGCTATGCCGTGGTTAAAGGATGTGGAGTCTGTGGTGCAGACTTGGTATCTCGGCTCGGAGGCGGGCAACGCTCTTGCTCGCGTACTGTCGGGTGAGGTAAACCCCAGCGGTAAACTACCCTTCACCTTTGGCTACAAACTTGAGGACTACCCCTCACACGCCGAGGGTATGACCTTCCCCAACCCCGACAAGGTATATTATAGCGAGGATATTTTCGTTGGCTATCGTGGCTTCGAGAAGCGCGGCATAAAGCCCCTCTTCGCATTTGGTCATGGCCTCAGCTACACCGAGTTTGAGTATAGCGATATTCACCTCTCGAAGGAGTGCATCAAAGGTGGCGAGATGCTCCAAGCAAGCGTAACAATCACCAACCAAGGTAAGCGTGCGGGCAAGGAGGTTGTTCAACTCTATATTGCTGATAAAGAGTCATCTGTGGCACGACCCGAGAAGGAGCTTAAGGGCTTCGAGAAGGTCGCCTTGGAGCCTGGTGAGAGCAAGGTTGTAACATTTGACATTACCCCTGAGGCGCTCTCGTTCTACGATGATCGTGGCGAGGGTGAGTGGCGAACGGAGAGTGGCGAATTTGAGGTCTTGATTGGCTCGGCATCTGACGATATACGCCTTAGTAAGCGCTTTACCTTGGAGTAGACTACAACCATCGATTGGTCTTTTTGGAATATATTATGGCATATTATTTTGTAAAATACAAAAAATATGTTATCTTTGCTCGACTAACCGAAAAACTATAGGGATATCCCATAGCTCTACAGCATTCAATAAACACTTTACGATATGGCAATTAAGAATAATGTTATGATTGTTCGCCAGAGATTGCTTACCAAGCTTGTAAGCCTCTGGAACGAGGGTCAGCTTGTCGAGAAAATCGACCGAGTACCCATTGAGTTTAGTCCTCGCAACTCACAGGTTCGTGGCCGCTGCTGCATCCACAAGGAGCGCGCCGTTTGGAAATACAAGTCGTTGCCTTTGTTGGGCTACGATATGACCGATGAGGCTGACGAGCTCACACCCCTTTCAGACTACGCTAAGGGTGCTCTTGACCGCAAGAAGATCAAGGACAACATTATGTGCGTTATTGACGAGGCTTGCTCGTCTTGTGTTCGCACCAACTACGATATTACGAACCTTTGCCGAGGTTGCGTTGCTCGTGCTTGTGAGCACGCTTGTCCCAAGGGCGCTATTGAGTTCGACCCCGAGACATCGCAGGGCAAAATCAACCACAAGATATGTATCAGCTGCGGTAAGTGTTTTGCTGCTTGTCCCTACCACGCCATCGTTTACATCCCCGTTCCTTGCGAGGAGGCTTGCCCCGTTGGCGCTATCTCGAAGGACGAGTATGGCGTAGAGCACATCGACGAGTCGAAGTGTATCTACTGCGGTAAGTGTATGAATGCTTGTCCCTTCGGTGCTATCTTCGAGATTTCGCAGGTATTCGACATCTTGCAGGCTATCCGCCGTGGCGAGGAGGTTGTAGCGATGGTTGCTCCCTCAATCCTCTCACAGTACGATATGCCTACCGAGCAGGTTTATGGTGCTATCAAGGCTATCGGCTTCAAGGATGTTATCGAGGTAGCGCGTGGTGCTGAGGTTACCACCGAGAAGGAGACTCACGAGTTTGCCGAGAAGATGGAGGAGGGTCAGCCCTTTATGACCACCTCTTGCTGCCCCTCATACATGGAGATGGCACGCAAGCACGCCCCCGAGTTGCAGAAGTATATCTCTTCTACCTACTCGCCTATGATTTACACTGCGGACATCGCACGCGAGAAATATCCTAACGCTAAGCTCGTCTTCGTAGGTCCTTGTATCGCTAAGCGTAAGGAGGTACGCCGCGAGGGTCTTGAGGGCAAGGTAGACTTCGTTCTCACCTACGAGGAGATTCACGCTATCCTTAGCGGTATGGGCATCGAGATTGGCGAGGCTCATGTAATGCCTGTTGAGTGTGCATCACGCCGCTCGGCTCACGGCTTTGCTGAGAATGGTGGTGTAACAGCTGCTGTTCAGGAGTTCGTAAATGGCAAGATCGACTTCACAACCTTGCAGATTGCAGGTCTTAACAAGAAGAATGTCGCTCTGTTGAAGGCTTATGGTAAGAGTGGCAAAGCTCCCGCTCAGTTCATCGAGGTGATGGTCTGCGATGGTGGCTGTATCTCTGGTCCGAGCGTTCACACCGCCTACGACACCGGCAAGAAGACCTTTGCTTCGGAGCTTAACAAGCGCTAATAGGTTGATAACAAACTATTTATGCGGGAGTTAGTTGAGCAACTGGCCAAGGGTCAAAGGCTCGACACAAAGAGCCTGAGTGCACTGCTCAAGCAGTGTACCTTGGACGACTCTTTGCTACAATTTCTCCGCGACTATGCCGTCCGAACTGCTCGCCAGCAGTTCGGACTTGGCATATATATACGAGGTCTTATCGAGCTTTCGAGCTACTGTCGCAACGACTGCCTCTACTGCGGCCTTAGGCGTAGCAACCGCTCGGCAGAGCGCTATCGACTAACGGCCGACGAGGTTCTGGAGTGTTGCAGGGAGGGCTATAAGCTCGGTTTTCGCACCTTTGTTATGCAGGGTGGCGAAGATGGCACACACTCCGATGCGTGGCTTGAGGAGCTCATCTGCCGTATTCGTAGCCTCTACCCCGACGTGGCAATCACCCTCTCGCTGGGTGAGCGTAGCGAGGAGTCATACCGCCGTCTAAAGCGTGCGGGCGCCAACCGCTACCTACTACGCCACGAGGCTGCCGACGAGGAGCTATACGCCTCACTACACCCCGACAGCCGAGGCATAAAACATCGCCTCAGCTGCATCGAAGCACTACAACGAGCAGAGTATCAGGTGGGTATGGGCATGATGATTGGCGTGAAGGGCCAGACCATCGACCATATCGCCGAGGATTTGTTGCTTGTTCAAAAGTACGATTGCCAGATGGTTGGCATAGGTCCTTTCCTACCGCATCGCGCCACACCCCTTGGCGAGGAGCCTGCGGGAGATTTACGCCTAACGCTCGCCGCCGTTGCCATAGCACGACTATTGTTGCCCAAGGCACTGATACCCGCCACTACGGCACTTGCCACGCTTACGCCACGCGGAAGATTGGAGGGTATACTCTCGGGTGCCAATGTCGTTATGCCCAACCTCTCGCCCTCGGATGTTAGGGCGAAGTATGCCATCTACGAGAATAAGGCATCGTGGGGCAAGGAGGCTGCCGAGGGCTTGGCTGCGTTGGAGAGCGAACTTGAGACAATAGGTTACCATATCGACTTTTCGAGAGGCGACTACGCATAAGATGAAATTTCCAAATAATATAATTCCGAATAATATAAATCCCAAATAAAAAAGGTGTCAATGAGTAATATTAAATATGATGTAAAGTCGGAGCACGCCGCCGAGTTTATCCACGATGGCGAGATTCGTGCCACCTTGGAGTATGGTCGTGAGCATCGCAACGACCACGCCCTAATTGAGGAGATTTTGGCAAAGGCCGAGGAGGGCAAGGGCATCAGCCACCGCGAGGCTGCCGTGCTTATCGAGGTCGAGGACAAGGATATCGAGGAGCGCATCTTCGACATCGCCCGCCGCCTCAAGGAGCGCATCTACGGCAATCGTATCGTGATGTTTGCGCCGTTGTATCTCTCAAACTACTGCGTAAATGGCTGTGTTTACTGCCCTTACCACGCTAAGAACCGCACCATACCTCGCCGTAAGCTCACGCAGGAGGAGATTCGCCGTGAGGTTATCGCCTTGCAGGATATGGGCCATAAGCGCTTGGCGTTGGAGACAGGCGAGCATCCGTTGCAGAGCCCTATAGAGTATGTATTGGAGTCTATCGACACCATCTACTCTATCCATCACAAGAATGGCGCTATTCGCCGTGTGAATGTAAATATTGCGGCTACGACTGTTGAGAACTATACGAAGCTAAAGGATGCCGGCATCGGCACCTATATCCTCTTTGAGGAGACCTACGACCGTGAGGCTTACGAGCGCCTTCACCCCACAGGTCCCAAGAGCGACTGGGCATACCACACCGAGGCTATGGACCGTGCTATGTTGGGTGGCATTGATGATGTCGGCGTAGGTGCTCTGTTCGGCTTGTCGAACTATCGCTACGATGTTGTGGGCATCTTGATGCACGCCGAGCACCTTGAGGCACGCTTTGGCGTAGGCCCTCACACCATCAGCGTACCCCGTATTCGCCCTGCTGACGACATCGACCCCAAGGATTTCCCCGATGCAGTAACCGACGAGGTATTCCGCCGTATTGTCGCTGTATTGCGCATCGCCGTTCCCTACACAGGTATGATTGTCTCGACCCGCGAGTCGAAGCGCAGCCGTGAGCTAGTTCTCGATGTGGGCGTTTCGCAGCTTAGTGGCGGCTCGAAGACATCGGTAGGTGGCTATGCCGAGGGTGTGGAGGATGCCGAGGAGTCGGCGCAGTTCGATATCTCGGACAACCGCACACTCGATGAGATTATCGCTTGGCTCTTGGAGTTGGGCTATCTTCCCAGCTTCTGCACCGCCTGCTACCGAGAGGGTCGCACGGGCGACAGATTTATGTCGTTGGCAAAGCGTGGCTTAATAGGCAACTGCTGCGCACCCAATGCGCTGATGACGCTTGCCGAGTACCTCGAAGATTACGCATCACCTCGCGTAAAACTCCTTGGTAAGCAGATGATTGCCAGCCAAACACCGATAATCCCCTCGGAGAAGGTACGCCAGATTACGGAGCGTAACTTAGAGGCTATTATTAACGGCAAGCGCGACTTCCGCTTCTAAAAAAGGAAACCTACAATGCAGACAACACCCACCTCCGAAAGGGTACATATCGCACTATTTGGTCGCACAAATGCCGGCAAGTCGGCACTCGCCAATAGGCTTGTAGGTCAGGATGTTGCGATAGTGTCGGCTACGGCAGGCACAACTACCGACCCGGTGCAGAAGGCTGTCGAGATTAACGGCCTTGGCGCTGCTCTTATCATCGACACCCCCGGTCTCGACGACATCACATCGTTGGGCAAGGAGCGTATGGCACGCACAGCGCGTATGCTGGATAAGACCGATATTGCCGTTGTACTCTTCACCGATGCAGGCACAGATACGGAGCTTAAGCTCTTGGAGGAGCTAAGAGTAAGGGAGATTCCCGCTATCGTGGCACTTACGCAGAGCGACCGCATCGCCGACAGCGAAGCGTTAGCCAAGCATATCAACATCCTCACAAACAAGGAGGTAATACGCCTCAGCGCAACTACGGGTGAGGGCATCGAGGCTCTGCGTGAGGCTATCGTCAGGTGCCGACCCAGCGATGAGAGGCTAATTACCGAAGGTTTCTGCAAGGCGGGCGACATTGTAATGCTTGTTATGCCTCAGGATGCCTCAGCACCCAAGGGCAGACTTATCCAGCCTCAGGTGCAGACCATTCGCGAGTTGCTCGATAGAGGGTGTATACCCATCTGCACAACCCCCGACAGCATGGCCGAGGCTTTGGCAGGACTAAAGGAGGCACCCGCACTCATAATCACCGACTCGCAAGCCTTCGAGGCGGCATATCGCCAGAAGCCTGAGGCCTCAACGCTCACCTCGTTCTCAATACTTTTTGCCCGCTACAAGGGTGATATTAAGCTTTTTACCGAGGGCGTAAAGGCATTGGGCCGACTAACCCCCACATCACGCATTCTTATTGCTGAGGCTTGTAGCCATACACCGCAGAACGAGGATATTGGCCGTGTGAAGCTACCCCGCATCCTACGCAAGAAGTTTGGCGAGGAGCTACATATCGACATCGTAGGTGGCAACGACTACCCTGAGGACTTAACGCAGTACGACCTTGTGATACACTGCGGAGCTTGTATGTTCAACCGTAAGCATGTGCTTAGCCGCGTGGAGCGTGCTCGTAGTCAAGGCGTTGCGATTACGAACTACGGTGTTATACTCGCAGCACTTACGGGTATTCTTGACCGCGTGCGTGTAGACTAAGTTTGGCGGATAGCGATAAAATTCGTACCTTTCGCCTTGAAATGAGTAAATATTAAATTGAGATACAATGGAGAAAATCGAGAGAATAAAAATTTTGGACAGAAAGTTCAAGACGATGATTCCTGCAGAGGAGATTGACAAGGCTGTTCAGCGTGTTGCCGACCAACTCAACGAGCGCTACAAGGGCAAGACACCTATCTTCCTTGGTGTGCTGTCGGGTGCTTTTCTCTTCCTTAGCGACCTTGTGCGCAAGACAACCTTCGACTGCCGCTTGGCATTCGTCAAGATTTCGTCATACGACGGCACGCAGTCTACAGGTACTGTCAAGCAGCACCTTGGCATCGACTTCGACATCGAGGGCAAGGATATTATCATCATCGAGGATATTGTGGAGACAGGTCATAGCATGAACTACTTGCTCGACTACCTCAAGGAGCGCAACCCTGCGAGCATCTCGATTTGCACCCTCTTCTTCAAGCCCGAAAAGTTCCTCTACGAGTACAATATCGACTATGTTGCGATGCCTATCGGCAATGAGTTTATTGTAGGCTACGGCTTGGATTACAACCAGATAGGCCGAAACCTTAAGGATATCTATGTGCTCGATGAAGATTAATCCCGACTTAGAGATACTCGAAGGTGGCAGACTGCTTCCCCTTGTCGAGGACTTCTACACCGTGCAGGGTGAGGGCTACCACTCAGGTAAGCCCGCCTACTTCATACGCCTTGGCGGCTGTGATGTGGGGTGTCGTTGGTGCGATGCAAAGTACACTTGGAATCCCAAGATGTACCCTCCAACCGAGGTAGCAACCATAATCTCGCGTGCTGCATCGTGCTCGGCACAGGCCATCGTAATCACAGGTGGCGAGCCTCTGCTCTACCCTCTTGGCGAGCTTACACGCGGTCTGCACGAGCGTGGTCTTGAGATATTCCTTGAGACATCGGGCACCCAGCCTCTGAGTGGCGAGTTCGACTGGGTATGCCTCTCGCCCAAGCGCCAGCTACCTCCGTTGGAGGAGGCATTTCGCCGTGCTGACGAGCTTAAGGTTATCATTCAGACCGAAGATGACCTTAACTGGGCTGTAGAGTGCAGCAAGCGCGTAAAGTCGAAGTGCAGACTCTATCTGCAACCCGAATGGAGCGTTTACGAAAAGATTATACCAACGATTGTTGAGTGGGTCAAGGAGAACCCCGTGTGGAATATCTCTATCCAGACCCATAAGTTTATGCATATTCCATAACGACAAAGGAATTAGAGCTAAAAATGAAGGGCAAATTTGGAAAATTCTTCTGGCTGGGCGTAACGCTCACCATCGGCATCTTTACCGCCTTTATCTGCATACGCACCCTCACGGATATGGTGCGTACCAATGCGCGTAGCCGTGAGCTTCGCACTAAGATTGAGCAGTTGGAGAAGAAGATTTCTGCCGATAGCGCCTTTATTCATCAGCTAAACACCTCGCCAGATTTCTTGGAGAAGGTTGCCAGAGAGCAATATCATATGCAACGAGAAGGCGAAACTGTCTACATTCTTGAGTAGCGATAACGAAACGACAAAGAGAGGGCTTAGGCCCTCTTTTTTTATGCCATAAACTATAAAATCAGGGCTATACAATCCACCTAAACCAAAAACAACAAACAGTGTTATCTTGCTGTGTTTCTGATATATAAACAAATCAATGGATTTATATATTTCCACTTTTTTCACTATTTTTACGCTATGCGAAATATAGTCCATTTACAAAGCCGTATAACGAGCCACTTAATATTCCACTTATTGTACATTTCAAACAATAAGCAAACTATTGAATATCTGCATTTTACATTTTATACACATTTATATTTAGTCTATTTATAGTGAAATTTTATCGCAAAAAAGTTTGTTATTTATAAAAATAACACCTACCTTTATAATGCGAAAAAAAGGAATAGTTATGCCTCAAAAGTGGCAAAAATGGGCTCATTTAACGATATTCTGAAGACCAAGGCCCAGAAGACGCAAACGACCAAGACACACAAACACACAAATATCATTAACTAACAACAAAAGCCTATGAAAAACTTGACTTACAGAATCGCCTTGATCCTTGCGATCTTGTGCGCGGGCAGTGTTTCGGCATTTGCTCAACAAGTGAAGGGTACCGTAAATGACGCGGCAGGCTCACCGATTATCGGCGCGGCTGTTGTTGTCGAAGGTACAACCGTCGGCACAACTACAGCCACAGACGGTAGCTTTACCATCAACGCAACCGAGGGTCAGTCGTTGGTGGTATCGTACATCGGTTACATTCCCCAGACCGTAGCTGTGGGGGGGGGAAGAACCGTCTATGACATTGTTCTTGAGGAGGATACTCAGAACATCGATGAGATTGTAGTCGTGGGTTACGGCACGCAGAAGAAGAGCGTTGTAACCGCCGCTATCTCGTCAATCACGGCTGATGACCTTAAGGCTCAGGCGAACAACCGTATCGAGAGCGTACTTCAGGGTATGACCTCTGGTGTTACCGTAACTGCTCCTTCGGGTGCTCCCGATGCAGCGGCTCAGGTGCGCGTGCGTGGTGTCGGCTCTATCAACAACTCAGAGCCCTTGTACATCGTCGATGGTATGGCAATCTCTGGTGGTATCGACTACCTTAACCCCAACGACATCGAGCGTATCGAGGTTTTGAAGGATGCCGCTTCGGGTGCTGTCTATGGTGCTCGTGCAGCTAACGGCGTTATCCTCGTAACTACAAAGAAGGGTCAGAAGGGTAAGGCAACCGTTAATTACGACTTCTCTTATGGTTGGCAGAATCCTTGGCGCAAGCCCAATGTCTTGAACGCTACGGAGTATGCAATCATCATGAACGAGGGTTACATCAACGCAGGCCAGGCCCCCATCTACGACAATCCTTATGAGTTTGGCGAGGGTACCGACTGGGTTGACGAGGTTTTGAACCACAACGCCCCCATCATGAAGCACGACCTTTCGATTTCGGGTGCTAACGACAATGTAAACTACGCTCTCTCGGCAGGTTATCTCACTCGCGAGGGTACCGTAGGTGGTAACTTCGATCGTTCAAACTATGAGCGTATCACAGTTCGTTCTAACATCGGCGTAACCATTTGGGATAAGTCTAAGGAGCGCAACTGGCTCAACAAACTTACTGTACAGACCTCTGCTTCTTACGCGCGTATATTAGCAAAGGGTATCGAGAACAACTCTGAGTACGGCTCACCCCTTGGCTCGGCTATCTCGATGTCGCCACTGTTGGATGTTTACGCAACTGCAGAAGAGGAGGAGGCCTACAAGACACTCTATCCTGAGGGCTACCAGCACATCGTTCGTGATGCTGACGGTCGCGCCTACACCGTAGTTGATGGTGGTGTTTACAACGAGCAGACCAACCCCTTGGCATTCCTCTCGTTGCCCGGCACAAAGTACGAGACCGATAAGTTCATCGCCAACTTCTCAGGTGAGCTTCAGATTATCGATGGCCTTAAGTTCCGTTCATCGGTAGGTATTGACCTTGCGTTCTGGGGCAATCACGGCTACTCAAAGCAGTATTTCCTCTCTTCTAAGCGTTACAGCTACAATACCGTAGCTTCAGAGACTACTTACGACAAGGACGGCAACGCTACCGTTACCGAGAAGACCAACTACGCAGAGTCTGCTTCACAGGAGATGAATCGTGGCTTCCAGTATCAGGTTGAGAATATCCTCTCTTACGACAAGACCTTCGGCAAGCACTCGCTCTCTGTTATCTTGGGTCAGTCGGCTATCTCATCTACATCACAGAATGTGGGCGCTTCGGCTCGCGGCTTGATGTACCCCTACGATCCTTATAAGATTACCGTTAATAACACCCTCGGCCAGCAGGCTGATGGCGACCGCAACGGTTGGGGCTCTTGGAACTCAATTCCTTATCGTTTGGCATCATACTTCGGCCGTTTGTCTTACAACTACGATGAGCGCTATATGGCTGAGGTAACCTTCCGCCGTGATGGTTCGAGCCGCTTCGGTGATAACAACAAGTGGGGTAACTTCCCATCAGTATCACTCGGTTGGAATATCAAGAACGAGGCATTTATGGAGAATGCTGAGTGGTTGTCAGCCTTGAAGCTCCGTGCATCTTGGGGTATCAACGGTAACGACGCTATCGGTAACTTCGTATATGCCGTTTATATGAACTCTGGCAACAACTATATCTTGGGTTCAGGCGCTAATGGCTCAGAGACCATCACTCTTGGCTCTAAGCCCTCAGGTCTTGCTAACCCCAATGCTCGTTGGGAGGAGTCACGCCAGACTAATGTCGGTTTGGACGCAGGTTTCTTCAAGAACCGCTTGACCTTCACCTTCGACTGGTATAGCAAGAAGACCGCAGGTATGCTTCTCTCAATGCCAGTTCCCGGCTACGCTGGCGACTCAGCTCCTACCGGTAACCTCGGCGATATGGTGAACAGCGGTATCGAGTTTGAGATTGGCTGGCGCGACTCGGCTGGCGAGTTCAACTACCACATCTCGGCTAACGCTACTTGGAATCAGAACGAGCTCACCTACCTTGGTGATGACTCTACTCACCTCTACGGCTCGAACCACAAGATTGGTCAGCTTACTCGTGGCTCTATCGGCCTCCCATTCCCCTACTTCTATGGTTATGAGAGCGATGGCATCTTCCAGAATATGGACGAGGTCAATGCACATGTGAACGCCGACGGCGCTTTGTTGCAGCCTAAGGCAGCTCCCGGTGATGTTCGCTTCAAGGATTTGGACGGCAACGGCATTATCGACGATAACGACCGTACTATGATTGGTAAGGGTATGCCCGACTGGACCTTTGGTCTTAACCTCGGCTTCGAGTGGAAGGGTCTCGACTTCAATATGTTGTTGCAGGGTCAGGCAGGTTGCCAGATCTTCAATGTATCGCGTCGTACCGACCTCTACTATGTAAACCTCAACAAGTCTATCCTTAACCGCTGGACCGGTGAGGGCTCTACCAACAAGTATCCTCGCTTTATGTTCGACTCGGCAAACGAGAACTACCGCGTATCTGACCTCTGGTTGGAGGACGGCTCATTCTTGCGTGCTCGTAATGTGCAGTTGGGTTACACTTTGCCCCAGCACCTTACTAAGAAGGCAGGTATCTCTCGTCTCCGCGTATTCGTGATGGCTGAGAACCTCTTCACTCTCACCAAGTATACAGGTTGCGATCCTGAGGTTACCGGTGGTAACGGCTTCGGTACTGAGGCAGGTATCGACCGAGGAGTATATCCTCAGTCGCGCACCTACTCAGTTGGTGTAAACCTCACTTTCTAACTTAAAACCGAATGATGACTATGAAAAAGATATTTTTTGCACTTTGCGCAATCGCAGTATTGCTCTCGTCATGCGGTAAGGATTTCGTTACCGTCAAGCATAACTCTTCGGAGCCTATGGACGAGTACTTCATCAACCAGGAGCGTATGTATCAGTCGTTGATTGCTGCCTACGACTCACTCAACTGGCTTGACTACTTCGATCAGTATGTTAATGCATTGACCCTTACACCCGATGTAATGGCCGATGATATCTACGCAGGTGGCTCTAACGAGGGTGATCAGCCTTCAATCGTTAAGACTCACTACTATACACTCACCTCTACCGAGCAGCTCGACCGCATCTGGACTATCTGCTACTCGGGTGTTAATCGCTCTTGCATCGTGTTGGAGTATGTAGACCGTGTTCCCGACATGGACGAGGCTTTGAAGAATCGTTACATCGCTGAGGCTACTGTTTTGAAGGCCTTCTACTACAATATTATGTGGAAGTACTGGGGTAACATTCCTTATTACGATAAGAACCTCACTGCTCCCTACTTTGCCAAGCAGCTCACCGCTGACGAGGTTTACGCTAAGTGCGTAGAGAACCTTGAGGCAGTATTCGAGATGGATGCTCTTCCCATGAAGGCTGTTGCCGGCGAGGAGGGTCGCGTAACTAAGGCTATGGCCTATATGCTCTATGCTGAGATGGTTATGTATCAGAACGATACAGAGCGTTATCCTCAGGCTTTGGCCTATATGGAGGAGATTATCAACTCTGGCCAGTATGACTTGGTTGATGACTTCGCAGGTATCTGGTTGGAGTCTGGTGAGTGGGGCACAGAGTCAATCTGGGAGATCAACTACACCTCTGAGGGTGCTCCCCGTTCTTGGGGCTCGCCTTTGACCGCAGGTGGTACTGTATATCCAATGCTTATCGGTATCCCTGGTGCTACCGAGGCCAGCGGTTTTAGCGATGGTTGGGGCTTTGGTCCTGTTGCTAAGCACGCTTATGATATGTATGCTGAGGACGATATCCGTCGCAATGGTGGTATCTTGCATTACAATAGCGTTTACGATCCTATTCCCGAGGACAAGTGGCGCTGGCAGGGTACTGGTTACTACTTGTTGAAGTATGTAGCTCGTCGTAATGGCAACCACGGTCAGATTGCCGATGGCGATATGAACCACTGCAACAATGTCCGCGTATATCGCTATGCTGAGACCTTGCTCAACGCTGCTGAGTTGTCAGTACTTACCGGCAAGGATGGCTCAAGCTACTTGCAGGAGGTTCGCGACCGTGCAAATTGCAAGGATACTGGCACCGATCAGGAGGCTATCATCGCCGAGCGCCGTAAGGAGTTCTTGGGCGAGGGTAAGCGTTACTGGGATTTGGTTCGTACCGGTATGGCTGAGACCGTTTTGGCAGCAGGTACTCACGAGTGGCGTACCGAGGGCTGGCACTCAGGCAAGAAGTACTGGCCATTGCCTCAGGCAGAGCTTGACAAGGATCCTAACCTCACACCTAATGTAGGTTACTAATCACTTGGCGATAAGATAATAACTTAAAAATTGAAGCAATTATGAAACGATTGTTTAATTATATGGCTGCGGCGCTTGTAGCTGTATCGACGCTCGCTGTCGGTTGTACTGCCGACTATATCGAGCCCGATCAGACATTAGCCCCTAATGCAGAGAATTTTGATGTAACCATCGTTGAAGACCAGGCGACAAACTATGTTACCTTCACCCTCAACAACAAGGGTATGGTGCCTATGTGGATCTTCGGCGAGGAGGCTGTTGATGGTAAGCCTAACAAGACTTATGCCTACACTGGCAATAGCATCTCATTGCGTTTCCGCGAGGCTAAGACATATTATGTTGAGGTTAAGGCTTACAACGCACACGGTGTATCGGTAGGCTCAAAGGTTTGTGAGTTTACCTTGGAGAACACCTATCGTGATCCATTCGATGCTTCGCCCTATATGAAGGCGTTGGCTAACACTTGGCAGTGGGACAAGGAGACCGATGGCCACTTTGGTTGCGGTTCTATCGACGCTGAGACCGGTAAGGCTACTACCGACGGTACCGACTGGTGGAAGTGCGGTCCTAACGGCAAGGATGGCGTAGGTCTTTATGACGATACTTTGACCTTCACCGAGGCTGGTGAGTACACCTACAATCCCGGTGATGATGGCGCAGTATATGTAAACTGGGGCATGGCAGCCGGTGGCAACTATCCTGGTAACTATGCTGATGACGAGCAGGACTATCAGGCTCCTATCGAGAGCTTCACTTGTGCCTACTCTATCGAGAACAACTGGAATGAGGCTGGTATCGAGGAGATTTACCTCGTGCTTGAGCCCGGCCACAACCTCTCGTACATTCCTCACCAGACAGCTATCGACAATCCTCGTTATCGCTTCCTTGAGACCAATGTAGGTAACATTCGTAAGACCTTGTCGTTGGTTAATGAGGAGCCCACCGAGAATGGTGGTGGCGGTATCGCTTGGAAGTATCAGTTCGTACCATTCGTGCACGTTGCAGGTCCTGAGGAGTTGCTCGCAGGCACCGATGCAGCAGGTAAGGTATGGGTAATGGATGCCGATACTCAGGGTCACCTTGGTTGCGGTGATTCAGTAGCTAATCCTGCAGGCTGGTGGTCAGCACCTCCTCAGGATAAGGCAGCATACGGCCTCTACGACGATGAGATTACCTTCACTCCCGATGGTAAGTATATCTACAACTCAGGTCCTGACGGCTTGATGTACATCAACTGGGGTGTTACCAAGATTGGTCCTAACCCAGGTGCTGAGCCCGATATCGACATCGAGTGGCCTTTGACCGAGAGCACTTATACTTTCGATGGCTCGACTATCACTCTTGCAGCCAATACTCCTATGGTATATGTACCTTCGGATTATGTTTGGGATAATCCCGTATTCCATGTAACCGAGATTTCGGAGACCAAGCTCGTTGTAGTAGCCGAGAATCCTGGTTGCTACTGGCAGATGATCTTCAAGGCTCGCGATGTGAAGGCTCCCGCCGTTGCATTCGATGGCCAGGATGTTGCCGAGGGTGCTGGCGCTGAGCTCTCACTCTCACAGGGTCAGGAAATTGCTGTAACAGGCGTTAATTTCGCTGATGCTTGGATCGATCCCGACTTCTTCGAGATAGTGAACGACACAACGCTTAAGTTCTTGGCCGTAGATGGCGACTACCGCGTTAAGTGGGACGGCAAGTGGTTCAAGGTTGTTCCTATGTACAATGGTGAGAAGGCTACCTACGATAATGGCAAGGCTTTGTGGATTATCGGTGATGGTGGCGGTAAGCCTACCGTTGATAACCTTATTGGTTGGAGTGAAGGCGAAGCTCCACTTCCTTGCGCTAAGATTGGCGAGAATACCTATCGTATCACTTTGGCTATGAAGGCTGAGGGTGGCTCGGTTAAGGTATTCGGTCAGTCAGACTGGGGTGTTGAGTGGAAAAAGGAGAATTATGGCACCGTAACTGACAATGGCTTATTCCACATCCCAGGTGACGATGGTAACATCCACACTATCGAGGGTACAGAGCCCGGTTACTACACATTCTTCTTCACCGACAACGATGGCATCCTCGATATGGAGGTTAAGAAGGCTAAGTTTGGTGATCAGACCATCTACGATCCCGCATACGAGGGTAATATGTGGCTCAACTGCAATATTCTTGAGATGACCTACTATTACGCTCCAGGTTGGGCTCCAATTGACAACCCAGGTTTCGAGGAGAATGGTACTAACGACTATACCATCACTCTTCCTGTTGCAACTACCGACCAGTGGCAGGCTCAGGTGGCATTCAAGACTGATATGACCACATCAGCAGACAAGAACTACGATTTCTATGTAGTACTTAACTCTACTTTGGATCATCCTGGTGTAACTATCAAGTTGGTGCTTGATGGTGATGATAACACATTCTATTTCGCAGATCGTCACGCGCTTACGGCATATGAGGACTATGTTTATAAGGTGCCTAATATGCCAGGTATTGATATGTCGAAGATTAACCTCTTCTTTGATTTTGGCGGCTGCGCAGAGAATACTGTTGTAAACATCAAGGATATCCTCCTCCAGGAGCACCGCGAGGCGGAGTAACTTTCTAACCATAAAGGCAAGCAGGGCAACACTTGCTCTGCTTGCCTTTATTATCTTTATTCATTTACGAAACAATATTTTTTTTTGAGTTTACCACAATGAGAGTAAGACACTACCTTTTGAGCATTATGGCAATGACTCTGTCGTTGGTTGCAGTGGCGTGTGGCGAGAATAAGGAGGTGCCACACGAGAGTGAGGGCAATATCACGCTCAGCGCTGAGATTTTGACTGTCAGCTACGAAAAGCAGACTCAGAATATCACTGTTGATGCTGATGGCGAGTGGGGCGTATACCCACAAATCGACTGGGTCAAGGCACAGCCGAGCGGTGGTGTAAAGGGCACAACAACCCTTAAGCTCACAATCGAGGAGAACAAGACGGGCGATGTTCGCGAGGGCGTCTTGGAGTTCCGTCGCAAGGGCAAGACCATAGAGCTTAGGGTAAAGCAGAACTACGATATCGAGGCTGTAACGATTGCTGACGAAAACTTCCTTGCAGCACTCGTGGAGAGCTACGACACCGATGGCGATGGCATACTCTCTACAAAGGAGGCCTCGGAGATTCGCAAGATTGAGTGTTCGGGCAAGGGCATTTCAAATATGAGCGAGCTTGCGACATACTTTACCGATATTACCTACCTCGACTGCTCTAATAACTCGCTTACGGAGCTTGATGTAACGAAACTTACCAAGTTGGAGTATCTCGACTGCTCAGGCAACGACCTTAAGGAGTTGGATATCCAGCGTTTGCAGAAGCTCGCGACATTGGACTGCACCGACAACGCCAACCTTGCAAAGATATATGTATGGTTTAACTTCGTGGCTCCCGATGGTTTCACAAAGCCCGAAACGGCAGAGTATGTGGAGCCCTCGATAGCTGCTCCTGAGGGGTATGAGCTTGTATGGCACGATGAGTTCGACACAGCGGGCGTATCATCACCCTCTACCGACAACTGGTGGTACGAAACAGGTGATGGTGGCTGGGGCAACAACGAGCTTCAGGACTATGTTTCGGGCGGTAAGTACAACGGTGTACGCATCGCCGAGGTATCAGATGGCACGCTGAAGATTACGGCACAGAAGATTGATGGCAAGGTGCGCTCGGTGCGTATGAACACCGTGCAGAGCTGGACATACGGCTACTTCGAGGGGCGTCTCAAGCTCTGCAAGGGCAAGGGTACTTGGCCTGCGTTCTGGATGATGCCCAAGAACTTCCGTGCTTGGCCCGATGATGGTGAGATAGATATTATGGAGCATGTCGGCTACCACGAAAACTATGTGTCATCTTCGATTCACTGCAAGGCCTACTACCACTCTATCGGCACGCAGAAGACCAACGAGATACATATCCCGACCGCCACATCGGAGTTCCACACCTACGCTGTAGAGTGGACCGAGGATTATTTGAAGTTCTACTTCGATGGCAAGCTCCACTTCACCTTCACGAATGATGGCAAGGGCGACTACAACACTTGGCCTTTCTTCAACCCCTTCTACCTCAAGCTCAACCTTGCGTGGGGCGGTAACTGGGGCGGTGCTATGGGCATCGACGAGAGCTGCCTGCCCACAACCTACGAGATTGACTATGTGCGTGTCTTCCAGAAAATAGAGTAAACGCAACGAAGAACAAACACAAAACATACTATTATGAGACTCAAACACTTACTAATTTTTGGTGCGCTGTTCGCAGTTAGCTGTGCAGCACCCGCCGGCGATGAAATCGACCGCAAGGTTGAGGATTTGTTGGCCAAGATGACCCTTGAGGAGAAGATTGGTCAGATGAATCAAGTGTCGGGAGGTTATCAGTTCTCTGGCGAGATTGCCAAGGGCAATGTAGGCTCGATATTGAACATCGTAGACCCCGTAGAGATTAACGCTGTACAGCGTGTAGCTGTCGAGGAGAGCCGCCTCGGTATTCCGTTGCTCGTTAGCCGCGATGTTATCCACGGCTTCCGCACCATCTTCCCTATTCCTATCGGCTTGGCAGCCACCTTCGACCCCGCACTCGTTGAGCAGGGCGCTCGTGTAGCTGCTGTCGAGGCTACCGCCTCGGGCGTTAGATGGACATTCTCGCCAATGCTCGATATTGCACGCGATCCCCGTTGGGGCCGTATCGCCGAGGGTTCGGGCGAGGACCCATATCTCGACACTCAGATGGGTGTAGCGATGGTCAAGGGCTATCAGGGTGAGGACTTCACCGACCCCACCTCTATGGCGGCTTGTATCAAGCACTTTGTGGGCTATGGCGCTGCCGAGGGTGGTCGCGACTACAACACCACGATGATTTCGGAGCGTGCACTGCGCAACACCTACTTCCCCGCTTTCAAGGCGTGTGTCGAGGCCGGCGCACTTACGCTTATGACCTCGTTTAACGATGTCGATGGCTTGCCCTCGACAGGTAATGAGTGGCTCTTGCGCGACATTTTGCGCGAGGAGTGGGGCTTCGATGGTATGGTCGTTACTGACTGGAATTCATCGGGCGAGATGGTTGCTCACGGCTTTGCCGAGGATTTGAAGCACGCCACCGAGCTCTCGATTAACGCAGGTGTCGATATGGATATGATGTCGTTTGGCTATGTTCAGTATGTCAAGGCACTTGTTGATGAGGGTAAGATTAAGGCTGAGACCATCGACAATGCTGTTCGCAACATCCTTAAGCTAAAGTTCCGCCTCGGCTTGTTCGAGAACCCCTATGTTGATGAGTCGCTTGCTCGTCAGGTGGCATACGCCCCTGAGCACTTGGCAGCGGCCAAGCAGAGCGCTGTGGAGTCGGCAATCTTGCTTCAGAACAACAACGATGTATTGCCCCTAAAGTCGGCAAAGCGAATTCTTGTTACCGGCCCTATGGCAGATGCACCCTACGACCAGCTCGGCACTTGGGCCTTCGATGGCGAGGAGGCATATACCGTAACACCTCTTACGGCACTTCGCAAGGATTACGAAGTTGTCTATGAGCCCGCCTTGGCATATAGCCGCGATGCCTCTACCGCAGGTATCCCCGCAGCCGTAGCAGCTGCCCGTAGCGTAGATGCTGTTGTAGCATTCGTGGGCGAGGAGGCCATTCTCTCTGGCGAGGCACACTCACTCTCGCAGATTAACCTTCAGGGTGCGCAGAGCGAGCTTATCAAGGCGCTAAAGGCCACTGGCAAGCCCATTGTCGTAGTTGTTATCGCTGGCCGTAACCTCACCATCGAGCGCGACCTTGAGAACTGCGATGCTATGCTCTACTCGTTCCACCCCGGCACTATGGGTGGCGAGGCCTTGGCAGACCTTATCACCGGCCGTGCAGTGCCCTCGGGTAAGTCGCCCGTAACATTCCTGCGCGATGCTGGTCAGGCACCCTTCTACTACAACCATCCTATGACAGGTCGCCCCAATAGTGGCACCGAGACCCTACTCAACGATATTCCGTTGAAGGCAGGTCAAACATCACTCGGCTGTACATCGTACTACCTCGATACCGGCTACGGCCCGTTGTTCCCCTTCGGTTATGGTCTTTCGTACACTAAGTTCGAGTACGCAAATATCGCTATCGACAAGGCGGAGTATGCCGAGGGCGACACCATCGTTGTAGAGTACGACCTAACAAACACAGGCAACTACGATGCTACGGAGGTGGCTCAGCTCTATGTTCGCGACCTCGTTGGCTCGGTTGTCCGCCCCGTTAAGGAGCTTAAGCGCTTCGAGCGTGTTGAGCTTAAGGCTGGCGAGACCAAGCACTGCCGCTTTGAGTTGCCCGTTGCGGAGCTTGCCTTCTGGAATCGCGATATGGAGTATGTCGTTGAGCCAGGCAACTTCCAGTTGTGGGTAGCTGGCGACTCAGCCACTGGCGAGCCCCTTGCATTTGCTGTTAAGTAATCAGCAATGCCGAAACGAAAGATGCCCAAGTGAACTGCTCACTTGGGCATCTTTTGTTTTAGTTGTTAGTTGTTAGTTGTTATAGTTGCGCTCCAGAGGAGCGCCAGCTAAAGCTGAGTGGTACAAGAGGGGCACAAGAGGCAGAAGGGGTGCGAGTGTCTTGTACGGAAAAAAGTTGACTCATAAAATAAATAATTATGAGACGCGAACTACAAGCCCGTTATCTGTCCGA
>SUZB01000001.1 GCA_015060115.1 Rikenellaceae bacterium | reverse complement strand
TTCCTTTCTTTATATTTCGTTTAGCTACTATTTTTGCATGATTCTTTTCAATCCCCACTGGTTTTTCGGACTGATCCGTAAGAAGCGCTGTTTCAGAGGGTTACACCCAATGTCATCGTAACTCACTGAATAGCAACAAAAAAGCGAGAAACTTTCGTTTCTCGCTTCTGTACCCCCTCAGGGGCTCGAACCCTGGACCCCAACATTAAGAGTGTCGTGCTCTACCAACTGAGCTAAAGAGGCATACACAACCTTTTCGATTGCGAGTGCAAAGATAAGGCACTTTTTTTAATCTGCAAAACTTTTTGAGAAAAAATTGCAAAAAAATTTCATAGATTTTTTACTCTAAATGCCAAAGCACAATCAATCAGCAAGTTAGCACAAAGTGCCCAAACTTGAGAAAAATAAGATTTTTCGCTCCCTATTGCAATTACCATATATAATTGTTACCTTTGTTACAAAGGAAATCTAAAAAATCAACTACAATGAGAAGGATAGTTACCCTGCTTATCGCAATTTTTGCGGTTGGCACACTTTCGGCACAGACTCCAAGAGCCGTAATCAAGGCCGTGCTTGGTGGTGATAAGGCTAAGGCCGAGGAGAAGTTTGAGAAGCTTAATGACAAGTCAAAGGCTCAGATGCCAGAGATGTGTGCGCTCGCCGAGGCGGTACTCCTTGCCGAGTCATATGAGAGCAGTTCGGACCGTTATCGTTGCTACGAGATTTTCAGCAACAACTGGGACGCTATCCGCTCATCGACCGCCCTGTTCAAGCTTATGAAGGCGTGCGACACCTCGTTGGACGACCTACGCCTACGCCTTGAACAGCGCTCGCTGACATATATAGGAGCAATAGACAGAGAGCAACTTTGGCGCGACTATCTCAGCTTGGCCCTTGTTGCAGGCCACAGCCAAATCGACTACATCGAGCAGCGTCTTATGGAGCGCGTATACAAGGATTGTTGCGAGGAGAATAGCGTACCGGCCTATGACCGCTATTTACAACTATACCCCATTTCGGAGTTTAGCGATGATGTTGTGGCACGCCGTACTCTTCTTCTATATGAAGAGGCGATGACGACCACCGACGAGAGCATTGTCGAGAAGTTCACAAAGGATTTCCCCACCTACAAAGATATAGCGAATGTCGAGAAGCGCCTGATGGATATGCGCTATGAGCGTGTTACGACCAAGGGCACGCTCGAAGATTTGCAGTGGTTCGAGGCTCTATATCCCGACCACGAGCAGCGCGAGCATATCCGCCAGATTATGGCCGACAAGGTATACCCCACGCTTGAGGATAACATTGCGGCCTTCGAGCAGTTTATTGCCGACTACCCCAATGCCCGACAGATTGAGGAGGCGAAGTATCGTCTTGAGGTGCTGAAAATCAACCTCAACAAGGAGTGCAAGGCGATTATCGCCTACCTTGCGAAGTATGGCTACGACCGCAACTATCCACGCTTTATGCGCTACTTGGTCGAGGAGCACGACATCTTGCTTCTCAGCAGCGACTTTGCAGAGCTATCGCTCCTACGCTACCGCAATAGCGAAGGCAAGGAGGGCTACCTAACGCTTGAAGGTGAGGCTGCTATCGAGGCTAAGTTTGATGGCTCGTCAGAGTATATGTTCCCCGTCGTTGCCGACATCAACGCAAAGCCTCACGACTTCCGCCGTGATCGCAACCTTGCAATCACATCTTTAGATGGCAAATGGGGCGTACTGAAGCCCAATGGCGAGTGGCTTATCAAGCCCGAATATCTCAGTGCCGCCTTCCTCGACAAGGAGATTGTATGCGCCAAGAGCATAGAGTGGGGCAACTCGGAGTCTGAGTCGATAAAATTTGTCTGCTCATCATTCGACTATGAGGGTGCAACGAAGAGCAACGACCTTAACTTCTATGACGACCCCGGTATCCCGATGTTCAAGAGCTTCGACACCAAGTGGTTTGAGGCAGATATTCTTATCGAGCCAAACAGCGACGGTTGGACCTACTGCATCTACGATGCCAACGGTGTGCTTATATCATCTACGATGTCATCGCTTGCGCAGCTTACGCCCGACTATAAGTCGTTCACCTCTAACGATGGCGTTGTCTATGCTATCAACCGCAAGGGCCAGTATCAGTGGTTTAAGTTCCGCTCTTACACCCTGCGCAACATCAAGGATAATATCCTCTATGGTATCAGCACCGATGGCAAGTATGCCCTTGTAGACCTCGATGCCAACAAGATTTACTATCAGAACTACAAGGCTATGGAACCTATGTCGTATGGCCGTATTGCAGTTAAGTATGACGACAATAGCTGGGGCTATCTCGATAGCGAGTTCAACCCCATTGTCAAGGGCTATAAATATGCCTCGTCGTACTCTTGCGGTGCTGCTGTGGTATTTGTCGATGGTGCTTGGCATCTTATCGACACCGCAGGCAAGAGCATTGGTCGCAGCTACGATGCCCTATGGCCACTCAGCGACTTCCCCGGCCTCTTCTGCGCCGGTTTGGAGGAGAAGTTCGGCATTATCGACTCGTATGGCGATGTTGTAGTACCCTTGGAGTATATTCCTACCTATGTAGCTCACAATGTTTTGGAGGGCTTCACCGAGTATTCTGTGTCAATCTACGATGGCATAGCTCACTGGGGCAACGGCATCAACACCCCGCTATTTACCAAGCGCGAGGTTGCCGAGACCTCAACAACTGAGAATACCGAGGCTACGGTTGATACAGCCACAGAAGTGCCTGCTGAAGCACCAGTTGAGGCTGTGGCTGAGGCACCCGCTGAAGCTGTGGCACCCGCTGAGGTAGTAACTGAGACTGTGGTTGAGACACCTGCTGAGGTAATTGCCGAAACGCCCACACAGGTAGTTGCAGAGGTTACAACTGAAGTTGCATCCGAGACTGCTGCAAACTAAAAAGGGTAATGATGTAAAAAAGTAATCCCCGAGGTCGCTCTCGGGGATTACTTTTTCTATCGTAAGTCGGTATTCCACTCACCACCACCATCATCATAGATTACGGGGCGATCACCAGATATTGCCTTGGCTGCAAGATATGCCTCATATAAGGCAATACCATTGGCGCTATCATCGGCAAGGTAGTAGGCCACAACCGATGGGTGGCGCTTGGTGGTGTGTATCATCTGCACCACACGCTCCATATACTCCTTACGCCACTTGGGTTCGTTAGATGGGTTGCCACCCTTACGGCGTGAAACGCCCGCCGCTGAGGAGTTAATAGGCGCTGTGAGGGCAACATAAACGCCATTAGCATCGCACCACTCCAACACCTGCTCCGAGGGCACACCCGCCGAGAAACGAATCTGACGCTTACCCTCTTGATAGGCTTGCTCGATATGCTCGATAGTCGATAGTGGCGACATACGATGCCACTCCGAAGATAATCGTTCACCATTTACTACAATACCCTCATCGTCAAACGACATTTCGCGCAATGCCACAGGCATATCGTAAACCTCCGCCTCACGACCCGCAATACGGTTGATAAGGCGAAGCGAGATACGCTGGGGCGACTGCGCACTCCACAGCACCGAGTCGGGCGCAGGAGCACCAAAACGCATAGTATCGACACCATACATACCGAGTTCGACATCGAGCCTACCACCCGAAAGGCGAGCGGTGTCGTTGAGGTATAGCTCATACTCCAAGCGCGAAGACTTTGCGCCAAGTGTAAGATTCTGCATCACAACACCAAAATCGACATTTACAATACCACCATTGGCGATATTTGTGCGATAGAAGATATCGCGCACGCGCACGCGCGGCTGCGATATAACATATAGTGTAGGGCACACTGCCTTCTCGAAGCACTCTATAGCCGCTACATCTCTGCCATCTGCAAGGCGCAACTCTACCCTATTCTTATCCTCGCGCGAGAGCTTTGTGATATTAAACTCCGTGGCGGCGTGTCCATTGGTTGCACCACCGGCACGCTTGCCATTAACGAAGAGCTCGTAGGGAGAGCCAACACCCTCAACACGCACCACAACCTGACGCTCTAACCACGAAAAAGGGAAGGTAAACTCACCTAAGTAGACATCATCTGCCGTGCTTACCAGCTCTACAGGCTGCATAAAGCGTTGGCACTCCAGCGTGCGCTCCTTAGCCAACTCAGCCGAGGGATAGGGAATCAATCTGCCACGATGAGGCTCTCGGCCATCGGGCTTAGTGGCACTTGCCGAGAGGGTGCAAAGCATCACCGCCAAGGCCAAGAGTGAGTATCTTAAAACGCTATTCATCTTCACTACTTCTTGTTTTGATACGAGGGTCGCGAGTTACGCCACTCCACAATCTCAGGCGTCAGCTCATCAAGGCGGTCAATCCACACTCTATTCTCCACCAAACGGCGACGGTCGTAGTCGATACGGTCGGTGATGGGGAAGAGTGGCTTACGCTGCACCGAACGGCTCTCACGGCGCGAAGACTCGATAACGCGCTGATGCACCGAGTCGCGCGTAGGTCGTAGCTCATCGTACCAGTCGAAATCGGGCAAGCGTAGCTCCTGATCCTCTGGTATCATCTGCACAGGATAGAGCACATATTCGGGATTTTGCTTGTAGGCAATCTTATCCATCTCGCCATCAACCAAATAGAACGATATTGCCGATGACTCGATATACATCATACCCGTAACATCGGGGGCATCCTCCTCCTGCATATAGTAGATGGTCTGGGCATTGCCATCGACATCGTTGCGATATACCTCGCCATTGGCAAAGTAGGCCTTCATATCCTTGCCCTTCACCTGATTGTAGTACATCGTATCAATCTCGATACCCATAATCGGATCACCCATAAAGTGGCCACGCTTCAACATCTGGTTCTCGGTGTAGATATGCATCGAGTCGCAGGTAATCTGATTGCCCTCGTTCCACAAAATGGGGTTGTGATATAGGCGGATTACCGAGTCGGTATTGAGTATTGTCATCGAGTCGGCACGCATCTGCGAGTCGGAGCGATACATACGCACATTACGGTAGGCCTTGATAAGTTTATAGACACTATCAGGCGGGATAACGGGCTCACGGCGAAGAGAGTCCATCGCCATAGAGTCTATGGCTGTCGTGTCGGCAAGCGTATCTCGCTGCATACCGAGGGTATCGCGCTGAGGCAGTGAGTCCACAGGGGCATTGGCGAGGCTGTCGGCAAGTGAGTCGATGGTGTATGTCTCGCCCGTATACTCCTTGCCACGACGCTTGGCACGCTCCATAGCCTTGTCAATCTTATGGCGACGACGCTGCTCGGCGCGTTGCTTAATACGCTCCATACGCTCCTTCTCCTCGTCGGCCAACTTCGATGACTTGGCGATACGCTTAGCCACGATAGAGTCAATCTTGATTTGGAGAATAGAGTCCTTGATATGCTGTACCGAGTCCTGCTCGCGCCTAACTATCGAGTCCAAAGAGTCGCGCACAATGCGCTCAGCAGTGCGTATAGAGTCCTTGATACGGCGCTTCTCCAACTTGGCACGATAGCGCAACTGCTTGGCTGTGGGGACAAACACCGAGTCGCTCTGAAGGCTATCAACAGCAAGACTATCAAGGGATAAGCTATCGACAACAACCACACTATCCGCCACCTTCACGCTATCGGCCATAGGCTCAACCTCCGAAAGGCTATCAACGACCGATGATGACTCCTCGGCACTTGCCTCCTGCTTATCTGAGCGCTCCGGCATACCCTCCAAACGCTTGGCATTATCCACCTCACGATTGGAACGGCGCTGATTATGTTCGGCATCCGCCTTACGCTCGCCACCCGACTTGCTCTCCTTGCGCTCCTCGGTTTCGCTACCCTCCTTGCACTCCTTATCTCTCTTATTATCATCGCGCACAGCATCAAACATACTCTCCTGAGGCTCTTCACTCTGCATCTCGGCATCTACATCGGGCATAGGCTGCTCATTAGAGAGGCTATCGGGCTTTGAGGCACTCTCAAGCTCTGCAACCATCTCCTCTACGCCACCCTGCGCGGTGCTATCCTGAGGCTCAGGCTTGGGTGCAGCCGAGATAGTATACATCCAAAGGGTATCTGCCGAGAGGAACAACGAATCGGGCTCCGAAGGGTCGTAGTTGATCATCGAGGGGCGGCGTGTGAAGAAGGCGTTGCCTGGGTCGTCCCACCACTCACCATAGTCGGCAAAGCCGAGAATCTTCTGCGTGGTGTCATCAACCTGCAAGTTGCCACGACCGATGATATGGTTGTCGGTGCGATAATACTTGATGCTATCGGCCCACAACTCCCTCTCGGGCGAGAGAAGATAGGCATCGCGTGTTAGATGATGTAAATCTTCAGCCTTGGTATATGTACCCTCATTGGCAAAGAGATACTCATCTTTATCATTCCAGATATTGGTATTCGAGAAGTAGCGGGCATCCTCGGTCTGGGTGTTGAAAATTACCGAGTCGCCAGTCATCTGATAGGTCTCATCGCGCATCTCAACACGATCAACAGCGATAAGCTCGTGTGTCGAGGTGTTGTAATAGCCACGCTCTGACTCCATGTGGCTCTCACCCTTATCTACATAGCAACCGCCATGAAACTCACCCACCTCGGCAGCGGTATCGAAGGTGCAGTGATAGGTATACATCACAGCATCGCCATCTACGACCTTGATAAGCTCCGAGAAGACCGTAGCACGGCTGGCATCACGGTTGTACTCCGCCCTATCGCCATAGACATAGGTGGTATTTTGGTTAATCAACACATTGCCGAAGCACTCAAAGCTCTGATTTGAGTAACGCACAGCACTATCGGCGAGTATGACAGCGCCATTGTGGTGGGCTGCAAAGTTGCCAACAAGGATAAAGATAGTCGAGTCGCCCTTATCGATAAGGTAGCTATCATCGGCAACCATATCGACAAGATGCCTTTCGCCAGAGCTCTTCTTGGGCTGAGCAGCAGGCGCCGACTGCAATGCAGGGGCAACAACCTCGCCCAAAGGCAGATAGCCCCTCACCATACGGCCACTTGCCGCATAGAGAAAGGCTCCGAGAACGAGGCTTAGAACGACTATCGAAAGGACTCTCTTGCGCTGCATAGGCCTACTTTATCCAGTTCTTATTTACAAACTCGCCATCGCGGTAGTCGGGGTCGATATAGATATACATCGCCTGAATCTTCTTATCGAGCCACTCCTTGAAGATGCGCTCCTGCTTATGCATCAATGCCATCTCCTCCAAGCGTATATAGTCCTCCTCCAACGATGCTGTGTGGGCAGGGATAATCTCCACAAGCTTGACAATCTTACTCATCTGGTTGCCCTTCAAATCGGCACTCTGGAACGAGTCCGACACCTCGCCAACCTTTAGGCGCATAAGGGCTGCATAGTCCTCCAAAGATTTGCCACCCTGAGCACCAAAATCCTCTTTGAGGAAGCGTGTAGCGGTCTTGCGTGCTCCATCGTAGACACCCATACGCTCCAAGACATCGTGGTTAGAGACAATACCGCCATTGTGCTTCGATGAGGCGTCGTCAGAGAATCGAAGTGCCGCATCCTCAAACGAGAGCGAGTCAAGACGGATAAGGCGAGCTATGCTGTCCAACTTGTGGGCAGGCTCCATAAGCTCCTCGCGCGTGAAGGTGGGGCGCAAGACAATGTGGCGACAGTGATACAACTCACCCTTCTTGTCGATAAGCTCGATGATGTGGAAACCAAACTCTGTCTCAACAATCTCCGACACCTGACCGGGCTTGAGCTTCTCCAAGGCCTCGGCAAAGGGTCGAACATACATCGACGAGGGCGAAGGCTCCATCTCGCCACCACGAATTGCCGAGCCATCGACAGAGTACATACGCGCCAACACCGAGAACTTCGTCTTACCCGTAATAACGCGCTCACGCATATCGAGCAATCGCTCCTTGGTACGCTGCTGAGCCTCCTTTAGCGACGATGGGAACTTGGTGATATGGGCATACACATACTGCTCACCAATCATCGGCAGGCTATCCTTGTCGATGCTGTTGTAGAAGCGCTCAACCTCGCCAGGGACAACCGTGATACCGCCGACAACCTGATTACGCATAGCCTGAGCATAGTTCTGCTCCTCGTAGCGCTGGCGTAGCATCTCACGATAGCTGAAGACGGGCATATGCTCCTTGGCCTCCAACTCGGCGATGCCTCCAGCCTCCGCGATAAGCTGCTGCATATAGTTCTCAATCATAGCGCTCACATCCGAGGTATTGACCTCAACAGAGTCGATAAGGGCCTGATTGTAGAGCAACTTCTGCTCCAACAAACCCTCCAACGCCTCGTTCATAGGGTCTCGGTCAGAGGTATAACCCATCTGTCGGCGCTGCATAACGAGAACCTCGGCATACTCCTGAACCTCGGAATGAAGAATCGACGAGCCGCCAACAACGGCAACAACCTTGTCGAGCATAACCTGTCGGCGCTGCTGTGCCTGAGCACCGATGGCCGAGCTGAGAAGTGTGGCGGCAACAACCACCAATGTGATAATCTTACGCATATCTAAAATTTTCATTTTTTCTAATTTGTTGCTGTGCTATCGGCACTCTCCATAGGGATATCCTCCTCCAAAATCTCCTCTACCACAATCTCCTCTTCGGCCGTAGCCTCCACCTCTGGCACATAGCTCATCGAGCGCATTGCTGCGGTATCCGCAATATCGATACGCCCCGAAGCGAAGGCCTCGCGCCTAAGCTCCGCCTCGTAGGCCGTAACAATCTCGGCACGGCGCTCAGCATAGAGCCTACGACGAATATCGTCCTCGACACACTCCAGAGGGGCTGTCTCACCCTTGCGTGCCACAGCGATAATCACAAAGTGGAAGATAGAGTCATCAGCCGACATCTGCTGAGGGCCACTCTTCTGCAAAAGTGCGCTATAGTCGCGTGTACGCTCTGTGGGCAGGTTGCTCAAAAAGTCGGAGTACGACACCCACGCACCCGACATATCGACCAACGACAACGAGTGCTTCTCGACCAAAGCCTGAAGCTCCTCGGCCGAGCCACTATCCGCTGCACGCTTCAATGCCGATTGCAGGTTCGTGGTATTGCGGAACGAGCGTGGCACCTTAACGACAAAGCCGCGCACCTTGTGATGGTCGAGCTTGAAGAGTGCGCTATGCGAGCGAAAATATGAGATAATCTGCTGGTCGGTAATCTCGAAATCTATGGCGTTGTCGATATAGTATTGGTCGAGGCTACGCATAATAAGCGACTGGCGGTAGCCCTCAACAAGGCGCTCGATATCCTCCGACGAAGAGGATAGCACCTGCTCGGCACGCTTCATCTTGAGCTGCTTGAGTACCCAGTTATCGACATACATACGGGCAAAGGTAACGCTATCATCGCCCTCCAAGCCTTGTGGCAAGGCCCGCTGCAACTCATCGCGCATTAAGGATACGCCATCGACAGTTGCTATTGTGTTCTCCTCGTCATGGCGCGAAAAGTCCACACCCTCGATACACGAAGTCATCAAGGTTGCCACTAAGGGGAGTATGTATAGTAGTTTACGCATAATCATCTTGCAAAGATAATACAATTCTTCGTAAAGAACGAATCTTCATAGAAGATTATTGCACACAATGAGTGTTAGTTTTTAGTTTTTAGTTATTAGTTGTTAGATTTTTTTAGGACCAGTAAGACCAATACGACATGTAGGACTAAATGATACCCGACCTCGTAATGGTCTTACGGTCTTAAGGTCTTAATGGTCTTAAAAAACTAAAGCAGGCGCTTCGCCTGCGGGCTAAAGCCCAAGGGGCAAAAGGGGGCGGAGGGGTAAAATGGGCGCATTAATAAAGAGAGTTTAGTGAAATTAGGGAAGTTAGGGAAGTTAGTGAAGAGCGCTACCGACATTTATCCCTAAGCTCCCTACACTCATTAAACTCCCTAAACTCCCTTATAAACTTGCATCCAGTCAGCACGGCCCAAATTTCTTGTCAGAAGGGGTCTAATTTGGTCTCGACACGAAGAAGCCCGGATGGGACATACTTTGCGTATTTCCCATTCGGGCTTCTGACTGAGAGGCCGAAGTAGACCCCTTATCACAAGAAATTACTTGAGCTTTGCAGCCACCTTCTCCAACATATCCTTAGTCATCGACTCCAAATCCCACTGAGGCTTCCAACCCCACTCCTCACGAGCGCAGGTGTCGTCCAATGAGTTGGGCCAGCTACGAGAGATAACATCCTTAACGGGGTCTACATTGTACTCCATCTGGAAGCCGGGCACATGGCGCTCAACAACCTCGCGGATAATCTCAGGAGTGAAGCTCATAGCAGCGATGTTGAACGAGTTGCGGTGCTTAAGCTTCGCAGGATCAGCCTCCATAAGCTCAACGGTAGCACGCAACGCATCGGGCATATACATCATATCCATATATACATCGGGAGCGATGTTGCAGACAAACTTATTACCCTTAACAGCCTCGTAGTAAATCTCTACTGCATAGTCAGTTGTACCGCCACCGGGGAGCGTTACATTCGAGATGATACCAGGGAAGCGCACCGAGCGAGTATCAACGCCGAAGCGCGAGTGGTAGTAGTTAGATAGGAGCTCGCCAGTTACCTTGCATACGCCATAGATGGTGTTGGGCTGCATCACGGTATCCTGAGGGGTCTTATCGCGGGGGAAGTCGCCACCGAAAGCACCGATAGAGCTGGGGGTAAATACCGCACAGTTCTTCTCGCGAGCGATCTCCAACGAGTTCTCCAAAGCGCCCATATTGATACGCATAGCCAACTGGGGGTTCTTCTCACCAGTTGCCGAGAGGAGTGCTACAAGGTTGAAGATAGAGTCAATCTTGTACTTGTTGACAAGCTCGGCATAAGCCTTAGCATCAAGAGCATCGAGAGCCTCGAAAGGACCCGCCTCAGCCAATACTGCATTGTGCTTAACATCGGTTGCCAAGACATTATCTGCACCGTAGATTGAGCGAAGATATGGTACCAACTCAGATCCGATCTGACCGCCGGCACCCAAAACCAAAATACGCTTCATTTGATAAAGTTAAATATTAATTGTTTTAGGTTAAATATCCGTAGCCTTAAATTACCTTTGATAGTAATCAACAACAAAAGTACACTTTTTTCCGCAAATAGTACACGCCACAGCTATTTTTTTTCAAAAAAATATCATTTCACACATCTACACTCCTTAGTATGAATAATTTTGCTATCCTTGGCGTCATAATGACGCATCTTTAGCAGTCATCTTTTCGCAATAATTATCCTTTCAAGTGATGAAAGCTAATTTCTTTTTTGTATCTTTGCGGAGATGGAATCGTTACTCGAATATGGATATTTAGGCCTCTTCCTCGGCTCGTTCCTTGCTGCAACGGTCTTTCCCTTTAGCTCCGATGTGTTGCTTGTGGGTATGCTTGTGGCGGGAGGTGAGCCTGTGGCAACTGTGGCAATAGCTACGCTTGGCAACTGGATTGGTGGCCTGACATCGTATTGGATTGGCTGGCTCGGCAAGACCGAGTGGATAGAGCGCTGGTTTAGGGTTAAGCCTGAGACCATCGCCAAGCATAAGGAGCGTGTACAACGGTGGGGCGCAGGCCTTGCCCTGCTCACCTGGGTACCCTTTGTGGGCGATGTCTTTGCCATCGTCTTAGGCTTCTACAAGGCTAAGTTTATACCCTCGGCCATCTGGATGTTGGTGGGCAAGGGTGGCAGATTTATCGTCTGGGCGATTCTATACTTCTATGCCGACAAATTATTATAATTAAAACAGATAGAAACCTATGAAAAGATTAGTTGTTTTGGCTGTGGCACTCGTTACAGCACTTAGCGCAAGCGCACAGCAGGCAGATGGTGGCATCTCGGAGGCTATGCTTAAGAATATCCGCCAAAATCACCAGACTTCGGAGGCCGAGAAGGCTGCACGCAACGCTCTGGCACTCAACCCCATTGCAGAGTTGGCGACAAATGCCGATAACCTCGCGATGATTGACACACACTTCTCGCACCGCGTCAAGACCAAGGGCATCACCGACCAGCAGCAGTCGGGTCGTTGCTGGCTCTTTACAGGTCTTAATGTCTTGCGTGCCAAGATGATTGACGACCTCGACCTTCAGGAGATGGAGTTCTCGCAGAACTACCTCTTCTTCTACGACCAGCTGGAGAAGTCGAACCTCTTCCTTCAGGCCGTTATCGACACCAAGCACCTGCCTATGGAGGATCGTCAGGTGGAGTGGTTGTTTAAGAATCCGTTGAACGATGGCGGTCAGTTTACTGGCGTGTCGAACCTCGTGATGAAGTATGGCGTTGTACCCTCGGAGGTTATGCCCGAGAACTACCAGTCGAACAACACCGCACAGGTGGGCAACCTCTTAAAACTCAAGCTCCGCGAGTTTGGTCTCAAGCTCCGCAACCAGCGCGACCGCCGTGCTCCCATAGCACTCAAGGAGGAGATGCTGGGCGAGATCTACTCGATGCTTGTTCGTGCCTATGGCGTGCCTCCCACCGAGTTTGACTGGACACGCAAGGATAAGGAGGGTAACCCCGTGGAGACCAAGCACTACACCCCCAAGTCGTTCTATGCTGAGTTCTTCGGTGATATCGACCTTGAGAAGGATTTCGTGATGGTTATGAACGACCCCTCGCGCGAGTATCACAAGGTATATGAGATTGAGTACGACCGCCATGTCTATGATGGCGACAACTGGGTATACCTCAACCTCCCCATTGACGAGGTTAAGGCGCTGGCTATAGCATCTATCAAGGATAACACCGCTATGTACTTCTCGTGCGATGTAGGCAAGTTCCTGCTCTCGAAGAAGGGCACACTCGACATCAACAACTTCGACTATGAGTCGTTGATGGGCGTGGAGTTTCCGATGAATAAGGAGGAGCGTGTTCGCACCTTTGCAAGTGGCTCATCACACGCTATGACACTTATCGCCGTAGACCTCGACAGCGAGGGTAACGCCAAGAAGTGGATGGTGGAGAACAGCTGGGGCCCCGCAGCAGGCTGGAAGGGCAACCTTATTATGACCGATGAGTGGTTTGAGGAGTATATGTTCCGCGTGGTTGTCGATAAGAAGTATATCCCCGCCGAGACACTCAAACTTCTTGACGAGAAGCCTATTATGCTTCCCTCGTGGGATCCTATGTTTGCACCCGAAAATTAACGGCAATGGCTCAGGAAATAGAGCGCAAATTTAAGGTTGTGGGCGAGTATAAAGAGCTCGCCCACAACTCTATGCACTTGGTGCAGGGCTACCTCGCCTCGGGTCGCCTCACGGTGCGTGTGCGCATTGCGGATAAGGGTGCTTGGCTCACGATAAAGGGGGCATCGCCCGATGGCGGTCTGTCGCGCTATGAGTGGGAGAGGCCCATTGAGCTAAAGGAGGCGCTGGAGCTACTGCAACTTGCCGAGGGTGCGCTAATCGAGAAGCGCCGCTACCTTGTTGAGTATGAGGGACACACCTTCGAGGTCGATGAGTTTGAGGGCGACAACGAGGGTCTTACCATCGCCGAGGTAGAGCTGCAATCTGCCGACGAGGAGTTTGCCCGCCCAGCGTGGCTTGGCGAGGAGGTTACAGGCCAGAAACGCTACTACAACTCCCACCTCCGTCGCCACCCATACAAGGAGTGGAGCGAGGAAGAGAGAGGAGAGAGGTAAGAGTTGTTAGTTGTTAGAGTTGCGCTCCGTTGGAGCGCCAGCTAACGCTGAGGGGCACAAGGGATACAAGTGGCACAAGAGGAGATGCATCGTAGGTGCTAACCTCAAGGTGGGGAAGACTGCTCCAACTCTCGCTAACCTTACCACCCTTATTGCCCCTTAGACCCCTTTTGCCCCTTGGGGCTTTAGCCCGCAGGCGGAACGCCTGCACTCTAACAACTACCAACTCTCAACTATTTCTTCGCCCAGGTGTATTGCAGGATAGCCAATACAACCACTGCGGGGAGGATGACACATACCGTAACAAACTCATTGACACCACAGAGGATAAGTATGGTTATCAGCGAGACAAGGAGAAATGCTAAGGCGTGAATAACACGCAGGCGAAGAAGGTTAAACTTCGCCGAATCACGAAATCGGCGCTTCATCGTAAAGTCCGCCTTGCCAAGCAGGGTCATAACACCCAACAGGGCGAAGACCACCGCCATAATTATCAGTAAAACAGTCTCGTTCATAGCTATCAATTTTTCAATATCCACTCCCAAAGCAGGTCGCGGTCAGAATCGTCAAGTTCAATAAAGACATCTGGCACAATATAGTCGCTCTCCTTAGCCTCACGATTGGGGCGTACAAAGCGCTTGTGGCTTACGGTGGCGATAGTATTGGTGTTGGGAAGTGTGCAGTAGAGAAGGTCGCCATAGTGGCTGGGTCTACCTCCCGAAGGCTCACCAACGATGATGCCTACCCCACAATCACGCGCCTTGGTAAGGAGCAAGGTGGCGCTACTAAATGACTCTTTGCCCTCAACGAAGATGACATCTCCACGAAAGATACGCTCGGCATCGAAGTTAAGGATATGTTGCGAGGAGTCTTGGGGTGCGTTATAGTCAATCGCCTGCCCTCTGTTGTGGTCGAACTGCCACATATCGTAGACCTCGCCCAACTTCAGCTCTTCGCCATTATAGGTAAAGTCGCGATAGTAGGGATAGCGCTCAAGGAGTAGCTTCGAGATACGAACATCGACACCATAGCGCTCGGTTTCGGCGTGTGGTTTGAGCCACGACAACAGCACATCGCCAAGGTTGCTGTTGCCACCACCGTTATACTGAAGATCGACAACGAGGGTCTCGACACCCTTAGCCTCTATCTCCGCCATCATCTTAGCAACAAACTCATCGAAGCGTGCCAACTGCGTATATTGAGGCAGCGTAACCCTATCGGCAAACTGGTTGAACTGCAGATAGCAGATGCCCTCCTCGTCGAAGATTGTGTAGTCAAAGAGGGTGTTACGCATCGCCGTAACTCGCTCTTGCGTATTGCGTTGCAGCTGTGCTATACGAAGTTCGCGCTTATTGATTGCCTCAACCTCGGCACTGCTGCCATCAGCAAAGGTAAGCGTTAAGCGCTCATCGCTCATATCGAGGAACGACCAAAACTCGGCAAACATCAGATACTCCTTTACCAAGTTTAGGAAGTTTACATCGTTGTCGGCACTCACTATCTCTCGCGCACGGCGAAGTATCTTAGTTAGTGGGCGACCATTAACCGCCTTTACCTCCTTGCCGAGCAACGCACGATGCTCCTCGGATGTAACATCCACGATGGCGGGTTGATTGATGTCGAGGGAGAGTCTTACGGGGAAAATACGCTCTAAGTTGCTCCAATAAGATATTGCGGTATGGCCATCGCCAAGCGATGCTGCCAAGCGGGCAAGAGTGAGCTTAAAGGCCGCAACATCTTCTATCTTGCCACACTCCTTATAGACCTTACGCACTCGGCGCTCAAGACCTTTGCGGTGCTTGGCATCGGCATAATAGGGGTGTGTCGAAGAGAGCATATCGGCATATAGGAGCAGGTCTTGCTGAAAGGCGTTACCCTGCTTATACTCAGCCGATAACTCAACTACATCGTTGCGATACTCCGGAATATTCTGTCCATAGAGCGTAGGCGCAACAACAAGGGCTGCGATTATCAATATTATTCGTCTCATAGTGATAAAGGTTTTAGTCTACTTTGTCGCCCAAGCGCCTTTGATAAAGCCAATAAGCACGGCGATAAGCAGAATGCCGATAAAAGATATACTATCCTTAAAGTCGAAGATGTGTGATACCCACAAAAAGAGCACCATCAACAAATACTCTACTGCTATTACCACACGCAGTCGCGCAAGGTTGAACTTATCGCGGTCGTCGCTTCGTAGTTCGTAAACAAGCCAATCGCCACGACCAAGCAGAATCGCCACACACATCAGCACAACCACCAACGATGCAACACCGCTAATTATTAGCCAAATGTTCATATAAACAAGGTTTTAAGGTTAATCCAACGGGGCTATGCTCTACGAACCCACAACTCCTCCAAAGCGAAATAGAGCAACGCCACCACTACGAGTGCCCACTCATAATAGTCTAATGTGCCGATTAGGATAAAGACGAAGAGTAGCACCTCGGCAAGGATTATGTCCGCAGCAAATAGTATTCGCCAACGCTTAACGCGCCTATCCAATCTATCGGGTGCAAGGCTATCGGCAGGATAGAACATCGTGTACAACCTATCCAACTTACCCACGAGGGTAAGCACCGCAAGAGCCAAGAGCAACAGAGTGCAGAGCACCAATACAATGATTTTGGTTGTCATAATTAAAGATATTGTGCCTTACGGCGTTTACGCTCCAAGCGAAGGCGCAAGACAATCTCTTGTGAGCGGCGACGGATATAGCGCAGGCGCAGGTAGCAACCGAGGGCAGCGAGCCACAAAACAGAGGATGCAGCAATAATCTGCTGGGTCAAATCCAACGGAAACTCCTTAAACCAATAGAGCAGGAGAGGGGCAACTGTAATCACCGAAGCCCACATCGCAAGTGCCCAAGTGGCGTTGCGCCAACAGGTGCGAGGCGCTTGGCGACGGAACCTTAGGAAGAGCACCACAAAGAGGACAAAGAGGGCAATAAGCAGACTTATCCACTCGGCATAAGGCACACTATCAGGGATAGGTTTAAGTTCGATAAGCACAAACAGAACTATCAAAACAGCCCAGTTGCCAATACCCATCTTCCAATCGTCTTCCTTCTTGCCAAATCTACGATTCGACTTGCGCTCAATATCTCGATAGTTGAATTTCCAGATGCTAAATCTATTCTTCATTCTTCTCCTCCTCCTTTACTTTTCGTTTTGCACGAGGCTTGCGCCCACTACGACGCAAGGCCTCGGCAATAATCCATTGCAGCTGACCATTGGTGGAGCGAAACTCATCGGCAGCCCACTTTTCGAGTGCCTCCATCGTCTCGCCATCAATGCGAAGTATAAAACTGCGTGTATTTGACTCCTTCGTAGCCATAACTTGGGGGAATAGAGAGTTACGGTTAGTTGTGGAGAGTACCGGTGTTCACCACAGGCTGAGCAGCCTCATCGGCACATAGCACAACGAGCAAGTTGCTCACCATAGCTGCCTTACGCTCCTCGTCAAGGTCTACAACCTCCTCAGCAGAGAGGCGCTCAAGGGCAATCTTAACCATCGAAACAGCACCCTCAACAATCTTCTCGCGTGCCGAGATGATAGCATCGGCCTGCTGACGGCGCAACATAGCGGCAGCAATCTCAGGAGCATAAGCCAGGTAGTTGAGACGAGCCTCGATAACCTCGATACCTGCAATCGAGAGGCGGTCGTTAAGCTCATCGGTGAGCTTATCGTTAATCTCATCGCCACCCGAACGGAGTGTTACCTCCTCCGTTTCGCCCTTAGTATTCTCATCGTAGGCATACATACCCGCTACCTGACGCAATGCCGAGTCGCTCTGCACAGCTACGAAGTTCTCCAAGACATTCATACGGGTGTTAGATGTAGCGCCAACAACCTCAGGAGCATCAATCTCGAAAACGGCGTTGTACGCACCATCGTTCTTAATCTTCCACACCACAACCAAGCCGATAAGAATGGGGTTACCCGCCTTGTCATTAACCTTGATAGGGTCTACATTGAGGTTACGGGCACGCATCGAGAGCTTCTTTGCGGTCATAAAGGGGTTTACCCACCAAAAGCCGTTCTCGTAGAAGGTACCGCGATAGTTACCGAAGAAGAGGAATACGCGCGACTCGTTAGGCTCAAGCATAATGTAGCCGAAGAGCATAAGGAACGATGCAATTGCCAATACAACAAGTGCAACAATCGCCCAGACAACAGGTGCCTCGGCCGTTGCCAATACAACAATCGAGTAGACCATTGCGGCAACCATCAAAAGATTGACCAAAAGGGCAATAAAGCCATTGAGCTTCCAACCTGAATAAGTGTAGTTTTTCATAGTGGTAAAAGTTATTTTGTTAGACTTAGATTTAACCGTTTATTTTAATATCATTTTGATATCACAAAGATAGAACAAAAAGTGGTGATTTTGCAAATTTTTTGCGAACTTTTTTCAAAATATTTTTCGCACACGGGTGTATACTTATATTTATATAGGAGGAGTAAGGAGCTGGATTAAGACGACAAGACCATTAAGACGATAAGATGATAGGAAAAATCCTAAGGTCTTAATACTCTTATGGTCTTAAAAAATCTCTAACAACTAAAAACTAATAGCTAACAACTATTTTGCTTTTTGCTCTTTTTTTCGTATATTTGTTACAGATTATGATACACTATAAACAACGCATACTGAAAAACGGATTGACCGTACTGGTTAATCGCGACCACGCCTCGAAACTTGCCGCTGTAAACCTACTCTACAAGGTGGGTGCACGCAACGAGTCGGAGGATAGAACGGGCTTTGCTCACCTCTTCGAGCATCTGATGTTTCGTGGCACACACAATGTGCCTGAGTTCGATGTGCCCGTGCAGATGGCTTGTGGCGAGAACAACGCCTTTACCAACAACGACTACACCAACTTCTACATAACCCTTCCAAAAGAGAACCTCTCGACTGCCCTATGGCTTGAGAGCGACCGTATGGCAAATCTCAACATCTCGGAGGAGGCCTGCGCCACAGAGAAGCAGGTGGTAATTGAGGAGTTTAAGCAGCGCTACCTCAACCAGCCCTATGGAGATGAACAACCCCTGTTGCGAGGCTTGGCATACACCACACACCCCTATCGCTGGTCGACAATAGGCCTTACGCCCGACCATATAGCGAGCGCCACGACCGAGGATGTGCGTGCCTTCTACCGACTTCACTACCGCCCCTCACGCGCCATTCTCGCCATCTCGGCAGACCTCGACGAGGAGCTGATGTTGGATATGGCAGAGGAGTATTTTGGCGACATTGAGGACAACAACCTCGCTATCCCCGCCATCGCCGAGGAGCCCGTGCAGCGTGAGCCTCGCCGTTTGGAGGTGGAGCGCGAAGTGCCGGCAACGGATATTACGATTGCCTTTCATATGGGCGACCGCCTATCGCGCGACTTCTTCTTGGGCGACCTCAGCTCCGACCTTTTGGCCGGTGGCGAGTCATCGCGCTTGGTAAACCGATTAGTCAAGGAGCAAGGCCTCTTCTCAAGCGTAAATGCCTATATAACAGGTAGTCTCGACAAGGGTCTATTCATCATCAAGGGGCGTCTTATGCCCTCGACATCGGAGGCTGAGGCCGAGGCCAAGCTATGGGGTGAGCTCAACGACCTTAAGGAGGGCAATATCACCGATTACGAAATGGAGAAGGTGAAAAACAAGTTCGAGGCAAATATGCTGATGGGCGAAATAAACATTATGAACAAGGCCCTCAACCTCTGCTTCTACGCTATGACAGGCGACACCGACCTTGTAAACCGTGAGGCCGAGATATACCGCTCGCTCACACGCGATGAGGTCAAGGCCTTTGCCGAGCGATGCTTCACCCCGAATAATTCATCGACACTAATCTACCGTGCCAAATGAGAGAGCAACCCGATATTATAATCCCAGATAGCGTAACGATGCCTCGTGCCGAGGTGCGCACTACGGCCAATGGTGTAAAGGTCTATCGCCTCGATGCCAACGAGTTTGAGGTTGTGCGTTTCACGCTCGTATTCCGCGCAGGAAGCTCGATGCAACACAAGAGCTTTGCCGCCTCTGCCACCGCCAATATGCTTGGCGAGGGCAGCACCCACCTCACAGCACAGCAGATTGCCGAGGAGCTGGACTTCTACGGCTCATACTTCGATGTCAATATCGACCGCGACTACGCCTATATCTCGTTCTGCTCGCTTAAGAAGTTCTTCGAGCCTACGATTGCCGTTGCACGCGAGATTATCCTGCATCCCGCATTCCCTGAGCACGAATTTAAGATTTACTGCTCAAAACGCAAGCAGAGCCTCAGGATTGAGCGCAAGAAGGTCGATATGCAGTCGCGCGAGCTCTTCTCCGAGGCGCTATTTGGCAAGGAGCACCCCTACGGCAAATCCTCCGACGAGGCGCTCTACGATGAGCTTACGACAGACGACCTACGACATACCTACCGCACGCTATATACTGCCGAAAACTGCTTTGTGGCGTGTAGCGGAAATATCGATGAAGAGGTGCTTGGCCAGATTAGCGCACTTGTCGAGGCACTGCCCTCTGGCGAAAAGCCCTCGTTAACGATGCCCACACCTGAGACTACGCACCAGCTGTCGCGCAGCGTAGAGGGGGCGTTGCAGACATCTATACGCCTCGGTCGTCTGCTCTTTCCGCGCACCCACCCCGACTTTGTCGGTATGCAGGTTGTGGCCGCCATCTTGGGTGGCTACTTTGGCTCACGCCTGATGCAGAATCTGCGCGAAGAGCACGGCTACACATACGGTGTTATGGCCGCTATGGTAAACTTCGACAAGGAGGGGTATTTAGCCATCGCAACACAGGTAGCGAAGGAGCATAGAGAAGATGCCCTTCGTGAGATATACTTCGAGATTGAGCGCCTCAGAAACGAGTTAGTCGACGAGGGCGAGTTGCAAATGGTTAAGAATGTGATGATTGGCGAGATACTACGCATCCTTGATGGCCCATTTGGCATTGCCGATGTAACGATAGAGAATATTATGTGTGGCATGGACAACAGCGCCACCGAGGAGAGCGTTGCCCGCATCTTCGCCATTAGTGCCGAGGAGATTAAGGCCTTGGCCGAGAAGTATCTTAGACGAGAGGATTTAATCGAGGTCTATGCAGGATGATAGAGCCCACACTAAAACAATATATCGAGGAGGAGATTATACCGCGCTACGATAGTTTCGATGGCGCACATCGTCGCGACCACGCCGAGATGGTTATCAGGCGTAGCTTGGAGCTTGCCGAGAGCCACGATGCAGACCCCAATATGGTCTATGCCATAGCCGCCTATCACGACACGGGATTGGCCTACGGCAGAGAGAACCACCACCACGACTCTAAGCGCATAGTGCTTGCCGATGAGCGCCTCCGAGAATGGTTTAGCGAGGAGCAGATTGCAACGATGGCAGATGCCTGCGAAGACCACCGAGCATCGTCAAAAAATGCACCACGCACCATCTATGGCGCTATCGTGGCGGAGGCCGACAGGCTTATTATGCCCGAATCAATCATTCGCCGCACCATACAATTCACCCTTGCCAACCACCCCACACTCGACCGCGAAGAGGGCTACGACCGCCTAAGGGAGCATCTTCACGAGAAGTACGACTACGGTGGCTACCTGCGCCTATGGATAACGCCCTCGGAGAACTCTCGCCGACTGGAGGAGCTACGCCAGCTTATCGCCCAGCCGGAGGCTCTTCGCAAGGTCTACAACCGCATCTACGACGAGCTAACAGCAGAGTAAATAACAGATAGTGCGAGCGTTAGAGAATTTAGGGAATTTAGAGAACTTAAGAGTAGCGCCAAGACAAATATCCTTAACTTCTCTAATTTCTTTAAGCTCCCTACTCACTGTTTTTCGCCACAATTTCCGACTAAATTCTGTCCCCAAAAAAATATTTCAAAAAAGTGTGCTTAGTTTGGGAAATTTTGTGTATCTTTGTTTGGTGAATTCTATGTATTCGAACAAACCGAACTATTAACAATCTATAAAACTACTGTCGTATGGCAAAAATCAAAGGAACAGTTGTCGTCGATACTGAGCATTGCAAGGGTTGTGGTGTTTGTGTAGCATCGTGTCCCACCAAGACGCTCGGTCTGTCGAACGAAGTGAACGGCAAGGGTTATCCCTTCGCAATGATGGTTGAGCCGGATAATTGTACTGGTTGCGCTTCTTGCGCTATCATCTGTCCGGATAGTTGTCTAACGGTGTATCGCCAAAAATTCGAGTAAACTATGGCAGAGAAAGAGGTAAAACTTATGAAAGGCAACGAGGTGATTGCTCACGCAGCAATTCGCTATGGTTGCGACGGCTATTTCGGCTACCCCATCACACCTCAGTCAGAGGTTATGGAGACACTTATGGAGGAGAAGCCTTGGGAGACTACCGGTATGGTTGTTCTTCAGGCAGAGTCTGAGGTATCTTCTATTAATATGGTGTATGGTGGCGCATCTACCGGTAAGCGCGTTATGACTTCTTCATCTTCGCCCGGTGTCAGCCTTATGTCTGAGGGCTTGAGCTACCTCGCAGGTGCCGAGCTTCCTTGCGTTATCGTAAACTGCCAGCGTGGTGGTCCGGGTCTTGGTACTATCCAGCCTTCACAGTCTGACTACTTCCAGGCTTGTAAGGGTGGTGCACACGGCGACTTCCACCTTATCGTTTTGGCTCCCAACTCAGTTCAGGAGATGCACGATTTCGTAGCTGATGCTTTCGATCTCGCGTTCAAGTATCGCAACCCCGCTATGATTTTGGCTGATGGTGCTATCGGTCAGATGATGGAGAAGGTTGTTTTGGCACCCCAGCGTCCTCGCAAGACTAAGGAGGAGATCGCTGCAGAGTGCAAGAGCTGGGCTCTTATCGGCAAGACCGATGACCGTGAGCGCAATGTGATCACCTCACTTGAGCTTAAGTCAGAGGTTATGGAGGTAAACAACCAGCGTCTTCAGGCTAAGTACAATGCTATCAAGGAGAACGAGGTACGCTACGAGGCTATTCAGTGCGACGATGCAGAGTATGTAATCGTAGCATTCGGTTCATCTTCTCGTATCTGCTCTGCTACCGTTGAGATGGCACGCGCCGAGGGCATCAAGCTTGGTTTGTTGCGTCCTATCACCCTCTACCCCTTCCCCACAAAGGCTATTCAGGAGCTTGCAGAGCGTGGCGTAAAGGGCTTCCTCGCAGCTGAGCTTAACGCTGGCCAGATGGTTGAGGATGTTCGTCTTGCAGTAAACGGCAAGGCTGTCGTAGAGCACTATGGCCGTATGGGCGGTATGCTCTTCTCACCCGATGAGGTTCTCAATGCAGTTAAAGAAAAACTTATAAATCGATAAGACTATGGCAGAGGTTGAAATCAAAAAGGAGAATTTGGTATTTGGCAAGTCAAAGCTTATCTTGCCTAATGTAATGCACTACTGCCCCGGCTGTAGCCATGGTACTGTGCACAAGCTCGTTGCCGAGGTTATCGAGGAGATGGGTTTGGAGCACGACACTATCGGCGTATCGCCCGTGGGTTGCTCGGTATTTGCATACAACTACATCGATATCGACTGGGCACAGGCTGCTCACGGTCGTGCTTGCGCAGTTGCTACTGCTATCAAGCGTGTTAATCCCGACAAGATGGTCTTCACCTATCAGGGTGATGGTGATATGTCGGCTATTGGTACTGGCGAGACTATTCACGCTGCTGCTCGTGGCGAGAACATCGTTGCTATCTACATCAACAACGCTATCTACGGTATGACCGGTGGTCAGATGGCTCCTACTACCCTCTTGGGTATGAAGACCGCTACCACTCCTTATGGTCGTGATCCCAAGCTCAACGGCTATCCCTACAAGATTGCTCAGATGTTGGCTCACCTCGATGGCGTATGCTATGTAACTCGTCAGACTGTTCACACTCCCGCAAATGTTCGTAAGGCAAAGAAGGCTATCCGCCACGCATTCGAGAATGCTATGGCAGGCAAGGGCTTCAGCCTTGTAGAGATCGTTGCAACATGTAACAGCGGTTGGAAGCTTTCGCCCGTTGCTGCTAACGAGTGGCTTGAGAAGAACATGTTGCCCTTCTACGAGCCCGGTGATTTGAAGGATACAACTAAAGAGTAAGCATTATGAAAGAGACAATAATCATTGCAGGTTTTGGAGGACAGGGTGTCCTCACTATGGGTAAGATTTTGGCTTACTCTGGCATTATGCAGGATATGGAGGTAACTTGGATGCCTTCTTACGGTCCTGAGATGCGTGGCGGTACCGCCAATGTTACCGTTATCCTCTCGGATAAGCCTATTTCATCACCTATCGCTCACGAGTTTGACTGCGTAGTTGTTCTCAACCAGCAGTCTATGGACAAGTTCGAGAGCCAGGTTAAGCCCGGTGGCGTACTTATCTACGACACCAACGGTATCACCAACCACCCCACTCGTACCGACATCAGCGTTTACCAGATTGACGCTACGGCAGAGTGCGCACGCCTTGGTCAGGCTAAGTTGTTCAACACCATGATTCTTGGTGCTTACCTCAAGGTTCGTCCTGTTGTTAAGATGGAGAATGTAATGGCTGGTTTGAAGAAGACTTTGCCCGAGCGTGCTTGGAAGATGCTTCCCCAGAACGAGGAGGCTATCAAGCACGGTGGTGAGATTATCCGTCAGGTACGCTAATCTTTCGATAGCGGCTTAATCTACTGCTATTTCGAAAAGCAAGATCCCTCGGTCAGTACTTCGGTACTCTCCGAGGGATTGTTATTTTTGGTGTGCTTGAGCAGAAGGGAGAGCTATCGGTTTATTTATGACGATAAGACCATAGGACATTAAGACCATTACGAGGTCGGGTATCATTTTGTCTTACTGGTCCTATCGTCTTACTGGTCTTACTGGTCTTAAAATTCTCTAACAACTAAAAACTAATAACTAACAACTCTTCCGCTTTCAAATCAACTATTTTTGAAAAAATATTAAGAATAGTTTGGCGGATTGGAAATTTTGTTGTAATTTAGTATCGTAAAACGAAATTAATATTAATCTTAATAAGCACTAAATTATGATTATCACATTTAACGAGTTGCGCCGCATTAAGGATAAGCTGCCTTCAGGTAGCTCGCAGCGCATTGCAGACGAATTGGGTATTGATGTTGAGACTGTTCGTAACTACTTTGGTGGCCAGCACCTTGAGGCTAAGGCTTGCTCAGGTATTCACATCGAGCAGGGCCCCGATGGTGGCGTTGTAACTTTGGACGACACTACCATTTTTGATGCTGCAATGCGTATTCTTAACGAGCAGAAATAATAACTACTTGTGATAATGGGGTCATCTCAGACCTCTCACAAAGGGTAATACCCCTCGGAGTGTACTTGGAACCATTCCGAGGGGTTGTTGTTTTTGGTTGGGCTAGTGCCGAGGGGCAGCTCTCTCTATTTATAAGACCAATAAGACTTTAGGACCTTAAGTCCTTACGAAGTCGGGTATCATTTTAGTCCTACATGTCTTACCGTCTTTTTGGTCTTACTCGTCTTACTTGTCCTACTCGTCTTAAGCTAACAACTCTCTCTGTTTTTAAGACCAATAAGACTTTAGGACCTTAAGACCTTACGATGTCGAGTATCATTTTGTCTTACTGGTCCTATCGTCTTAAAGGTCTTAATTGTCCTATTCGTCCTAAAAATTCTCTAACAACTAAAAACTAATAACTAACAACTCTCTCTCCGGCCTCTTTTTACAGCAAAAATCTTTTGTGTCATAGATATTTTCTAAAAAATTTGTATCTTTGCACGATTATACGCTTATAACTTAAGAGTGAAGCTTTTAACAAACATAATCGGCGAATACCTTAAGCACAACAAACGACTTGTTGTGCCTAAGCTTGGCACCTTTATCGTCAAGGCGCAGGGCGGAGCTATTCTCTTCTCCGACCTTATGCGTAATGATGATGGCGTGCTACGCTCGCTGCTTATGGCCTATGGTATGAAGGAGTTGGAGGCAAACGGCCTTATCGACCGCCTTGTCTTTGAGGTACGCCACGCCACATCGCGTGGTGAGAGCTACACTATCGAGGGTCTTGGCGACTTTACGCAGGGCCCCAACAACACCCTCACCTTCCGCCAGAAGCGCGAGAAGGTTGTTATCGGCGGAAATATCAAGCCCCCTGTGGAGACACTCGTTGATGAGCAACGCAAGATAGAGCGTGTGCGCCAGCGCCGTGAGGCGGAGAGTGCCCCCGTTCAGCGCAAGAAGCAGAAGGAGCTTAAGGAGCAGAAGCGTGAGAGTAGACGCTCGGCAAAGGTCGAGGAGGATGACGACATTATCTCAATGACCAAGCCCGACTCATACTTGCGTGGCTTGAAGTACGACCAGAAGAAGAACAAGAAGCGCGACGAGGACTTTATGATTCCTGAGACACAGCGCCACAGTGGTCGCAATATGCTCTTTATGCTTGTTGCCGCCATCATCGTGGGCATTGCTGTATGGTTTGTATGGCAATACCTCAACTCGAACTACACCCTAACTATAAATAGCAACAACGAGCCCACCGTAGCCGAGGCAGTGGAGCTCCGCGACAGCACCGCACTTGTGGAGCCTCGCGACACAGTGGCCTCGGATAGTGTAACATTGGTAAATCCCAGCTTATAGGTATGACAAACGAGCTTTTTTCGGTAAAGCAGCGTTTCGGCATCATAGGCAATGCCGAGGCACTAAACAACGCATTGGAGATTGCTATGCGTGTAGCCCCCACCGAGCTTTCGGTGCTGGTTACGGGCGAGAGCGGTGTAGGTAAGGAGTTTTTTCCGCAGGTTATCCACGCCTACTCGGCACGCAAGCACAACAAATATATCGCCGTGAACTGCGGCGCTATCCCTGAGGGCACTATCGACTCGGAGCTTTTTGGCCACGAGAAGGGCTCGTTTACGGGCGCAATAGATAGCCGCAAGGGCTACTTCGAGGAGGCCGATGGTGGCACCATCTTCCTTGACGAGGTTGGCGAGTTGCCCCTCTCGACACAGGTGCGCCTACTGCGTGTGTTGCAGACGGGCGAGTTTATGCGCGTAGGCTCTGCCAAGGTGCAGAAGACGAATGTGCGTGTCGTAGCCGCCACGAACAACGACCTTATGAAGGCTATCTCGGAGGGTCGCTTCCGCGAAGATTTATACTATCGCCTTAACACCGTGCCTATCGCCGTGCCTCCGTTGCGTGAGCGCAAGGGCGACATCTACCTCCTATTCCGCAAGTTTGCCAGCGATGTTGCAGTGCAGTATCGTATGCCCGCCGTAACGCTTGACGAGGGTGCGCGTGCCCTTTTGGAGAGCTACCACTGGCGAGGCAATATCCGCCAGCTGAAGAATGTAGCTGAGCAGATTTCGGCAATCGAGGAGAGCCGTAATATCACGGCAGATATTCTTCGCCGCTACCTCCCCAACGAGGGTGGCAACCGCCAGCCTATGACCGGCAACTACTCGTCGTATGACGATATGTCGGAGCGCGAACTACTCTACAAGATACTCTTCGACATGCGCAACGACATCAACGAGCTAAAGCGTATGATGACCGCAGCGATGTCGCGTGTGCAGACACCTGAGGCTGAGCCTGTGCGCCGCGATGTGGTGGGTCTTTTGCCCCCTTCGGCACCACAGCCACGATACGAGGAGAACTCCTTTGCCGAGGTTGTCGAGGATGACGATGAGCGCGAGATAACAAAGGAGGATGTTCAGCGTGAGCAGATCTTGCGAGCCCTGCGCAACAACAACTACCGCCGTAAGGAGACCGCCAAGGAGCTATTTATCTCGGAGCGCACGCTCTACCGCAAGATGAAGGCGCTGGGCATTGATGACGACATTAAATAGACGATTATGAATAAGTTACGAAATATAATTTTGCTTCTTGCTGTGGCCATTATCACCACAGCTTGTGGCTATAAGGTTACCTACAACCTATCTGGTGGCTCTATTCCCCCTGAGGCTCAGACCTTCTCGGTGGCATACTTCCCGAACAACGCGCCTATGGTAGCGCCCACCTTGAGCAACGCTCTAACCGAGGGCCTACGCGACAAGTTCTCGCGCCAGACACGCCTCCAGCAGGTCGAGGAGGGTGGCGACTTCGCCTTCGAGGGTGAGATTACCAACTATGCCTCAACCACCGCTTCGGTATCTTCGGGCGACTACGCCTTGCAGAACCGCCTGACAATCACCGTAAAGGTGAACTTCCAAAATGCTGTAGACCAGACACTTTCGTTTAGCAATAAGACCTTTTCATCGTATGCCGACTACGACTCTTCGCAGCTGCTTATCGATGTTCAGGACCAGCTTATTGAGGATATTGTCGAGGACTTGGTAAACGATATTTATATGGCTGCGGCCGGCAACTGGTAATGGCAGATTTTCGCAACATAGCCTCTCTTGAGGAGCTTGTGGAGCGCTATCCGTGGTTTACGGCAGCACGCCTTAGGCTGTTGCGTGAGCGAGGTATCGAGACTATAGATGCCTTTTCGCGCCTCTTGGCCGAGCTACACCCCACGGCTACCATCAAGCGCCAAGAGATAGATGTCGAGACTATGTGTCGTCTCTCGACCGGCGACATTATCGACCGCTTCCTCAAGCGCAACGACTACCGCATCACGGCCGAAGATGGTGATGCAGATGATATTTCGAAGGTCGAAATTGAGGATGTCGATGATTTGGTGAGCGAGGAATTGGCCGAGTTATATGCAAATCAGCACCTTTATGCCGAAGCAATAGACACTTATCGCAAATTAAGTTTGCTAAATTCAGAAAAAAGTATTTACTTTGCGGGACTTATTGCTCAATTAGAGCGCAAGCAAAACCAAAAAGAGTAGAATAATAATTAAATTTTTATAACAGAGTATGTATACTTTTTGCATTATCATGATTACTATTGCAAGTATCCTCTTGATTCTTGCAGTGTTGGTTCAGGCTCCCAAGAGCGGTATGGCTGCTAACTTCGGTGCAGCAAACCAGACTATGGGTGTTCGTCAGACTACCGATTTCTTGGAGAAGTTCACTTGGGCAATGGTTGCTGCCATCGTATTCTTCAGCCTTTTGTCTGTTACTGCTTATCCTTCACAGGAGGTTGTAACCGAGCAGAGCGCAGTTGTTGAGGGTGCGTTGAACGCTATCGCTCCCGAGGAGGCAACAGAGGATCTCGCTATCGAGGGTGAGGCTGTTGAGGCTGAGGCTACCTCGGAGGAGGCACCCGCAGTTGAGGAGGCACCCGCAGTTGAGGAGTAATCCTTAAAACTCCAAAGTTAGGGCTGTTGCTTATATAGCGACAGCCTTTTATTATATATATAGGTGTAAAATCAGCCCAGAGAGGAGTCAGAGAGAATACAGAGAGTGCCAGGAAGCTGTTATCTTTGAACACGCCTCGCAACTTGCATATAATTAGCGCAATCACACGAAAAAAGTGGCGGGAGGATTTGCAGAATAAAAAATAATCGCTATCTTTGCACCGCTTTATGCACAAAACTTTAATTAATTAAACAATTATGAACAATTACGAAACCGTTTTCATTGTCACTCCCGTGCTCTCTGACGCACAGGTGCAGGAGGTAGCTGACAAATTCCAGGGCGTAATCACCGAGAACGGCGGTCAGATTGTGAATTTCGAGAACTGGGGCTTGAAGAAGCTTGCGTATCCTATTCAGAAGAAGACCACCGGTTTCTACTTCCTTGTAGAGTTCACTGGTGAGGGCTCAATCATCAACACTCTCGAGACTCAGTATCGTCGCGACGAGCGTATCATTCGTTTCTTAACCTTCAAGCAGGACAAGTTCGCTGTTGAGTACTCTCAGAAGCGTCGTGCTAAGCTTGCTAACAAATCACAGGAGGAGTAAACTATGGCAGAGAACACACAGCAGGGTGCATCTGAGATCCGCTATCTCAACCCCGTATCAGTAGATGTTAAGAAGAAGAAGTACTGCCGCTTTAAGAAGCTCGGTATCAAGTATGTAGATTATAAGGACGGTGAGTTCTTGAAGAAGTTCCTCAACGAGCAGGGTAAGATTTTGCCCCGTCGTCTTACCGGTACTTCTCAGAAGTTCCAGAAGAAGGTAGCTCAGGCCGTAAAGCGTGCTCGTCACCTTGCGATCCTTCCCTTCGTAACCGATTGTATGAAATAATAAAGAGGAGGAGAGACTATGGAAGTAATTCTTATCAAAGATGTAGAGAACTTGGGTTACGCTAACGATATCGTTAATGTTCGCCCTGGCTATGCCAACAACTACTTGATTCCTCAGGGTTTCGCTAAGGCTGCTACCGCTTCTGCAAAGAAGGTATTGGCAGAGAACCTTCGTCAGCGCGCTCACAAGGACGCTAAGATTTTGGCTGACGCACAGGCTTTGGCTGAGACTATCGCAAACATCAAGCTCACTATCACCGCTAAGGCTGAGGAGGAGAAGATTTTCGGTGCTGTTACCGCTGCTGACCTTGCTGCTGCACTTCAGGAGAAGGGCATCGAGGTTGACCGTAAGAACATCGTTGTTGACTCAGTTAAGACTTTGGGTGAGTATGAGGCAGTTGCTAAGCTTCACCGCGAGGTTAAGGCTACTATCAAGTTTGCTGTTGTAGCTGAGTAATTTTCGACTTCATTGGGCATCTTAGCCCATCGCAAACCAAATCCCGTAGGCAGTACGCAAGTACTATCCTGCGGGATTTCTTTTTTGGGGGGGGGCATACGACTTATAGACTGCGCTCCAATGGAGCACCTGCTTTGTTTTTTAGGACCATTAAGACCTTAGGACCTTAAGACCTTACGAGGTCGGGTATCACTTTTTTTCTTAATGTCTTATCGTCTTACTTGTCCTACTCGTCATAAAAAACTCTAACAACTAATAACTAATAACTAACAACTATCTCTGCCCTTTTTCTTTATTATAGAATATAATAATTTCTCAATATTGGTCGTTAATTCAAAAATATTGTGTAACTTTGTGCGCTTATACGCATAAGCGCAAGAAAACGAAAGGAATGAAGCGTATTTTTGGATATATCGTAGCAGTAGCCATCGTCGTAGTAGTGGCATCGTGCAGCGTGGTTAATCAGGCAATCAAGTCTGGCGACCCGCAGTATGCCTATGAGCAGGCGTTGATGCTCTACGAGAACGGCAAGTGGGGCCAGGCATCAGACCTCTTCGAGGCGTGTCGCCACATCTATATGGGCTCACCGCGCGAGGACTCGCTATCGTACTACAACGCCCACTGCAAGTTCAAGGATCGCAAGTATGACGAGGCTTCGATGCTACTCGACGAGTATCGCCGTAAGTTTGCCCGCAGCCCCTTTATCGAGAATGCCGAGGGTATGTTTGCGCTATGCAACTTCTATATGGCACCGGGTCCTGAGCGCGATCAGGCAATAACGACACAGGCCATCATCGCCATCACGGAGTTTATGTCGCGCTACCCTGAGTCGGAGCAGATACCACGCTTTCAGGAGATGCTCGATGACCTAACAGACCGCCTTGAGCAGAAGAGCTATATGAATGCCTACACCTACTACAAGATTGGTCGCTACAAGTCGGCAATCGTGGCATTCAAGAATGTGATGAAGCGCTACCCTGAGTCGAAGCGCACCGAGGAGATGATGTACTACGCCACAGTATCGGCATACCGCCTTGCGGAGAACTCAGTAGCCTCGAAGCAGGTAGACCGCTACCTTGCAATGCTCGACCACTACTACTCGTTTATCGCCGAGTTCCCTGAGTCGAAGCACACGAAAGAGATGGAGCGTATGGCAAAGGATGCCCGCAACTTCCTCGACAAGAACCGCTCTACGGAGACCACACTTTAAGAAGCAAAAGAAACACAAGATATAACTATGGAGATTAAGAAGAACATTCCCAGCAACACGATTACTCGTAAGTTGGTAGATTTGGATGCTCCCACAGGCAACATCTACGAGAGCATCAACATCATTGCACGCCGTGCCAACCAGATTGCTACGGAGCTTAAGACTGAGCTTAACCGCAAGCTCGCCGACTTCTCGTCGCCCACCGACAACTCGGTAGAGGAGACCTTCGAGAACCGTGAGCAGATTGAGATTTCGCGCTTCTACGAGCGTCTTCCCAAGCCCGCAATCATCGCTACCGAGGAGTTCCTCGATGGTGAGGTTTACTTCCGCCACGGCTCAGAGAAGTAGTTATCTTTTCGGCCACTACCCCACCTCGGCATCTTGCTGATGGGCGGGGCAGTGCTTAACAGCTACGATTATGCTTAACGGCAAACACATTATTCTTGGAATTACAGGCAGCATAGCAGCATACAAGGCGGCTATGCTTTGCCGTCTTTTGGTAAAGGAGGGTGCTGAGGTAAGAGTTATTATGACACCTCTTGCCAAGCAGTTTATCACGCCTCTTACGATGGCTACCCTCTCGAAGCACCCCATTCTTGTGGAGTTCTTCAACCCCGAAAATGGCGAGTGGAATTCGCATGTATCGCTTGGCGAGTGGGCAGATATGTTGCTTATAGCTCCTGCTACGGCAAACACCTTGGCGAAGATGACAACAGGCATTGCCGACAATCTTCTGCTCACAACCTACCTCTCAGCACGCTCGGTGGTCGCTGTAGCCCCCGCTATGGACCTCGATATGTATGCACATACGACAACACAGCAGAACTTGCGCACCCTTGCCGACCGTGGTGTCGAGATTATCGAGCCCGAGGCAGGTGAATTGGCAAGCGGTCTTGTGGGCAAGGGTCGTATGGCCGAGCCTGAGGAGATTGTGGAGCGTGTACGCGAGATTTTGGGTGGCGTAAAAAAAAAGTCGTTAGAGGGTAAGCGCTATATCGTGACCGCAGGTGCTACGATAGAGCCTATCGACCCTGTGCGCTACATTACCAACCACTCTACCGGCAAGATGGGCTATGCCATTGCCGAGGAGTTGGCGCGTCGCGGTGCTGAGGTTAAGCTTATCAGCGGTCGCACGGCACTCGCTGTGCCTAAGGGCGTTGAGCGCATCGACACACTCTCGGCCGAAGATATGTACAATGCCACCGTTAAGGAGTGGGCAGAGGCCGATGGCGCTGTTATGTGCGCTGCCGTTGCCGACTACACACCCAAAGTTGTTGCCGACCGCAAACTCAAGAAGTCAGACGATGATATGTGCATCGAGCTTCGCCGCACCAAGGATATTGCACGCGAGCTTGGCGCTACGAAGGGCAACCGCACACTCGTTGGCTTTGCGCTTGAGACCGACAACGAGGAGGCCAATGCCGAGGGTAAGTTGGAGCGCAAGAATCTCGACTTTGTGGTGCTCAACTCGTTGCGTGACGAGGGCGCAGGCTTCCGTGGCGACAACAACAAGGTTACGCTTATCGACCGTAACGGCCGTGAGGAGCACCCGCTAATGTCGAAGAAGAGGGTTGCCGAAATCATTGTCGATAAGATTGAAACGATAAATAAGAGGTAAAAAACGATGCTGAAGAGGCTCTCGATAGAGAACTATGCCCTAATCGACAACTTGGAGGTCGAGTGGAATGAGCACCTGAACATCATCACCGGTGAGACAGGTGCCGGTAAGTCTATTCTACTCGGTGCATTAGGCTTGTTGCTCGGTGCCAAGAATGAGGGTCAGGCGCTTAACGACCTATCGCGCAACTGCGTGGTCGAGGCTCAGTTCGATATTGCGGGCTACGGCCTTGAGACGCTCTTCGAGGAGAACGACCTCGACTACGAGGAGGATATCACCATTCGTCGTGTTATCACCCCTGCGGGCAAGAGCCGTGCATTTGTGGGCGATATGCCTGTGCAGTTAGCGACACTCCGCGAGATTGGCGCACGCCTTGTAGATATTCACTCTCAGCACCAAAACTTGGTGCTCTCAACGGAAGAGTTCCGCATCTCGACACTCGACACCATTGCCAAGAACCACGATATTGTGGAGCGATACACCACCCTGCTGACAAAGCTCAATGCTCTGCGCAGTCGTCATCATAAGATGGTCGCCGAGATGGAGTCGGCACGCAAAGATGAGGAGTGGTTGCGCTACACCGTTGAGGAGCTACGCGCCGCAAAGCTCAAGGCGGGCGAGCAGGCCGAGGTGGAGCAGAGGCTTGCGACATTGGAGAGCGCCGAGAGCATCAACGAGGCACTCACCACGCTACGCAACACCCTTGACGAGGAGGAGTTAGGAGCAATATCTGCCCTAACACGCTCTATGCGAGCATTGGAGCAACTCTCGGAGCGCTACCCTGCAGGTGGCGATATTGCCGAAAGGCTTAAGGGCGTAGTTGCTGAACTTAAGGATATTAGCAGCACCGCTGCCGATGAGGCAGAGCGCATAGATGCCGACCCGGAGAAGGTGCAGCAGCTAAGCGACAGGCTCAACACCATCTACTCGTTGGAGCTAAAGCACCGTGCCGAGTCTTACGATGACCTTCTCGCCAAGGCTTCGGAGTTTGAGGCACGCCTCGCAACGATTGACAACAGCGATAGCGAGCTTAAGGCTTTGGAGTTGGAGATTTTGGATGCCGAGAACGAGCTAAGAGATGCTTCGAAGTCTCTCACCGCATCACGCAAGGCGGTATGCGTGGCCTTTGAGGAGAGCATCTTAACGACACTCCGCAAACTCGGTATGGCAGATGCCATCTTCAAGGTAGATATAGTGCCTACGCCACAGTTTACCGCTTTGGGCGAGGATAGCGTAGCCTACCTCTTCACCGCCAACCGCACATCTAAGCCCGCACCTATTGAGCGTGTGGCATCGGGAGGTGAGCTCTCGCGTGTGATGCTTGCGCTGAAGGGCATCTTGGCACGCTCAAAGCGATTGCCCTCAATAATATTTGATGAGATTGACACAGGCGTGTCGGGACAGATTGCCGATGCTATGGGCGAGATTATCGCCGAGATGTCGCAGTCGATGCAGGTTATCGATATCACGCACCTACCTCAGGTAGCATCGAAGTCGGGCGACCACTTCGTTGTCTACAAGAGCGAGGGTGTAACAAATATCCGCAAACTCTCGAAAGCAGAGCGCATAGACGAGATAGCAAAGATGCTCTCAGGCAGTACAATTACGGATGCTGCCCGCAAGCAAGCAAAAATCCTCTTGGGATAAATTTGAAATAACGCCCAATTAGCACAACAACGAAATTTGTTGTCAGAAGTGGTCTAATTTGGACTATCGCAAGAAATACCCCCGTGGGATAGTACATCGAAGTACAGCCCGCGGGGGTCTACTTATTAAATAGGCCTAAGAAGGCTTATCGCAACCAACTATAATAGCTTCTTCTTTGAAGGGATTACCAAAAACTCCTTGAGGTAGAAGGGCTCGAAGTAGGCTAAGTCCTCAAACTTCTGGGCCTTGAATGACTCCTCTGCCAAGCGAACAATACCTCGTGCCGACGGTGCAATATCAACAAATATAGCATCAGAAAGCAACTCTGTGCACTTCTTTGCACCATTGCCGAAAATCACAAACTTATCCTTGCGCCACTCCTTGAAACTATCCTCGGTAACAACCTCGGCCACAACATCCGTAAGCGCCTTACCCTCGTTGTCAAAGACCTCGGCATACACCTCCATACGGCGAGCATCAACTAACGGACAGAGCTTCGCCTTGGCCCACTCCTCCTCTTCGATATCGAGGATGCCGGCATCGTAGTCTTCACGCGCAACCTCGGTGAGGGCATCGAGCGAGCCGATGGCAATAAGCGGAATATCAAGAGCATAGCACATACCCTTGGCAAACGACACGCCGATACGCAGACCCGTATACGAGCCTGGGCCCTTGCCCACAGCGATAGCATCGAGGTCCGAGGGCTGAACACCTGTCTCGCGCAACAGCTCATCGACAAAAAGCGCCACCTTCTTGGCGTGATCTCGACCCTCGTCGCTCTCACGAAGAGCCATCAACTCGCCATCGTTGGCCAATGCCACAGAGCAAATATCTGTGCCGGTCTCAATAGATAAAATCAGTGCCATAGTCTATCTTCTGTTATTCTTCATCGCCTTGTCCATCTCACGCTTAGCATCGTTGGCCTTGAGGTATTCGCGCTTATCGTAAGCCTTACGGCCTCGCGCAAGGCCGATAGCAACCTTTGCCAAACCTCTGTCGTTTAGGAAGATGCGCAAGCCTACAACGGTCAAGCCTCGGTCCTGCAACGCTCGCTGCAACTTATTTAGCTCCTTGCGGTTAAGCAGCAGCTTGCGGTCGCGCTTAGGGATATGGTTGTTGCAAGTACCCCAAGTGTACTCGGCGATATTTAGGTTACGTAACCACAGTTCACCCAACTCGAAATAGCAGTAAGAGTCCACCAGCGAGGCCTTGCCTAAGCGCAACGACTTAATCTCTGTGCCCACAAGCACGATGCCCGCGATATACTCCTCCAAAATTTCGTAGTCGAAGGTAGCACGCTTATTGCGAATATTTATGTTTTTATAATCTGCCATCTTACTCTTTTTCGGTCGTTACCCAACCCTCTTGTTGCAAAATCTTTTCCACTCTTTCCACCCTATCTGCGCCCCTTTTTGGCACTTATTTTGCCACTATCGGAGTGGGTGTCCGGTCAAGGTAACTATTCTTTTATCTTTGATATGTTTTACACATCTTTTGTTTATTTTCTGTTTGCACACTGCCGGGCACCCTTTTTGTTCACTGATTTGAATAGATAAAATTCAATCAGTTCACTGTTTCTATCGCACTACCGACCGCCGCCCTCTGCAAACCTATATCGGGCGTTTGGTGCGCTTAGAAATCTCGACACGCACGGTCTGCAAACGGGCAAGTGCCGACATAATATTCGACAGCTCCTCCTCCGAAAGATCGGGAGAGTTCAATCGGCTTGTAAGCTCCGCAGCCTGAATCTCGATAACACGGCTCTTGTAGAGCATAATAGCCTTGGGCACACCTTCGGTTAGCTGCTCCTCCTCCGACTCGATATGCACCTCTTTCTGTCGCCAAATATCGCTAATCGTATAGTTGTCGTCAGCAGTAAGCAGATCAACCGCCACACGGCTGACATTGGGGTCGTGGTGATTGACAAAGAGGTGTGTAGGCACCTCAACACCAACACCCAAACGCTCCCACTCAGCGCGGTAAAGCTCTACAATGGTGCGATATACGCCAGGGCGGAACTCTATGCCATCGAAGTCGAGATCCGAGAAGATATAATCGGCAACATTGACATCTACATACCTCTTATCCTCCTCAACAACAAGGGTGCGGTGGCCCGACTTGATAAGGTACTTCGTAAGCTCACGCTCCAGAGTCTCTATCGTTGAGCCTCCCGTAATAGGCTGCATAGCCTCGCCACTCGGCTGCTTCTCGACATAGAGTGCCGAGGGCTTCGTGCTGTCGTATTCGCGTTGTTGCTGTCGGCGCAAGAAGTCCTGTGCCTCACGATTACCCTTCACGCCATCACGGTTACGCGCCACCTCAACACCGAGTGTCTCGGCATCGATATCCATAACGCCAGCGCAATACTTTACATACTCCTTACGCTTGATGTTATCGGGGATAAGGGCGATAGACTGCACCATATCGCGGATTGCCTCCGAGCGTGTCTGCGGGTCGGTAGCATCGCCCAAGAGCAACTGCGCCTTAAAGGCCAAGAAGTCCTGAGCCTGCTCCTTGATATAGGCACGCAACTCATCGGAAGAGTGCGCACGGGCAAAGGTATCGGGGTCGTGCTCCTCGGGAAGTAGCACGATGCGAACATTCATATTCTCCTTGAGCACAAGGTCCACGCCACGCAACGCCGCCTTTACACCCGCCTTGTCGCCATCGTACATCAGCGTTATATTCTGCGTAAAGCGCCCCAAGAGGCGGATTTGCTCCTCGGTGAGCGATGTGCCTGACGACGCCACAACATTCTCTACACCAGCCTGATGCATCGATATAACATCTGCATAGCCCTCAACCATAATCGCCATATCCTCCTGCTGGATAGCCTTCTTGGCGAAGAACAAACCGTAGAGCTCACGGCTCTTTGAGTAAATCTCGCTCTCAGGCGAATTTTGATACTTCGCCACCTTCTTGTCGGTGCGCAGGGTACGGCCACCAAAGGCAACCACACGGCCCGAAACATTGTGTACGGGGAAGATAACACGATCGTAGAAGCGATCACGAAGACGACCATCACCCTCGCGCTTGAGAGCAAGGCCTGTTGATAGCAAGAACTCCTCCTTGTAGCCCGCAGCGATAGCGTCCATCGAGAAGCGGTCGCCACGCGATGGGCAGAAGCCGAGGCCAAACTTGCGAATCGTAGCGTCAGAGAAGCCTCGCGACGACGAGAAGTAGGTAAGCGCCACCGAGCGTCCCTCATCTTCCGAGAACATATAGCGCTGGAAGTACTCTGCCGCCCACTGGTTGAGGACAAACATACTCTCGCGGTTGTTGTTGCGCTCTATATCTTCGGGCGTAAGCTCCTCATCCTTAACCTCGATGCCATAGCGCTTAGCCACCATCTTCAGCGCCTCAGGATAGCTAATATTCTCCGACTCCATCACGAAGTTGATGGCGTTGCCACCCTTGCCACAACCGAAGCACTTGTAGATGCCTCGTGATGGCGACACCACAAACGATGGTGTCTTCTCCTGATGAAATGGACAGCACGCCTGATAGTTCACGCCCTTTCGTTTGAGCGTAACATAGTCGCTAACGATATCTACGATATCGGCAGCAGCATAAATCCTATCTATGGTTTCGCGGTCAATCATTCGTGCAAAGATACGAAAAAGAAATTAGCTTTCATCACTTGAAAGGATATTTATTGCAAGAGATAGCTGTAGAAGACGCATCATTATGATGCCAAAGATACGAAAAAAATTAGTAATGAAGAAAAGTAAACATTGTGATGTTATTATTTTCGATTTTCTTGTGCTACGCACCAACATTACGACATAGGCAACATCTCTCAAGTAAACTTGGAGTGTTACCTATATCGTAATGATACCTACGGTAATAGAAAATCGAGCACGAATAATTTAATAAGAGGATAAATATATTTACATTCCACCCCAAACCCCTGCCTTTGACAAAGGAGGGGCTTGTGGCAAGGCTCCGCCTTGCGCGCCTTCGGCGCCAATGTCCAACGACAAGAGCAGACGAGAGAGACGAGAGAGACAACAACGAAGTCGGACATCTTCTTTCTCTGTTGTCCGTTCAAGAAATTTTTTCTATCTTTGTGGCGTCAAGGCAGATAGTCTTGGCAGACATATTTTTACGAAAGTGTTTTTCGCTTTTGTCCAAAATCGAAAATGTGGAAGTTTTCAATTGCAAGTGGACGGAACGGACTTCACTCATCTCTTGTATAGTTATCGGGCTATGCACACTTCTTGTGCATCTACCCCATACTATCCAAGTGTGGGGTATTGTATCGTTTATTCTTGCATAGGTCTTTCCACAACCTTCGATTTGGTAAACGAAAATCGGCTCCACACTTTCTTTTTTACCAAATCAACCACATAGGAGTTCGGGTGGTATTAGATGGCAATTTATTTAACCTAAAAAATCTAATACTATGATTCGCAACTACCGTATTCTGCTTGTTTTATGCCTTGTGGCAGTAGTTGTTGCTACACCTGCAACTCTCATTATGGCTGCTATTGGAGAGTTCTTGTGGGCTGCGATACTCCTTATCGTGAGCATTGCAACATTCATAGGTTTTGTGGAGTCGCGACGACGCATCAAGCAACATCGTGAATTCCAAAACCGCTACTCACACAAGCATATCAAGCCGATATAGTAGTAGCGAACGCTCCGCTATAGTCGTTGCGCTAAGACTCGCACCTCAGCGCAACGCTATAGAGGTGTCGGCAAAAATATAGAGCAAAGATTTTATTAAGATAGATAAGACTTTAGGACATTAAGACCGAAAGACCATTAAGAGGTCGAGCATCATATTGTCTTACTTGTCCTACTCGTCTTACTTGTCCTACTCGTCTTAAAAAAATCCTATCGGTCTTAGCCTATGACCTTCCGGTCAGCACTCAGCAAAATTCTTGTCAGAAGGGGCATAATTTGGATTATCGTGAAAATGCCGTCGATGGGCTGTACTTGGGCGTACTGCTCATTGACGGCACTTTTTAGGATAATTCGAAGGATGCCCCTTATCACAAGAATTTTGCGTATTCGATGGCGCGATTAACCTGATCTAAGAAAGGCTTGCACCTACTGAAGAGCTCGGCAGTCTGCTCCAGCCAGTCGGGTTGCAAGAGCCACTCCAAAGTGATTGGGCGTGAGAGGCATAGCTCGCGCTGACGAAGAAGATATTCATATTCTGGAGCTACCGAGAAGCCTCGCGGAGTGCGCTTTAGCGAGTTGTCGGTGGTGAGGCTGAAGCCACTACGGGCAATATTTTCTACCATCTCCTCGGCGTGATCCTCAATCTCCTCGCGCATACTGCGTAGCACCTCCGGCTCTGGGCACACATTGCCCGCCGCAAGGAATGAGCCCTCACCCCAAGTGTGGCCCTTAGGCGAGATATGGAGGTAGTAGCCACCATAGCCACTACGCTTGCCACCACGCACAATAAAGGCGCTAAAGAAGTCTTTGTAGGGCGTCTTATCCTTCGAAAAGCGGGTATCGCGATAGATACGATAGGTGCTCGATGCTATGGTTGCACCCTCGACCGAGGGGTCGAACTCAGATATTAGCTCGATAAGTCGCTCAACATTGGCGTTATGTTTCTGAAGCACACGACGATAGCGCTCGCGGTTAGCCTCAAACCACTCGCGGTTGTTGTTGTCGTGCAGGTCAGAAAGGAAGTCAAGAATCTCTTTCACGGGAAATGGAGTTGAGTTGTTAGTTATTAGTTGTTAGAGAGCAGGCGTTCCGCCTGCGGGCTAAAGCCCCAAGGGGCAAAAGGGGTCTAAGGGGTAAGAGGGGTGCATTAATAAAGAGAGTTTAATGAATTTAGGGAATTTAGAGAAGTTAGAGAAGAGCACTACCAACATTTATCCCTAACCTCACTACACTCCTTAAACTCACTAATAGACTTGATTCCAATCAGCACCCCGCCAAAATTCTTGTCAGAGTGGTGCTAATGTGGCGCTGACACGAAAAATGGCGGATGGGACATACCCCGCAAAATTCTTGTCAGAAGGGGCATAATTTGGATTATCGTGAAAATGCCGTCGATGGGCTGTACTTGGGCGTACTGCTCATTGACGGCACTTTTTAGGATAATTCGAAGGATGCCCCTTATCACAAGAATTTTACCATGCGAAGAGGGGATAATTATTCATCAACGCATTCACATCCTTACGAACAGCTGCGATATTCTCCTCGTTCTCGGGGTCGCACAATACGCGGTCGATAAGCTCTGCGATGTAGTCCATCTTATCCTCCTTAAGACCTCGGGTGGTGATTGCGGGAGTACCGAAGCGAAGACCTGAAGTGGTGAAGGGGGTACGCGAGTCGAAGGGCACCATATTCTTGTTGGTGGTGATGTCGGCTGCTACAAGGCACTTCTCGGCAAGCTTACCTGTAAGCTCGGGGAACTTGGTGCGGAGATCAACCAACATAAGGTGGTTGTCGGTACCGCCAGATACAATCTTATAGCCACGCTTGGTGAGAGCCTCAGCCAACGCCTTGGCATTCTTCACTACCTGCTGCTGGTACTCCTTGTACTCGGGGGTGAGAGCCTCGCCAAAGGCAACAGCCTTAGCTGCGATAACATGCTCAAGAGGACCGCCCTGAATACCGGGGAATACTGCAGAGTTGAGAATTTGCGACATCTTCTTCACTACGCCCTTAGGTGTGGTGTAGCCCCAAGGATTGTCGAAGTCCTTGCCCATAAGAATGATACCGCCACGAGGACCACGAAGTGTCTTGTGGGTGGTAGAGGTTACGATATGTGCATACTTAACGGGGTTGTCCAAGAGGCCAGCCGCGATAAGACCTGCGGTATGAGCCATATCAACGAGCAAGAGAGCGCCAACCTTGTCGGCAATCTCGCGCATACGCTTGTAGTCCCACTCACGAGAGAATGCCGAAGCACCACCGATGATAAGCTTGGGCTTGTGCTCCAATGCCAATGCCTCCATCTCGTCGTAGTCGATGTTGCCGGTCTCCTCCTTGAGCTTATAGCCTACGGCCTTGAAGTACTGACCCGACATATTTACCGGTGAGCCGTGTGAGAGGTGGCCACCGTGCGAGAGGTCGAGACCCATAAAGGTATCACCGGGCTTGAGGCAAGCGAAGAATACTGCCATATTTGCCTGAGCGCCAGAGTGGGGCTGTACATTGGCATACTCAGCGCCATAGATCTTGCAGAGGCGCTCGATAGCGAGGTTCTCAATCTTATCTACCACCTCGCAACCGCCATAGTAGCGTGCTGCGGGGTAACCCTCAGCGTACTTGTTGGTACATACCGAACCCATAGCTGCCATCACCTGATCGCTCACGAAGTTCTCCGAAGCGATAAGCTCGATACCCTTGGTCTGACGAGAGCGCTCCTCGGCGATCAAGTCAAAAATCTGTAAATCTTTGTTCATTGTAGTATTTTAAGTTTTAAGTTTTTTAATTTTTAAGGTATACACCATAAAAGAGGTATGCTCTATAAATATAGTTGTATTCCTAACCAACAAAGATATAAAAAATTATCGGGAATATGCAACTGTTTTGCAAAAAAAGTTGTTAGTTGGTAGTTGGTAGTTGTTAGAGTAGGACCAGTAAGACGATAAGACCAGTAAGACGATAAGACGATAAGACGATAGGAAAAAAATTGTGATACCCGACCTCGTAAGGTCCTAAGGTCTTAAAGTCCTAAGGTCTTAAAAAAACCTCTGCGCTCCCTCGGAGCGCAACTCTAACAACTAAAAACTAAAAACTACCAAAGCCCGAATGGACATACACAAAAGTATGCACCATTCGGGCTTTGGACTAAGGCATCAGATTTTGCCCCTTATAACAATAGATTACTTGAGCTGCATCACCTTAGGCTTTTTAACCTCCACCGGTTTGAGAGGCTTCATAGCAGGCTTGGGAATCTCTACACCAGGCTTAACATCCTTAAGCTCGATGTGCATTACGATAGCCTCGTTCGGAAGTACTGCACGGTTGCCACGAGCGCCATAAGCAAGCTCTGCGGGCATCCATACGGTGATCTCGCCACCAGCACCAATCTTCTTCATAGCCTCGATAGCACCAGGCACACGGAACTGAGAGAGAGGAATTGTAGGCTGCTCGGCCTTGAGTGCCTGCTCCTCAAGCTTAGCGAGGCGCTCAGCACGCTTATCCTCCGAAATAGTAGTATCTGCCTGCAACTTAGCAATCTGCTTGCGAACATCGGCAGCACGCTTTGCGGTAGACTCAAAGAGCACACCACGACAAGTGTAACCCTCGTAACGGAAGCTGATAGTGTCGTAGTCGTTTGTAGGGCGCAACTCCGAGCCGGGGTTCTCGACACGATAGTAGAGGGTGTCGGCACCTACGGCAAACATCTCAACATCGCCCTTCTTAGAGATACCACGCAACCACTCCTTAGAGAAGTTGTTAATCTCGGCGGGAAGCTCCTTGCCATAATAGCTCTGCATAACATCACGAAGCTGCATAGTGCTAATCTGCATACAGTCGTCAATAACTGCCTGACTCTCAACCTTCATAGCATCGTCCATAGCCTGGAAGAGATAGTGAAGATTTACCTTCGACATTGTATTGCGGATATACTGCGCCATATCGTGGCCAAGAGCGGTGGCGATACGCTCTACAGAATACTCCTCGTCGAAGAGTGCAGGAAGCTCCTTCTTTACGGTATCCTTAGTAAACATCGCCATACGCTTAGCCATCATATAGGGGCGCATACGCTCATCGCTGAAGGCGTTAAGCACCTCACGATTAGCATCGAGGAAGTCGTGGTCAACAGTAGACTTGTTAATCTCAGCAGTGAAGGCCTCCTTCAAAGGCTCGATAGTCATACCAGCCTCACCATAGTTAAGGCTTACATTAAGACCAAGGTTCATACCCACAGCATAAGAGAGGGTGTCGAACTCAGCCTCAGGGTCGTTGTAGGCATACGACTGTGCCTCTGCAAAGTAGTAATCACGGCCACCACACGACACAGCGAGTGCAGCGGCAACGAAAACAAACAAAAGTTTTTTCATAATAGTTTGATAGTGTTTAATTTATAGTTTTTTGTTAGTATCTGCGATTGCGAGGTATCACCTCCAAGAGGCGAATCTCGTAGTAGAGCATCGTGTTGGGCTTGACATCGAGCGAGTCGCAACCAGCCGAGCCAAAGGCGAGTGTCGAGGGCAACCACGCCTCGATATGGCCACCCTTGCCGATAAGGCGTGTTGCCTCCTGAGCACCACGAGTCATATCGCCAAGCGCAAGACGCAATGTGTCGCTATTGTAGTAGGTGGTATCTACAACTTCGCCGGCAGAGTTAAGCACACGGTAGCATACCTCGATAGTGTCGCGCGTGCTGCGTGCCACACTCTTCATATCGCCCAACTCACGCACCTTGTATGTAAGGCCCGAGGTTGTCGCCACAAATTTACGGTCGGCCTTGCGCAAATCCTCCAAGAATTGTGTTTCGTAGGCCTTGACACGCTCATAGTTGTCCCAGTTCATATACTTAAGGAAGGCGTTGCGGGCCTCCTCGTCGGTGAGCTTATGGCTCTGGGCATATACATCACGGATACCCATGCAGACCATCTCGGTATTGAGCATAGAGTCGGCAGCGATAAGGTTTAGACCAAGATTTAGACCCATAACATAGGACATCGAGTCGGCACTATTGAGCATCTTAGGCTCAACGACTACGGGTGCCTCGTTGCGCTGCAAGAGGTCGCACGATGTAAAGAGTATGATAGCCGTAAATACGGCGAGAATAGTCTGTTTCATATAGGTTTATTTTCTTTTCTTTTGTTCGCGGCGAGCCTCGAAGAGGATAAGCAACGAGCCAAGCACAGCCGCCATTGTCGATGCCAACAGGATAGCAATCTTGCCCTTGCAGATATAGTCGAAGTGGGTAGCTGCATCGAAAGCGAGGTTATCGACAAAGATAGACATCGTAAAGCCGATACCGCCCAAGCACGCCACAGCGATGAGCATAGGCCAAGTGGCACCAGCGGGCTTCTCAGCCAAGCCGAGCTTGATAGAGAGGTAGCTGAAGAGCGAGATGCCGAGAGGCTTACCAAAGACAAGGCCGAAGAAGATACCCATACCCACAGAGCCAATCTCAGGCGAGTACTCGAAGATATTGAAGTACTCAGCCGACTCGATATGCACGCCAGCATTCGCCAAGGCGAAGATAGGCATAATAATAAAGTTTACATAGGGCATAAGAAGGTGCTCCATACGGTGGCTCATACCCTCGGCACCGTTAGATATCTGCTTCATACGGTTGAGGTTGTAGCGATATATCTCCTCGCGCTCATCTTTATTCTCAATTAGGTGAGCTTCGGCGATATTACGCTGTATAACCTCGGATTTGTGGAGGTAGTAAGAGTGGCTATAACGGGGTTTTGTGGGGATAAGCATCGCCATTGCAACACCTGAGATAGTGGCGTGAACACCCGAGTAGTAGAACAAAATCCAGACAACAACGGCGGGCACAAGATAGGCGATGATACGGAACTCACCCATACGGCGCATAAAGTAGATGCCCACCATAATAATAATGGCAATACCCAAGAGCATAAGGTTGGGTGTCTCGCCGTAGAAGAGTGCGATAACGATGATTGCACCAAGGTCGTCGGCAACAGCCAACGCCGTAAGGAATACCTTAAGTGAGATAGGCACACGATTGCCCAAGAGCGACATAATACCGATAGCAAAGGCGATATCCGTAGCCGTAGGGATACCCCAACCGCTTGCAACCTCTGTACCGAAGTTAAATGCCATATAGATAGCCGCAGGGGCAAGCATACCGCCCAACGCTGCCACGATAGGCAATACCGCCTTCTTGGGTGTAGAGAGCTGTCCATCAGATAGTTCTCGGCGAATCTCAAGACCCACAGTAAAGAAGAAGATAACCATCAACGCATCGTTGACGAACTTCTCGAAGGTCATACCCTCGGGGAAGAGGTGGCCATCAATCATAATGCTGAGGTCCATGTGCAAAATGTGGTGATACATAGCACTCGTTGCAGGCAGATTTGCCAACAACATAGCAACAACAACACACATCACAAGCACAATACCACCTGCCCAAGGCGCTCGCAGAAAACTATGTCCGCGCTTCGACATAATATGGCTGCGCTTCACTCTACCAAACTTAGTAAATATCGACATTTTTTATTTAAGTAAATTTAAGAGAACTTTCGCTACAAAACATCTTCAGCATCGTAGTTCTTCAGCGCCACGCTACATAGCTTGAAGAGCATACGCGCTGCAATCTCTGCATCGGTCTTATCCTCCATATCGGGCACCACCTCCGTAAGGTCGAAGCCCACAATCTCCTTGCCCGCAGCCACGATACGACCCAAAAGGTAGACCACCTCAGGGAAGCGCAAGCCACCGGGGATAAGTGTTGAGTTATGAGGTGCGCACTCGATAGTCAGACCGTCTATATCCAACGACACATAGACCCTCTCAGGCAACTCGGCAACAATCTCCTCGCAGATTTTCGACCATATCTTGCCCTCGAAGTGCGATGACCAGATGTATTGACCCGTGAAGAACTTGATGCGCTCATCGCTCTCGGCACGCTCCCACTCGGCAGGCGAGAACTCACGAACACCAACCGCAACAACACGGCTAACGCCCACAAGGTCGCGCAACACATTGTGCATAACCGAGGCGTGAGAGTGCTCGAAGCCCTGATATGCCTCCTTAAGGTCGCTCTTCGAGTCGATATGCAGGATACCCACGCCATCGTATTTTTCGGATACGGCACTCATAAGGCCAAATGCCGATGACTGGTCGCCACCAACCAAGCCTACAATCTTACCTCGACTTAACCACTCCTGCGACTGGCGGTAGATGTTCTCATTGACGGCCAACGAGCCCTCATTAACATGGCGCAAACGGCGCGAGTAGATGATATTATCTAAGCCCTCCAAGCCCATCTCCTCGTAGACCTTAACCACACGCTGAGCATCGCTACGCAGGCGGTGCGAGAGGTCCTGAATAGAGTAGTCGATAGGGAGTGTTGCAATACCCTTGCGCCACGAATAGGGTGCGCTGGGCTCATAGAAATCTATCTTGCGCGAAGCCTCGATGATGGCATCGGGAGCATAGCTGCTACCATTGCGACGCGCAGTGGTGGCGTCCCAAGGTGCCGAGATAAGCACAAGGGCGGCATCATCAGCCTCGACAGGCATACCGAAGTAGTTGCCATTATCGGGAATAACGCCGTTGGGATTAAACTCTATCTTACTCATCTTCATACTGCTCGCCTTTAGGTTATTGACTTAAAGTCAATGCTTATAAAAAAATTCGTGCAAATATAAGAAATATTTCGCGTTTTTATTCTATCTTTGTTTGAATTTTTACAGCAAAACTCACCTACCAACAATGAAAGTAGCCATTGACAGCGATATACCCTATATCCGAGGTATCGTAGAGCCATACGCCGAGGTCGTCTATATGCGTGATGATGATATTACCGCAGAGCGCATCCGAGATTGCGATGCCCTGCTTGTTCGCACCCGCACTCGATGCAACGAGGCACTGCTCAAAGGCACCAAGGTGCGCTTTATCGCCACCGCCACGATAGGTCTTGACCATATCGACCAAGTGTGGTGCAAGGCGAATGGCATCACCGTATGCAATGCCCGTGGCTGCAACGCAAGAGGTGTCTTGCAGTGGGTGTCGGCAGTGCTGAAACATATCGTCTTAGGCGATGGCAAGCGACCAGAGGATTACACCATTGGCATCGTGGGCGTAGGCTCGGTAGGCTCACTCGTTGAGGAGTATTCACGCCGTTGGGGTTTTAGAGTATTGCGGTGCGACCCACCACGCAAGGAGCGTGAGGGTGGCGACTTCCGTACATTGGAGGAGTTGGCCGAGAGGTGCGACATTCTAACATTCCACACCCCTCTCGATGCCACAACACGCCATCTGCTCAACAACGATATTATCGCTCGCCTAAAGCCTGAGGCTATCATCATCAACGCCTCACGAGGCGGTGTTGTGGATAATCGTGCAGTGTTCCATTCTTCGCATCGCTACTTCTTCGATGTATGGGAGAGCGAGCCAAATATCGACCGCGAGGTCTTGGCGCGTGCCGAACTTGCAACCAACCATATAGCAGGCTACTCAAAGCAGGGCAAGGCAAATGCAACAGCAATGAGTGTCAATTCGTTGGCACGCCATTTCGACCTACCGCTGAAGGATTGGTATCCTAAGGAGGTTACACCCACCACCCCACTTGCAATCAGCTGGGAGGAGATGTGCGCGAGGATAGATAGATATTGTGCAATTTCGGAAGAGAGCCAACGACTGAAGGCCAATCCTGAGATATTCGAGACTTGGCGCAACAGCTACTCGTTCCGAGAGGAGTTTTTCTAAACGAGAGCCACGATAGGCACAATTGACCAATATTAGGCATGAAAAAGTCGCAACAAAGCGAACACCTTTATAAATAATTTCGTACCTTTGTATAAGTATACATTTTTATTAGGTGATGAAACGCTCACTTTTACAAAGGTTTCTTCGTTTGTTCCCCGCAGGCACAGCACACGCCTTGCGCCTTGCTCTATTGCGCATAGGTGGCCTATTTCCGGGCAAGTGGTGGCTGCGCACAACCCTTGCACCCCGCAGTCAAAAGCTTGAGCGCGAGGTTTTTGGCGTACATTTCAGCAATCCCATAGGCATTGCCGCAGGCTTCGACCCCGATGGCGACTACCTCGATGAGTTGGCAGCCGCAGGTTTCGGCTTTGTGGAGATAGGCTCCGTGATGCCCCACATCCAGCCCGGCACACCACGACCACGACTTAAGCGCATCAAGAAGCAGAACTCGTTTATCGACAATTCGGGCTATCCGAGTCGTGGCTTGGAGTATGTCTTGGGCAATATCCGTAAGCGTACGAAGCATACACGCAACCTTGTAATCGGCTGTAACATAGGAAAATGCACATCGACACCCAAGCGCCTTACATCGCGTGAATATCTGCGTGTTTTCCGCAATATGTATCAGTATGTCGATTACTTCACGATTAACGCAGCGTGCAACACCTCAGCTAAGCAGTTTGTACCCCGCACTCGTGAGGAGCTATTGGAGCTTGTCGAGCCACTCTTTGAGTTCCGCCGAGGTCAGCTCGACTACCGCCCCATCCTTCTGAAGATTTCGCCCGACCTGACATACTCCGAGATTGACACCGCCGTAGAGATTCTTATCGAGACACCACTCGATGGCATCGTAGCGGTAGCTGGCTCTACCGAGCTTATGCCCGAGGAGCGTGGCGCAGTGTGTGGCTCGTTGCTCACCGAGCGAGCAATCGAGGTTGTGAGCTATGTTGCCGAGAAGAGCGAGGGCAACTACCCTATTATCGGCACAGGCGGAATGATGACACCCAAGGATATACGCCGAATGTTCGAGGCTGGAGCATCGCTCGTTGCCCTCAACAGCGGCATTAGAGAGAATGGATTTAAGCTCCTTAGAGAGGCAGTCAAGGAGTTGGAAACAGCACAATAATGAAAGCTACGATTATCACCATAGGCGACGAGATACTGATTGGCCAGATTGTCGATACCAACAGCGTCTCTATAGCAAAAAAGCTCAACGCCATAGGCATCACCATTGCCGAAAAACTCTCGATTGGCGACACTCGCGAGGCTATCGTCTCGACCCTCGACCGTGCGCTTAAGGCGACAGATGTACTGGTTATCACGGGCGGTCTTGGCCCTACGAAAGATGACATCACGAAGCACACCTTGGCGGAGTATTTCCATTCGAAGCTACGCTACGATGAGGTTGAGGCCGAGCATATTCGCTCGTTGCTCGCTTGTCGAGGCATCGACTTTACCGACCTTAACCGAGGTCAGGCGATGGTGCCCGAATGCTGCACCGTACTGCACAATGCTCACGGCACAGCACCGGGTATGTGGTTTGAGTGCGATGGCAAGGTTATCGTATCGCTGCCGGGCGTGCCTTTCGAGATGGAACACCTTATGGAGGATGAGGTGATACCTCGTCTTAAGGCTCACTTTGAACTACGCTCCATCGTGCACCTCACGCTTATCACACGCGGAATACCGGAGTCGATACTTGCAGCACGCATCGCCGAGTGGGAGGACAACCTACCCGAAGAGATGCACTTGGCCTACCTCCCGGCACCCAATGTGGTGCGCTTGCGACTCTCGGCCTACGATGTTGAGGGCATTGAGGAGGAGCGTGCCATTCGTGAGGAGTTCGCAAAGTTAGAACCCATTATCGGCGACAATATCGTCGGCTGGGAGGGTGCGACAGTCGAACAGCAGATACACCAGATACTCACCGAGCGTGGTCTAAAGCTAGCCGTAGCAGAGAGTTGCACGGGTGGCACAATAGCCTCGAAGTTCACCGCTATGGCGGGTGCTTCGGCATACTTTATGGCGGGCGCTGTAACCTACTCCAACGAGGCAAAACACGACATACTGGGCGTAAGTTGGGAGAGTCTCAACCAATATGGCGCAGTCAGCGAGCAGGTGGCACGCGAGATGGCCGAAGGCATTCGTCGTGTTGCAGGTGCCGACTATGCCATTGCCACTACGGGCATCGCAGGCCCTACGGGTGGCTCTGCAGACAAGCCCGTAGGCACGGTATGGATGGCGGTTGCTACACCTAAGGGCACAACGGCCGTGATGCGCAACTCAGGCACCGACCGAGGACAGATTATCAGCCGTGCCTCGGCATACGCTATGGAGTTACTGCTCAACGAGTTAAAGCGACAATAAACTAAAAACCTAAATAGAAATGATTAGATCAATCTTGGACACCGACCTCTACAAGTTCACCACTTCGTACGCCTATTTCAAGCTATACCCCCAGGCAATCGGTACATTTACCTTCAACGACCGCGCAAAGGTCGAGTATGACGATGACTTCCTCGACGACCTCAAGGCTGAGTTCAAGGCGTTGGAGCGCATATCGCTCTCTGACGATGAGTTCAACTATATGAACAAGAACTGCAAATATATCCCACAGAACTACTTCGAGTGGTTGCGTGGCTTTAGATTCGATGCCTCGAAGATAAATGTTTGGCTCGATGAGGAGCGCCACCTGCAAATCAATGTTACCGACTATATGTATAAGGTAACGCTCTATGAGATTCCTGTGCTCGCCACCGTGTCGGAGCTCTTCCACCTGCGCAATAGCTACGATGCCGAGGAGATGATTGCCCGCTTGGAAAAGAAGGAGCAGATTGCCCGCGAAAACAACCTTATCTTCTCGGACTTCGGCACACGCCGCCGCTTCTCGTACGATGTACAGCGAATGGTCGTTAAGCACCTTAAGAATAACCCCTGCGGTTGTACCGGCACATCGAACTGCCATCTGGCTATGGAGCTCGATATGAAGATGATAGGCACCTACCCCCACGAGTTGCCGATGTTTATCGCTGCAGTGAATGGTGGCCCACGAAATGCCAACTACCTCACGATGGAGGACTGGGTGAAGGTCTACGATGGCTACCTCGGCACAGCCCTTACCGATAGCTTCGGCTCGGAGGTCTTCTTCAACAACTTCTCGAAGAAGCACGCCTGCCTCTTTGACGGTGTCCGCCACGACTCTGGCGACCCCATCGCCTTTATCGATATGGCCATCAACCGCTATAAGGAGCTCGGCATCGACCCTATGACCAAGTCAATCGTCTTTAGCGACTCGCTCAACTTCGAGAAGTGCGTGCAGATTAAGAACGCCTGCGAGGGACGCATCAAGTGTATGTTCGGTATCGGCACTAACCTCACCTGCGATACAGGCCACGCCTCTTGCAATATCGTTATGAAGCTCTCGTCGTGCCAGATTAACGAGCGCAAGCCCAAGGAGTTATGCGTAAAACTCTCGGATGTCGAGGGTAAGGAGATGGGCGACCCCGAAGAGGTAAAGGTATACCGCTACCTGTTGCGCAACCAGAGCAAATAGGCGCTATGCGAAACGACCTAAACCCCAACCTTTGCGACAATAGCATCCAGTATCTTGCCGAGCGATTTCCAGAGCTCAACATCAAGCAGATAGCTACCGCTTTGGGCATCAACGACAAACTGATGTACCAATACGCCAACGGTTCAAAGAACCCTGGCCCCGAGCGCCGCAAAGAGGTCGAGGATTATATCCACAAACTCGCCGAAGAACTGCTCAAAACAACTCTGTAAAAACCAACAAACACACCCCATAAACACACGGGTAGACTTTTGCCTACCCGTGTGTTTTTATGCCCCATTTTGAAGTTCACCCCACCAACTACACGGGTAGGCTTTTGTATACCCGTGTCAGACTGGGCATCTCCTCTATTTTTATCACCCCTCCAACAGCACGGGTAGACATTTGCCTACCAGGCTGTTTTTATCTCCACCCTTTAAGACTCACACCAAAATGCACTAGTAGCCTTTTGCCTATCCGTGTGTTTTAATATTTTCCTCTCTTTCTATAACACTTCTAACTACCGCACGGGTAGGTTTTTGTATACCCGTGCATATTTTACACTTCACCATACTCTTTACTACCCCTCCTATCACACGGGTAGGTAAAAACCTACTAGCATCATACTAGGGGGGTACTTTTTTTGAGGACAACAACACTTCCAACCGCACGGGTAGGCTAAAACCTACTAGCATCATATTAGGGAGCCTCTCTTCTAATAATCGACCCCCGACCGCGCGGTTAGGCTTTTGTATACTCGTGTCATTTTTTTACACTTTAGCCCAACACCTTTGTTGCCGTTTCAACCGCACAGGTAGATAAAAACCTACTAGCATCATTGTCAGGTGAACTTGATTGAGAACAGCTACCCCTCTAAACGCACTAGTAGACTTTTGTATACCCGTGTCATTTTTAGGTTATATTCACGATTTTTGGGCACTACGATGGGTGTATAGTGTAGGTTAGAGAGGTGAGGTGGCGAGGGAGGAGGTGTGTAAAAGCTTGTTTATCTTATTATTTCATAATAAAAGCGGGCAAAGTTTGCAGATTGAGAAAAATTGTGTATCTTTGTGCGCTTTTGTGCCACGGTGGCACAGGAGATAAATGAAAAAGTACAATGAAAGTTTGTGAAATCACTGGTAAGGTAGCGATGGTGGGTAACAATGTTTCTCACTCGCACATCCGCACCAAGCGCACATTCTCACCCAACTTGAGAACTAAGCGTTTCTGGTCGGAGGAGGAGGGCCGCTGGATCACTTTGAAGGTTTCGGCTGCCGGCATCAAAACAATCAACAAGAAGGGTCTTGCAGCAGCACTCCGTGAGGCTAAGGCCGCTAAGAAGGTTTACTAAAAACAAGTAGCAGAAAATGGCAAAGAAAGGTAACAGAGTGCAGGTGATCCTTGAGTGCACCGAGCAGAAGGAGAGCGGCGTAGCAGGTATGTCACGCTACATCACCACTAAGAATAAGAAGAATACTCCCGACCGTTTGGAGCGTAAGAAGTACAATCCTTACTTGAAGCGAGTAACAGTTCACCGCGAGATTAAGTAATTTTAACGACAGCAGGAAAGTATGGCAAAGAAAGTAGTTGCAACCCTTAAGACGGGTACTGCCAAGAAGTACACTAAGTGTATCAAGATGGTTAAGTCAGAGAAGACTGGCGCTTATGTTTTCCAGTCACAGAACATCTTGGATGAGGAGGAGATCAAGGCATTCTTCGCTCAGAAATAATTTGGATTAGTTGCCCGCAAGGGTGCTAATACTAAAGGCGACCAATCGGTCGCCTTTAGTGTTTTAATATAATAGTTGTTAGAGTTTAGTTGTTAGTTGTTAGAGTGTGTCATCTTGAGCGTAGCGAAAGATCTCAAGGTTTTGTTGATGATTGATGCTCTTACTAACCGAGAGATTCTTCACTTCGTTCAGAATGACAAAGAGAGCAAAGAGAGTTGTTAGAGATTAGTTGTTAGTTGTTTAAGACAAGTAGGACCAATAAGACAATAAGACGATAAGACAAAATGATACTCGACCTCGTAATGGTCTTAAGGTCCTAAAGTCCTAATGGTCCTAAAAAACAAAGCAGGCGTTTCGCCTGCGGGCTAAAGAGGCGCAATAATAAAGAGAGTTTAGTGAAATTAGGGAATTTAGAGAAGTTAGGGAAGAGCACTACCAACATTTATCCCTAACCTCACTACACTCCTTAAACTCTCTAAACTCCCTTATAAACCTGCATCCAGTCAGCACACAGCCAATTTCTTGTCAGAAGGGGCTTAATTTGGATTATCGCAAAAGAATCCCCCAAGGGATAGTACACCTTAGTACAGCCCTTGGGGGATTACTTTTGGGATAGTTCGAAGGATGCCCCTTATCACAAGAAATTAGAAGTATTTGATATCCTTATCCTCAATCGCCGATATAAGATTATTCGCTGCTGACGATGCTCCAATACGGAAGAGATCGGTGGTGAGCCACTCCTCGCCCAAGACCTCCTCGACAATCGTGTAGTAGAGTGCAGCATCGTCGGGAGTCTTGACGCCACCCGCTGCCTTGAAGCCTACCTTGCGACCAGTGAGGTTGTAATAGTCCTTAATGGCGTGGCACATAACAAATGCCGCCTCAGGAGTTGCCGCAACATCAATCTTGCCTGTCGAGGTCTTGATAAAGTCGGCACCTGCAAACATCGACACAAGCGATGCACGGCGGATAAGCTCAGGTGTCTTAAGTGCGCCCGACTCGATGATAACCTTAAGCACAACATCCTTGGCCTCCTCTCTGAGAAGCTCCACCTCGCTGGCTGCCTCAGCCTCGCGCCCCGAAAGCATAAGACCAGGGTTGAGCACTATATCTATCTCGTCGGCACCACTCTCGATGGCCATAGCCACCTCCAAGGCCTTAACCTCGATAAAGCTCTGTGATGCGGGGAATGCGCCTGCCACACTGGTGATGCGCATAGGTGTGCCGTCAATCTCGAGGCCTACGGTCTCGACAAACGATGGATATACGCAGATAGATGCCACATTGGGGATGTGGGGGTACTTATCGTAAAAGTCTACCGCCTTGCGCACAAAAGCCTGCACCGACTCCTGAGAATCGGTACACGAGAGTGTTGTAAGGTCGATTGCCGAGTAGCAGAATTTGTAGACATCGTTGTTGCCATTGCGGTTGGCGGCCATCTTAATCTTTGCCACCTCCTTGGCTACCTGGGCATCGCTATGCGCCGGGGCAAACTTCTCTAATTCTTTAGCGTAATCCATAATCACACATTTTTTTGCACTTACAAATGTACGACTTATTTCGCAAAACAACAAAATAAGCGACACTTTTTTTGACCACAAGCACAAACAAAAAGTTACCCCACCTCATTTGAGGCGGGGTAACAGCTATATCAGATGAGTAGCTTCAATTAGCGAACTACTACATTTGACTGCAAAGCAGTAGGGTTGAAAGCCTCTACATTGAGAGCCTTAGCCGAAGCTGCGCCATCAACCTTTACCCACTCCATCTGACCTGAACGGAAGTGTGCAGGGAATGACTCAATACCCAAGAAGAAGATATTACCGTTGCCACCAACACCAAAGATGTCAGCTGCGTGGCATACCACAGAAACAGGATTCTGGTCCTCGTCGTAGAGCTTGAACTCGTTGTAGTAAGTAGCGGTAGTGGTATCCTCACCCATCTCAACAACTGCGAAAGGAATAGATTGGATAGAGGGAGACAACTTGCCATCACCGAAATCATACCAACCCAACCAATAGTAGTCCATTGATTCGTCCTCGGCAGTACTCAAGTAAACACCATTCATAAGGTAAAGCGCTGTGTCGCTAACTTGGGCAACAGCGGGCCAAGCATCCGCACCAAGCATAGTGTAGTTGTACACATAAACCTCGTTGGGGTTGTTTATGGTGTTCTCAATAGTGATAGTGAACTTCTCCTCCTTGTCTGAATAAGTACCAACGCCCTGCTGGTCGATGCTATAGAGCTTGTGAGAAGTTACCTCCCAAGTACCAGCCCATGCCTTAGCTGCAGCAGAAGGTACTGCTGCCTCGGTAGTAACCTCATTCTTAGTGAAGAACTTAAGACCCTCAGCGTTGGTAACCTGAACACAGAGAGTGTAAGAGGTAGAACCTGAAAGCATTGCACCAAACTGGCCATAGAAACCATCACCATTTACCTCCTCAAGAATCGCGTCGATACCATTAGGAGTCTCAAGGTTAGTGATAATAGTAGCATCATCAACACCCTCAAGGCCTGCAGTTGCCCAGATGCCATACATAATGTCTACTACACCAGTACCCTTCCAAGTGAAGTCAGCTGTGTTGCAACGATAGATGTTTTTCTCGGGATTCTCCTCCTCGGGAAGAGTGAAAGTCTGCTTAAACCAATCTACCTCAGTAGCACCAGTAAGAGTAACATCAACCTTAGCAAAGTCAGAGTTCTCGTAACCTGTACCAGTAGCACCTACACGGATAGTGTACTTACCAGCGTTAAGGTTCTCGAAAGTGTACTCGCAAGCCTCAGTGTTGTAGGTCTTACCTGCAAGGTTTACGATGTAAGCCTCAGCATTCTCTACAGCACCCCAAGAAACGGTGATAGAGGTCTCGGTGTGAGTCTCTGAAAGCTCGGGAGTAGCAAGCTTGCTACCCTTAGCATGAACATCGGGCTGCTCAGGATTCTCACCACAAGCTGCAAAAACAAAAGCAGCTGCGATCATCATCAAAGAAAAAAACTTTTTCATAATGTTTTGTTAATATTAAAAAATTAGAAAGTTGTTTCACTATTCGGCTGTGCATCACCATAAAGCAAACGCCAGAGAGAGATTTTTATTATTTTACCACCTCCAAAAGCGGTGCCTTATTTTATGCAGACACACTTTCACGATGCGAAGATAAACAAAAAAAACTATATCTCAGCAAAAAGCCCAAGAAAAATAGATGGAAAGAAGGTAATTTTTTTGCTTTGCAAAAAAAATGAGTTGGTAGTTGTTAGTTATTAGTTGTTAGAGATTAGTTGTTAGAGATTAGTTATTAGTTATTAGTTATTAGTTATTAGTTGTTAGTTGTTAGAGTGTGTCATCTTGAGCGTAGCGAAAGATCTCAAGGTTTTGTTGATGATTGATGCTCTTACTAACCGAGAGATTCTTCACTTCGTTCAGAATGACAAAGAGAGCAAAGAGAGTTGTTAGTTATTAGTTATTAGTTGTTAGTTGTTAGTTGTTAGTTGTTAGTTTTTTAAGACAAGTAGGACCAATAAGACGATAAGACGATAAGACAAAATGATACTCGACCTCGTAAGGTCCTAAGGTCTTAAAGTCCTAATGGTCTTAAAAAAACCAAGCAGGCGTTTCGCCTGCGGGCTAAAGCCCCAAGGGGCAAAAGGGGTCTAAGGGGTAAATGGGGTGGTAAGGTTAGCGAGAGCCCTAATGGTCTTACCCACCTTAAGGTTAGTCGCCACGCTCTAACTCCTCTCGTACCCCTTGTGCCACATGTGCCCCTCTGCGAAAGCTGGCGCTCGGAACGAGCGCAACTCTAACAACTAAAAACTAAAAACTAAGAAGCCCGGATGGGCTGTACTTGGCGTACTGCTCATTCGGGCTTCTGACTGAGAGGCCGAAGTGGACCCCTTATCACAAGAAATTACAAGTTGATCTCCTTACCTACATAGTTACGAAGATTAACATCCTTGGTGCAACGCTCTGCGTAAGCGGGCTCCTTAGCGATAGCCGACTTGAGCTGTGCAGTTGCAGCAGCAAAGTCGCCCTGCTTAGTAGCGATGATAGCACGGAGGTAGTCAGCCTTTGCGCTCTTGTCGTTAGCGATGAACTGCTTAGCTGCAGTGTAGTCAGCGTTCATAGTAGCAGCGATAGCAGCATTGTAGCCATCGAGCTCAGACTGTGCAGCAGCGTAGTTACCCTCGGCAGCAGCAGCCAACGCCTTAGCCTCCTTAGAAGCAGCAGCAGTGTAGTTCTTAGCAGCCTCGGTCTCACCGTTCATAAGGTTAACCAATGCAAGGTTGTTGTTGATCTGAGAAGCATTGCCACCAACCTTTACAGCCTTAGCGAAAGCCTCAGCAGCCTTCTTGGGCTGCTTAGCCTCAGCGTAAGCGATACCAAGGTTGTTGTAAGCAGCAGCGCTCTTGTACTCCTTAGCAGCAGCCTCCAAAACGGCGATCTTCTCCTCCTGAGTAAGCTTGCCAGTAGAAGCGATGTGGAGCATCTCCTTGTCGTCGAGCTCTGAGAACTTACCAGCACGAACCAAAGCAGCCATCTCATCATCGGTCTTGCCAGTGATGTCTGAGCTGTTTACAAGCTGTGCACGACGCAACTGGGGAAGAATCTCCTCCTTCAACGCTGCGAATACCTGCGACATATTCTTAATCTGGTTCTCACGCTCTGAAGATGACTCATAGCTGTTCAATACAGAAAGGATAAGCTCCTTGTCCTCGATATCCGAAGCAGCAACGAGCTCCTTGAAGCCCTCCCAGTCCTCGCCGTATGATGCAGCGTCGAGGGGCAAACCTACCTCCTCAAGAAGCTTCTCGGCAGCCTTCTTACCTGACTCGCTACGAGCAGCAGAGAGCTTGTCGTTGAACTTCTCAGGACCATCGGGTGATGCGTAACCGTTAACATAGATGTTCTGCTTGATGCGGTCGTTCTCCTTCTGAGCAGCAGCCTTCTGCTGGAAAGCAGTAAGCTCGTCGCTTGACTCAGCCTTCTTTGCCAAGCGTGAAGAGTTGATAGCATACATATAGTTAGCCTTGGTTACCTCGGTGATAACATTCTTGTAGCCAGACTCCATAGGCTGCATAGCAGATGCGTAGTCGAGGTCGTTCTGCAAGGTGTTAACACCCTCGGCAATAGTAAGACCAAAAGCACGCTTAAGAGCCAAAGCCTCAGCACCATCAGCAGCCAAAATAGCCTCCTCGTCCTTAGTGGGGATAGCGCCGTTGTTGAGGTTTACCAAAGTAAACTCCTTGCACTTGCCCTTAGGACACTTGATCTCAGCGCGGAGCTGGAGCTCGCTGCAAGCCATACGCTCGTCGTAGGGGAATGAGATGTGCATAGTGTACTCGCCACCCTGCTTCTTGTCGATAACAGTGTAGTTGTCATCAACCTTTGAGCCCTGGAAGTACTGAGTAGCGCCACATACCTCGCCACCCTCGAATACCATAACGGGAGTTACCTTCAAAACAGCCTTTGCATTGAAGTACTTAACGGGAAATACAACCTTAACATCGGCATCTACACGGCCATTGTTGAGAACCAAAACCTCAGGAGTGCAAGTGAGCTGCACCTCGTCCTGATTCTTAGCCATCTTCTTAAAGCAGTTACAACCAGTAAGGGTCAAAACCGCAATGGTGAGCATAACGCTCATCTTGAAAAGATTTTTCATCGTCGATAAAGTTTTTAGTTAGATATAAATTTTCTGTTTGTCTTGTCTTATTTTAACGCTCGACACACCACATATATTATATATAGTATGCCGAGACGCCTTTTTTTCTTAGCGACGCTCACGACGAGGGCCACGCTGCTCGCGCTTCTCGCCATCGTGGTGCTCACGGGGCTTGCGCTCGCGGGGCTCACGCTCTACCCAACCCTCAGGCTTGGGTAGCAACGCCTTGCGCGAAAGTTTGAGCTTGCCGGTCTTCTGGTCCTTGGCGATAAGCTTAACCTCAATCATATCGCCCTCCTTAAGGCCGGTCTCCTCCATAGTCTCGAAACGCTTGTAGTCGATCTCCGAGATGTGCAAGAGAGCATCCTTGCCAGGAAGAATCTCAACGAATGCACCGAAGTCCACGATAGAGCGAATCTTGCCGTTGTAGGTCTCGCCAATCTCAGGAACAGCAACGATAGCCTTAACGCGAGACAATGCTGCATCCAAAGCCTCCTTGTTCTGACCGAAGATATCTACGATACCCTTCTCATCAACCTCGGTGATGGTGATAGTGGTGCCAGTAGTCTTCTGAATCTCCTGAATAACCTTGCCACCAGGGCCGATAACAGCACCGATGAACTCCTGAGGAATGGTAATCTGCACTATACGGGGTACAAAAGGCTTGTAGTCCTCGCGGGGCTCGGCGATAGTCTCAACGAGCTTGTCGAGGATATGAAGACGACCCTGACGAGCCTGCTCCAAAGCCTTAGCCAACACCTCATAAGAGAGGCCATCAACCTTGATATCCATCTGAGTTGCGGTGATACCATCGCGGGTACCTGTAACCTTGAAGTCCATATCGCCCAAGTGGTCCTCATCGCCCAAGATGTCTGATAGCACTGCCCAACGGCCAGTAGCCGAATCAGAGATAAGACCCATTGCGATACCCGATACAGGCTTGCGGAGCTTAACACCCGCATCCATAAGCGCCAAAGTACCAGCACATACGGTAGCCATAGACGAAGAGCCGTTAGACTCAAGGATATCCGAAACTACGCGAACAGCATAGGGATTCTCCTCGCCCAGGGGTACCATAGGCTTCAACGCACGCCAAGCGAGGTGGCCATGACCAATCTCACGACGGCTCAAACCACGAGCGGGACGAGCCTCACCAGTAGAGAAGGGAGGGAAGTTGTAGTGGAGAACAAACTGCTCGCTGCCCTGAACCAAAACCTCATCCTTCTGCTTCTCATCGAGCTTTGTGCCGAGAGTTACGGTGGTCAATGACTGGGTCTCACCACGAGTGAAGATAGCCGAGCCGTGAGCGCAAGGCAAGTAGTCAATCTCGCACCAGATGGGACGAATCTCGTCGGTACGGCGACCATCAAGACGCTTACCCTCATCGAGAATCATATTACGCATAGCCTTCTTCTGAACATCGTCGTGAAAGTACTTGTGGATAAGGGGTGCCTTCTCCTCAAGCTCCTCCTCGGTAAAGCGCGATGCGAACTCAGCCTCCAAAGCATCGAAGGCATCAGAACGCTCGTGCTTCATAGTACCGCTGGTAGCGATAGCATAGGCCTTGTCGTAGAGCTCCGAGATGATAGTCTGGCGAAGCTCCTCATCGTTGGTCTCGTGGCAGTACTCACGCTTAACATCCTTGCCAAGCTCCTTCATAAGCTCAATCTGGACAGCGCAGTGCTTCTTAATCTCCTCGTGTGCGAACATAATAGCACCGAGCATAACCTCCTCCGAAACCTCGTTCATCTCACCCTCAACCATAAGGATGTTGTCGATAGTACCACCAACCATAATATCGAGGTCGGCATCCTTCATAGCCTCGAAACCGGGGTTGATAACATACTCACCACCGATACGCGCTACGCGAACCTCCGAGATAGGACCACCAAAGGGAATGTCCGAAACGGCCAAAGCAGCCGAAGCAGCCAAACCTGCGAGTGCATCGGGCTGGATATCTTTCTCTGCCGAGATAAGGTTTACGGTAACGAAAACCTCGGCGTGGTAGTCAGCGGGGAACAAAGGACGAAGAGCACGGTCGATAAGACGAGCCACCAAAATCTCAGAGTCGCCAGCCTTACCCTCGCGCTTCATAAAGCCACCGGGGAAACGGCCACACGATGCATACTTCTCCTTATACTCTACCTGCAAGGGCATAAAATCGGTGCCCTCCTTGGCATCTTTAGCGGCAACAACAGTACCCAAAAGCATTGTGTCGCCCATACGAACAACCACCGAGCCATCAGCCTGCTTTGCAAGCTTGCCAGTCTCAATCATAATCTCACGACCGTCGGCGAGAGTGATTGTCTTCTGTACAGCATTGTACAACTTGTTTGCTTCCATAAAAAATTCTAAAAAACCTCTAAAAAATTGTCATCTTATATTGTTGCGCAATGCCCACAAAGGTGAACCATTGCCCCAATAATTTCAAAGTGTAAATGAAGGCGATGACTCAGCACCGCCTTCATTTGCTGCACATCCGTACTACTTACGGAGGTTAAGAGTCTTGATAATCGCGCGGTAACGCTCGATGTCAACCTCCTTCAAGTACATAAGCAACTTACGACGCTTACCTACGAGACGCAACAACGAACGCTGTGTGCCGTAGTCATGACGGTTGCTCTTCATGTGCTCGGTAAGGTGGTTGATACGATAAGTGAATAACGCGATCTGGCTCTCGGGTGAACCGGTGTCGGTTGTAGACTTGCCGTACTGGCCAAACAACTCCTGCTTCTTCTCAGGTGTCAAATACATAGTTTTAATTGATTTTATGGTGCGCATCCTTCTCATTTCCCGAGGATTACGCCCCTGGTTCCACTCCACGACAGATCGTCCTTACCTTAGATCCTGCCGGAGCGTGCGGCAAAGATAATTGATTTTTCGCTAATAGCAAGGGCTTTTTCAAAGAAAAAGAATCATATACCGCAAATTTTTTATGGGAAATTTTACACCAAAAAATTATTTTATCTTTTAGGGATTGTTTTATATTCTTTATTTTAGACATAAAGCTCATATCCAAAACAACGATACTCATACCAATTTTACCAAATTCTACTATTTTTCGCATCGGTGAGAAAAAATCTTAAGATAAATAGAGAAAAATTGGATTTTTTTACTACCTTTGTATTCCGAATTAGTATAATTAGGGAGATGTTTCGAGCGCTACACAACTCACTATTTCGCATCGTTTTGTTTGTCGCACTTTGCACCACAGCATCGTGCGCAAATCTTTCGCGCGAGTATGTAACGATTGAGGGTCAGGCACTTGGAACATTTGTCGTTATCAAGTACGGCGGTAATGCCTCAGAGCAGGCAGTAGTCGATATGGTCAAAAAAATCGACCAAGAGGCAAAAAGATCAATGTCGATTTTTGACAAAAATTCGCTTTTGTCGCGTATCAACAGTGGCGAGACCGACTCGTTGGATAGGCATATTGAGTTCAACATCGAGCTTGCCGAGCACTTCTCGGATATGAGCAATGGCATCTACGACATCACCATCAAGCCCCTCACCGAGGCTTGGGGTTTTGCCGACAAACGAAGCGATGGCAAGGTGCCGAATGTAGACTCGCTTTTGGAGTTTGTGGGCTACCGCAAGATTTCGATTCAGGATGGTCGTCTACAACGCGCAGACAGCCGTATGCAGATTGACCTCAACTCGATAGCCAAGGGCTACACCGTAGACCTTATGGCCGAGGAGCTGGAGGCTATGGGCATCGAGAACTATATGGTCAATATCGGAGGTGAGATCCGTTGCCGAGGGCTCAACAGTCGAGGTGCAGAGTGGTCGATAGGCGTGGAGACACCCTACGATGGTAACTTCTCTAGCGACAGCTTCGAGAAGATTATCTCGAAGACGGACTGCGCAATGGCGACATCGGGCAACTATCGCAGATTTTACACTACGGACGATGGCAGGAAGGTGGCACACACGCTAAATCCCAAGACGGGATATAGCGCCATTAGCACACTCCTCTCGGCAACGGTGATTGCACCGACTTGTGCCGAGGCAGATGCTGCAGCCACGATGTTTATGGCACTTGGCTCGGAGGGTGGTGCTGTTTCGGTTGCCAAGGAGTTGGAGAAGGAGGGCTGGTTGTATTACTTTATTTTTGCCGATAAGGAGGGGTATCGTGTGGAGTGCTCGGCGGAACTTAACTCTGCTGAGTAATGAAGGCTCTACTACTATACAACCCGCTTTCGGGCAAAGGGCATCGTATTGCAAGGAATATCACCGAGATATGTGCGATATTTCGCCGTAACGGCATAGAGCTGAAGCCTAAGCGTCTATCTTTTGCCGAGAACCCCTTTAAGGGTGATGAGGAGGTAGAGTTGGCGGTGGTATGTGGCGGTGATGGCACACTAAACTATGTCATCAACCGAATGAGAGAGGCGGGCATCAACCCCACTCTCGGCATCATACCCTCAGGCACAGCAAACGACTTTGCAGGGTCGCTCGGTATGTCGCGCCGACTGCTTGTCGCAGCACGGCAGATTGCCGAAGGCCGAGAGCGCAAGGTGGATTGTGGCAAGGCCAATGGTCGCTACTTTATCAATGTGCTAAGTTTCGGCCTTCTGACCACGACATCGCAGCACACAAGCGACAGAGAGAAGCGTATGTTGGGCAAGATAGCATATATCCGTGAGGGCTTGCGCGATATGATTCGTATGCACGGCATACCGCTCCACATCAAGAGCGATAGCGAGGAGTTTGATAGCGAGGCGCTGATGTTCTTGGTATTCAACGGTCGCACGGCGGGTCGCATAACGCTGGCACGCGGAGCTGCGATAGATGATGGGCTCTTCGATGTGTTACTCCTAAAGAAGCGCAACCCTGTGGTAAACTGCCTCGATATGGCGCGCCACTTAGTGGGTGGAGGCACTCACGCAGTGCTGCACTTCCGCACCTCGAAGCTCGAAATTTCGACCTCGGTAGCAGAGCCTACGGATGTTGATGGCCAACCGGGGCCCAACTTCCCGATAGAGATAACCTGCGAAAAGGGTGCACTGACATTTAGATGCTAACGGACAGTAGTTGTTAGTAGTTAGAGATTAGTTGTTAGAGATTTTTTAAGACGGGTGGGGAAAATGTGATACCCGACCTCGTAACGGTCTTAAGGTCCTAAAGTCCTAAGGTCTTAAAAACTTAAAGTCCTAAGGTCTTAAAAAAAAGAGCAAAGAGCAACTTTGAAGAGCAGTTACAAGGAAGAAACGCAACAAACAAAATATAACCTTAACGATTGATAAGAAGATGAAGCAGGATGGTATCAAGCGAACTTCGATTGAGCGACTAAAGTCGCGATTCGAGACGGCATATTACTCGGAGGATATGGTCATCACTCCGTTGGTAATGTTCCGTGAGCTGGAGGATATGACGGCACTCATTCAGGGTGTCTCTATCGGTGTTACGGTAAGTGGTACCGCAAAGATTAAGATTAACGGCAAGCTCCACGAACTTCGTCCCAACACACTCTTTATCTTCAACGAGAATACCGTAATTGAGCAGGTCAAGGCCTCTATTCGCTCATCGGGATATATGATTACCTACTCGCGTCAGTACCTCAACAGCATACATGTAGACACCCAAGACCTTATATCTATCTATCACGGCTTCTTGGACGACCCCTGTGTGCAGGTAGAGCCTCAGGAGGCGGCATATATCCACGACATATCGAAGCTTATGCGCTCGGTATTGTGCGACTACGCCCCAACATCAAACCGCGAGAAGATCATCAGCTCGCTCTTCGCTGCGATGTTCCACTATGTTATGGGCATCTTGCAGCAGCACAGCCTACCCGGCAACGGCACGGTGAGCAACCGCACCGACGAGCTGTTCAACAACTTCCTCGCTCTGTTGCGTGAACATTGTAGCACCGAGCGTAGCGTGGAGTTCTACGCCTCGAAGATGGGTATCACGCCCAAGTACCTCTCGCTAATACTTAAGAAGAAGAGTGGTCGCAATGCCTCAAAACTTATTGACGAGGCGGTGGTATACGAGGCTAAGCGCCTGTTGAAATATTCTGGTCTTAGCATTCAAGAGATCTCAAATAAATTAAATTTCGCTTCGCAGTCATTCTTTGGCAAATACTTCAAGCAGCGAGTGGGTGTCTCGCCCTCGCGCTACAAGATTTGGGACGGTCGCACAGATGACAACCTCGCCGATGAGTTTACCATCGAGGAGCAGCCCTATATCAACGATAAGAACTAATTGCATATACAAACAAGACAAACTAACATAACTTAATTTCAAACTTTTATGAAAAATCTTTTTAAGAAAGTAGTGCTTTTCATTGCACTGATGCTTCCCTTTGCTACCTTTGCCCAGGAGGCTAAGGTTTACGAGGGTAATGTCATCGACATTCAGGGTGGTGCTCCCGTAGAGTGGACCCTCACCGCCCAGGAGAAGGAGGCAGGCCTCTATGAGCTTACCTTCACAGGTATCATCGCCGAGGGTTACCACGGTTATCCTTTGAGCGATATGTTCTCGGCTCCCTTGTTCATCTTCAACAATGGTGAGGCAGTAGGTGATATGCGCGAGACAGAGCCTACCCACGCTTCGGTAGATGAGTTTGGCGACACCGTAAACCACTACATCGGCAAGATGGTATTCATTCAGGATATCAAGGCCAAGGCAGGTACAGAGGTTAAGGGTGAGATTAGCACCAACATCTGCACCAACGAGACCAACCAGTGCCAGCAGAGCTCATTCGACTTCAACATCACCTTGGGTGAGGCTGTTGTAGCAGAGGCTGAGGAGGCTGAGGCACCTGCAACAGGCGCTACCGAGCGTGCTCCCCTCGACTGGGGTTCAATCGTAACTGCAATCCTCTGGGGTTTTGCAGCGTTGCTCACTCCTTGCGTATTCCCCATGGTGCCTATGACCGTATCGTTCTTCATCAAGGGTTCGGGTTCTAAGGCTCAGGGTCGTTTCCGCGCTACAATGTATGGTTTGTTCATCATTGCTCTCTATGTGTTGCCTATTGCAGCTCTTATCCTTATCACACGCTTCACCGGTGGCGATAGCGTAACCGAGGATATCTTCAACTGGCTCTCTACACACTGGATTCCCAACATCATCTTCTTCGTAATCTTCATGATTTTCGCGGCTTCATTCTTCGGTGCATTCGAGATTACATTGCCCTCGTCGCTCGTTAATAAGAGTGATGCTGGTGCTGAGAAGGGTGGTTTGATTGGTATCTTCTTTATGGCACTTACCCTTGTACTTGTATCTTTCTCATGTACAGGTCCTATCGTAGGTTCAGTAATTATCGAGTCGATGAATGGTGGTATCTGGATGCCAATCATCACCATGGCAGCCTTTGCAACGGCTTTTGCATTGCCCTTCACCCTTCTCGCTTGGTTCCCCTCAATGCTTAAGAATATGCCTAAGAGTGGTGGCTGGCTCAACTCAGTAAAGGTTGTCCTCGGTTTCATCGAGGTTGCTCTCGGTCTTAAGTTCTTGATGACTGCTGACCAGACCTACCACTGGGGTATCCTCGACCGTGAGATCTACCTCGCTATCTGGATCGTAGTATTCTCATTGCTCGGCCTCTACTTGCTTGGTAAGATTCGCTTTGCTCACGACGACAAGATGGAGACTCTCTCTGTTAAGCGTCTTGCAATGGCTATCGTAGTATTCTCGTTCGTAGTATACATGATTCCCGGTATGTTCGGTGCACCTCTTAACGGTATCTCTGGCTACTTGCCTCCTATGACATCTCAGGACTTCCGCGTAGAGGGTGATAACTCTAACCTCAACGCGAGCGTTAAGTATGGCGATAAGCTCCACTTGCCCCACAACCTCAAGGGTTACTTCGACTTGGAGGAGGCTATCGAGGTTGCTAAGAAGGAGAACAAGCCTATCTTCGTTGATATCACTGGCCACGCTTGTAACAACTGCCGTGAGATGGAGACCCGTGTATGGAGCGATCCTCGCGTTAAGCAGATTCTTATGGACGACTACATCATCTGCGCATTGTATGTTGATGACCGCACCGACCTTAAGACCGAGGATTACTATACCAACAAGAATGGTATTGTGATGACTACTCTCGGCCGTAAGAACAACGCTATCGCTGTTGAGCGCTTTAATGTAAATGCTCAGCCCGGCTATGTTCTTATGTCGCCCGACCAGGAGATCTTGATGCCTGTTCGTGGTTACGACGCAAGCATCGAGGGCTTCATTGCATTCCTTGAGGGTGGTAAGGCTGCTATGAAGTAGTAGACCTTTACCTATACAACAAAGCCCAGATGATTCGCTCATCTGGGCTTTGTTGTATAGGCTACCTATTCATATATCGCGCCCAACATCGCTACACCGCCAAAACCAAGCGACTCTAAATAGGTTATCTTGTCGGGCGTTACACCGCCAAGGGCTATTACCCTACTGTCTATGATGCCCTCGTTGGCGGCTCTACGCAGTTCCTCGTGGGAAAATGCCGAGCGATACCCCGCCTTAGATATGCTGTCGAAAATCGGGCTTAGAAAGAGGTAATCGACCTCCGCTTTGTAGCGCACAACCTCCTCAAATGAGTGGCAAGAGCGGGTGCGTGAGCCACAATAGTCCGAGGGTAAGCTCGCTATATTGCGGTTAAGATGCACACCCCGCAACGCAAACTCCCGATAGAGCGAGTAGTAGTCGTGAACAACAATTCGTGAGCGCTCAGCAACAGATAGCCCACCGAGCAGCTGGCGACAATAGTCGATAGTGGCATTTGGCTTACGCAGATGCACAATATCGAAGCCATCGGCAAGGAGGCGCCTGATAGTGGCAACCTCCCCACTGATAGCATCGGGTAGCGTAATAGCGATTTTTAGCATCACACTCTCTATTTTAGCTTCGCGATAATAAGGTCGGCAACCTTCTTACCCGAAAGCAACATACCTCCAAAGATTGGGCCCATTCGGGGTGTTCCGCTTACGGCAGATGCCGCCATACCGCAGACATAGAGGCCGGGGTATATCTCCTTGGTGCCATTTACCACCTCCTGCTCGCCGGCAACAACATCCAACGAGCGCTCACCGATAACAGCGCCTGTATCTGTCGAGAGTTTAATACCATTTTTGCGAGCTAGGGTGCAGCACATCTCGCTATCGTGGCCTGTGCCATCAACAACACAGCGAGCGAGAATATTTAGCGGGTCTACATGCAGACCCTCACGCAGTACGGGTGTCCAATTGACAACAACGCCACTAACGACATCGCTCTTAAATATCACATCCTCAACCGAGTAGCAGTTAAAGATTGTAGCACCCTCGTGTACAGCCTTGTAGAGCAGTGCCGAGGTACTCTCAACCGAGTCCATAACATATAGCTTATCGTCGTACTTCTCGTAGTTGATGCCGAACTCATCGACGATATGCAACGCCTCCTCCTGCACAACAATCTGGTTGAACATCATAGCGCCACCCCACATACCGCCTCCGGGCGATAGCTTGCGGTCGAAAAGCGCCACCTTCAACCCCGCCTTGGCAAGGAAATAGGCCGCTACAATACCCGATGGGCCACCACCAACAATGGCAACATCCAGCTCCAAATTCTTCTCCAACTTCTCGGCGTATGTCGAGATAATTCCGCGAGATACTTTACTTTCAATCATAGTTTTAGTTATTAAAATGGTTGATTATTGATACAATTTCTTGCATTTCCTTTGCTGGATTATCGGCTCGTAATACGCTACCGCTAAGCGCAATACCATCAACGCCCGAAGCCACGAGCAGAGGAATATCTGCCTTCTTAATACCGCCTATCGCAACCAGCGGGATAGCGATATTTTTGGCCCGCATACGGCTAATAATCTCGCGATAGCCCTCCACTCCGAGCGTTGGAGCAAGGCGCTTTTTGGTCGTTGTAAAGCGGAAAGGTCCGCAACCGAAGTAGTCGGGGCGAACGCCTTGAATATGACACTCGATATCCTCAAAAGAGTTTACCGTAGCACCGATAATTGCGCCCTCGCCCAATATTGCACGAGCCTCGGCAACGGGCATATCCTCCTTGCCAAGATGCACGCCATCAGCACCTATACGCTTTGCCAACAGAACATCATCATCAATAATAAATGTTGCGCCCGACTCCCTGCACATTGCTTGAACAGCGAGAGCGCACGCCTCAACATCACACTCCTCAGTACCCTTCATACGCAACTGCACCCAGCGACAGCCACCCTCCAAGGCAAGGCGTGCAGACTCTGCGTAGGTGTAGCGATCCGAAGAGTGGGTGATAAACTGCAAACGATAATTATCTCTCTTCATAGACTTGCATCGGTAATGGATTAAATAGATGATTTACAGGGCCAAAGCCATTGCCTATTGCAATATCGGCACCCGATAGAATAGCCTCCGTAATATAGTTTTTTGCCTCTTGCACAGCCTCTCTTAGTGCCAAGCCACGCGCCATAAATGCAGCGATGGCCGAAGAGAGAGTACACCCCGTACCGTGAATATTTTTTGTTGCTACGGTAGGTGTCGAGAGGTGCAATTGCGTGATATTACTGCCATCGAGCCGATAGAGGGTATCGCACTTTGTGTCGCCCTCTTCGTGGCCACCCTTGAGCAGTACCGCCTGAGCGCCAAGCGATAGAAGATATTGGGCTGCCGAGAGCTTCTCCTCGGCAGTTGTCAGCGACATCGCCGTAAGCGTCTCCATCTCTGGAATATTGGGCGTAACGAGCGTAGATAGTGGCAATAGACGCTCCTTGACTACCTCTTGAGCATCGAGCGAGAGCAGACGATGACCGCTGCTCGATACCATAACGGGGTCGAGAATAGTGGGGATATTGTAGCGAGAGAGTGCATCGGCGACGATAGTAGCAACCTCTTTATTGGCGAGCATACCAATCTTAATCGCCGAGGGCGCTATATCCTCCACCACGGCAACAATCTGATTGTAAACCATTTCGGGCGAAATAGCCAACTGCGAGTTTACGCCTACGGTGTTTTGTGCCGTTATGGCAGTTATTGCCGTTGCGCCATATACGCCAAGTGCCGAAAATGTTTTAAGGTCGGCCTGAATACCCGCGCCACCCGACGAGTCGGAGCCAGCGATGGATAGTACCACAGGATAGCGCCTGAGGTGCGCTGATGGGTGTGAAAGATGGGATTTCGGTGAACCCCCTTCGTTGTTCAGTTTTAGTTCCATAAGAGCTAAATTTAGAGTTCTCGAAAGGGGTTGTCCAAAAAAGAAAACGCATACCTACCAATACGGGGTATGCGTTATGATATTATCCACAATTCCTACGGCAGTACTAACTGCATCAGGTTCGAGGGTATAATCTCAGCCAATTAAGGCACCCCTTTGTTTTGCACAAAGATAATACTTTTTTTTCGAAAGTGCAAAAAAAATGCGAATGGACCTCTCTGCCCATTCGCATTTTTTCATCGACGAAATCAACTATTTCCACAAATCTCTGGGATACTCACCAGCCTCAATCAACTCTTCGAGCTTTGCCATAAGCTGGGGTTTATCCTCCTTATATGTTACGCCAAACCACTTAGCGGTGGTTGATAATACACGCATTGTTGCAGTGCCCTCGGTGATAACCTTATTTACCATAAGAGGGATAAAGAACTCCGACTTGAGGTTGTCGATATTGGCGGCAAGGAACTCCTTGAAAAAGGCCTCCGAGTGGCGGAAGTAGTCGGGAGTGAAGCCAAAGAGGTTCATCGACACAGGGGTATTCTCCTCCAGAGGCTGGGGATCGCCAAGGTCGTGGAATACGATAGTGCCATCGACACGCTCAATCTTAGTGCGCTCGACCATACCCTCGAGGTTACCCTCTGAGTTTACGGTGCAGACACCACGCGACACTGTGCCATTCTCCGACAAGGTCTTGGATACCTCGTAGCCAACCATACAGTACTTACCCTCCGAGCCGGCAAGCTCCGAGAGGTACTTGCCGATAACGGCATAGCCATCACGGCCGTAGAAGTCGTCGGCATTGATAACGGCAAAGGGCTCGTTGATAACATCGGCAGCCATCATCACAGCGTGGTTGGTACCCCAAGGCTTAACACGGTCGGCAGGAAGAGAGAAGCCCTCGGGGAGCTTGTCGAGCTCCTGATAGACATACTCCACCTCGATACGGCCACCGAAGCGCTCCTTGTTGAAGACCTCGCAGAAATCCTCTGCAAACGAGTGGCGAATAACGAATACCACCTTGCCAAAACCGGCACGGATAGCATCGTAAACCGAGTAGTCGATGATAGCCTCGCCATTAGGGCCTACGCCATCCATCTGCTTGAGCGAGCCATAGCGTGAGCCCATACCCGCTGCCAAAACCAAAAGTGTAGGTTTTACCATAATTGTCTATGTTTTATAATACTAAATCTTCAAATAGTGATACAAAGGTAAAAAAGTTATGCGGAATATACAAAGCATACCACTTTTTTTCGTTATATTTGCACGATATATAATATAGGAGTATTATGTTGAAAGATTTTTGGGATAATCTTACGGAGCGATGCCAGCTCTCGATGCGTGAGAGGGAGAGTGGCGAGATGCACTGGCGAGTAAACCTCTCACCCCTCGGACTTTGGAGCGGTGTAGTGGGCTTTGTCGTTATCGTCTTTTTGATGCTTCTGTTGTTGATGGCCTACACGCCCATTCTTGATATACTGCCCGGCTACCGCACTCGCTCGGCACGCATGACCGACCGCCTTACGGAGAGCATCCTGCATATCGACTCGTTGGAGCGCGAGATGACCATGATGCTGGAGTACAACGAGGCAGTGGCGATGATTATGTCGGGCAGCACGCCCACTTTGCAATCTACCGTTATGACCGACACCATACGCTACGACAAGTCGCGCATCCTGCCCACACGCGCCGACTCGCTGTTGCGCAACGCCTTGGAGAGCTTCACTGGCGAATACTCGTTGGCCTCGACAAAGCCCCTTGCTTCGGAGGCTGCAATGTTCTCTGCCCCCGTGCGAGGCACCGTAACACGAGCCTTTGATGCCCCAGAGTCGAGCTTCGATATGGCGATTATGCCTATCGACGGCGAGAGAGAGGTGATGGCCGTGGAGAGTGGCACGGTGGTAGGCGTAGAGCCCAGCAACAACTCGCTTACTACGGTCGTACTTCAGCACGCCGGAGGCTATATCTCGGTATATCGTGAGCTTGGCGAGAGCCTTGTGCGCAAGGGTCAGTCGGTACATAGCGGCACGGTCATCGGCAACCTTTCCGCTGACGAGGAGGTGGGCCACGAACTCGTCTTTGAACTTTGGCGCAATGGTGCTGCCGTAGACCCCCAACGATATATTCTTTTCTAACGATGAGACAGCACGAAAGAGTAACACTTCTCGGCTCGACAGGCTCTATCGGTGTGCAGACGCTCGACATTGTGCGCAACCATCCCGACCGCTTCTCGATATATGCTCTTGTGGCGCATAGCCGCTGGGAGGAGCTTGCACGCCAAGCCGTAGAGTTCAACGCCCGCCGTGTGGTTATCGGCGATGAGCGATACTACAATAGTCTGAAAACACGCCTTGCAGGTAGTGGCATCGAGGTGTTAGTGGGTAGCGAGGCTATCTCGGAGGTGGCATCTGCCGACGAGTGCGACTTGGTGGTTAATGCCCTCGTGGGATATGCCGGTCTGCACCCCACATTGGCAGCAATACACAGCCGTAAGCGCATAGCCCTTGCCAACAAGGAGACCTTGGTCGTAGGTGGCGACATAGTGATGTCGGAGGCACGCCGTATGGGGGTTGATATTCTGCCTATCGACTCGGAGCACTCGGCGATTATGCAGTGCTTGGAGGGCGAGAAGCGCCAGAGCATCAAGAACTTGATTGTAACTTGTAGCGGTGGTGCTTTGCGCGATATGGCAAAGGAGGAGCTTTCGAGCGTTACACCCGAAATGGCACTCCGCCACCCTCAGTGGTCGATGGGGTCAAAAATTACCATCGACTCGGCAACACTCGTAAACAAGGGTTTCGAGGTTATCGAGGCGCGTTGGTTGTTCGACATCGAGCCTGAGCGCATCAAGGTCATTATCCACCCTCAGTCGATTGTGCACTCTATGGTGGAGTTCACCGATGGCTCGGTAAAGGCACAACTTGGCAACGCCGATATGCGCACGCCGATTAGCTATGCTATGCTCTACCCTGAGCGCTCGGCAATAGCGATGGAGGAGTTCTCGATATTGGACTACCCCACCCTGAGTTTCAAGGCCGTTGACCACGACAAATACCCCGCCTTGGGCATCGCCTACGACTGCCTACATCGTGGCGGCACAGCACCCTGCACGATGAATGGTTCAAACGAGGTGGCAGTAGCCACATTCCTTGCCCATAAGTGCGCCTTTACGGATATTGTGGGTGCTATTGAGTACGCCTTAAAGCGTGCCGAGTTCACAGCCGTACCCTCGATGGAGGATTACGACAGAGCAAACCTCGAGGCAAGAGCCTTGGCCAAGGAGTATCTAAAATTGTAAAAAATAAGAAGTTACATATATGGAGGTTATCATTATTAAGGTAGTGCAGTTCTTTGCAGCGCTCTCACTACTTGTCCTTATTCACGAGTTCGGACACTTTATCGCTGCACGCATCTTCGGCATTCGTGTCGAGAAGTTCTACATCTTCTTCAACCCCTGGTTCTCGCTCTGGAAGCGCAAGATTGGCGACACGGAGTATGGCATCGGCTGGTTACCCTTGGGTGGCTATGTCTCGATTGCGGGTATGATTGACGAGTCTATAGACCAGGAGCAGTTGGAGCGTATGAAGCAGGACCCTCAGCCCTGGGAGTTCCGCACAAAGCCCGCTTGGCAGCGCCTTATCGTGATGCTTGCAGGTGTTACGATGAATGTGCTGTTGGCAATGGTAATATACTCGGCAATGCTCTATGCGTGGGGCGACAGCTACTACCACAATGACGATATGGTTCACGGCTACGCCTTCAACGAGGAGGGTCATCGTCTCGGCTTCGAAGATGGCGACCGCATCGTAGCCATTGATGGCGAGACGATTGGCGATGTAACAACCATAGGCCAGATGCTCCTGCTTGCCGATGGCGAGCGCAAGGTGGATATTATCCGCGATGGCGAACCCAAGACCCTCACCCTCTCACTCGAGAGCCTTGTTGCGATGCGCGAGAGTGGTGGCTACAAGGGGCTATATCGCGAATTTATCCCATATATCGTAAACACGGTTGAGAGCGAGAGCGCCAAGGCTTCGGGCATCACCGAGGGCGACCGCATCATAGCTATCAACGGCACTGCCACACCCTATTTCCGTGCTGACAGCGAGCTGCTTACCTCGGCGCGTGGCACTACTGCATCGGTAGATGTTGTGCGTGGCGTGGATACCCTCGCCTTGGCTGTGCCCATCAGCGACGAGGGCCTTATGGGCATCACCGTGCGCCAGACCCTACCCCGCCACAACGACTACGGCTTCTGGGCATCAATCCCTGCGGGCGCAAAGCGTGGTGTAGAGGAGATTAAGTCGTACTGGGAGCAGGTGAAGCTAATCTTCAACCCCGAAACAAAGCTATACAAGGAGGTTGGTGGCTTTATCGCCATTGGCAACATCTTCCCCGGCGAGTGGAACTGGATGGCATTCTGGAATCTCACAGCGCTACTCTCGATTATGCTTGCTGTGATGAACCTCTTGCCTATCCCAGGCCTCGATGGCGGTCATGCGCTCTTCACACTTTGGGAGATTATCACACGCCGTAAGCCCAGCGACAAGTTCTTGGAGGTGATGCAGTATATCGGCCTCTTCCTACTTCTCGCCCTGCTTATCTACGCCAACGGTAGCGACATTGTGAGATTATTCAAATAGCGATAGACGATGGCAAAACTCAAGAAGGTATATTTCTGCACCGACTGCGGCTACGAGACCCCCAAGTGGTTAGGTAAGTGCCCTGCGTGTGGCGCGTGGAACACCATAGCGGAGCATACGGTGGCCAAGGAGAGCTCATCGCCCGCCCGCGTGGTATCTGTGCCGCGTGCCGAGGCGTGCAAGGTGCAGGACATTGCCGAGAACCAGACACGCCGCATCGACACAGGCAACAAGGAGCTCAACCGTGTGCTGGGTGGTGGCATTGTGCCGGGTTCGCTGATTTTGTTGGGTGGCGAGCCGGGCATTGGCAAGTCTACCCTATCGTTGCAACTCGCCCTTACGGATAACAATCTCAGAACACTCTATGTATCGGGCGAGGAGTCTGCCGAGCAGATTAAGATGCGAGCTAAGCGCCTTGGCATCAACAATATGGAGTGCACGGTATTTACCGAGACACTCCTTGAGAATATCATCGCCGAGATTGAGTCGTTGCGCCCCGATATGGTCATCATCGACTCCATTCAGACGATGTCTACCGACCTTGTCGAATCATCGGCAGGTAGCGTAACGCAGATTAGGGAGTGTACCGCAGCGCTGTTGAAAGTTGCGAAGATGCTCGGCATATCTATATTTATTATCGGCCATATCACCAAGGAGGGCACCATTGCAGGCCCCAAGATTTTGGAGCATATCGTAGATGTGGTGCTTCAGTTCGAGGGCGACAGCAACAATAACTACCGCATCCTGCGAGGCATCAAGAACCGCTTTGGTGCAACCTTCGAGATTGGCGTCTTCGAGATGTTGGAGTCGGGCCTAAAGGAGGTGGACAACCCTTCGGAAATCCTCCTTTCGCACTACGACGAGCCATTGGCAGGCATCTCGGTAGGTGCTGTGGTAGATGGTCTCCGCCCCTATCTTATCGAGGTTCAGGCACTGGTTAGCGGTGCTGCATACGGCACACCTCAGCGCTCGTCGATGGGCTTCGACCAGCGCAGACTGAATATGTTGCTTGCCGTCTTGGAGAAGCGCATAGGAATGAAGATGTTCCAGAAAGATGTATTCCTCAACTTTGCGGGAGGCTTCAAGATTTCGGATACGGGCATCGACCTTGCCGTTGTTGGCGCTATCATATCATCGTACTACGACAGGCCACTTTTGGAGGGTGTCTGCTGTGCCGGCGAGATAGGCTTATCTGGCGAGGTGCGCCCTGCACCACGCACCGAGCAACGCATAGCTGAGGCAGCACGCTTAGGCTTTAAGCGCATCGTGGTATCGAGCTTTATACAGAAGAAAGTCAAAGCACCCAAGGGCATCGAGGTGGTCTATATATCATCTATCGACCAACTGCCAAAGGCGCTGTTTTAAGAGTTGTTAGTTGTTAGTTTTTAGTTGTTAGAATTTCACGCTGAGTGCAACGATGGATTTTGAGGTTTATTAGGCGATGAATAGTCCTGCCACCGAGAGAATTTTCACTACCTTACTGAGCATCAACTAATAAACAAAGATACTTTTGAGAGCACTGTTTACTCTCGCTATAACCCAAAAGAGATTATGAAGATACTATACTACACCCTATTAATATCCTTGGCGCTGTTTTTTGGCAACGCCCAGAGCCTTGCAACAGAGCCTATAGCAATACAAGAGGAGCAGTGTGGTTGCGAAGTAGATCCCATAACAAATGAGACGAAGCACACCTGCAAGCTTAACACCGAGGAGAAACAAAGGTTACTTATCGACACCGCCACATCGGATATGATAAAGAATGATGGCGAGAGGGACTATGTAGATACAAGTTTTGATGGCTGGGGCTCGATAACGGCAAGCATCGTATCAATTATTACCATATTCGCATCACTGGTTACAATACTTGGCTTTGTGGAGTTGCTACGCAATATATACAAAGGTCGTGTCAGTCGCGAGTGCCAGAAGATGATTATTGTAGACCTTATCCGACACTTTATCATCAACCTCGCCATATTGGAGGGTATACGCATCAAGATGCGAGAGAACAAACGCCCTGAGGAGGGCACCTTTGCCCGCTTTGCAATACTCGACTCTGATTTAGAGTTAGGCCGTTTCACAATCAGTGCCGACAACTACGACGCCATACACGAAGTAAGCCTTTATATGCGCAACTTCAACATAATGTCAGAGTTGGCAGATAAGCACTTTAGCGAGGCCTCGGTAATATACGGCAACGAAATTTTGGATAACGACATTAGTGAACTTCATACTCGCATGCACAACTGTATCAAAAAGTTATGGATAATGCAGATACGAATGGGTTATGGCACTATGGAGGAGCGTGTGGGCAACTACTATGTCGATAGCTACACCAATTACCAGAACATAGACCTAAACAAATATCCTGAGCTTCAGAATGTCAAGATTCCAATGGAGTGGAGTGAAAAGGATATTGCCTCATTTATCGAGTTTCACAAGCCTCACCGTTTCTTCAGTCGCAATCCACTTCGCGTAATCAAGAATACAATCTCATTGTTTATACGCTCTGTGATACTCATTCTTGAGCTGTTATACCATCTATTTGATGGCCGTAAAACACTACGCATTATATGGTATAAGTTCTGTAGCCACCACCGCAAGCCTACAGGTTGGCGCACAAGCGAGGGACTAAATAAGATGGCTGACACATTTAGAAATAGCATCGCAGCTCGACTTGAGGATATCAAGTACTTCGCACCCAAACAGCAATAGCAAAGAGAGTTGTTAGTTGTTAGTTTTTAGAGAGTTTTAGGACAAGTAAGACAAGTAAGACTATAGGACAAGTAGGACTTTGTGATGCTCGACCTCGTAAGGTCTTAAGGTCCTAAAAAAATCCTAAAATCCTAATGGTCTTAAAAATCTCTGCGCTCGGAACGAGCGCCTCTAACAACTAATAACTAACAACTAAAAAAAGGAGAGAGCAAAGACACCGCAGTCTTTGCTCTCACTTTTATCTTTACACTCTCTTCGTGGCTTGGATTTTGCGGTTATAACCCAAAAAGAGCACCATGAAGATTACAGATTTCGAGAATATCATCGCCACCGACCGACTTACGCTTGTCGATTTCTTTCAGCCTTGGTGCGGTCCTTGTCGCGCCATAGACCCGGCATTAGAGCGTTTGGCACTCACGATGAGCCATATCTGCACCATCATCAAGCTAAACACCATAGAACGCGAACATCGTGAACTTATCCGTCGCTACAACATAGTGGCGATACCCTCGCTCCTACTCTTCACACGAAGCGAACTTATAAATCGCATTACCGGCATCATATCCTACGACCGACTGATGGCACTTATAAGAGAGGCGCAGGTGGTCTTGGAGTATTAAAAAGCCTACCCCACGGGGATAGGCTGAAAGTTTACTCTATATATTCCAATCGCCAGGCAAGCTCCTCCTCAATCTTCGTCTTCGTAGGACACGGTGCAAGGCGCTCCATAAGGTGTGGCAAACCCACCTTAACCGACTTATCGCGCGAAGCGATATAGCAGACCAGAGCCACCACGCCATCGGCTATATATGCCGACTGGGGGTTAGCCCTCACAGCATTCTCGACAGCGATAAACGCCACCTCGGTCGTTGTACGCTCGTTACGCGAGGCGGCCATAAGTGCTGCGTAGGCCACCATCTCGTTGCTCTCCGTTGTCCAGATGCCCATCAGCGAGTTGATATCATAGATTTTCGATAGAAGTGCAAAGGCAAGCTCCTCGGCTAACTCGGCATTGCGAATACCGCGCGACCAAAAGGGAAATTCGTGGGTATCAACGCTCTTGGGGTCGGCGATATGGCAAGCTGCCAGCTTTAGCTCGCGCACCTGCTGGCGGTAGAGATACTTCGCAAACTCATAATCCTTAGCCTCCGAGGCGACAATCTCGCGCACGGTGGCCACGCTAACGCCATAGTTTAGGCCATACTGCTCGCCATTTGTTGCCATACTCTCCGAGACAGCGCCATTCATCTGCTTGCGCAGACGGCCGAGCAACTCAATCATTCTCTGGGTATTATCCATCTTACCAAGGCTTCTTATAGTATACCGAATGGCCAAACTCATAGATAGGCAAGACTCTGCGACAGAGCATATCGCCCGACAAAGCTACCGTAACGGTGGCGTTGTTAGCATAGCGGTAGACGATTTTTCCCTGCTTCTCGCCTTCGGGGTAGTTCATCTCCGAGGGTGCGATATTTACCACCACAACCTCGCCCGAGAGGTCATCTTTCGACACTACGCCCTTCTCGGTGTTGAAGCGGGCAACGACATAGTTGTGGAGGCTATCTGCCACAGGCACAACAATACGCTCTGTGGTACGCTGCAGGGTGCGCTTGCCGTAGAATAGCTCCATATAGCTCTGCTCCAAGCGGTCAATCTCCTTCAGGGCACTCTCCAAGCCAGCGCCATAGGCACCATCGCCCATCTCACCGGTAACGAGGTCGAGACGAGCACGACGCAAAGCGAAAATCTCGTCGGCAGCCTCCTCCGCCAAATCATCGTTCTTCCTGTCGCCACGGCGTAGACGGTCGGGCAAGACATTGGCAAAGTGGCGCTTACCACCCTTTAGGCTCTGCACCTCCTCGGCACTACTCTTAGGGCGCTCGGTGGCCATAAACTCGCCATCCTCGGCAATAGCGACATTCGCCTCAACGATGTCGTAGGCTGAATAATCCACCAACGAGGCGCGTGTGCCTAAGAGCTTCTGAGCATAGCGGGCATAGGGGCCCGACACAAAGTGCTCCTCCTCGACAACGAGGTCTACAACCAACGAGGTCTGCGCCTCCGAGAGCACAACCTTACCATTCTCCTTATACATACCGATGCGCTTCTTGACAAGCTGCTGTGCCGAGAGCTCAGCACCCACCATCGAGAGAATCAAAAGGGTAAATATTGCAAAATATCGCTTCATAATTTTTTTCGGTTATTTTGACAAAGGTAGTAAAAAGAAATTAGCTTTCATCACTTGCGAGCCTATTTATTGCAAGAGATTACTGCTAAATGTGCATCATTATGATGCCAAAGATACTCACTTTTTAGGCGAAATCAAAATTTAAGGTAGAAATCGTTGGTTAGATGCTGATAATCTTCGGAATATGAGCCATCAGCGTTATGTATCGTAAGCGTTGAACATCGGGGCATAGGCGTAGACTCGGTTAATTGAAACTCCATCAAGGTGCGTTGTGGAGAGCCACCCTCCTTGGTTACAACATCGGTTAAGCGCCTAAGATGCAGATGCCCAAATGCCTCGAAACGAAATCGCCACGCCTCGCTCGTAGGCAGGATAACGCTCAATCGCCCACCCTTGCGCAAAAGGCGACAAGCAGACCTAACAAGCTGAGCAAAGTCTAACGATGCGGTGTGGCGTGCCACAGTGCGCTCTGCCGATGGCGAGTGCAACGAGGAGTTGAAATATGGAGGATTTGACACTATATGGTCGAACTTTTCCGACCTATCGAAGAGAGCTATATCGCTCTGCACTATCATAATACGCTCACGCCAAGGCGTGCGCTGAACATTCTCGCGGGCATCCTCCGTAGCGCCCGCATCGATATCTATTCCGATGATTTGTGCCTCGTGGTTGCGCTGAGCCACCATCATAGCGATGATGCCTGAGCCTGTGCCAATATCGAGGATATGGCAATCCGCAGCGACATCTGCCCACGCACCAAGCAAGACACCATCGGTGCCCACCTTCATTGCAGAGCGCTCATCACGAACATCGAAGCACTTGAACCTAAACATATCAGTCGAAGAGTTGGGTAATGCCTGCGCCAAACAACGAATAGTCGTAGCGTGTGGGGTCCTCTGCCGAGAACTCGCGCAACGAGGCGGTAAGCTCCTCGACAGCCTTCCAGTCGCTCTGCTTGCGCCTTAGAAGGCCAAAAGCACGGCCAAGGCGACCAGTATGCAGGTCGAGAGGCATATAGAGTGCCGACATAGGTATCCCCTGCCACTGACCAAAATCCACGCCACGATCATCCTTGCGGACAAACCACCTAAGATACATACAGAGGCGCTTGCACGCAGCACCCTTATCTATTGACGAGAGGTGCTTCTCGGCGTGCGTAAGGTGCTCAACAGCAAAGAAATCACGACGGAATGACGATAACACAGGGCGCAGGTCGTTATGCTCGGCATAGCCCCTCTCGAAGTAGCCGCCAACGCTACCCCACCCCCGAATAATATGGCCAAGACCACGCACAAAGGTCTTGAAATCTTCGCCATTGAAGGTGCGGTGGACATACGCCGAGAGGTGCTCCAACTCCGCATCCGAGGCGTTAAGCACAAAATCCGCAGGGGCGTTATCCATAAAGCGCATCATACGGTGGGCACTCTTGACGATAGCCTTGCGGTTGCCCCAAGCGATAGTGGCAGCCAAAAAGCCAGCTACCTCTCTGTCGAGGGGTGCGCTAAACGAGTGAGGCACGCTGATAGGGTCGGCCTCGATAAAATCCGGTGTATTGTATTTGTCGTGAAGCTCCTCAAGCAAGGCGCGCAGCTCCTCGCGAGGCATATCAAAGGATGCGTCCATCGCTCATAACGATTTTGCGGTCAGACATCGAGGCGAGTTTCTCGTCGTGCGTAACGATGATAAAGGTCTGCCCCGTGCGCTCGCGGAGTGTGAAGAATAGGCGCTGAAGCTCATCGCGCGTAGCACTATCGAGATTTCCCGTAGGCTCATCGGCAAGCACCACAGCGGGGTTATTGGCCAAGGCACGAGCTACGGCAACACGCTGCTGCTCGCCACCCGACATCGCCGAGGGCTTATGCTCCGCACGGTGCGACATTGCCACCAAGGCTAAGAGCTCATCGGCACGCTCCTTGGCATCGCTCTGCTTAACGCCAGCGATAAGCATCGGCAGCATAACATTCTCTCTTGCCGAGAACTCCTCCAAGAGGTGGTGAAACTGAAAGACAAAGCCAATCTTGAGGTTACGGAACATCGAAAGAGCCTTATCGTCAAGACCCTCAGGCGAGATGCCATCAATCGTAACACGACCCTCATCGGCCTTCATCAGCGTGCCTATAATCTGCAAAAGTGTCGTCTTGCCGGCACCACTTGCACCCACCAACGACACAATCTCGCCACGCTTGACCTCCAACGAGACACCATGCAACACCTCCAAGTCGTCGAAACGCTTCTTGATACCCTCAACTTTAATCATAGTGCAGCTGACTTATAATATTTGAAGAGATCGACAACCTGACGACTCTCCCTGACATCGTGGACACGCAAGATAGCATCACCACCTCTAAGAGCCTCCCACGCAAGGGCTAAAGAGCCTGCGAGAGCCTCATCTGAAGTGATACCCAAAGGCAAGTAAATCATCGACTTACGCGACACACCAACCAACAGCGGGTAGCCCAACTCACGGATAGCGCCCAAGCCACCCAAGAGCTCCATATTCTGCTCCGTAGTCTTAGCAAAGCCGAAGCCGGGGTCGAGGATTATATTATTTGGCGAGATACCAGCATCGAGCATCTCACGGCTACGCTCAACAAAGTAATCGCGAACACCACTCACCACGCCATCTTTATATTCGGTGAGTGCGGACATGCTACGCGGATTGCCCCTCATGTGCATAGCGATATAGGGAAGGCCAAGGCGGGCAACAACATTAAGCATATCTTGGTCGAGTTCACCGGCCGAGATATCGTTCACGATAAATGGGCCATACTCCTCATAAGCACGACAGACAATCTCGGAGCGGAAGGTATCTATCGAAACCACCACACTCATCTCGGAGCGCGATACCGCCTCAAGACCCATCTGCAAGCGCTCCCACTCCTCGTCGAGCGACACATCCTCGGCACCGGGGCGCGAAGAGTAGCCACCAAGGTCGACAATCGTAGCACCCTCGCTGATGGTCTGCTCAACACGCAATCGCACCTGCTCATACGAGATGTTGCGACTTGCTGCGTAGAACGAGTCGGGCGTAAGGTTTACGATAGCCATAATCTGGCTCTCGCGAAGGTTGATATTAGCGGGATTGAGAATCATAGCTAAGTCGGCGATGTAGTTGCTCGACATCATCTTCTAAGTCGTCGAGCTCGATATTTACAATAGCGAATGTCGAGCGGTCGCAACGCTCCTCGTCAGAGAGTTGGTTTCGCATACGCTCACGAATCTGCTCCTCGGTGGCGCCATCACGCTTCATAGCACGCTCCAAGCGCAACTCCTCAGGTGCCATAACCGAGACGGTGGCATCAAACGAGCCCTCAAGACCCGCCTCAAAGAGTATGGCACTCTCCATAACGACATAGTTGCCCTCCTCACCCTCGGCCCAGCGCTCGAAGTCCGCCATAACAGCGGGGTGAACAATGGCGTTGAGCTTCGTGAGAGCCTCCTTGTCGTTAAAGACACGCTCGGCCAGATAGCGACGATTTACCTCCTCGCCATCGTAGGCCGCAGGACCGAAACACTCGATAATCTGCTCTCGCAGTTCGGGCGACGATGCCATAAGAGCCTTAGCACGGCTGTCTGAGTCGTAGGCCGCCACACCACGCTGGGCGAGAAGCTCCACAACCTTCGACTTACCCGAGCCTATACCGCCCGTAATTGCTACCTTGTACATATATTATTATTAAGGTTGATAACCTCGATTGCGGGGCGCTCCTCCTCAATCTTGATGGGAGGCACCTGACCCACGGCGATAAGGTCGATATCGCCCATACGCGCTGCCAACGCCTGCTGAAGCGAAGCCGAAGAGATATGGCGATACTTAACGCCATCCTCGTCTGTAGTCTCGCTGTCGAACATCAGCTCGCCATCCTGCACCGCAAAGTGCGAGCTACGACCAAGGAAGGTGTAGCCTACAAGGTTAGTTCCCTTGCCACGAATGGTGCAGTCTACCTCAAACTCCGTTCCGAGCGACTCGACAACTACGGTATGCTCCGTGGTGTAGGTATCGCCAAGTTTGGTGATGTACCACAGCACAAATGCTGCCACAAACATTGTAACATAGGCTGGTGAGATTGCATTGCGCAACCAGCTAAAAAACCTCTTTATCTTTTCCATACTAATAGTTTTCGGTGAAATATGTATATATCCACGCAAATATACGAAAAAGAAATGAGATTTATACATCGAAGGAGAGAAAAAAGAGTTGTTAGTTGTTAGTTTAAGACGAGTAAGACCAATAAGACAAGTAAGACAAATAGACCCGAAATGATACCCGACCTCGTATGGTCTTAAGGTCTTAAGGTCTTAATGGTCTAAAAAAATCCTAATGGTCTAAAAAAACCTCTGCGCTCCGTGGAGCGCAACTCTAAAAACTAACAACTACAAAAAATATAGGTCGCACCTCGGAAGATGCGACCTATATTTATATATATTTATATATATCAACCCAAAGAGTAACTCTTTGACTACTCCTCATCAGCCTTCAAAGCCTTCTTGCGCTGGCAATCGTAGGCGATAGGTGTTGCGATAAATACTGAAGAGTAAGTACCGATAACCACACCGAGGATCAATGCGAAGACGAAGCCTCGGATAGTCTCACCACCGAAGATGAAGATCGAAAGAAGGGTTACCAAGGTAGTACCCGAAGTATTGATAGTACGCGACAATGTAGCGCAGATAGCGTTGTTGATGTTGTTGCGAATATCACGCTTGGGGTAGAGACCCATATACTCACGGATACGGTCGAAGATAACCACAGTATCGTTGATAGAGTAACCGATGATGGTCAAGATAGCTGCGATAAAGGCCTGATTAACCTCAAGGTTGAAGGGCATAATAGCGTACAACATTGAGAAGAGACCGATAACGAGCAATGCGTTGTGTGCCAAAGCTGCTGTTGCACCCAAAGCCCACTGCCAACGGCGGAAACGAACAGCGATGTAAGCACCGATAGCAACCAACGCGATAAGCACTGCGATAACTGAGTTGCGGGTCATCTCGCTTGAGATAGCGCTACCCACCTGCTCAGAAGATGCAATACCATACTGTGCGATGTCCTCACCAGTAGTGCGGAAGTGCTCGAACTCGAAGCCCTCCAAGTTGAAGTGATCCTTAACGCTCTGGTAGATGATGCGGTCTACAACATCGTTAGCTGCCTCGCCATCAAGACCCTCAGGCTGGTACTGGGTAACGATACGAATCTGGTTGTCGTCACCAAACTGCTTAACCTCGACAGAGGTGTTCGAAGCATCACCAACCTCGGCAAAGTTAGCCTCAAGAGATGAACGAACCTCGGTGATATTAACCTTCTCGGGGAACTTAACAACATAAGCACGACCACCAGTGAAGTCTACGCCCTGGTTAAGACCGAGGGTGAGCAACGACACTACAGAGAGCACGATAAGTGTACCCGAAACGATGTAAGAGTACTTACGCTTGCCGATAAAGTCGAACTTAACACCCTGCAAGAAGTTCTCGGTGAGCTTTGTTGAGAACGAGATATTACCACGACGAGCTGCCCAAGCCTCCAACAATACGCGAGTGATGAAGATAGAGCAGAACAACGAGGTGATGATACCTGCAACCAAGGTAGTAGCGAAGCCCTTAACAGGACCTGTACCGAAGAAGAAGAGCACGATACCGGTGATGATGGTGGTAAGGTTACCGTCGATAATCGCTGAGTAAGCATTCGAGAAACCATCCTTGATAGCCAACGAGAGACCCTTGCCGGCACGCAACTCCTCCTTGATACGCTCGAAGATGATGACATTGGCATCAACGGCCATACCCATAGTAAGCACGATACCCGCAATACCGGGGAGTGTCAATACAGCGCCAAACGATACAAGCACGCCCATAAGGAGCAATACATTGAACAAGAGGGCGATGTTTGCCATCATACCTGCTGCGTTATAGAAGAATGCCATATAGACAAGCACGAGCAAGAATGCCAAAGCGAATGAGATAAGACCAGCGTTGATTGACTGTGCACCAAGCGAAGGACCAACTACCTCGGTATGGATAATAGTTGCAGGGGCGGGAGCCTTACCTGAATTAAGCACCGAAGCCAAATCCTCAGCCTCCTGAGGGCCGAAGTTACCGCTGATAGATGACTGACCGCCATCGATACGGTCGTTTACCTGAGGTGCAGAATAAACATAATCGTCAAGAACGATAGCAATCTGCTTGCCGATGTTTGCACCAGTGATGTCGCCCCACTTAACAGCAGTGTTGGCGTCCATAGTCATAGATACCTCGAAACCACCAGTCTGGCCACCCTGAGCACGAGCGTTGGTGATGCCTGAGCCATCGAGAACGGGAGCTGCAACGCCATTCTTACCCTTCAAAGCGTAGAGAAGGAATGTACCGCGAGAGTTCTCGTCGGTGCTCTTGTTAGACCAAGCGAGCAATACATCGTTGGGAAGTGCGCGATCCAAAGCGGGGATAGCGAGGTACTCGTTCAACTTCGCCATATCCTCCTTAGCAGCAGCACCTACCTGAGGAGCACGAACCGCAGCCTCGTAAACCTCGCTACCTACTGAACCTACGAAGTTGTAGTGGAGAAGGTCGGTTACAGGGGTGAGGCTTACCTCATCCTCCGATGCGCCATTTGCCAAGAGGTGGTCGCGAACGATACCGTTGGCCTCGCCATAGAGGATATCCATAATCTCACCTGTCTCAGCCTGGTCGCAAACAGTCCAGAACTCGAGGTTAGCGGTAGAAGCCAAGAGCTTACTTACACGCTCAGGCTCCTTAACACCGGGCAACTCAACCGAGATACGGTTGGTACCTGTTACGCGCTGGATGTTGGGCTGAGTTACACCAAGAAGGTCGATACGGCTGTTCAACACATCGAATGAGCTTGCTACCGAGCCCTCGATAAGCTCCTTGAGGTCCGAAGCCAAAGCTGCGGTATCCTCAGTTACCATACCGAAGATAGAGCAAACACCCTCGCCATAAGCTGCGATGAACGAATCAACAACAGCCGAAGCGTTCTCCTCAGCCGAGGCAACCTTCAAAGCGGCGTCCATACGCTCGTAGAGAGCGGGATCTGCCATTACGATGCCCTTGTTCTCGGCGTTGGTGCGGATAACATCCGTAGCCTTAATCTCAAGCATAACATTCATACCGCCCTTGAGGTCAAGACCCAAGTTCAACTCACGGTTCTTACAATCAGCGTAGGTGTACTTCACCAAGCCAAGATTGTAGACAACCTCATCCCACTTAGCATCGAGATATGCTGTGGGGTTCTCCTGCTCTGCTGCCTTACGCTCCACGCTGCGTGTAACGAAGGTGAATGAGAGCTGGAACACACAAGCCAGCGCCAAGAGTGCCGCCAGCCACTTAATAATACCTTTACTCTGCATTGTTAAAAAGTTTTGTTATTATTTGTTTGTTGTTTTCCTATCGGTCTTTACGCTACACTAAAGTGTAAACGCGCGTTAATCGCGCAAAGATATAAAAAAAATCGCAATCCACAACTCGGGACTGCGATAATTATTAAGAATTTTCAGTTTTTCGGTCGATTGCCTACTTCGTGCTAAGCTCGATGATATAATCGACCTTATCCTCGACCTTGCCACACTCAAGCAGGACACCTCCCGCCACCTTCTGGAACTTAACCTTCTGGTCCGTGCCAAATACCTTGGCGCTGAGCACCTTACACTCCAAAGGCAAGTACAAAGCATCGTGCTCCAACTCAAAGATATGGACAAACAGACGGTCGCCCTTGCGCGTGGTGCAACCCCACTCTTGCTGGCGAATATCGCCTGCCTCGGTGCCGTAGACAGTCTCGCCGTTAGCCTTGAGCCACTCGCCCAAATCCATCATTCGCTCGACAGCCACAGCGGGCAACTCACCATTGGGCTGAGGGCCTACATTGAGCAAGAGATTGCCACCCTTACCCGCAGCGCTAACCAAGTAACGCACAAGGGTTTCGGTAGATTTGTAGTTCTGGTCGATAACCTTGTAGCCCCACATACCATTCATTGTCTGGCAGGTCTCCAAGGGCAATCGGCTGATAGCCTGACCTGAGAGTCCGTGAGTATTCTCGCCGGGGAGGTCGCGCTCAAAAATCTGAATATCCTCACCCTCGAAAGGCACCTGATGGTGGTTGTTGGCAACAAGGCACGAGGGCTGCAACCTATGCACCAAGGCATACTGCTCGTCAAGCTCCCAGTTGAAGGGTGTGGCATCCTCGTCGTGGTCCCACCAGCCATCAAACCATATAGCGCGGATAGGGCCATAGTTGGTAAGAAGCTCGGTAATCTGGCGATTCATAAAGTCGTAGTACGAGCGCCAGTTAATCTTCGACTCATCACGGCCTGTAACCTCCTTTGCAGTACGACCACGAGGGTAGTCATCACGGCTCCAGTCGGCGTGCGAGTAGTAGAGGTGGAGAGCAATACCCTGCTTCTGGCACTCCTCGGCTAACTCCTTGAGTACATCACGCTTAAAAGGCGTAGCATCTACAATATTATACTCCGACTCCAAGGTATCCCACATCGAGAAGCTGTCGTGGTGGCGTGTGGTGATGCATACATACTTTGCACCCGATGCCTTGATAGCCGACACCCACTCCTTAGCATCGAAACGGTGGGGATAGAAGGCGTCTGCAGCCTTGGCATACTCGTCGCGGTCGAGACCGGCATTCTGCAAGTACCACTCGCCCTGCGCAAACATCGAGTAGATACCCCAGTGGATAAAGATACCAAAGCGGTCATCGGCAAATGCCTCACGGCTCTTTATATTCTCCTCAGAAGGCACATAGCCCTGCGCTGAAGCGGAAGCAACAACCGCCAAAAGCGACACAATAGAAAGGAAAAGTCTTTTCATAGTTTTTAGTTATTCTCATTTAGGTTGTTTCGTTGTTGGGAGTTTAGGAAAATTAAGGAAAACTCTACCCCCCTAATCTCACTAAATTACTTAAATTCACTTGCTTTTGTACGCACTACCCATTTGTTGTTAGAGTGTATTAGCTGTGGTGCCAAGTCGAAATTGACACGGGTGGGGACATACTTGTCGTATTTCCCCAGTCGGGGCAATGAGCTTGGTGCCGCAGATGATGCACTATAACAACAAAGAGAGCGGTAGGCGGGATTCGAACCCGTAACCCTCGGCTTGGGAAGCCGATGCTCTACCATTGAGCTACTACCGCGAGAATAGTTTTTAGTTGTTAGTTTTTAGTTGTTAGAGAGTCATCTTGAGCTTTAGCGAAAGATCTAAAGGCTTAGTGGGCAGTTCAAGCTATTACCCTCCGAGAGATTCTTCACTTGCGTTCAGAATGACAGCAGAGAAGAGCTTTTAGTTATTAGTTGTTAGAGGTTAGCAATCGCTAAATTCCCTAAACTTCCTAAACTCCCTAATTTCCTTAAACTCCCTAATTTCCCTAAACTCCCTAAAACACAAACTTTCAGACTTGCACAATTTGTTGTTAGAAGGGTGTCAGATTTGGAGATTTGTCGCAGGCTGAAAAAGCGGAGTTTACTCGAAGTAAATGAGCATTTTTCAGACAAGCAAAGCTTCGAAGATGACCCCTTATCACAGCAAATATTTGTTGTTAGAAGGGTGTCAGATGTGGTAGCTGGTCGCAGTTTGCAAATCCGCAGTTTACTCGAAGTAAATGAGGAATTTGCGAACAAGCCAGATGCCGCAGATGACCCCTTATCACAACAAAGAGTTTAGTCCATCTTCAGGACAGCCAAGAACGCCGACTGTGGCACCTGTACCGAGCCAATCTGACGCATACGCTTCTTACCAGCCTTCTGCTTCTCCAGCAGCTTACGCTTACGCGAAATATCACCGCCATAACACTTTGCCGTAACATCCTTACGCACAGCCTTTACGGTCTCGCGGGCGATAATCTTGGCACCGATAGCCGCCTGAATAGCGATATCGAACTGCTGACGAGGGATAAGCTCCTTAAGCTTCTCGCACATCTTACGACCAAAGTCGTAGGCGTGGTCGGCATAGATAAGCGACGAGAGAGCATCGACAGCCTCGCCATTGAGCAGAATATCGAGCTTTGCCAACTTACTGGGCTGATAGCCTGTGCGATGGTAGTCAAACGAGGCGTAACCCTTCGATATACTCTTCAGCTTATCGTAGAAGTCGAAGACAATCTCCGAGAGGGGCATCTCGAAGTTCACCTCCACACGGTCTTGCGTGATATAAGACTGGTTCTTCATAACACCGCGCTTGTCGATACAGAGCTTCAGAACATTACCCAAGAAATCGGCCTTGGTGATAATCTGCGCAAGGATATATGGCTCCTCAATCTTTGCCACCTTGGTAATCTCAGGCAAGCCCGATGGGTTGTGCACCTCAAGCTCCTCACCCTGCGTGGTGGTGATATGGTACGACACATTGGGCACGGTGGTGATAACATCCATATCGAACTCGCGGTAGAGGCGCTCCTGAATAATCTCCATATGGAGCAGGCCAAGGAAGCCACAACGGAAGCCGAAGCCGAGGGCCAACGAGCTCTCAGGCTCGAAGGTTAGCGAGGCATCGTTGAGCTTGAGCTTCTCCAACGAGGCACGCAAGTCCTCATACTGGTCAGCCTCAACGGGATAGACACCTGCAAAGACCATAGGCTTGACATCCTCGAAACCGGCAATGGCCTCGGTGCAGGGGTTAGCAACAGAGGTGATGGTATCACCCACCTTGACATCTGTTGAGTTCTTGATACCTGAGCAGATATAGCCCACATCGCCCGCCCTAATCTCGCCACGCTCTGACATCTTGAGCTTCAAAACGCCAATCTCATCGGCATCGTACTCGCTACCCGTGTTGAAGAACTTCACATGGTCGCCCTTGCGGATAGTGCCGTTGAAGACACGAAAGTAGGCGATAACGCCTCGGAAGGGGTTGAATACAGAGTCGAAGATAAGCGCCTGCAAGGGTGCATCGTCATCACCCTCAGGGGCAGGTATACGCTCCACGATAGCCTCCAAGACATCCTCAACGCCCTGACCTGTCTTGCCCGAGGCGAGCAATATCTCCTCCTCCTTACAACCGATAAGGTCGATAATCTGGTCCTTGACCTCGTCAATCATCGCCGACTCACAATCAATCTTGTTGAGCACGGGGATAATCTCAAGGTCCTGACCAAGAGCAAGATATAGATTTGAGATAGTCTGCGCCTGAATACCCTGTGTGGCATCTACCACAAGGAGTGCACCCTCGCACGAAGCGATAGCACGCGACACCTCATACGAGAAATCGACATGTCCCGGGGTGTCGATAAGGTTGAGGGTATAGCCTTCGCCATTGCGTGCCTCGTACTCCATCTGAATGGCGTGGCTCTTGATGGTGATACCCTTCTCGCGCTCAAGATCCATATCATCGAGCACCTGAGCCTGCATCTCACGCTGATTCAGCGTGTTTGTCTTCTCCAACAGACGATCAGCAAGTGTACTCTTACCGTGGTCGATATGTGCGATAATGCAAAAGTTGCGTATATTCTTCATCTTCTGACGATGTGATTATTTACCTTATAACTAATATTAGCGTGCAAATATATAAAAAAAACGATACACTTGCAAAGTGTATACATATTTTCTCGTCAATTGGGCGGGATATTATAGGCGGATTTTGGCAAGTTCTGCGGCCAACGAGTGGATGTAAGCCTCGATCTCCACAGCACGCTCAAACGAGGGACGCTTGCGACCATTTACATACTGCTGCATTAGCGAGGCATTGATACCCATCGCCTTGGCCACTTGTCTAACATTAAGCATCGGATAGCGGTTGAATAGATCACCCACGGGGTTGTCGCCAGGCAGATAGCTGTTTCTGTGTTTATCACTCTTCGACGCTCGCCTAATCTTGCTATTTTTCACGCCATCCATAATAATATAAATTAGTGATTATAAATTGGTTAACCATACATCAACCTCCTATTATACAAAGGTAACGAAAATAATCCCTACCGCAAAATAAATTCTGCAAAATTTTCAAACATAGGTACTATTTTTAACACCCACAACTCCATGTAATAACGCACCGCACACACCTTATATGGGTACTATTTTTAACACCCACGACAAATGTAAAGTCGGGTGTTTGCAGGTGTGATTTTTAACACCCTAAACAACGGAAACAATGGTGTTATATAGGTACTAATTTTAACACCCGAAACAACAGGTATGTTCCACTGATATGGGTGTCATTTTTAGTACCCGCTCTGTCGTATAATCTCTAACACCTGATCCAACATTGCATCCTGCCCCGAGAGGTAATCCTCTGCGGCGTATGAAATCGTTATATCCGGCATTAGTACCCCGTCGATAGCAAGGGAGTGTTCCTCATATTCTGTGGTAGCAATGGAGGCTTCATACAACAATGATGATAACCATATCTCACCTGTCACCGTCTCTCCATAACGAAGAGCATTGTGGCAAAGTGGCTCTCCGACCAATGTGGCGGCGCCATTGTATTGTAATATGTTACAAAACGAGGCTGCAATGGAGGATGTATTTCTACTCATTAAGACGTAGATGTCTATATCATCTCCAATATATAACTCGGGATCGAGTTCAATTCTTTTTACAACACAGCTATCGGGTAAAGTGATGGTTTGCCCTATCATCTCCTCCGTGATAAATTCATAATCCTCGATGGTATATGGAGATACCCTCGATTTTTGCGATTTGAGATAAGGAATTGTTGGGCGGTTGATAAATAGCGATAATAGCTTGTCGAACATATATCCGCTACCTCCTGTATTATATCGCAAATCAAGGATTACATTTTTGCAGTTTTTCGCCTTGAATTTAGCAATCTGCGATTGCAGTGTCTTGATAATTCTCGGATTGTAAAAATAGGAGAATTTGGGCAGTGCTATATAGCCAGTTTGGGCAGATTCGTATATGCGGATATTTTTATCCATCGACTCCTCTATAGCCAACGATGAGGCTGCCTTCTGTAAGCGCAGACCATCGGTTGTAATTGTCATTAATTCATCGTTACGAATAAGTTGAACGGTATAATCCTTTGGAAGATGCTGAAAATAGTAGTTTTGCAGCAAAACCTCAGGCGTAGTGTAGCGGTCGTGGTAATTAAACTCAAGTAGCTCCGATGCATTGATGCCATTGATTGCCACAATCATATCGCCTTTGCGAAATAGCGGGTTTACTGAGGTGTTGACTATCAACGTATCTTGCACACAAAGTAGATTAACGCCAAGTCCTCGACGAGTTTTCATAAACTCCCGTTTGGTCTTGTAGACACGAGCATCAATGGGTATTCTGGCACCGATGCGATAGTGAGGGTCAACTTCGTGTAACCAATCAATATATGGACGTAGGATGTAAAACAGGTCTGCTGTAAGTAGAGTATCTTTTCCTAATAGAGTATGGCGGAGATTTATCTGTTGAAGCAGTTCCTCTTTTATTGACGGTGTCAGTAGCGAATCAACGGTTGGATGAATACTACTAATTGGCAAATCAGTCCAACTGCCATAATGAACCGTCTGAAGGTCTCGGATGGCAGCAGCACTATTTTTCACAGCGACAGAACGTTGCTTTATGCTTTCAACATCAGGAGTTTCCGCGATATGTTGCACCTGAATTGATTGTACCCATAATAGCAGACAAAACGACAATAACCACTTCATAATAAAACAATTTATTGCTTCTTATTTATTGTAATGATGAAAGTACCGCAACCATCACAAGCAATCAGATACTTGCGACATTAATATGAACTCCCATAACTCTGTTTTTGATTTCTCCTCTTATAACGCTCTTATAATATTGATTATTACAATTATTAGCCAAAATGTAATATTTACAGTTAGTAAAGTTATTGAGTACGATTCTTAAATACCTACAACGATGAGGGCGCAGGTACTAATTTTAACACCCAAAACAACGGAAACAATGGTGTTTTATAGGTACTAATTTTAACATCCTAAAAAAGAGGTATGTACCACGGATATAGGTGTCATTTTTAATACCCATAACAAATGTAAAGTTGCGTGTTTATGGGTACTAATTTTAGTCCCCGAAACAATAGAGCTACCCCTCTGATGCGGGTACTATTTTAACATCCACGACTGCTGGTAGTGGCGCACCACAACACTTCATATTAGGTACTAATTTTAACACCCATAACCTCTGGTAGTAACACACCACACACACTTGATATGGGTGTTATTTTTAACACCCTAACAGCAAAAGAATCACCCCATATAAAACCAGCACGGGTATCTTTTTTAATACCCGTGCAATCTATTATAGCACACAAATAACAACCCAATTTATACATTGCTTTTTATGCTTGCAGTGTCCTTCTGAGCAGAGGGAAGAATCTCTCAGTTAGCAAGACCATCGACAGACCAACCAACCTTGAGATCCTTCGTTACACTCAAGATGACACTCTAACAACTAACAACTAATAACTAAAAAGCTCTTCCCTCTTGTTTTGTCATTCTGAACGAAGTGAAGAATCTCTCAGTTAGCAAGACCATCGACAGACCAACCAACCTTGAGATCCTTCGTTACACTCAGGATGACACTCTAACAACTAATAACTAACAACTAAAAACTCTCTTTGAACTTTGCTCTTTTCTTCTTACCTTTGCAGTCGGCAAATTTTAGACACGCTCTATTATGGCAACAATTTCTGACTATTTGCGACTTGTAAAGTTCTCGCACACAATCTTTGCAATGCCCTTTGCACTGCTCTCGTTTACATACGCTTGGCAGACCACAGACACAGAACAGAGCCTATGGCTTCTGCTTTTGCAAGTTATTGGCTGTATGGTCTTTGCACGAAATGTAGCTATGGGATTTAACCGCTGGGCAGACCGCAAGATAGATGCCGAGAATCCTCGCACCGCAGGTCGTGAGATTCCCGCCGGCAAGATTTCGGCTCGGGGCGCTATGTGGTTTGTTGCGGTCAATGCCCTGCTCTTTATCGCTGTTGCTGCAACCATCAACCCCTTGTGTGGCTGGCTCTCGCCCGTAGCACTCTTTGTTGTGATGTTTTATAGCTACTGCAAGCGCTTTACCTCGTTAGCGCATATCGTCTTGGGCATCTCGCTCGGCATCGCTCCCGTAGGTGCTTATATGGCGGTTACGGGCACATCGGCCTTGGAGTGCTGGCTCTTGGCATTGGTCGTGATGACCTGGTGCGCAGGCTTCGATATTATCTACGCCCTGCAGGATGCCGAGTTTGACCGCAAGCGAGGTCTGCACTCTATACCCTCGCGCTTCTCGGCACGCACATCGCTTATAATCAGCGCATTGCTCCACTTACTAAGCATCGCACTCTTGGCGGTATTTACCACCTATCAGCCCCAGTCGTGGTTGCTCTATGTAGGTTGCGCACTCTTTGCCGCAATACTCCTCTCGGAGCACTATATTGTGACCCCCACACGCCAGCGCAATATCGGCATAGCCTTTGGCACATTCAACGCCTTGGCAAGCCTCTCGTTGGCGACATTCCTTATCGCCAATCTGCTTATCTACTAAGGTGTTATGTGGCTCGTTCTGGCATTTGCTTCGGCCCTGCTCTTGGGCTTCTACGACATAGCGAAGAAGCAGTCGCTAAGAGGCAATGCCGTGATTCCCGTGCTGCTGCTCAACACCCTCTTTTCATCGCTGTTGCTTCTACCCTATATCCTCGATGCGCACCTCGACACGGGGTGGTTTGGTCCGAAAGCCCTGATTGACTACTACGGCTACGACAATGGCCTCCGCGAACATCTGCTTGTTGCGATTAAGGCCACTATCACGCTATCTTCGTGGTTATGTGGCTATTACGCCATTAAGCACCTGCCACTCACTATCGTAGGTCCGGTAAATGCCACACGCCCGGTGGTGGTGCTTTTGGGTGCTATTCTGCTCTTTGGTGAGAGGCTAAATCTGTGGCAATGGGCGGGTATCTTGGTTACTATTCTGTCGCTCTATCTGCTCTCGGTTGCGGGGCGCAAGGAGAGCATCGACTTTCGTAGCAACCGCTATGTGTGGGCACTATTTGCCGCTATGTTGCTCGGTGCAGTAAGTGGTCTTTACGACAAGTTTTTGATTGCTAAGTGCGACATCGGCCCTATCTTTGTGCAGAGTTGGTTTGGCATCTACCAGTTTGCTATGATGCTCATTATCTGCGCTGTAATATGGCTACCACGCCGTAAGGCCGAGCCTTTTCACTGGCGCTGGACAATACCCCTAATATCTCTGTTTGTTACGATGGCTGATTTCTGCTACTACCACGCCCTCGATGATGCCGAGTCGATGATTGCTGTGATATCGATGGTACGCCGTTCATCGGTTGTTGTAACCTTCCTTGCCGGCGCACTCTTTATGGGCGAAAAGAATCTCAAACACAAGGCCCTCGACCTTGTGCTGATTATTGTGGGTATGGTGTTGCTTGCTATTGGAAGCAAGTAGGCTACTTCTTACGGTATATCTGATAACTATTCACAAAATTCTGCCAGACAATATAGGCTGTGGGGGCTACTGAGGCTACGGGGTCGAGGAAGTTGAGCGCCATCCATACCGCCAAGACGGTATTTTTCTGCCCCAACGACTGACCGCCCGCAACGACATCGCCAGCCATACGACCAAGGGCACGACCTACGGTGAACTGCACAAGGCAGATGACGAGTGCCACAATAGCGAGCTCCACCTCGATAAAGGGGTCAGCCTCGGTGTCGAGGATAAAGCAGGTGGTGCGACCGATAACCAAGATTAGCGAAAATAGCCAAAAGTAGAACGATAGCTGTGAGTGTTGCTCAAACCACTCGGCACCTCGGCGCCACAAGTAGCGACACATCTGCCCGAGGACAAAGGGTGCAATAAGCGTGGGCGCTACACGGGCGATAATTTCCGAGAAGGTGCAACTACCTGTGCCATAGGCGTGTAGTATCGTGGGTGCAACAACCGCAGTGATAAGGTTGCATATAAGGCTATATGTCGCCATCGTCGTAACATTTGCACCAAGCATACCGCCAATGACGACCGCCGCCATAGCGATAGGCGCCAACACGCATATAAGAGCTCCCTGCCCCACAACCTCGCCAAGCAACGGCTCGACAATATGGTACACCGCCACCGAGCCTACGAACTGAAAGAGGAGCATCCAGAGGTGAATCCACTGTGGCCGCATCTTGCGAACATCGACACGACAGAATGTGAGGAAGAGCATCGCACCAATAAGCGAGGGGGTCAGCATATTACCACTCGCCACCTCCAACGCCGCCAAGGGTCGGCACAGCAACGCACCCACCACCATTGCCAACGGCATAGAAATCGTCTTTATCGTGTGTCTCGAAAGAGCCATACATTAGTTTTTTAGTTGTTAGTTGTTAGTTGTTAGAGTTGCGCTCGAAGCGAGCGCAGAGGTTTTTAAGACCATTAGGACCGATAGGACCTTAAGACCATACGAGGTCGGATATCACAATTTTTCTTATCGTCTTACTTGTCTTATCGTCCTATCGTCTTACTTGTCTTATTTGCGCCATACTATTCGTTAGCAAAATAGTCCAATATCTTTTGCATCAGCTCTTTGCGCGAGTCTGCGGAGGTAATTGTCTCGAACGGAAAGCCGAGGAGCACAACGCCGTAGTCGCCACAGTAGGCGGTGGCCGCAGAGCGGTTGTTGGAGCGATAGCGCAGGATTGTCTGCGTCTCTTTATCTGCGGGGCTGACAACTTCGGGCGACTCCACGCAGTAGATTTCGGAGTTTAGCTCGGTGGTGAACTCCAGCTCGGCTGTCGTTGCCGAAAACTTCGTTACGGGCATACGCACCACACCTCGCTGTGTTGCCATATCGCCCGCAAACGAGGCGTGCAGAGTCTGCTTGGCGAAGGTGCGGTCATCGTCCGTAGCGAGGGGCGAGTGCCAGAGGTCGCTAAGGGCATAGCTACCCGAAACAACGAGATTTCCTCCGTTGGCCGTATAGTCGCGGAGTGCCGATTTCATAGCCTCGCCAAAGGCCTGAAAACGAGGCTCAAAGGCGCCACGACCAATAGTTGTGGTGCGCTGCTTGCCAAGTATCAAATCGACAACTTCGTACTCTGATAGCTCTACCGACCCACTCTCGACAGCGAGGCGCGAAGCAGATGAGAAGGAGTAGCCCGCAGCAACGATCGCCTCACCGTGAAGCGAGGGGTAGTCAAACGAGTTACCCGCCACAATCTCGGTTTCGTAGTCGCTATACGACTGTCCAAGGGCGTAGGCATCGTTCTCCTCTTTGGATAGCGAGCGCTGGAAATTGACCTGCTCGCCGGTAAACGATATATCGCGAAGATAGGCTGCACCGCTATCGTAGCGGTTGTAGAAGCCGGCAATAGAGTCGCCCTGAACGCTCATAGGGGCTGCCACACGGTCGAAGCCATTGACCACCATAACCTCGCCACGCGAAGCCGAGAGGCGACAGGCCGAGAGCGTCTCTGAAGGGAAGCTCTCGCCACCCTCATTAACGGCCGTTATGCGGTAGCTATATATCTTATCGGCATCTTGCTCAACCTCCACCGAGGTGGCATCCACCCTACGGCCGAGGTCAAAACCGCCACCATCAACGCGCGTATATAAAATATAGTAGTCGGCCTTTGCCGTAGGCTCAAGGGGGTCGGGCGTAGGCTCCCAGCTAAGTTTTGCACCCGACGAAGTGAGGCAAGCAGAGAAGCCCCGAACAGCCAAGGGCTGAACGACATAGTCGGTGGCGTACTGCGACGCGAGATAGCGCAACACACCCTTATATACCGCACGGCTGACATCGAAGCGGAAAGAGGGGTCAAGGCCATAGCGCATATCTGCGAAGTTCTGGTGCGACAGCAACTCTAAAAGCATCGTGGGGCAACGCGGTATTCGTGCCTCGTAGTAGGCTCTATCCCACATGCCACGACGCACCCAGTTTGGCTCATACTTGGCACGAATATCGGCGACAATCTGCGACATCACAATATCGGTAAGGTCGCGTGAGCGAAGACGCGATATATCATCTTCGAACTCTCCGCCATCGTCCTTGGTGCAGTAGATGCCAAGCGTGCCGATAATATCGTCATTGAGTCTAACGCCGGCATCGGAGTGGAAGGCAAGCGTAAGGTCGAGCGGGATGTTTCGTCCGGCACTCACCACCTCGCCACGCTTAGGCTTGCGTTGCTTAACATCGTAGCGCTCCGAGCCACGCATAAGTGAGTTCACCCAGTGGGGGCGCGACATATAGTCGTCGCGATAGTCATCTTTGCCCGCCTTGGGGGCGTAGACATCCTCCTCAAAGCCCGACCACTGCAACCAGTAGCGAGCACCCTCCGTAAAGCGGGGGTAGCCACTGACCTCCGAAGGGTATTCGTAATCCTCCGACTTTAGGTCGGGGTGAACATCACGGCGAATATTGCCCATACCGCCACCAATCTTCACGGCATCGGCAACGACATATCCCTCCTCAGTGGAGTAGTTGTCGAGCGTTACAAGCTCTTCGTAAGTGCCCGCATCGAAGTAGAAGTCGCCGAGGCAGAGCCACATAGAGCCACCCATACGCTGATTTACCAAGAACTCGTGGTCGCCACCCGAGGCGTGCACCGTGTAGTGGGCATCCGTAACCGAGCGCTTCTCGGTGCGGTAGCTCACATAGAGGCTATACTCGCCCGATACGGGAATCTCGCCACCCCACACCACCTTACTTATGTTATCCTTATCATCGGTAGTAGCCACACGGCGTGTTGTGCCATCGTGGAAGGGGTTGTGGCCCGTAGGGTATGTCTCGTGCAGGTGGGCAAAGCCAAGACCACCCCACTCCCAAGGCTCCGAGCCGTTGTACTCGTTGTAGGTTGTAGGGTCGATGCCCTCGTCATTGTCGATAATCAGCTCCTCGTGGCGCATACTGCGTTCACGGGGCAAGAGTACCGTAGCACCTGCACTCTCCAGCATCGGCAGAAGATAGGGTATCACATAGCTTTGGGTGTAGAGATCCTCGACCGTCTCCCAGAGTATCGAGCGTTGCCAGCCCCACTCGCCAGTCGAGTTGTTGAAGTAGCGACCATGACTCTGCCAGAGGGCTATATGGCGGTTGGCAAGACCCTTGGTAGGCTCTGAAATACGCGAAAGGCGACGAACAAGGGGCACCTTGGCACGGTTGGTAAAGCGACCACCCGCAACACGCGAGCTATACATCACCGGCACAAGGTCGTCGATAAGGCGACCATCGCTATATATGAGCAGGGTGTGGCGGCGATACTTCTGGGGTAGTTTCTCCTCGACAGCATCGTAGATACGCCTAAGGCTCTCGCCACGCATCGGGAAATAGGCCAACTCCTTGGATACGCGCACCTCGACAGTGGGGCTCTCGCTATCCGAGACACGCACACTCTCGACCTTAGCATAGCTACCAGCAACCTCCGCAAGCGTTATACGCTGAATAGCCTTGGTCAGCGAATCACGCACACTGCGCTGAAGATACTCCTGCGCCACAGCAAGGGTGGGCACCAGCATAAAAATAATAAGTATAAGTGGAAATCGTTTCATAATAGGGCAAAGATAACAAATTTTTCGTATATTTGCCTTCAGAAGAATCTAATACTTTACCATAATGAGAAAACTTATCTTTTGTTTGCTTGCCGTAGTTGGTATTCAGACACTTTCGGCACAGAGCTTTGATGCTAATTTCGTGGATAACACCCTGCGTATCGACTACACCTTTGCGGGCAATGCTCACGAGCAGTTTGTCGCCCTTCGCGACCTATCATCTACCGAGGGCTGGTGGGGCAGACGCACCAACCTCGACAGCGTACCCCTAAAGGGCAATGGCGACCTTACGCTCTACGATGCCGAGGGCAAGGTCGTATACAAGACATCGTTCTCGTCGCTCTTTCAGGAGTGGATTACAACACCCGAGGCGGCAGAGATAACCAAGAGTTTTGAGTTTACGCTACTCGTTCCTATGCCTCGCGAGAGGGTTACTGCCGAGCTTGTATTGCGCGACAACACAGGCAAGGAGAGCCGCCTGAAGCACACCCTTGACCCCAACGATGTACTTATCCACGACCGCTCAAAGAGCGAGCCACTGCCCCACCGCTACCTACATCGTGGTGGCGACTCTAAGGAGGTAATCGATGTGGTGATCTTAGCCGAGGGTTACACCGCCGAGGAGATGGCGCTCTTTATTGAGGATGCGCAGATTGCCACCGATGAGATTCTATCGTACGAGCCATTCAAGAGCCACAAAGAGAAGTTTAATTTTATCGCCGTAGAGAGCGTGTCGAAAGATACGAATGTCAGCGTTCCGCAGGCGAAGGCTTGGCGTGAAACGGCCGTAGGCTCTAACTTTATGACATTCTATATGGAGCGCTACCTGACATCGGGCAATGTCTATGCTATGTACGACCTTGCGACAAATATCCCCTGCGAGCACCTTATAATCCTTGCCAACACCGATACATACGGCGGTGGCGGCATCTACAACTCTTATACCCTCACCACAGCACATCACCCCTCATTCCGCCCCGTTGTAGTGCATGAGTTTGGCCACTCGTTTGGTGGTTTGGGCGACGAGTATTTCTATGAGGGCAACTTAGACAACGACGAGATGCACTCGCTTGAGCACGAGCCTTGGGAGCCCAACATCACCACCTTGGTAGATTTCGACTCGAAGTGGGCAGATATGGTTGAGCCGGGCATCGAGATACCTACCGCAGTAACCGAGGAGCGCTCGAAGAACTACACCGTAGGTGTCTACGAGGGTGGTGGCTATCGCTCTAAGGGCATCTATCGTCCTGTGGATGTCTGCCGTATGCGCAACAATGTGGCGGATAGGTTCTGCCCCGTATGCGAGCGTGCTATCGAGAGAGTAATCTTGCACCAGACGAAGTAGGAGAGTTGTTAGTTGTTAGAGTTGCGCTCGATACGAGCGCAGATAATTTTTAAGACCATTAGGACCGATAAGACCATAAGACCGTTACGAGGTCGGGTATCACAATTTTTCTTATCGTCTTACTTGTCTTATCGTCCTATCGTCTTACTTGTCTAAAAACTAACAGCTAAAAACTAACAACTTTTTTAGAAAAATATTTGTTTTTTTGTAAAATTTTGCTTAAATTTGTTATTTGAATAACAGAAAAACATTTTTACCCCCTAATGAAAGGATAATATAACTAAGCTAAATAACCTAAAAAAAACTAACTAACAATTCTAATTAAAACTATGACAAAGGTCCTTAAAATTCGCGATCTTACCTTGCGCGACGGCCAGCAGTCGTCGTTTGCAACCCGTATGACTCAGCAGCAGGTTGACCGCTGCCTTCCTTACTACAAGGATGCAGGCTTCTATGCTATGGAGGTATGGGGCGGTGCAGTGCCCGACTCTGTAATGCGTTACCTCAACGAGAACCCTTGGACTCGTTTGGAGACCATCAAGAAGGCTGTGGGCGATGTTTCGAAGCTCACCGCACTGTCGCGTGGCCGTAACCTCTTTGGCTATGCTCCCTACACCGACGAGATTATCGACGGTTTCTCGCGCAACGCCATCGAGAGTGGCTTGGGCATTATGCGTATCTTCGATGCGTTGAACGATGTTGATAATGTGAAGTCTACAATCAAGTATATCAAGCAGTATGGCGGTATCGCTGACTGCGCCGTATGTTACACCGTAGACCCCAAGTACACTGATGGCGAGGAGCACGAGAAGGTCTTCACCGACGAGTACTTCTTGGACAAGGCTCGCCAGATGGCAGCGTTGGGTGCAGATATGATCACCATCAAGGATATGTCGGGCTTGATTCCTCCTGCTCGCGTAAATGGTCTTATCAAACTCCTTAAGAAGGAGCTTGGCGTAACTGTTGACTTCCACACACACTGTACCCCCGGCTATGGTCTTGGCTCGGTATACGCCGCTATCGTTGCCGATGTCGATATCGTAGATACCAACTGCTGGTGGTTTGGTGGTGGCACAGGTGCTCCCGCTGTTGAGCTTGTCTACCTCTTCTGCAAGAAGTTGGGCATCGAGCTTGGCGCAAATATGGAGGCTGTGGCAAAGATTAACGAGCAGCTTAAGGATATCCGCAAGGAGCTTGAGTTGTCGGTATTTGGTGCCGAGAAGCCCCTTCCCAAGCCCTTCAACCCCCTCACCGACGAGGTACCCGCCGAGGTTGATGCTCTGCTCGACCGCTGCGTAAAGGCTGCCAAGGAGGAGAACTGGGACGAGTTGTTGGTAGCTTCGCAGGCTATCGAGGCATACTTCGGCTTCCCCGCACCCAACAAGCTCGTTCAGGATGCTGAGATTCCTGGTGGTATGTACTCAAATATGGTGGCTCAGCTCAAGCAGCTCGGCGCCGAGGATATTTTGCCCCGCGCTATGGAGCTTATTCCTCCCGTGCGCTTGGCAGCAGGTCTTCCACCCCTCGTAACTCCCACATCGCAGATTGTAGGCGCTCAGGCCGTAAACTGCGCTATGGACGAGAAGGCAGGTCGTGCTATGTACACCAACAAGTCGGCACAGTTCGTTGGCCTTGTTAAGGGCGACTATGGCCGTACTCCCGTAAAGATTTCGGAGGACTTCCGCGAGAAGATTTGTGGCTTTAGAGAGGAGCGTCCTTACGACACATCGAAGTATCAGAAGCAGCCCAACCCCGCATTGGAGGAGGCTGGTGGCGTTCTCTTGGCCGAGAACGAGAAGGAGGAGCTCTTGCTCGAGTTGTTCCCCTTGGTGGCTAAGGCATACCTCACAGGTGTTAAGAAGGCTGCATACGCCGAGAAGGTTGCTGCCGACCCCTCACTCAAGAAGGAGGAGAAGGTGGAGCTTCAGCCTATCACCGGCGACACCATCTGCGCACCTCTGCCCGGTCGTGTTATCGAGCTCAAGGTTAAGGTTGGCGACACCGTAGCTGTAGGTCAGGAGGTTGCTATCCTCGAGGCTATGAAGATGGAGAACTCTATCACCTCGGACTTCGCAGGTAAGGTTAAGCAGATTATCGTCAAGGAGGGTGATACCGTACAGGCTGAGGGCGTAATCATCGAGATTGAGAGCGCCAAGGCAGGTGCTGCGGCAGGTGCTAAGCGCCCCGTAACAGGCAAGACAGTATGCGCACCTCTGCCCGGTCGTGTTATCGAGCTTAAGGTTAAGGTTGGCGACAAGGTATCTGCAGGCCAGGAGGTTATGATTCTTGAGGCTATGAAGATGGAGAACTCTATCACCTCGGACTATGCAGGCTTCGTGAAGCAGATATTGGTTGCGGAGGGCGACACCGTAGCTGCTGATGCTATCCTTATCGAGGTTGCCGACTCTATGGAGGATGATGGCGCTGAGGCAGGTGCTGAGCACAAGGTTACGGCTGCCGATGGCAAGACCGTAAATGCTCCACTCCCCGGCCGTGTAATCGAGATTAAGGTTAAGGCGGGTGATACCGTAACTGTGGGTCAGGAGGTTATGATTCTTGAAGCTATGAAGATGGAGAACTCTATCTCTTCGGACTTTGCAGGTAAGGTTCTTGGCTTGTTGGTCGCTGAGGGCGACACCGTACAGGCTGACCAGCCCTTGGTTGTTATCGAGTAATCGGAAACGACATAAACTAACAAGGAGATGACTAAAAAGCAAATTAGTCATCTCCTTTAGTTTAAGAGGTTGAATAAAAAGATGTAGTTTTAGGCTTGCGAAGCCCGAAAAACCGCAGTTTACTTAGGCGTAAATGAGGATTTTGAGGGCGAGCGTAACGACAAAATACACTTTTTATTCAGCCTCTTGTTAGTTTTTAGTTGTTAGAGTTTTAAGACGATAGGACCAGTAAGACAAGTAAGACGATAAGAAAAATTGTGATACCCGACCTCGTATGGTCTTAAGGTCTTAAAGTCCTAAGGTCCTAAAAAAATCCTAAGGTCCTAAAAACCTCTGCGCTCCCTCGGAGCGCCTCTAACAACTAAAAACTAAAAACTAAAAAATCTCCTACTCTTCCAGCAATCTCTCCGCTATTGCCATATCCTCGGGTGTGGTGAGCTTGATATTGCGCCTTTCGCCCTCGACAAGGGTAATCTTCGCGCCTAAGGCCTCGACAACCGAGGCATCGTCAGTAAACTTATCGCTGAAGGGCTGTTCGTAGGCACGACGGAGAAGTGCGGCAGAGAAGGTTTGCGGGGTCTGCACTATGCGTAACTCCGAGCGTGGCACGATGTAGGACTCTGAGCCATCTACACGGCGGTAGGAGTCTACAACCTCCGTTACGGGTATCGCAGCTTCAGTCTCCTCAGCAGCAAGCTGAACACGCAGTATCATCTTCTTTGTGGCCAAGGCACGCACGCCATCGTGGACAGCGACATACTCAACCTCCTCGGAGAGGGCATCGAGGCCATTTTTTACGGAGTGGAAACGCTCCTTGCCACCCGCAATGCAGCGGTGCACAGCGATATCGAAGCGGGCAGCGAGGTTGCGCCATAGGGGGATATGCTCCTCGGGCAGTACAACGACAATCTCGGCACCGGGGAGTGCCTCGGAGAAGGTGTTGATGGTGTGCGCCACAACGGGCAACCCTCCAAGCATCATAAACTGCTTAGGCAGAGCCGACTGCATACGCTTACCCGACCCACCTGCAACGATTATAACTCCTCTTTTTGCCATATTAATTTCTTTCCAAATCCAAGAGTGTTATCAGTAAATTTTATATGCGTAGGCTCGACCATCCAGAGGGTGAGGGGAGCAACTACGGCATAGGGGAAACGCTTGATATAGGCCTTGTGTGCCTCGTCGTCAGCAGGGCGGGCATTGCCCACAACCTGCAAGCCCTGAACACAACCTACGATGCGTGTCTCGCGAACTACCGATAGCGCCACCTTGCCGTTCTTGGCCATCTCAGAGCCATGACGGGTGGAGGTATCCGAGGTGAAGATAAAGAGGTTGCGTCTCGGGTCGTAGGCGTAGAAGCAGTTGGCAACCCACGCCTCGCCACTCTCACCTACCGTAGCAAGGGTGAGCACATGGTGCTTAGCGATAAATCGCGTTATGCGCTCGTCTACCATTACTTCTCGGCTTTTGTGGGTGCTACCTCGGCTACGGTTGTAGTGTCTGCCTGCTCACTCTTCGTGGGGAAGAGGTCCTCCTCGGTTATCCACTCCTCCTCGGCCGATGTGCCCTGCAACTCGGCAAGCACACGGTCGCGGATAGCCTCGAAGCGCTCACGGTGAGCCTCGACGATAGGCTCGGCAGGCTCCTGAGGTATCTTCAAGGGGTCGATAGGCGTGCCATTCTTCCATACGCGGTAGTCGAGGTGAGGGCCTGTCGATGTTCCCGTAGAGCCTACATAGCCGATAAGCTGACCCTGCGATACGCGAGAGCCTACGGCGATGCCCTTAGCGAAGCTCTTGAGGTGGAGATAGCCTGTCTGCAAGCCTCCGGCGTGCTTAATCTTGATGGTATTGCCACCACCGCCACCCCAGCCTCGGAAGATTACCGTACCATCGGCAACAGAGTGTACGGGAGTGCCTGAGGGTGCAGCATAATCGACACCTGTATGGGGGCGATATACGCGGTGTACGGGGTGTAGACGGCGATATGTAAACTTCGAGCTAATGCGCGAATACTTCAACGGCGCCTTCAGAAGTTGCTTGCGCAACGACTCGCCATTGGCCTCCCAATAGCGCAACTTGCCCTCCTCCTGAGCATAGGGGATAGCGTAGTAGGTCTTGCCACCGTGCGAGAACTCAGCACCCCAGATACGGCCGATGCCCACAGAGGTGCTATCCACAAACTTCTCGTCGTAGATGACCTTGAACGAGTCGCCCTGCTGAATGCCGAAGAAATCTACGGTCCACTGGTAGATATCCTCGAACTCTGCAGCAAGCGAGTAGGGCAAATCCTGCTCCATAATAGCGCCCCACAGCGATGACTCGATGGTGGCACTCTCCCTGCGACGCTCGATGCGCACGGGGCGAGCACCTAAGCTAACAGCCACCGAGTCCTCCATAAACCTAAAGACGACATAGTCGATGGCGTTGCGGTGATAGACCATATAGTCGAGCGATGAGTGGTCGCCAAGGGAGTCGCTAAAGTGGCGTGTAAAGGTGGTATAGGCGTTATCGGCACGGATTTGGCGCAAGGGGAATACCTCCTTAGCCGCCTTGTCCAAGCGGTCTACCATAACGGCAGAGATGCCTCTGCGGCCAAGAATACCGCCCAAGGTCTCGCCAAGGCGCACCGTATCCTCCTCGATGGTGTAACCCTCGATGTCGATGCCATAGAGCAGTACGGGCTCTTTTGCAACCTCCTCCGCTGGAGTGGCCTCCTCGCGACCTCCCCAACACGCCGTAGCCAACACTGCGACCACAAGCGCAACAAGCAAATGTAATCTTTTCATAATGCGCAAAGATAGTATGTTTTTGCCAAATATCCTACTATCAAACAACCAATTTATCTATAAATTATCGCGTTTCGGGTGGTGGATTTGGTCGTTTGAAAAATTATTGCTATCTTTGACCGAATAGCGGGATAGTGTGCCCGATATTTGCCGAACAAATGAAAGCGCTAAAGAGATTTCTTTCGTGGATATACGGAGCGGTGATAGCCCTAAGACACCGCCTCTACGACTGGGGAGTAAAGAAGAGTTACTCCTTCGATATCCCTATTGTCTGCATCGGCAATATCACCGTAGGTGGCACAGGCAAGACCCCTACGGCAGAGTTCTTGCTGTCGTCGCTATCGTCGTCATACAACATCGCTATTCTCTCGCGTGGCTATGGTCGCCGCACCAAGGGCTACCGCGAGGTGATGGCAGATGACTCATACCTCGATGTAGGCGATGAGCCCTTGCAGATGAAGAGCAAGTTCCCCGACTCGGTAGTTGTCGTCTCCGAAGACCGCGTGGCGGGCATCGAGCGTATACGCAAGGAGCACCCCGAGGTAAACCTTATCATTATGGACGACGGTTTCCAGCACCGCAAGGTCAAGGCGAAGATAAATATTGTCATTCTCGATGCTACACGCCCCTACTACAACGACTCGCTACTGCCATTGGGCAAGCTACGCGACCTAAGGTCGAGGCTCAAGGCTGCGCACTTCTTCATTGTGAGCAAGTGTTCCGAGGATATGACACCCCTCGACAGGCGTCTTTGGCACAACAAGCTACGCTCGATAGCCTACCAGAAGGTATACTTCTCGACAATTACGGACCTGCCCATAGTGCCCCTCTTCGACTATGAGGATAGGGAGGCTGTGGACTATGGCCAGCAGGCGATATTGCTCTCAAGCATCGGCAATGCACGCCCCTTTGTGCGTGCTGCAGGCGAGAGGTTCAATGTTGTGGATAAGCTAATCTTCGGCGACCACCACCGCTACACGGTAGACGACCTGAAGCTCATCAACGAGCACCACAAGAGACACCCGAGGGCGATAATACTGATGACCGAGAAGGATGCCGTAAAGCTACGCCGCACAAAGCGTCTGCCCGAGCGTCTGCGCCGTCAGATGTACTATCAGCCTATCGAGATGACGCTTATCAATGGCCCCGACCAGAACTTTATCGGCCACCTCGTAGCCGAGATTGAGCATATCGAGGAGAGTGAGCCAAAGTTTAAGAAGAGGGGGTAGGGAAGAGAGATTTTTTAAGACTTTAAGATTTTTTAAGACCTTAGGACTTTAGGACTTTAGGACCTTAAGACCTTACGAGGTCGGGTATCATCTTTTTGTCTTATTGTCTTATCGTCTTACTGGTCTTATCGTCTTAAAACTCTAACAACTAAAAACTAACAACTATGATAAACAAGGTAATTTTAGTAGGAAATGTGGGTCTTGACCCTGAGGTGCGCACCTTGGAGACAGGCGTTAAGGTAGCGCGTGTGCGCTTGGCAACTACCGAGCGTATCTTCAACCGCCAGACAAACGAGACAACGGAGCATACCGAGTGGCACACCATCACGCTATGGCGTGGCCTGGCAGAGGTAGTAGATAAGTTTGTGCGCAAGGGCTCACAGCTCTATATCGAGGGTCGTCTGCGTAGCCGTGAGTGGGAGCGCGATGGTCAGAAGCACTACGCCACAGAGATTGTCGCCGACGATATGAAGCTTCTGGGTAGGCGTAGCGACAATGGCACACAGGAGGGCTACCAGCAGTCGCAGACTCAAGCTTATCAGCAGTCAGCACCTCAAGCTTATCAGCAGTCGCAGCCTGCGCCACAGCCCGTAGCTCCTGCACCCATAACGATCAACAACGACCCCGACGACTTGCCGTTCTAAGGGAGAGAAAAAGATAGCAAAGACACCAAGTCTTTGCTATCTTTTTCTTTAGTTGTTAGTTATTAGTTTTTAGTTTGCGCTCGTACCGAGCGCAGAGGATTTTTTTAGGACCGTAGGACTTTAGGACCTTAAGACCATACGAGGTCGGGTATCACAATTTTTCTTATCGTCTTACTTGTCTTATCGTCCTATCGTCTTAAAACTCTAACAACTAAAATCTAAAAACTAAAAACTAACAAAGTTTTACATCTGACCAAAGGTGGCCTTGGCGTAGACACCGGGGAATGACGACAACATTCCCGAAACCATCTGCACCGTCTGGTCGGTGGCCAGCTCAGGGTACACCTTCAACAGAGCATCGAGCGCCGAGGTGGCCTCAACCAAGATGTCGAGGTTGCCATCAGCATAGCGCACATAGCCACTCACCGAGACAGCGACATTGTTGATAGTGCCCGAGATGATAATTGTGGCATTCTCAGCGTTGTAGACATAGCGACCCGAGAGGGTGCGCTCACCAAAGGTGATGGTGCCTGTGCCATTGCGACGAAGCGTTACCGAGAACGAGCCGGGCTTGATGCCTGCCGCAACAATCCTACTCTTGGCATACTGCTCCACCTGTGCGATAGCCATATCGGCTAAGGGATTGACACCGAGGTACTCAGCGCCAGCATCCGAGTAGAGCCAGCTACCCTGCAACAGACGCGCCGAGGGTGCATTTTCGGCCAATATCTCGAAGGGCGACTTCTGAGGCTGCTGCGACTGTTGCAACTGCTGAAGCATCTCAAAGGGGTTTTGCTGAGGACGCTGCGTCTCGGGCTTGGTCTGCTCGGTCTGCTCCTTGGTCTGCTCAGTCTGCTCCTTGGTCTGCTCTGCCTGCTCCTTCTTCTCGGTCTGCTCGGTCTTGGTGATAGCACCGAAGAATGCTCCGAGGGCACGAGAGAGGTCGAACTGCGCAGAGGCTGTGGCGGGAAGCATAACGGCCACCGCCACAACAACTGCCAAATATACTACCTTACGCATACTACTTCGAGAAGTTATAGCCAACCATCATCTGGTCGTAGTTGCCAAGAAGCGAGGTGATGCTGTTCAATACCGACACCTTGCTGCCAAGCTTCGTGAGAAACGACATTAGACCTGAGCAGTCGAAGACAAGGTCGAGGGTGTTGCCCTCAAGGTAGGCGTAACCCTTGGTAGTGCCGAGGTTGAAAATCTTCGACGAGTACTTAAGCTCGATAGCGTGTGTCGTAGCGTCGTAGGTGTAGGTACCAGTCAAGGTACGCTTGCCCAACACCGCAGTAAAGGTGCCATCGGCATTAAAGGTGTACGAACAGCTACCTGGCTTGATGCCAGCGTAGTTGTAGGCCTTCTGCAACTTAGCCTCCATACCACTCATCGCAGCATTTGCGGCAGCATCGGCCAAAGTATTCTCCGATACGAGCTTGATAGCAGGCTCCTTATAGCTCCAAGTGCCGGGGAGCATAAGCTCGGTGGCCTTGCCATCGGTAGCCTTGTCGATAAGCTGTGTCGCTGCACCCTTGAGCGCATCGAGGAAGTTCTGAGCATTGGCATTTACGCTAAATGTCGCCAACGCGATGAAAAGAACGATAATCTTCTTCATATTCGTAGTGTAATTAGTTAGTTATCAATAGATTAAGCAAGGGCATCGAGTTCCTTCTCCATCTCCTCGACTTCGGCCAACCAGGCTCTCTCCTGAGCATCCGAAGGCATGTGCAGGTCGCCACGAGGCGAGAGGCCCACAGCACCAACCTTAGGACCATCGGGCATTGCCGAGCGCTTGAACTGCTGCGAGAAGAAGCGGTGGAAGAAGACCTTGAGCCACTTGATGATGGTGGCCTTGTCGTAGGTGCCCTCGAAGGCGATAGATGCCAGCATAGCAATCTTGGCGGGGGCATAGCGACGACGAAGTGCGCAGTAGAGGAAGAAGTCGTGGAGGTCGTAAGGGCCTACGATATCCTCGGTCTTCTGGGCAATTTTCTCGCCATCGGCAGGCAGCAGCTCGGGGCTTACGGGCGTAGCCACAACATCGAGGAGTGCCTCGCGCAACTTACCCTCGGCACGGTTGTTGGCATACCAGTCTACCATATACTTAACCAAGGTCTTGGGCACTGACGAGTTGATGCCATACATCGACATCTGGTCGCCATTGTAGGTGGCCCAGCCGAGGGCCAACTCGCTCATATCGCCTGTGCCGATGACCATACCGCCACACATATTCGCCACATCCATCAATATCTGGGTGCGCTCACGAGCCTGCGAGTTCTCGTAGGCAACACCTCGGTCGTCGGGGTTGAGACCCAAATCCTTGAAGTGCTGCTCGCAAGCCTCCCTGATAGGTATCTCGCGCAAGGTACAGCCAAGCTCCTTAATCATCGTGAGGGCGTTGAGATAGGTGCGGTCTGTTGTGCCGAAGCCCGGCATAGTAACGCCTATGATGCCCTTGCGGTCGAGGCCCAGCAGGTCGAAGGTGTCGCATACGGCCAACAGCGCCAAGGTGGAGTCAAGACCGCCAGAGATGCCCAAAACGGCACTCTTGCAGTTGGTATGCTCCAAGCGCTGAGCAAGACCTGCGCTCTGTATTGCGAAGACCTCACGGCAGTGGATAGCACGGTCGGCCTCGTCCTCTGGAACGAAGTATAGAGGCTCGATATGGCGGCGCACACGGTCGGTGCGTACAATCTCATCGACATCTACCTCGACGACACGCATCTCGGGTGCCTCGGGGTAGTAGAAGGTGTTACGCGCGGTACGGCGGGTAGAGATATACTCGACATCGATATCGGCGATGACCATACGGTCGTTGCGCACAAAGCGCTCGCTGACGCCCAAGACACGGCCAAGCTCGGCAATAACGGCATTACCCGCAAAGACAAGGTCGCTCGACGACTCGCCATGACCCGACGAGGCATATACATAGGCGGCCATAGTACGGCTCGACTGCTCGGCGATAAGCGAGATGAGGTAGTCGTGCTTGCATACCGACTCGGGCGATGCCGAGAGGTTGAAGAGCAGCTTAGCACCCTGCACAGCCTGCATAGATGATGGCGGCACAGGCACCCACATATCCTCGCAAATCTCAACGCCAAACTCTACGCCATGAAGGTCGAACATAAGGTCGGCACCAAAGGGGCACTCCTGACCTGCAAAGCGTATCATACGATCCTTAATCTGGTAGCCCGACACCCACCAGCGAAGCTCCGAGAACTCGCCATAGTTGGGAATGTAGGACTTGGGCACGATGCCCCACAGCTGACCCTGACCGAAGATGGCAGCGCAGTTGTAGAGGCGGTCGGCGAAGACCACAGGGAGACCTACGATGCCGATGGTGGGAAACTCCGCAGTCTCGGCCATAAGCCACTCAAGGGCACGCTCCGAGTCCGAGAGGAGCTTCTTCTGCAAGACCATATCGCCACAGGTGTAGCCCACCAACGATAGCTCGGGCATAACGACAATCTCGACACCCTCCCTAAAGGCGTCTTCCATAATCTTGAGAGCGCCCTCTGCATTGCGATGGGCATCGGCGATATGCACCCTCGGCACCGCCGCCGCAACTCTCATATATCCGTATTGGTTGTTCACTTTACTGAGTAGTTTTTAGTTGTTGGTTGTTTGGTTTGTGTTGCGCTCGGTGGGAGCACAGAGGGACTTTTAGGAGTGTAGGATTTTTTTAGGACCTTAGGACCTTAAGATTTTTTAAGACCTTAGGACTTTAAGACCTTAAGACGATACGAGGTCGGGTATCACAATTTTTTCCTATCGTCTTATAGGTCTTATCGTCTTATTGGTCCTATCGTCTTATCGTCTTACTGGTCCTAAAAAAATCTCCCTCGCTCTCCTACTCGGCCCAGATGCGTGCCAAGTTGATGATGGTGTTCATCGCACGGTGCATCGTAGTCAGCGAGGCGTACTCGTAGCGGCCGTGAAAGTTCATACCGCCAGTGAAGAGGTTGGGACAGGGCAAGCCCATAAACGAGAGGCGTGAGCCATCGGTACCGCCACGAATAGGCTTAACCTGTGGCTTGACGCCAGCCTCAATCATAGCCCTCTTAGCCTTCTCGATAACCTGAGGATGGGGCTCTACCATCTTACGCATATTGTAGTACTGGTCCTTTAGGGTAAGTGTCAGCACCTTCTCGCCATATTTGCGCTGGAGGAAGTTTACTACATCCCACATAAGCTGTTTCTTAGCCTCGAACTTCTCCGACGAGTGGTCGCGGATGATGTAGCTGAGCTCTGCCTCCTCGACAGTGCCCTGGATGCCTACGCAGTGGAAGAAACCCTCGTAGTGCTCGGTATACTGTGGGCGCTCCGAGGCGGGGAGCATACCGTTGAGCTCCGTAGCGATGTCGATAGCGTTAATCATCTTGTTCTTAGCCATACCGGGGTGTACATTACGGCCCGAGATATGAATCTTGGCACCCGCAGCGTTGAAGTTCTCGTACTCCAACTCGCCCTCCATACCGCCGTCCATAGTATACGCGAAGTCGGCAGCGAACCTCTTAACATCGAAGTAGTCTACACCACGACCAATCTCCTCGTCGGGCGTGAAGCCTACCCTAATCTTGCCGTGAGGCATCTCGGGGTGCGCCACAAGCCACTCCATAGCCGTAACAATCTCCGCTACGCCAGCCTTGTCGTCAGCGCCAAGCAGCGTTGTGCCATCGGTATGTATCAGGGTGTGGCCCTTGAAGAACGAGAGCTCGGGGAACTCCTCGACACGCAACCACACATCGCCACCGAGCAAGATATCCTTGCCGTTGTAGTTCTCTACGATATGGGGTTTTACACCTGCGCCCGACATATCGGGTGCGGTATCGACATGCGAGATAAAGCCTATGGTAGGCACATTCTCGTAGCCCTTAGTGGCGGGTAGCGTTGCCATAACATAGCCATACTCATCCATAGTAACCTCCTTGAGGCCGATAGTCTCAAGCTCCTCCTTGAGGTAGCTGAGCAGCACCTTCTGCTTGTCGGTAGAGGGGAATGTCTCGCTGCGCTCATCCGACTGGGTGTCGAAAGAGACATATTTTAAGAAGCGTTCTTTTAAATCCATTATTATTGAGTTGTTAGATGTTAGTTGTTAGTTGTTAGGTTGCGCTCTGGGGGAGCGCCTGCTATCGCAGAGTTATTTTTTAGGACCTTAGGACCGTAGGACCGTAGGACCTTAGGATTTTTTTAAGACCTTAAGACTTTAAGACCTTAAGACCTTACGAGGTCGGGTATCACAATTTTTCCTATCGTCTTACTGGTCCTATCGTCTTATAGTCTTACTGGTCTTATCGTCCTAAAAAATCCTTACTCCCTTCTCGCTTACTCCTTCTTGGCCTTGCGTGAGTGGTTGATGAAGAAGGCAATCAGCGCAAGGTACATAACCAAGCCTAAGAGCTGTGCGCCAGAGCTGTTTGCCCAGCCCTCCAAGGTCCAGTTGGCACCTGCAAAGGCGAGGATAGCGCTCACAACGCCCATCAAGGCGCCACCAGCGATAAAGCCCGAGGCGATAAGCGTACCGCGATTGTTGTTCGCCTTGGCCTGAGCAGCATCCTTATGGCGATTAACAGCCCACGCCACCAAGCCACCAACAACGAGGGGTGCGTTGAGCTCCATAGGGATAAACATACCGAGGGCGAAGGGCAGTGCGGGGACTTTCAACACCGTGAGCAACAGCGCGATAACAGCGCCAAGGCCATAGAGCAACCAGGGTGTTGCGCCACCTGTCATAAGGGGCTTGATAACCGCTGCCATAGCATTTGCCTGAGGTGCTACAAGGGCATTCTCGCCAACAAAGCCGTAGGTCTTATTCATAATAATCATCACACCCGCTACGGTAGCTGCCGACACTACGGTGCCCACAAACTTCCAAGTCTCCTGCTTGCGGGGTGTGGTGCCGAGCCAGTAGCCAATCTTAAGGTCGGTGATAAAGCCACCCGCCATAGAGAGTGCGGTGCAGACAACGCCACCGATAACCAACGCTGCAATCATACCCGACTGACCCTCAAGGCCTACCGATACGAGGACAAGAGATGAGAGTATCAAGGTCATCAGCGTCATACCCGACACGGGGTTAGAGCCCACGATGGCGATAGCATTTGCTGCCACAGTGGTGAAGAGGAAGGCGATGATGAAGACAATCAACAGCGCCACGATGGTCTGGAACCAGTTGCCCAGAACGCCAAACTGGAAGAATACCAAGGTTGCAACAAGAGCAGCGATGATAACCGCCATAATCGTCTTCATCGAGATATCCTGCTGCGTGCGAGGCTCTGCCGTAGTCGTCTTCTTGCCACCAAGCTCGTTCTTTGCCAACGACAATGCCGACTTGATGATGCCCGCCTGACGAATGATGCCGATAAGGCCTGCCATAGCGATGCCACCGATGCCGATAGGTCGGCCAATCTCGCGGAAGATGCCCTCGGGGGTGTTAAGCTCCGCAGGGTTGATGCCCATAGCCGTGAGCGTGTCGCCGATGGTCGCTGCATCGAACATCGAGAGCAAGGGGTTTACCAATGGGATAACAACAAACCATACAAGGGCCGAGCCACCAGCGATGATAAGCGCATACTTAAGGCCGATGATGTAGCCGAGGCCGAGCACCGCAGCCGAGGTGTTAAGACCGAGGGTGAGCTTGGCGTTTGCTGCTAAGGCCTTGCCCCAACCCATCATCTGGGTAGATATCGACGATGTCCACGCACCGAAGGTAGATACCACAAAGTCGTAGAGACCGCCGATGACACCCGCAACGACGAGTGTCTTAGCCTCCGAGCCACCCTTCTCACCCGACACCAATACCTCGGTGGTCGCCGTAGCCTCGGGGAAGGGGTACTTGCCGTGCATCTGCTTTACGAAGTACTTGCGGAAGGGTATGAGCAGTGCGATACCCAGGATGCCACCAAGCAACGACGAGAGGAAGACCTGATAGAACTTGGCATCGAGGCCCAGGATGTAGAGTGCGGGGAGGGTGAAGATAGCACCCGCCACGATGACGCCCGACGATGCGCCGATAGACTGGATGATGACATTCTGGCCAAGCATATTCTTCTTGCCACGCATCTGACCGAGGCCCACAGCGATGATGGCAATGGGGATAGCCGCCTCGAAGACCTGACCCACCTTGAGGCCGAGGTATGCCGCAGCTGCCGAGAATATCACAGCCATAATAAGGCCCACGATGACAGAGTAGGGAGTAACCTCTACGGGAGTCTCGTTAGCGCCCATAATAGGCTGATACTCTTCACCCTCGCGGAGCTCACGATAGGCGTTCTCCGGGAGCGAAGTCTTAGGTTGATTGTTCTGCATAGTATAAAGTTTTAGTTAGAATTTCCGCTTACCTATATATATGAACATACAAAGGTATAAAAAAATTGTGAAAAGAGCAAATATAGTTGAGAGATATTAGTTGTTAGTTATTAGTTTTTAGAGGCGCTCTGGGGAGCGCAGAGGGCAGGCGTTCCGCCTGCGGGCTAACGCCCCAAGGGGCAAAAGGGGTCTGAGGGGCAAGAGGGGTGGTGAGGTTAGCAAGAGCATCGCTGGTCTTACCCACCTTAAGGTTGGCTCCTACGATGTATCTCCCCTTGTACCACTCGTGCCCCTCGTACCCCTCTGCTTTAGCAGGCGCTCCTTTGGAGCGCAGATATTTTTAGGACCGTAGGACTTTAAGACCTTAAGACCTTAGGATTTTTTTAGGACCTTAGGACCATAAGACCTTACGAGGTCGGGTATCACATTTATTCCTATCGTCTTATTGTCTTATCGTCTTATCGTCTTATCGTCTTACTGGTCCTACTCTAACAACTAAAAACTAATAACTAAAAACTATATTTGTTTTTTGCTCTTTTTTTTGTATCTTTGTCGATTATTGCGCATACGCTCGCGCGGGAGCAAGGGCCTAAAGCATGTCAAGAATAATCATAACAAACAAATATACAACGACTTATGCAGTTAGCAGACAAGTATTCTTCAGAAAACCTCGAACAGAAGTGGTACGACTTCTGGATTGAGAACAACCTTTTCCACTCGGAGCCCGATGCTCGCGAGCCCTATTGTATCGTTATTCCGCCCCCCAATGTTACGGGTATGCTCCATATGGGCCACATGCTCAACAACACCTTGCAGGATGTCCTTGTGCGCCGTGCGCGTATGCAGGGCAAGAATGCCTGCTGGGTGCCCGGCACCGACCACGCCTCTATCGCTACTGAGGCCAAGGTCGTAGCCAAGCTCAAGGCCGAGGGTATCGACAAATCGACACTCACACGCGAGGAGTTCCTAAAGCACGCCTGGGAGTGGAAGGAGAAGCACGGTGGCATCATCCTGCAGCAGCTGCGCAAGCTCGGTGCTTCGTGCGACTGGGCACGCACATGCTTCACGATGGACGAGCCACGCACAGCGGGTGTCATCAAGGTCTTCGTAGACCTCTTCCGCAAGGGTCGTATCTATCGTGGTGTCCGCATGGTAAACTGGGACCCCTCGGCAAAGACCGCTCTGTCGGACGAGGAGGTTATCTACAAGGAGTCGCAGGGCAAGCTATATTATCTGCGCTACAAGATTGAGGGCAGCGACGAGTATATCGTTGTTGCAACCACTCGCCCCGAGACCATCTTGGGCGATACCGCACTCTGCGTAAACCCCAACGACGAGCGCTACAAGCACCTCAAGGAGGATGCCCGCGTCATCGTGCCCCTCGTAGGTCGCTCGATACCCGTTATCCGCGACGAGTATGTCGATTTGGAGTTCGGTACGGGTGCTCTGAAGGTTACGCCTGCACACGATGTAAACGACTATATGCTTGGCGAGAAGTTCGGCTTGGAGGCTATCGACATCTTCAACGACGACGGCACAATCAACGATAAGGTGGGTATGTATGTCGGCGTAGACCGCTTTGAGTGTCGCAAGGTTATCGAGGGCGACCTCACCCGAGCAGGCCTTATGGAGAAGGTAGAGCCCTACACGAACAATGTGGGCTACTCGGAGCGTACGGGTGTGGCTATCGAGCCTAAGCTCTCGATGCAGTGGTTCCTATCGATGGAGGAGCTTGCAAAGCCCGCCACAAAGGCCGTAATGGAGGATATCATCAAGTTTGTCCCCACAAAGTATAAGAACACCTACCGCCACTGGATGGAGAACATCAAGGATTGGTGTATCTCGCGCCAGCTATGGTGGGGTCAGCGCATCCCCGCATACTACCTCCCGAAGGGTGGCTATGTCGTAGCCGAGACCGCCGAGGAGGCGTTGAAGCTCGCTCAGGAGAAGGATGCATCGCTCACAATGGCCGACTTGCGCCAGGATGAGGATGTGCTCGACACCTGGTTCTCGTCGTGGCTGTGGCCCATCTCGGTATTTGACGGTATCCGCTACCCCAACAACCCCGAGATTGAGTACTACTACCCCACCAACGACCTTGTAACGGGTCCCGATATCATCTTCTTCTGGATTGCCCGAATGATTATGGCGGGCTACGAGTGGCGCAACGAGAAGCCCTTCGCAAATGTCTACTTCACAGGTATCGTGCGCGACAAACTCGGCCGTAAGATGTCGAAACAGCTCGGCAACTCGCCCGACCCCCTCGACCTTATTGCAAAGTATGGCGCCGATGGTATGCGTGTAGCGATGCTTATGTCTACCTCGGCAGGTAACGATGTTATGTTCGACGAGGCACTCTGCGAGCAGGGCCGTAACTTCTGCAACAAGATTTGGAATGCCTACCGTCTGGTGAATATGTGGGAGGTGGACAACGCTATCGCTCAACCTGACTACGCCAAGGAGGCTATCTTGTGGTTTGACGAGGTTATGCTTGAGCGCATCGAGCGTGTACACCACAATATGGCGCAGTATCGTATCTCGGAGGCCTTCACCGAGCTTTACCGCCTCTTCTGGGACGACTTCAGCGGTTGGTACTTGGAGATGGTCAAGCCCGCATATCAGTGCCCCATCGATGCCGAGACCATAGCACGCACCAAGCACTACTTCGATGAGCTGTTGCGCCTGTTGCACCCCTTTATGCCCTTCGTTACGGAGGAGATATGGCAGGATTTGCGCACCGAGAACGACCCTATCTCTATCTGCATCGCCTCGGAGCCTAAGGCCGAGCGCAAGGCCAACGAGCAGATTTTGAGTAGGTTTGCCTTGGCTACAGAGGCCATCACCGCTATCCGCAACATCCGCAAGCAGAAGAACATAGCGCAGAAGGAGGCCGTAGCATTGCACTATATCGCTGATGAGAACTATCCTCAGGAGTATGAGGCCGTTATCCGCAAGATGGGCAACCTCAAGGAGGTTGTGGCTGTCGAGGAGAAGGAGGCTTCGGCATCGGCATTTATCGTCAAGACCACGCAGTACTTCGTGCCTATGGAGGGCGCTATCGACAAGGAGGCAGAGCTTAAGAAGCTCAGCGCCGACCTTGAGTACTTGGAGGGCTTCCTCGCATCGGTTATGAAGAAGCTCTCTAACGAGCGCTTCGTGTCGTCAGCTCCCGAGAAGGTTGTTGCCAACGAGCGTGCCAAGCAGGCAGATGCCGAAAAGAAGATTGCAGCGCTCAAGGAGCAGATTGAGGCACTCAAATAATTGTCGTACTGCGATTTATGGCACACGATATTACGATATACACCGATGGCTCGGCTCTCGGCAACCCAGGCCCCGGAGGCTATGGCATAGTCCTCCTCTCGGGCCCTCACCGCAAGGAGCTATCTGAAGGTTTCCGCCTTACGACAAACAACCGTATGGAGCTTATGGCTGTATGCGTGGCGCTGGAGGCACTAAGGTTTCGTGGCAGCAATGTTACGATATACTCCGACTCGAAATATGTCGTCGAGGCGGTAAACCAGCGCTGGCTTATCGGCTGGGAGAAGACAGGCTTCAAGGGCAAGAAAAACCCCGACCTCTGGATGCGTTTCTTACGCATCTACCGCGAGCATAATGTTCGCCTTCAGTGGGTCAAGGGCCACGCCTCGACGGTGGAGAACAACCGCTGCGACGAGCTTGCCGTAGCTGCCGCCAATGGCGAAAATCTCAAGGAGGATACGGGCTATGATGGACAATAAGAGGACTACGACAGCGCAGCCTGAGCAGGGCAAGCAGCACTGGAAGCCGGGCACGCTGATATACCCTTTACCCGCAGTGCTGGTCTCGGTAGGACATACTGCCGAGGAGTATAATATGCTCACTGTGGCGTGGACAGGCACGCTATGCACCGAGCCTCCGATGTGCTATATCTCGGTACGCAAGGAGCGCCATAGCCACGACATCATAGAGCGCACAGGCGAGTTTGTCATCAACCTTACGACCGAGTCTCTTGCCCGTGCCACCGACTGGTGCGGTGTGCGCTCGGGTCGCAACGAGAATAAGTGGGAGGCTATGGGCCTTAGGCCTATGGCTGTCGAGGGCTTCCGAACACCCATTATCGCCGAGTCGCCACTCGCTATATGTTGTCGCGTTAGAGAGGTCAAGCCCCTTGGCTCGCACGATATGTTTATCGCCGATGTTGTGGATATCGTTGCCGACGAGCGCTATATAGACCCCGAAAGTGGCAAGTTCTCGTTAGACAAGGCCAAGCCGTTGGTATACTCTCACGGCGAGTACTTCTCTATCGGCAAGTTTATCGGCCACTTCGGCTGGTCGGTACGCAAGAAGAAAAAGAAATAGAGTTGTTAGTTGTTAGTTGTTAGTTTTTAGAGGTTTTAGAGTTTTTAAGACGATAAGACCAATAAGACGATAAGACGATAGGAAAAATTGTGATACCCGAGCTCGTAAGGTCTTAAGGTCCTAAGGTCTTAAGGTCCTAAAAAAAATCCTACGGTCCTAAGAAAAACCCTCTGCGCTCCCCCAGAGCGCCTCTAACAACTAATAACTAAAAACTAAAATCTAATGTCTATGACACAACAAGAACACGATTTATTAAACCGCTACGAGGAGCAGTTGCGCGATACGCTCACCAAGCACCTTACCGAGGATAAGTGGCTCGAGGGCAGACTGTTGGAGGTCGAGGAGCTCAACGAGAAGTGGCACGCCGCAGCACCCTCATATATGGCAGATGCCGTACCCGAGATTGGGCGTTATCCGTTGGTTGCTATCGCTTGGGCGATGTACGAAGGTATGGCTGCCGCAACACTCTGGGACAAGGATTGGAATCGCCACAAGGATACCGAGGATTGGCACAAGATGCTCACCGCACCGCGAGGCTTCGACTGTATGGACGAGTATATCACCGAGGTGTTGCTCTGCCACCCCTTGGGCTCGGAGGCTGCCGACAAGGTCGAGGATATGATACGCCGCACGGCAGAGAGGGCGCAGAGCCTTATCCGCAAGGAGCAGATTGAGGCTCAGAGCGTTATGGCGTTCCACATCTTCGCCCGCACCACGAAGGTGATGTTTGAGTGTGGCGTTGCTGTCCAGCTCAAGCGCCTCGGCTACAACTATGTCAAGGTAAACGCCGAAGTAGTAAGCTAAGGGGGAGTTGTTAGTTGTTAGTTGTTAGAGTTTTTAAGACGATAAGACAAGTAAGACGATAAGACGATAGGACCAGTAAGACGATAAGAAAAAAATGTGATACCCGACCTCGTATCGTCTTAAGGTCTTAAAGTCCTAAGGTCCTAAAAAAAAATCCTAATGTCTTAAGGTCCTAAGGTCCTAAAAAAATGCGCTCCCCCGGAGCGCAACTCTAAAAACTAATAACTAACAACTAAAAAAAAGAGAGCCTTCGAGCTCTCTTTTTTATTATCTATCAAACGCTTGCGCCTTTAGTGCAATGCCCTCGCCATCGGGCGTTACGAGTATTACGCCACTCTCCTCCTTGGTGATATGGCCTATGACATCTACCAAGCCAAGGCGCATCACCGCCTCCTGCTTCTCCAACGGCACGGTGAAGAGCAGTTCGTGGTCCTCGCCACCGTTGAGTGCCGCAATCACGGGGTCTATGTGCATCTCCTCGGCCAAATCCGAGGTCTGGCGTGCTATAGGTATGCGCTCAAGGTATATGCGTGCGCCACACTGCGACGAGCGACATAGCTGTCTTAGGTCGCTTGCCAAGCCGTCCGAGAGGTCAATCATCGCCGTTGGGCGTATACCCTCCTCACGCAACGCATCGAGGACATTGACCCTTGCACGGGGCTTGAGGTAGCGCTCCAAGAGGTACTCATAGCCCTCGAACTTAGGCTCAGGGTTGTCGATATCTTTAAGCACACGCTTCTCGCGCTCCAAGAGGTGCAGACCCATATATGCAGCGCCGAGGTTCGAGGTTATACATATTAAATCGTGCTCGCGTGCGCCCGCGCGATAGACGACATCCTCCTTGCGGGCAAAGCCCACTGCCGAGATATTTATCACAAGGCCATTCATCGAGGCTGTGGTGTCGCCACCCACAATATCTACGCCGAGCTCCTTGGCTGCACACTCCATACCCTCGTATAGCGTGTCGAGTGCTTCGACAGAAATCTTTGCCGAGACACCCAACGACACTAGTAACTGCTCGGGCTTGGCATTCATCGCAAGAATGTCGTTTATGCCACGCACAACGGCCTTATAGCCGAGGTGCTTGAGCGGGAAGTAGCTGAGGTCGAAGTCTATACCCTCGGTGAGCATATCTGTTGTTAGCAGCATCACCCTATCTCCGAGGTCGATAACCGCAGCATCGTCACCTGCCGCTGTGAGCGTTGAAGCATTGCGACGACCAAGGCCCTTAGTGAGGCGGTCGATAAGCCCAAACTCGCCCAACGAGGCTATTTCCGTAGATTTTCCCATAGCGTTAATAAATTTTTTACAAAAGTACTATTTTCGTTGTGAAGTTACAAAAAAAAGTGTAACTTTGCCTCAAATTTTTTTGAGACTTACCTAAATGAAGTAATACTAATATGGTTAATATTATACTTTTTGGTGCCCCTGGTTGTGGCAAGGGCACACAGGCTGCCCGCTTGGCCGAGCACTACGACCTCTACCACATCTCAACAGGCGAGGTTATCCGCTCGGAGATTAAGCGTGGCACCGAGCTTGGCAAGAGCATGGAGGGCTATATCTCGCGTGGCGAGCTCGCCCCCGACAACATCGTAGTAGAGATGGTTCGCGACTATATGCGCACCCACTCGGACAAGGGTTGTATCTTCGATGGCTTCCCCCGCACCACTGCTCAGGCCGAGATCTTCGACACCCTGCTCGAGGAGATGAACTCTAAGGTCGATGTTATGGTCTATATGGATGTTCCCGAAGAGGAGCTCATCAAGCGCATCTTGCTTCGTGGCAAGGACTCTGGCCGTGCTGACGACGCCTCGGAGGATGTTATCCGCAACCGCATCGAGGTCTACCGCGAGCAGACTGCCATCGTAGCGCACCACTACGCAGCGCAGGACAAGTACGCAGAGATTGATGGCCTTGGCACCTTCGACGAGGTATTCCACCGCTTGACAGAGGTTATCGACGAGCACCACAAATAGGTGGTCAAAACCGATAAAAAGTTATCTTAATTGGGTAGAAGGTGCAATATCTTCTGCCCTTTATTGTTTATAAGGTATGAAGTATCTATTAACAGCCATCGCCGTAGCGCTCCTCAGCTTGACCTCAAGCGTTGCCGCCTACCGTCCCTCGGAGATCGAGAATGTGCAGGTCGTAAATGCCGAGCGCTACACCACCAACCCCGATGGCATACTATCTACTGAGGCCGTAGAGCGCCTTGACGCTATTGCCCGCTCGCTCAAGGAGCGTGGCATCGCCGAGGTGGCTATTGTTGCGGTTAGGGCTATCGACTCAGGCTCGGTCTTCGACTTCGGCGTTGAGCTCTTCGAGAGCTGGGGCGTGGGCGACAAGGAACTGGATAATGGCCTCGGCATCCTCTTAGTCGAAGATGAGCGCGAGATACGCTTCTTCACGGGCTACGGCATCGAGGGCGTGCTGACAGATGCCCTCTCGGTACGCATCCAGCAGGAGTATATGTTGCCCCACTTCCGCCTTGGCGACTACTCTTCAGGTATGGTTGCGGGCTTAGAGGCTGTCGATACGCTACTTACGAATGGCGACCTAAGTACGGCCAAGGGCGATGACTTTGGTGGCGAGGATAAAGCGCTGATAATCTTAGTGTTGTGCATCATCCTCCTGCCTTTGGCAGCACTCCTATATGCTGAGTATCAGCAGACTAAGTGTCCCAACTGCGGTAAGCACGCCTTGCGTGTTGCCGAGAAGCGAACACTTAAGCGCACACCATTTTCGACAACCACCGAGCAGATTTTGGTCTGCGACAAGTGTGGCTCGCGTCATCGTCGCACCATCAAGCGCGACAACCCCAATGGTGGCTCAGGCCCCATCATCTTTGGTGGCGGCGGAGGCTTTGGCGGTGGCTTCAGCGGAGGCTTCGGCGGTGGCTTTGGTGGCGGCAGCTTCGGCGGTGGTGGCGGTGGCTCAAGATGGTAGGCGGAGAGATTTTTTAAGAGAAGTAAGACGATAAGACGATAGGACCAGTAAGACGATAAGAGAAAATTGTGATACGCGACCTCGTAAGGTCTTAAGGTCCTAAAGTCCTAATGGTCCTAAAAAAATGCGCTCCAACGGAGCGCAACTAACAACTAACAACTAAAAACTAAATAACTAACAACTAATAAAAAAAAGCTATGAAAAAAAGTACACTTATCATTTTGGCTGTCGTTGCCGTAGTTGTCGTATGGGCTATCGGTGGCTACAACGGCCTTGTCTCGGCTGACGAGAAGGTATCGGAGCAGTGGGCAAATGTCGAGACCACCTATCAGCGTCGTTCCGACCTTATCCCCAACTTGGTGAACACCGTTAAGGGCTATGCTGCGCACGAGCAGGCTACCTTGCAGGCAGTAACCGATGCCCGCACCCGCGCAACATCTATCACCATCGACCCCTCGACCGCAACAGCCGAGGATATGGAGCGCTATATGGCTGCACAGCAGGAGGTTGGCTCGGCACTCGGCCGTCTTATTGCCGTATCGGAGTCGTACCCCGAGCTTAAGGCTAACCAGAACTTCTTGGAGCTTCAGTCGCAGTTGGAGGGCACCGAGAACCGCATCTCTACCGAGCGTAAGCGCTACAACGAGCTTGTCAAGGAGTTCAATGTGAAGTGTCGTCGCTTCCCTATGAACCTCCTCGCTGGCATCTTCGGTTTCGACCTCAAGACGATGTTCGAGGCTCAGGATGGCGCGGAGAATGCTCCCGTTGTGGAGTTCTAAGCAAGCCACAGCCAACGACTAAAAGGCCACCTTTTCGGGTGGTCTTTTTTGGTATTTGCAAATATATTTACTATATTTGCATGAATAATTATATGTTTATGAGCAACACCTTTAGAAATATCTCGGTTATAGCACTCTTCGTCTATCTCATGTCGTGGGGCACAGCCTCGGCACAGGAGCGCACAACACGCGAAGAGTATGTGGTAAAGTGGCGACATTTGGCCATCGACAATATGGAGGTCTACGGCATTCCCGCAAGTATCACTATGGCGCAGGCACTGCTGGAGTCCTCGGCAGGCAACAGCCACCTCTCGCGCACCTCGAACAACCACTTCGGCATCAAGTGCAAGTCGTCGTGGACAGGTGGCAAGGTATACCACGACGATGACGCTAAGGGTGAGTGCTTCCGTGCCTACCCCACCATTGCCGAGTCGTACGCCGACCACGCCGAGTTCCTCAACAGCAACAAGCGCTATGAGTCGCTCTTTGCCTACGACACCGACGACTACCGCAGCTGGGCAAAGGGTCTAAAGGCAGCGGGCTACGCCACAGCACCCGACTATGCCGAGCGCCTTATCAAGCTTATCGAGGAGGAGCACCTCTACCTGCTCGACCAGCCAGATGGCTCGAAGCTCTACGACGACTATATCGCCTCGAAGCTCGGCATCGCGCCCTCCGCCACCACCCCCAAAGAGGAGCATCAGGAGGAGTCGAAGGAGCTTAAGCACCACAACGACTTTAAGCGCCACAACGAGGGTACGGCATACGCCGACAACGGCATCGACCCCAACAACTTCCGCGTAACGATAAATGCCCATCACGGCTACAATGTCTACCTTACGAATGGTTCGCACTACATCGTAGCCAAGGCTGGCGACAGCTACGAGTCGTTGGCAAAGCTCTTTGAGCTCACGACATCGACACTGCGCCGCTACAACGATGTGTCGTCAGCAGCACAGCTCTCCGAGGGTGATGTTGTCTACATCGAGCGCAAGGCCTCACGCTGGAAGGGCGAAGCATACTCGCACACGGCAAAGCGTGGCGAGACGATGCACTATCTGGCACAGACCTACGGCATACGCCTCGACCAGCTCTCGAAGCTCAACCGCATACGCACCTCCGACCCCTTGGCCGATGGACAGATTATCAAACTTCGTTAAACAACCTAAATACAACATACGATGAGCGATTTACGCACCAAGATACTTGACGCCATAGTCAAGAAATCGACCCTCAAACAGCAGATATTCGACAACACCTTCTCCACCTTCAACGACCTGAAGGAGGCGCTCTTTGAGATGGCCTCGGAGATTGACGATGAGCTTGATGGCAAGCTCGACCGCCGTGTACGCATCGAGTACCGCGATCGTGGTAAGTTCGAGGCGCAGTTGCAGGTGGCAAGCGACATCCTTATCTTCCAGATGCACACCGATGTCTTTGAGTTCGACTCAAACCACATCATCTGGCAGAATAGCTATGTTCAGAGCGACCGCGACAACAGCTACACTGGCGTTATCAACATCTACAACTTCCTATCCGACTCGTTGAAGTACACCCGCAATGCCGACGAGGGCTACCTTATTGGTCGCATCTTCGTCAATCGCGAGAAGTGCTTCTGGGTAGAGGGCAAGCGCCAAACCTTGGTGCGACCTATGGCCTTTGGCTCACGCAAGATTGACCGCGAGGCGCTGGTGGCGATTATTGAGACAGCTATCCACTATGCCCTCAACTTCGACCTTCTGTTGCCACCCTACGAGGAGAATATCCGCGTTACGCTCGACCAGTTTAACTCGAAGCTCGACAACTCGAAGTTTACTACGGGTAAGCGCCTAAGCTACGACTTTTCGATAGACGATATTTAACTTAAAACTTCACAATAATGAGAAAACTATTTTTAACCCTTATCTCGTTTGCAGTGGCAGCCTCGGCGATGGCTCAGGTCAGCTATATGCAGATGGTCGAGGAGCGTAGCCAGAACGCTCGCTATATTCAGCCTGCCACGCTCACTCCCGTTGCCAATAGCCACCAATATATGGAGCTTGATGGCAAGCAGGTGGTGCTCTACGACTACAACCGCCCATCCGATGGCGAGGTAGTATTCAAGGCCAAGGGCGTTATTATGTCCTACGACAAGTCGCCCGATGGCACTATGGCAATATATGAGTTGTGGGAGGATGGCTCACCCCGCCGTGAGATCTACCGCCACTCTTTCACCTCGGACTACTACATCGCCTGCCCCGATGGCTCGACAATCAAGATTGACGATGTCCGCGACATCTCGTTCTCTCCCGACTCGAAGTTCCTCGCTATGGGCTACAACAACGATATCTTCGTCTATGACCTGCTCACCAACGAGATTTACAACATCACCGACGATGGCGAGTGGAATCACATCATCAACGGCACTACCGACTGGGTATATGAGGAGGAGTACGGCTTCACGAAGGCATACGCCTTCTCGCCTGATGGCCGTGAGATTGCCTACCTTAAGTTCGACGAGAGCCGTGTCAAGGAGTTCGAGATGATGCGTTTCGATGGCTCGCTCTACAACGAATCATACAAATTTAAGTACCCCAAGGCTGGCGAGGAGAACTCTGTAGTTACGCTCCACATCTACAACCTCTACACCAAGGAGACCCGTCAGGTAGATACCGGCAAGGAGAGCGACCAGTATATTCCCCGCATCGGCTACACCCCGTCTGGCGAGTTGTTCTTCTACCGCGTAAACCGCCTTCAGAACCACTTCGAGGTTGTCCTGGTAGACTCTAAGGGCAACCAGCGCGTCATCTACGACGAGCAGGATAACCGCTATGTGGAGCGCCCATCGATTGCCACCATCACCTTTATTGATGGCGAGCGCTTCATTGTGCGCGAGGAGACCACCACTGGCTGGTTCCACCTCTACCTGCACTCTACGAAGGAGGGTCGTCTTAATGCTATCACATCGGGTGAGTGGGAGGTTACCGAGCTTATCGGCCTCTCGGCAAACAACAAGACCGTATACTATATGTCTACCGAGCAGTCGCCCGAGGAGCGTCACCTCTACTCTATCGAGCTTAACGGCGAGAAGAAGGAGTGCTTGCTCTCGAAGCCCGGCTACTGGCGTGTTTACCCCTCGGCAGATATGAAGTACTTCGCTGCCGAGCACTCGGCCACCAACTGCTACCCCTCAGCTGCTGTCTACAACGCCAAGGGCAAGGAGGTGCGCTCGTTGATGCTCGACAAGCCCACCGCAGGTGAGCCTAAGTACCAGCGTAACTACTACTCATTCGTTACGGAGCGTGGCGACGAGTTGCGCTACTTCCTTATCTACCCCGAAAAGTTCAACGCCGATAAGGAGTACCCCGTGCTTATCACGCAGTACTCTGGCCCCGGCTCACAGCAGATCGAGAACCGCTACACCACCGACTGGGAGGAGACTATGGCACGCAACGGCTACATCGTGGCATGCTGCGATGCTCGCGGTACGGGCTATCGTGGCGAGGCCTTCAAGAAGGTTACCTACGGCAACCTCGGCTACAACGAGGTGGAGGACCAGATATCGTTTGCTCGCCACCTTGCCAAGCAGCAGTTTATCGACCGCTCGCGTATCGGCATCTATGGCTGGTCGTATGGTGGCTTTATGGCTCTCGGCTGTGCCCTCAAGGGTGATGGTCTCTTCAAGATGGCAATCGCCGTAGCTCCCGTAACCTCGTGGCGCTACTACGACTCTATCTACACCGAGATCTACAACGGCCTACCTCAGGATAACCCCGCAGGCTACGACAATAACTCGCCTATCAACTTTGCCGACCGCCTGTCGAACAATACACGCCTGCTCATCATTCACGGCACGGCAGATGACAATGTACACTTCCAGAACACCATCGAGATGTGTCGTGCTCTCAACCGCTCAGGTAAGCAGTACGACATGATGGTCTACCCCGACCAGAACCACTCGATGCGTCCCAACGATATGATCAACATCCGCCAAAAGATGGTTGATTACTGCTTGGAGAACCTCTAAAGATGAGGGCATAAAACCAACAAAGACCACCTTATCGGGTGGTCTTTGTTGGTTTTTAGTTGGTAGTTGTTAGAGTTGCGCTCCGTTGGAGCGCATTTTTTTAAGACCTTAAGACCTTAAGACCGTAGGACCTTACGAGGTCGGGTATCACAATTTTTTCTTATCGTCTTATCGTCTTACTCGTCTTAAACTAATAACTAATAACTAACAACTAATAACTCTACCTCCTCTCGTATGTCAGGAACGCAAAGGGGTACTCATACTCCTCGCCTCGGTCGTGCTTCTCCTCCGCTACCAGCTCCCACTCCGAGAGGTCGATATCGGGGAACGAGGTGTCGCCCTCGTAGTCGTGCATCACGCGCGTGATATACATACGGTCGGCAATACGCAACGCCTCACGATATATCTGTGCACCGCCGATGATGAAGATCTCCTCATCACCCTCAGCCAAGCGTATAGCCTCCTCCAACGAGTGTGCCGTGAGCGCACCCTCAAACACCCTATCGGCGCGTGTAATAACGATATTTGTGCGTTTGGGTAGGGGTCGTGAGCCGAGCGACTCAAAGGTCTTGCGCCCCATAACGACGGCGTGTCCCGAGGTTGTGGTGCGGAAGAAGCGCATATCCTCCTTGATATGCCACAAAAGTGAGTTTTTATCTCCGATAGTGCCATTCTGTGCAATGGCGACAATGATGCTTACCATAAAAATGAACTAAATATATTATAACAGCCTCCTAAAACGATAAGGGTGCTTTAATTGCCGGATGGGGGTCGTAGCCCTCCAACTCAAAGTCGTCATAGATGTAGTCGAAGATGCTCTTGACGCCATCGCGAAGGTGCATCTTAGGTAGCTTGCGTGGCTCACGCTTAAGTTGCTCCTGGGCCTGCTCCAAGTGGTTCAGGTAGAGGTGAGCATCGCCCAAAGTATGCACAAAGTCGCCCGCCTCTAAGCCACACTCCTTGGCAATCATCATCGTGAGCAGGGCATACGACGCGATATTAAAGGGTACGCCGAGGAAGGTATCTGCCGAGCGCTGATAGAGCTGACACGAGAGCTTGCCATCAGCCACGAAGAACTGGAACATCGTGTGGCACGGAGGCAGAGCCATCGAGCCTACATCGGCAACATTCCACGCCGAGACGATGATACGGCGCGACGAAGGGTTACTCTTGATGGTGTCGATAACGCACTGAATCTGGTCGATAGAGCCACCATCAGGCTTGGGCCAGCTACGCCACTGATAGCCATAGACATTGTTCAAGTCGCCAAAGCGGTAGCCCTCGATAGGCGACTCGATGCCCGCAGCCGCAAGGAAGGTATCCTTATCCACTGGCAACACACCGTGCTTCACGCAGAGCTCGTTGTAGTAGCGGAAGGCATCGCTATCCCAGATATGCACGCCATTATCCACCAGATATTTGATATTGGTATCACCCTTTAGGAACCAGAGCAACTCGTGGATTACGCCCTTCAGGAAGACACGCTTGGTAGTCAGCAGAGGGAAGCCTTCAGAGAGGTTGAAGCGCATCTGGTAGCCAAATATTCCCTTGGTACCTGTGCCTGTGCGGTCATCACGCACCACGCCCTCACGACATATCTTATCGAGAAGTTCAAGATACTGTTTCATCTATTGCGAAAGTATTAAGTTTCAGGTTATTATCGTCGTTCATCGTGGCATATACCGCCTCCGCACCACACCAGTCGCCAAGGAACAGTATCTCGAAGCGCTCCTCACGAACATAGTGCGGAAGGTGCATGTGTCCGAAGATATAGTGCTCGACATCCCCATTTTTTAAGTTATGCTCACGGGCATACTCGACCAACGGTCGGAGGTTATCAACGCCCATAAGTGTCTTGTTGTGCGACTTACGCGACTTACCACTCCACCACAAGCCGAATTTGAGCGCCAAGTCGGGGTGCACAAGCCAGCTAAAGAGCGTGCGTGCAACACTCGAGCGGAAGATGGTGTTCATCAACTTAAGCATCGGCTGACCCGAGATATTGAGGTTGTCGCCGTGTGCAAGGTGTACCTTTACGCCATCGAACTCCACAACGCGGGGGTTACGCACAATCTCCACGCCACACTCCTCATGAAGGTAGTCGTAGCACCACATATCGTGGTTGCCGGTAAAGAGCACCACCCTAACGCCCCGAGCACTAAGCTCAGCCAAGCGAGCCAATACGCGCGTAAAGCCACGAGGCACAACCCTATGATACTCAAACCAGAAGTCGAAGATATCGCCCATAAGGTATAGCTCCGTAGCATCTTTGCCCGCCATATCGAGCCAACGGCAGAAGGCATCTTCTACCCTACGCCTCTCGGCCTTTGTACCTGCGCCAAGATGTATGTCCGATACGAAATATCTCATTAGATAAGCTCCTTAACTCTCTCCTCGAGGGCATCCATATTCAACGAGGGCACCGAGATATCGCCATTGCGGTCGATAAGAAAGGCCGTAGGAACACCCTGAACATTGTATGTCGAGAATACATCAGGCGAGGTAGCGCCATAGACCGAAATCCAGGGCAACTTCTGCTGTCTGACAGCCTCAATCCAAGTCGAAATATCGGCATCGGCAGATACCTGATACACCTCGAAGCCCTTAGCGTGGTAGCGCTCATAGAGCGCCTTAAGCTCGGCATTTATGTTGTTCGACACCGAGTCCACTGCCGACCAAAAGTAGAGCAACACGACCTTGCCATCGAGCGATGAGAGGCGGTGCTCGCGGTTGTAGATATCCTTAAGCTCGATATCGGGATACGAAATCTCGGCAACATTGCGGCTAAGGTCTATAATAGTCGCATCGTTGGCAATCTCCTGCTCCAAGATGGCGATATAGGGCGAATCGGGATAGCGCTCAGCAATGCCCTCAACCAAGGCACGACGGTGAGCAACCGTGATGCCCATACCCTCCAACTGGGGGATATAGCGCTCGGCAGCTGTATGACGAATGGCGTAGAACGCCGCCAAACGGTCGCGGTAAGTACCTACAAAGCGCAACTGCGCCTGCATAGCCTCACAGGCAGCATCGTAGGCACGGCGGTGCATACCCTCGCCTGTATCGATGCCCTCGGCGATGCGTGCCACACGGTCTACAGCGGTAAAGTACTCGCGGTTGAACTCCTTGATAAGGGCCGACTCCTCCGAACCCTCAACCTCGTAGTTAAGGAAGATGTCGCCTGCCGACTCCAGCTCTATATTATCACCGGGCGCCACAACCAAGGTTACAGGGCGACGACCACCCTCGAATGCGAGGCGGTAGAAGCGAGGCGATGTGCCCTCGGCGATGCCAAACTCAAACTCAAAGCCACCATTGTCGGCCAACGCCACACGGTCGATAGCCTCAGGGGTGGTGAAGTTATCGCTAACACGCTCAAGATATACTGTATCGACACCGCTACCAACAAATCTGCCTCGGATAGTAGTAGGCACACCGCTATCGGTGCTACACGAAACAAGTGTTATGGCCAACGCTATGGCCGCCAAAAAGAGTCTCTTCATATATTTATTCGATTATTTACGGTTGTTGTTGTGGTAGTGGCGCTGCTTGCCGTGAAACTTACCACGATTGCTGTTGTTGTTGCGTCGCTGGTTGTTGCGACCCTTCTGGTTACGCTGCTGCGCGCGACGGTGGTAGTCGTGGCGCATAGTGTGCAAGAGTGATGAGTCGATGCTGATGCCACCCTCTGTCATAATGCGCACATCGCGAACAATAGAGTCGTTGTTGGGGTGCTCGTTGTTGAACTCATAGCTCTTTGAGCGCATAAAACGCGCTACGCTCAGTGCATCTTCCATCGAGAAGCCACCGGGGCGAGAGGCAATCTTGCGCAACATCTGGTGGGCATACTTGCCGTAGTGCTTAAATACGATGCGCGACTGCGGATAACGCAACTTTTTGGGTTTTAACTCCAGCTCTTGGCGTGAAGGTTGTGGGTATGGCGAATCGACATCGAGTTGAAAATCCGACATAATGAAGAGATGATCCCAGAGTTTATGCTTAAAGTCAGCGGTATCGCGCAACATAGGGTTGAGATTTCCCATCACGGCAATCACAGCCTTGGCCTGGCGTGTTCGCTCTGCTCGGTTCTCGATGAGGAGCAACGAGTCAATCATCTCATGAATGTGGCGGCCGTACTCTGGCAAGAAGAGCTTTCGGCGCGTGTAGTTATAGTTCTTTCTCATACAAGGTTAAAAAATAGAAATGTGCCGAATATCACTTTCGGCTCTAATCGATGTCGGCATCGGCTCAAACTCCTTGGAGCGCTTGCACAACAAGCTAAAACGCCACATCTTTCGCAGATATTATGCTACGCATAACAACATTTGATACTACAAAGTAAATGCAAATTATTCATATAAGCAAACTATGACAAAAATTTTAATCCTCTTTCACCAGCGAAGCATGCGAAATTCGCTCTCAGAGCGCCTCCGTTTCGAGAACTTTGCCACCGACGAGGCCTCTGACGAGGGGCAAGCAATGGAGATGTGTGAGGCTACGGACTACGATGCTGCGATTGTAGGTAGCGACATCGAGTGCTCGGCACTCCACCTACCGAAGATTGTCGTTGCGGATAAGCCCGCCTTGGAGAGTGCAGTGATGGCTCTGCGCTCAGGGGCTATCGACTACCTCACGATGCCCATCGACATGAATATGCTCCTCGACAGGCTGCGTACCCTCGCCCAAGACGAGAGCCAAACGGTGCCCCACCGCAACCATCGCCACCACCCTCGTCGCACGAACTGTGCCACGCAGCCTATCATCGGCAAATCCGAGGCCATAGAGCATGTAAGACAACTTATCGGGCGTGTTGCACCATCTAACGCTCGTGTCTTGGTATTAGGCGAAAATGGCACAGGCAAGGAGCTTGTAGCACGCTGGATACACCTCAAGAGCCACCGCTCCGAGGCACCGTTTGTCGAGGTAAACTGCGCCGCCATACCCGCCGAACTAATCGAGAGCGAACTCTTCGGGCACGAAAAGGGGTCGTTCACCTCGGCCGTAAAACAGCGCAAAGGCAAGTTTGAGTTGGCCGATGGAGGTACGCTCTTTATGGACGAGATTGGCGATATGTCGCTATCGGCACAAGCCAAGGTGCTAAGAGCATTACAGGAGAATAAGATTACGCGCGTGGGTGGAGATAAGGATATACCTGTCGATGTGCGTGTTGTGGCGGCTACGAACAAGGATATTCGCCACGAGATTGCCCTCGGACACTTCCGCGAAGACCTATACCATCGTCTGAGCGTGATTGAGATTGATGTGCCGCCCCTGCGTGAGAGGCGTAGCGATATCGGGTTGCTCGTGGACCACTTTATCGAGGAGATATGTTCGCGACACGCCCTTGCCACCAAGCACATTGACAACGAGGCTGTTGCAATGCTTAGCGATATGCCTTGGACAGGCAATATCCGTGAGTTGCACAATGTTGTCGAACGCCTGATAATACTTAGCGACGAGCGCATCACAGCAAATGCCGTAAGGCTCTACTGCCACGCTTAGAGTAGCACCTCGCGAAGTTCGTCGATGGTGGTTACAACCCTATGAGCGCCCGCCTCAAATAACTCCTCGGCAAAGCGGAAGCCCCACGCCACACCCACCGAGGCGATGCCTGCGGCAGCTGCGGTGCGAATGTCGATGCCCGAATCGCCCACCATTATGGCACGGCCGGGGTCGAAGTCGCCCTTATGCAAGATGTTGAAGATGATTTCGGGGTCGGGTTTAAGGGGTGCGCCATCGCGGTTGCCCTCAACGGCAACAAAGTCGATGTCGGAGAAAAATTTAGCAATCAGACGGTCGGTGCCGTGCTGAAACTTATTAGATGCCACAGCCACCGCTACACCCTCCTTACGCAGGTCGTGCAACAACTCGTGTATACCCTCGTAGGGTACGGTGTGGCGGTCGATGTTATCGACATAGTAGCGACGAAACTGCGTTACGCAATCCTCGACATACTCCGCGTTCGCTGCCAGCTCCTTAGGCAACGCCCTCTCTACCAAGCGCTTAATACCACCGCCTACCATCTGCCGATACTCCGCATCGGTGTGCTCAGGAAGGTTGCGTGAACGCATAACATAGTCTACCGACGCTGCCAAATCACCTATGGTATTGAGCAGCGTGCCATCAAGGTCAAAGATTACAATATCGAATTTCATACGGCAAAGATAATATTTTTCGGGAAAAATGCGTAATTTTGTGCTATGATACGCCTTTCGTTGATAGTTGCGACCTTCAATCGCTCGGAGCAGCTGCTCACTACCCTGCGCTCGGTGGCACTCCAAAGCCACAGGGCAGAGGAGTGGGAGTGTATCGTTGTGGATAACAACTCTAAGGACAACACACGCGCTGTGGTCGAGAAGTTTATCTCGGAGCACGCAACGCTCAATATCCGCTATAAGTTCGTCGAGGAGCAGGGTCTATCATTTGCCCGCAATGGCGGTATTCGTGAAGCCAAGGGCGATATTGTGGCATTTATTGACGACGATGAGCGCATAGTGGCAGATTTCGTCTCGGCATATATCTCCCTCTTTGACCTTCACCCCGATGCAATGTCGGCAGGTGGCGAAATCATTGCCGAGTACCCCACCGGTCGCCCCCGCTGGATGTCGCGCTATACGGAAGAGCCGATAGCCAATCCTATGTCGTTTGGTCAGCACATCAGACTCTTTCCCAAGGGTCGCATCCCCGGTGGTGGCAATATGGCCGTTAGGCGCAAGGCTCTCGACATTGTGGGCTTGTTCGACACCTCGCTTGGCCGCACGGGCAAGAGCCTTACGGGTGGCGAGGAGAGCGACCTCTTTGAGCGTATGGCAGAGCACGAAATGGCGTGCTATTATCTCCCTCGTGCCGTGATGTATCATATTATCCCCAGCGAGAAGCTCACGCTCGACTACTTCAAGCGCCTAAACTTCAACAATGGTCGTAGTCAGCTTCGCCGTGCCGAGCTACACCACCGCACACCTATGCTCTATATTAAGGAGTGCGCCAAGTGGGTTGCCACGCTCCTTCTGTGCCTTGTACACCGCCCCGCACAGTCGCGCTACCTTCTTACGATGCGCTACCAAATCTCGCGAGGGATACTCAGCAAAGAATAGATAACGAAATGGGCGTACTCCAATGCGGAATACGCCCATTACCTTACTTATGAAGTTGTATAACAAGGCTGCCTCTGTGATTAGCGACGCGACATATACTGCTTAATAACGCCTCGCTTCGAAGAGCGAATAAACTCAATCAGCTTGTTGCGCTCAGGTGTCTCGGCAACCTCGGCCTCGGCCTTGTCGCAACCCGCCAAGTAGTTAAGCTCGCTCTGGAACAAGATGCGGCAGGTGTTGTGGATAGAGTCGATCTGCTCCGAACTAAAGCCTCGGCGCGACAGACCCACCTTGTTGATACCTGCATAGTGCGTCTCGCCATTTGTTGCGATGATAAAGGGCGGAACATCCTGCGTTACGAGCGCACCACCCTGAATCATTGCGTGGTCGCCGATATGAATCCACTGGTGGAGTGCTGCGTGGCCACCGATAACTACCCAGTCGCCAATCTCAACCTCACCAGCCAACGACACACGATTTGCGATAACGCAGTGGCTACCAACAACATCGTCGTGAGCGACATGCACATAGGCCATAAGCAGGTTGTGGTCGCCAACAACGGTTGTGCCACGCGATGCTGTACCTCGCGAGATGGTTACGCACTCGCGAATATCGTTGTAGTCGCCAATAACGGCAGTTGTCTGCTCGCCAACGAACTTCAAATCCTGAGGCAGACAAGCGATGCAGGCACCGGGGTGCACCTTGTTGCCCTTGCCCAGACGAGCACCATTGTAGATGCAGGCGTGGGGGCCAATCCAGCAGTCGTCGCCAATTACAACATCGCCCTCGATATATGCGAAAGGCTCGATGATCACATTGTTGCCAATCTTGGCATCGGGGTGAACATAAGCTAAGTTACTAATCATAATCCAAATATTTGTTTGTGTCCTAACAATTTCGTTTAACGGTTCTTGGCAATCTGGGCAGTGAGCACAGCCTCGCAAGCGAGCGTACCACCGGTAAATGCCTTACACTCAGCGGTGCAGATACCACGACGCATATCCGTAATATGGCACTCAAGCTGCAAGGTGTCGCCGGGAACAACCTTCTTCTTCCACTTTACGCCATCGGCCTTGAGGAAGTAGGTAGAATACAACTCAGGGTCCTCAACCTTGCTCAACACCAAGATGCCGCAGCACTGCGCCAACGCCTCGATGATAAGCACACCGGGCATAACAGGCTCTTCGGGGAAGTGGCCCACGAAGAAGGGCTCGTTCATCGACACCTGCTTGATACCGCCGATAGCATTCTCCTCCATGTGGAAGACACGGTCAACGAGCAAGAAGGGGGGGCGATGGGGCAAGGTAGCCTTAATCTTGTTGATATCCATCAAAGGCTGCTCCTTTGAGCTATACTTGAACGAGGGGCGGTCGCCACTACGACGAATAGTGCGCGAAAGCTCCTTCATAAACTCCGTATTGGCAAAGTGGCCGGGGCGGGTAGCCCATACACGGCCCTTGATACGCATACCGAGCAGCGCAAAGTCGCCAAGCAGGTCGAGGAGCTTGTGGCGAGCAAGCTCGTTGTTGGCACGCAACTGCTGGTTGTTCAGATAGCCACCCGTGATGTGGATATCCTCCTTGCCGAAAATCTTCTTGAGGTGGTCGAGCTGGTCATCTGACACAGCATTCTCCACAACGACGATAGCGTTGTCCAAGTCGCCACCCTTGATAAGGTTCATCTTCATCAGAGGCTCCAACTCGTGGAGGAAGACAAAGGTACGGCACATCGCAATCTTCTGGGTGTAGTTATCCGTAGGGTTGTAAACAGCATACTGGTTGCCCACAACCTTTGAGTTGTAGTCTACATGCACCGATACCGAGAACTCATCATCGGGATAGAGCACGATAGCCACACCCTTCTCGGGGAGGGTATATACCTGCTTCTCGGTAACCTCGAAGTAACGGCGCTCGGCCGACTGCTCTACGGTACCCACCTCCTCGATGCGTGTTGCATACTCTCGTGCCGAACCATCCATAATGGGGGTCTCGGGGGCGTTGATGTCGATTATTGCGTTGTCCACACCCAAGGTCCAGAGTGCCGACATAATATGCTCAATGGTGCTCACCTTAGCCTCGCCACGCTCGATAGTCGTACCGCGCGATGTATCGCTCACATACTCACACAACGCGGGCACCTCAGGAGCGCCCTCCAAATCTACACGACGGAACGAAATGCCATGATTATCTTCCGCAGGATTTACTGTCATCTTCACCTGCAAACCAGTGTGCAGGCCCTTGCCCTCGAAAGATATAGCGTTGGCCAAAGTTCTCTGTTTTGTTGCCATAATGTATAATTTATTTTGTTATCAACTGCAAATATACAAAAAATTCGAAAAAAATTACTATTTTTGCTCATTATTACAGAGTAAATGTCTGACAACCACAAAACATATATCCCAAATAGACCAACGGCAAGAGGCGGTGTCGCCCACCGTCGTTTGTCGATAGACCTTGGCGACACACGCAGCGAGTCGTTTGGCGAGTGGCTCTTCAACCACCGCATCGGCCTTATAGCGATGGTGGCGGCATATATCATCGGCATCATCGTTGTGGCAACGACACGCATCAATGTCGAGCTACAGCCCGAGGAGTATATCATCGAGTTTGTCGAGGAGGAGCCTTCAGAGGAGGAGTTGGAGCAGTTGCGCCGTAAGCGTGATGCCCTGCAAGAGGAGATAAATCAGCGCTTGGCGCGTGCTCAGCGAGTTCAGAATCTGCAATCTAACGATGCTTCAGAGAGCAGTGCTTCGTCCGATACGCGCTACGACTCCGAGACCGAGCAGATGATGGATAAGATTGCCTCGGATATGGCGACTAATCGTGGTGATTATGAGAGCGGTATGCGCCAGATAGAGGGTATGGGCAAGGGCAGTGGCTCGGGCTCAGGCTCGGGAGGCGCGAAGGGCACGGGCGAGAAGGGCAAATTCTCTGGTGCTGTTACGGTAAACTACTCATTTACCGACCCTGTACGCCACCACCGCGACCTCTATGTGCCGGCCTATCGTGCCAAGGGCGGAGGTGTTGTTGTTGTCGATGTTTGGCTCGACCGCAACGGCACGGTAACAAATGCCCGCATAGCATCATCGACCAATCCTGAGCTTAACAATCAGGCACTTGCCGCAGCAAAGCATAGTCGCACACTATTCCGTATCGACAACACAGCGCCACAGTCGCATCGTGGCACTATAACATACACATTTGTAGCACAATGACGCATCTTAAGCATATAGCCCTGATAGTTGTTGCGATGTTGGCGACACTCGTTGCCGATGCCGCCACTGAGTCGCTATATTTCGAGATGCCGACTGCCAAGACATCACCCGTAGAGGAGGCGCAGTTTTATGAGAGTCATTCGATGCCTCTTATCAGCCCCAACACAGGCTCGGCGCAGTCGATACTTCCCGCTGTGCGCACCATACACCGTGCACCACGCCACTCGGAGCGTAACAAGCTGTCGTTCAGCGCTATAGTGCGCTCTATAGACTCCACCACAGCGGCTTATCGTTACGGGTTGTACAACCATAAAATATTGTTCTTTGCTTACCCTCGTCATTACTATCTGATGCTGTTGGTAAGGCTTATTATTTAGCACTTTACAGATCTTTCAGTGTGTATTTTTATAAAGTAACTAAATAATAATTTAACCAAATAGAGCGCCTCGGCAGAGGTCGTGGCACTCTACTTTTTTTAAGAAGAATAATATGAGATTGGATATATGCGAGGCACTATATGCCTTGCCTGGCGGTGTTGTTGTTGCACGCCGCCGTTCGATGTTGAAGCCCATCGCCTACCTCGGCTTGGGCATCGTTCTGTGCATTATTAACTTTGTGGCTATCGAGGACAAGAGTGGCGCTTTGGGGATGTTGCTTATGGTGTGTGGCATAGCTCTTGTGGCCTACGGCATCTTTGCCATCATCCGACGCTACGCCGCGAGCGAGGGTGTTCCCTACGATACGGAGGCTCGCCGCTATATGGTGCGCCGTGAGCGCTACTACGACTACGAGTTGCTCAAGGCGTTGAGCGATGCTGTGGCACGCGCCGATAGAGAGACCATTGACTCGATGCCCACGACAAATGTTGCTCGTCTGACACTTGTCGAGTATCGCACCCCCGGTAGCAACCGCACGGCGTGGGCGATATATGAGTATGTAGACTTCTCGAATCGTCTTTATGGCGAGGTTAAGATTGTGGAGGGCAAGTAACAACAAAAATTTGTGTTTCAGTATAACTTGTTAAGCAAGCCTTAAACAGTTTTATTTATGAACGAAAACTTTCTGTTTGTAGGAGCTCTGTTGCTCTTTGCTGCCGTGCTTGCCGGTAAGGCAGCATATCGTCTGGGAGCGCCAGCCTTGTTGCTCTTCCTTGGCGTGGGTGTGGTATTTGGCTACAACGACTTTGTGTCGTTCCACTCCTACGACTTCGCAGGGTTTATAGGTATGGTGGCGATGTGTATCATCCTCTTCTCTGGTGGTATGGACACCAAGTTTTCGGAGATTCGGCCGGTGCTCGCACCCGGTGTCGTAATGGCCACACTGGGTGTAGCACTCACCGCCCTTATCGTAGGAGGCTTTATCTACCTGCTCGCCCCATGGCTCGGCGTGGAGATTAGTTTTACTATGGCGCTGCTTATTGCTGCCACGATGTCATCTACCGACTCTGCCTCGGTATTTAGCATCCTGCGCACCAAGAAGCAGGGTCTTATGCAGAACCTACGCCCACTGCTTGAGTTGGAGAGTGGTAGTAACGACCCTATGGCATATATCCTCACCGTTGTGCTTGTCAGCCTCGTGAAAGATGGTGCCGAGTTGGATATTTCGTCAGCTCTTAGCACCTTCTTTATACAGATGGTGCTTGGTGCACTCTATGGCTATGGCTTCGGCCGTGCTACGGTGTGGATTATGAACCATATCAATATCCGTAGCACGCCCTCGCTATACTCTGTATTGCTCTTGGCGTGTGCCTTCTTCACCTTCTCGTTTACCACTATCACATACGGTAACGGCTACTTGGCGGTCTACATCGCAGGCCTTGTTGTGGGCAACCACCGCATCGCCTACCGCAATATGCTCGGTACATTCTTCGACTCGTTTACTTGGCTACTGCAGATTGTGCTCTTCCTCTGCCTCGGCCTTATTGTCGATGTGCACGAACTGTTGCAACCCGATGTCCTTATTATGGGTTGCGCGATAGGCCTATTTATGATACTCTTTGCCCGCCCTGTGGCTACTGTGATATCGCTGTTGCCCTTCCGCAAGTTTAGTGGCAAGGCGCGTGTATATGTCTCGTGGGTAGGTCTGCGTGGTGCTGTGCCTATCATCTTCGCCATCTTCCCTATCACGCAGGGTGTCGAGGGTGCGGAGTATATATTTAATGTGGTATTCCTCGTTACTATTGTCTCGCTCCTTATTCAGGGCACTACGGTCAGCGCTATGGCCAACTGGCTCGGCCTTTCGTACGAAGAGCCCGATGCCACCTTTAAGCTCACCGTGCCCGACCATATACGCAGCCAGTTTACCGAGATTGGCGTTACGGCGTCGATGCTCCACAATGGCGATACGCTGAAGGATATACACCTTCCGGGCAATACGCTTGTCGTACTTGTCTATCGCGACAATAAGTACTTTGTGCCCAAGGGCTTTACGCAGCTTCGCCCAGGCGATAAACTACTTGTGGTGTCGGATAACAACGAGGAGTTGCTCACCAAGGTTAAGACGCTCGGCATCAAGCATATTATCGAGGTGTAGCGCACGATGACGATAGAGAAAACGAGTCCATTAGGACTCGTTTTTTTTGAGTTGTTAGTTATTAGTTGTTAGTTGTTAGAGAGCAGGCGTTTCGCCTGCAGGCTAAAGCGCCTCGTTGAGGCGCAGAGCTTAAGCTCCGTGAGACTGTGGGAAAGACGAGAGAGACGAGAGAGACGAGAGAGACAACAACGAAGTCTGGTATCATCTTTCTCTGTGGTCTCTGTGGTCTCTGTGGCCTCTGTAGTCTCTGTAGTCTCTGTAGTCTATTCACCCAAATTTCTTGTCAGAAGGGGTTAGCTGTGGCCTCGATAAAGAAATTGCCCTGGATGGGACATACTTGAAGTATTTCCCATTCAGGGCAATGATTGAGAGGTCGCAGATGACCCCTTATCACAAGAAATTACTTAAGGTTCATCTGGTCAATAAGAGCCTTAGTCTTAGGCTTGTGGCCTCGGAAGTTCTTGTAAAGCTCCATTGGGTGCTTGTGGCCACCCTTCTCAAGTACCTCGTGGCGGAACTTGCCTGCTACCTCCTGGCTGAAGATACCCTTCTGCTTGAAGTATGAGAAGGCATCTGCTGCGAGTACCTCTGCCCACTTATAGCCGTAGTAACCTGCTGCGTAGCCACCGCTGAAGATGTGAGTAAAGGCAGTACCCATAGCTGTACCATCTACGATGGGAAGCACCTGAGTGGGCTGCAATGCCTTACCCTCGAATGCGAGGACATCACCAGTGTAGGGCTCAGTGATAGTGTGCCAAGCCATATCGAGCATACCGAATGAGAGCTGACGAACATTGTAGTATGCAGCGAGGTAGTTCTTAGCTGCTACAATCTTCTCGATAAGCTCTGCGGGCATAGCCTCGCCTGTCTGGTAGTGCTTAGCCCAGAGGTCAAGATACTCCTTCTCGGTAGCCCAGTTCTCCATAATCTGTGAGGGGAGCTCCACGAAGTCGCGCTTAACGGCTGTGCCGTTGATAGACTCATACTTACCGCGAGCAAGGATGCCGTGTAGGCCGTGGCCAAACTCGTGGAGGAAGGTTGTAAACTCATCGAATGTGAGCAATGAGGGGGTGTTGGCTGTAGGCTTTGTGAAGTTCATCACGAGCTGCACCAAGGGGCGCTGCTCCTTGCCGTCCTTAACCTTTACACCGCGGAACTCGGTCATCCAAGCACCCTGACGCTTCGACTCGCGAGGGAAGAAGTCGAGGTAGAGGATAGCCATAAGCTCACCCTTATCGTCGCGTACCTCATATACAGTAGCCTCGGGGTGGTAGGTCTCGATGTTGTCTACGGGGGTGAAGGTAAGGCCATAGAGCTTGCCAGCAAGCATAAATACGGCGTTCTTCACATTCTCAAGCTGCAAGTAGGGCTTAATCTGCTCATCGTTGATGGCGTACTTAGCCTCCTTATACTTCTCGTTGTAGTAGCCAAAGTCCCAAGGTGCAAGCTCACCCTCGAAGCCGAGTGAGTGGGCATACTCCGTGATGGCTGCTACATCCTTCTTGGCATAACTCAAGGTAGCCTTGTTAAGCTCGGCGAGGAAGCCATTTACGGTCTTGGTGCTCTCGGCCATACGATCCTCCAAAACATAGTCGGCATAGCACTTATAGCCAAGCAGGTTGGCAATCTTAAGACGAAGCTCGGCGATGCGACGAATATTCTCGACATTGTCACTCTCGCCACCGATACCACGAGTGTTGTATGCACGATACAACGCCTCCTTGATGTCGCGCTGTGTAGAGTAGGTCATAAAGGGGCTGTAGCTGGGAGCGTGGAGCGTAACTGTCCAGCCCTTCACGCCACGAGCCTCAGCCTCGGCAGCAAGGCCATCCTTTACGAAGGCGGGCAACTCCTCAACCTTTGCGGGGTCGGTGATGTTGTACGAGAAGGCATTTGTTGCAGTCTGAGCGTTCTGACCAAACTTCAAGGTGAGCTGCGAGAGCTCCGAAGAGTACTCTCTATAAAGCTCCTTATCCCGTCCCTCCAACAAGGCGCCAGAGCGTGCGAAGCCCTTGTAGGTATCCTCCAAGAGCTGCATATCCTGCTCGTCGAGCTTGAGCTTCTTGCGCTGGTCGTAGACGGCCTTAACGCGAGCAAAGAGCTCAGGGTTGAGCGAGATGTCGTTCTCCAACTCGGTGAGCTTGGGTGTAATGTTCATCGCAATCTGCTGCATCTCGTCAGATGTCGAGCAGTTGTTCAAGACGAAGAAGAGGCCGGCAATACGGCCAAGCAACTCGCCCGACTCGGTCATAGCCACGATAGTGTTCTCGAAGGTGGGCGCCTCAGGGTTGTTTATGATAGCCTCAACCTCGGCACGATTTACGGCAATGGCGTAGTCGAAAGCGGGCTCATAGTGCGCAAGCTCAATCTCCGAGAAGGGAGGGGTCTGATATGGGGTATCCCACTCCTCAACGAGGGGATTGCCCACCAAAGACTCAGGAAGGCGTACACCGCCATTCACTGGTAGATCACCGCTGGTAGCGGCAAGTGTCAATGCTGACATAATTACTGATGTTGCAGTCATAAATGGTAATATTCTTTAAGTTAATTAGTTGCGACTATTTAGTCTCGGGCTTCACGGGAACACGGAAGTTGGGCTTACCAGCAGTCGAGGGGTTGGTAGGGCGAAAGGCCGGGCGCATAGGCTTCGCGGCAGGCTCAACGCTCTCCACAACTTCGGTAGAGTCTACCTCAACCACAGGCTCCTTCCAGAGGCCACGCGCCTTGAGCATAGGTGTCTTGTCGGGGTCGGCACCGCGGAACTTGCGATACATCTCCATACCGGGCTTCTGACCACCCTGAGCAAGCAGGTCGTAACGGAAGCTATGTGCAAGCTCCTTGTCGCAGAGGTCGTGCGAGAGCTTGAAGGCCTCGAAGGCATCCTTGTCCAGCACCTCTGCCCAGAGATAGAAGTAGTAACCCGAAGAGTAGCCACCATTGAAGATGTGCGAGAAGTAGGTGTAGCGATAGCGAGGCTCAATCTGAGGAATCAGGCCTCGGCGTGTTGCAAGGTTATACTTCTCGAAGTCGTTGATATCCATATCCGACCACTTCTCAAGGGTGTGAATATCCATATCGATAAGTGCAGCAGCGGCCAACTCGGTGGTGATAAAGCCCTGATTGAAGAGCGACGCCTTCTGAATCTTCTCGATAAGGTTATCGGGGATAACATCGCCCGTAGAGTGGTGTGTTGCGTAGACCTTCATAATCTCAGGCTCAAATGCCCAGTTCTCCATAATCTGCGAAGGGAGCTCTACGAAGTCGCCCTCAACCTCTGCCAAGCCACGATAGCGAACATCGGCAAAGAGGAAGTGGAGAGCGTGGCCAAACTCATGGAACATAGTCTCAGCCTCGTCGAATGATAGCAACGAGGGGGTATCACCCACAGGGGGTGTGAAGTTGCATACGATGCCCACAACGGGAGCTACACGCTTGCCATCTTCGTAGCGCTGCTCGGTAAAGTAGCCACACCAAGCACCACCGCTCTTCGACTTGCGGGGGTGGGGGTCGATATAGAGGACACCGAGGTGCGAATCATCGACATCCAAAACCTCGTATACCGAACACTCAGGGTGATACTTAGGCGCAGAAATGGGGCGGAAGGTGATGCCATAGAGGCGGTTAGCCAAGTAGAACATACCGCTGCGCACATTGTCCAACGAGAGGTACTGGCTCACGGCAGCCTCGTCGAGCTGATACTTCGCCTTGCGCACCTTCTCGGCATAATACCACCAATCCGACTTCTCGAACTCTGCACCGGGGTAATCCTTCTGGAACATCTCGTTCATAGCCTCCAACTCAGCCTTTGCAGACTCCAACGCAGGCTCCCAAATCTCATCGAGGAGGTTGTATACCGCTGTGGGGTTGCCCGCCATCTGGTCCGAAGTAACATAGTGAGAGTAAGACTTATAGCCGAGTAAGTTGGCCTTCTCGATGCGGAGGCGTGCCATCTGCTTGGCAAGCTCCTTATTGTCGAACTCGTTGTCGTTGTTGCAACGCATCAAGTAGCCATTGTAGAGCTCGCGGCGAAGGTCGCGGTCGGGCGAGTAGGTGAGGAAGGGGAGCATCGAGGGCTTGTCGAGCGTAAAGACATAGCTATCCTTCTTGCCCATAGCGATTGCTGCCTCCTGTGCCTGATTGCGAACACCCTCAGGGAGGTCTTTAACCTGCTGAGCATTAAGCTCTAAGAAGAATGCACCATTCTCGGCAAGGAGGTTGTTGCCAAACTTGATAGTGAGTGCCGTAAGCTCGGCATTGATAGCCTTAAGGCGCTCCTTAGCCTCGCCCTCAAGCAGTGCACCTGAGCGAACAAACTCGTTGTAGGTCTTCTCCACAAGGCGCATCTGCACATCGTCGAGCTTCAGGCTCTGGCGCTTGTCGTAGACAGCCTTAACCTTCTCGAAGAGTGCCTCGTTGAGCATAATAGCGTTGTAGTGTGCCTCGATGCGGGGCATCATCTCGTTCTGCACCTCCTGCATCTTCTCGTCAAGGTCCGATGAAGAGAGCATACCGAAGATAAGGTTTATCTCCGCGAGCTTAAGGCCGGCGTTATCCATCGCAAGGATAACATTCTCGAACGAAGGCTCCTCCTCCGACGCAACGATAGCCTCAATCTCTGAGTTGTGCATCTCGATAGCAGCCTCGAAAGCGGGCACATAGTGCTCAGCCTTGATTTTATCAAACGGAGGGATACCCATCTCGGTATTCCACTCATCAAGAAGAGGGTTGCCCGTAACGGGCTTTTCGCTCTTAGAACACGAAATAGAGAGTGTCATAACAAACATTAATGACGATAATAGAAAAAGTCGTTTCATTGATAGCTTTTTTTAATTAACTTTGCAAAGTTAAAAAAATTATTGAGGAATGCAACTATTTTATGCCCGCGAAATTTCACTTCCCCGCCACACACTCACCGAGGAGGAGTCGAAACACTGCATCAGAGTGCTTCGTATGGTGGAGGGAGACGAGCTACATTTGACCGATGGTCGTGGCACGCTTCACCGCTGTAAAGTGGTGGATGCCAACGCAAAACGCTGTACGGTAGAGGTTGTCGAGAGCCACTCGGAATACGAGAAACTTCCCTATCGTTTAGTGATGGCCGTAGCCCCCACAAAAATTATCGACCGCTTCGAGTGGTTTTTGGAAAAAGCTACCGAAGTGGGCGTTTCGGAGATATACCCAATAGAGAGTTTCCACAGCGAGCGCCGACAGATTAAGCACGACAGGGAGGAGAAGGTTATCACCGCAGCGGTCAAGCAGTCGCTAAAAGCGTACCACCCCACGCTCCACGACCTTACGCCTCTAAAGCAGGTTTTGACGATGCCTTTCGAGGGCGATAAGTTTATTGCCCACTGCAACTCATCGTTTGGCGAGAGGGAGTATCTTGGCAATTTGGTAAAAAAAGAGCGCGATACGCTAATTTTAATTGGTCCGGAGGGCGATTTTTCGGAAGAAGAGATTAACTTTGCACTGCAAAACGGCTTTAAGCCTATTTCGCTGGGCAAGCAACGCTTGCGCACCGAGACAGCTGCTGTGGTTGCAACGGTCATTGTATCGACCATTAACTCGTTATAATTAATTACTACCCAATAGTTTAATCTATGTTGTTCTATGTACTTTTAGCGGCGATTGTTGCAATTGTTGCTATCTTCCTCACTCCCGAGCGTAAGAAGGTGTGGACAGCAACGGCAATCACATCGCTCCTTGCGGTAGGTGCTATTGCCCTCGCGGTCTATGCCTTTATGGTGGGAGAGGTAAAGCTATTCTCATTCCGCACAGCAATTTTCGGATATGAGTATTTCGCCGTAGACCGACTCTCGGCGCTCTTCCTTGTAATTATCGCCATTGCGTCGGTTGCCACTGTCATCTATTCGCGAGGCTATCTTGCCGGCTACTTCGGTCGCTACTCCTCGGCACACTTCTCGCTGCACTACACCGCACTTGTGGCATTGGTGGCATCGATGATGTGCGTTGTCTTGGCAAGTGGAGGCTTCTCTTTCCTCTTCTCGTGGGAGCTGATGACTATCGCATCGTTTATCCTCATTCTGTTTGAGGCAAACCGTCAGGAGACTCGCCGTGCAGCACTCAACTACTTGGTGATGATGCACATAGGCTTTATGTTCCTCGTTGCGGGATTCGTTATGCTGTTCAACGCCACACACTCTTCATCGTTCGATGCCATCGAGTACTACTTCAAGTTGGGCAATCCCCTACCGCTCTTCGTGGTGCTCTTTATCGGCTTTGGTATGAAGGCTGGTTTGTTCCCTATGCACATCTGGCTACCTGAGGCACACCCCGCAGCACCCTCGCATGTATCGGCTATTATGTCGGGCGTGATGATTAAGACAGGCATCTATGGTGTTGTGCGCCTTATGCAGGCTATTGATGCCAACACCGAGCTACTCTACACCATCGGACTTATCGTACTCTTGTCGGGTATCGTAACAGGCCTTTGGGGCGTTATCTTCGCCGCCATGCAGAACGATGTCAAGCGCCTGTTGGCATACTCAAGTATCGAGAATATCGGCGTGATACTCATCGGCTTAGGTATCGCCGCCGTAGGCCATGCTGCCGGTAGCGACCTTATCGGTATGTGTGGTATGTGTGGCGCTCTGCTCCACACCGTAAACCACTCGTTGTTCAAGACTATGCTCTTCTTCGGTGCGGGTAACATCTACTCGAAGATGCACACCACAACGATGAACCGTATGGGTGGTATCGCCAAGCATATGCCCCTTACTGCTGCACTTATGGCATTTGCCGTAGCGGCTATCTGCGCACTGCCCCCGCTCAATGGTTTTGTCTCGGAGTTGTTTATATACATAGGTATGTTCAACGGCATCAGCGATGGCCACGAGGTTCTCTACTCGGTTGCCGGCATCATCGCCCTCTCGCTTATTGGCGGTATCGTGGTCTTGGCCTTCACCAAGCTCTATGGCGTGGTATTCCTTGGTTCACCCCGCTCGCACGAGGTTGCCGAGACACAGGAGGTGGATGGTTGTCGCATCGGCGCTATGGCTATCCCTGCAGCCTTTATCCTCTTTATCGGTCTATTCCCGCAGTATGCCATTCTGCCTATCGCGCGTGTTGCCGAGGCCGTTACTGCGAGCGACAATACGATGGTCATCGACCACATGATGCCCACACTCCAGACTATGAGCCTCATTTCGTGGATACTTATCGCGGTTATCGTCGCCCTCTTCCTCCTAAAGCGTCGTGCTCAGCGCTCACGCACCATCACCGAGGGTCCCACTTGGGGTTGTGGCTTTACGGCACTTAACACCAAGATGCAGTACACGGGTGAGTCGTTCTCCGAGGGTCTGGAGAATATCGGCAAGCCCTTTATGAAGGATACGGTAGATGGTCGTACCATCGACAAGAACGAGATATTCCCCACACGCCACAGCTACGACATTCGCCACAAGGATAAGGTGGATTCGTTGCTTGGTCGCTGGTGGATGGCACTTATGCACCGCATCAACGAGTATACTATGCGCCTGCGTACAGGTCGTGTAAATAGCTACATCACCTTCGCTCTGGTATTCCTCGCGACGGTGTTGGTGCTCACTTTGCTTGGTATTATGTAACCCCGTAAATAAAGAGAAACAATGGCTATCAAACTACTTAATACACTGATTATGATTGCGGTAGCACTCTCTATTACGGGAGTTATCAACCGCACACGCGCCGTTCTGGCTGGTCGTAAGGGTATTCGCTTCTTCCAGCATGTGATGAATGTACGCTTGCAGCTGCGCAAGGGCTCGGTATACTCTACCACTACGACACTTCTGTTCCGTATCGCACCCTGCGTCTATCTCGGCGCTGCGCTTATTGCCTTTTTGTTTATCCCTGTGGCTAACCTTGAGCCTATCTGCTCGTTCCACGGCGATATTGTCTTTGTAGCCTATCTACTCGCCCTCTCGCGTGTGGCTCTTATCCTCGCTGCGATGGATACAGGCAGCTCATTCGAGGGTATGGGTGCTGCCCGTGAGGCACTCTATGGAGCGTTGGTCGAGCCCGCCTTGATGATGGCGATGGCAACCTTGGCGCTCTTCTGTGGCTACTCATCGTTTGCCGACATCTTCTCTATGGCTCAGGAGTTGGATACCAACCTTACTATCGTTCTGCTGTTGGTTGCCTATGTCTTTGTAATCATTATGTTTATCGAGGCTGGTCGTGTGCCTGTTGATGACCCCAAGACCCACCTTGAGCTGACGATGATTCACGAGGTTATGTGCCTCGACTTCTCGGGTATCGACCTTGCGATGATTCATATCGCTGGCTGGTTGAAGAATGCCACCTTGGCGATGATTGCTGCAAATGCTGTGGCTGTGGTATTCTGCTTTAAGTGGTGGTTTGCCGCTCCGCTTGCTGTCCTCGGCACGGGTATGGCAATCGGCATTGTCGAGTCGTTGCGTGCCCGCAACAAGCTCTCGCGCAACATCACCTACATTCTCACCATCGTAGCTATGTCGGCTCTGGTGTTGCTCATAGGCTTCCTTCTTATCCAAAACATTGAAATCTAACGCCTTATGACTCTATCGCTAATTATACTATATGTGCTGACGCTCCTCTACCTCTCGATTGCCGAGCGTTTCCGCAACCACACCACAATTCTTGCCGTGCAGGGCTTGTTGCTCTTCGGCATTGCCATTGCGCGTCTTCACGAGTTCCACCCAGTTGAGATGACCGTGATTATCATCGAGACCCTTGTATTCAAGGCTATCGTGATTCCCGCAATCCTGCTCACCGTAATCCACCGCACCAAGATTAACCGCATACACTCATCATCTACGCAGTTTGGCGCACTGGTGATGTCTATTGTGGCACTTGTGGCGAGCTGCACGATTACCTACTATATGGCCGATGAGCGCACCGATATGATATTCTTCGGTGTGGCGCTCTACGCTCTGCTCTCAGGCCTTATCCTTATTGTGATGCGTAAGCGTATCTTCGCCCATCTTGTGGGCTTCCTCGTTATCGAGAATGGCGTATTCCTCTTCTCGATGGCTATCGGTGTTGAGCTTCCGATGCTTATCAACCTCGCTATTATGCTCGACATCCTTATCTCGATTCTTATTCTCGGCACCTTCCTTAGCCGTGTGGACAACGATATTCACACCGATGAGAGCGATGCCCTAACCTCGATTAAAGACTAACGCTATGCTGACATATATCATCGTTTCGCTATTGATTGCCATCGCTCCGCTTGCCTCACGCTCGGAGCGCGTAACCAACCTTATCGCCTCGCTCTTCGCCTTGGTGCAGGTTGCGTCGGTGGCTTTGCTCTTCGTCTTTGACCGCTTCGATACGGCGTTGCTCACCATCTTCCGTGCCGACACCCTCGCTGTGGTGTTCCATGTGTTGATGATTGCGGTGCTTATCTTCTCGCTCATTCACTCCTCATCGTATCTGCGTGCCGAGAAGGTTACCACACGCTCCTATAACGCCTACTATACGCTCTTGATGCTCCTTGCACTCTCTATCACCTGCGTATACTACTCCTATAACCTTGCGATGACCTGGGTATTCCTCGAGCTTACGACCATCTGCTCGGCAGGTATCATCTATCACCGCGAGTTTGAGCAGTCGTTGGAGGCTACTTGGAAGTATATCTTCGTATGCTCTACGGGTATCGCTATGGCATACCTCGGCATCTTGCTCCTCTCGACTGTGGCTGTCGAGGGCACACTCGACTACGCAGCACTCAAGAGCGTTATCGCCGAGGGCAACCCCCTCTACCTGAAGCTCGCCTTCCTGCTTATCGTCATTGGTTATAGCTGTAAGATGGAGGTATTCCCACTCTATACCGTAGGTGTCGATGCCAACTTTGCTGCCCCTGCCCCCGCCTCGGCATTTATCTCTACGGCGTTGGTCAATGCAGGCTTCGTGTCGATTATGCGTATCTACACGCTTTATGCCTCTTCCGAAGTCTTTGCCTGGGCTCGCAATGTGCTGATTCTTATCGGTATTCTGTCGCTGGCTGTGGGTGCTATGTTCCTTCGCCGCACGAATAACTACAAACGCTTCCTGTCGTACTCGACAGTTGAAAATATGGGTATTGTGGCTATCGGTATGGGTATCGGTGGCGTAGCCTTGTGGGCTGCTGTATTCCATGTTATGTGCCACACCTTTATCAAGAGTTCGATGTTCTACCATGTGGGTGTTATGCGCCATATCTACGACAGTTACAGCATCAACCGCATCGGCAACTATATGAACATCAACCGCATTGGCGCTATCGGCCTCATCGTGGGCACACTCCTACTCTTGGCATTCCCTCCATCGCCACTCTTCGTAACGGAGGTTATGCTCTTCTCGGAGATTGCCACACAGGGTCGCTGGTGGTTGCTTATCCTTATGGTGGTGCTTATGTGCGTTGTGCTCTATGCCATCTGGTCGCGCTCGTTGCGCCTCAACTACCACTCCAATCAGGACGAGTTGCACCTCTCGGAGGTCAATCGCCGCCTCTCGTACTCAGCCTCGGTGCTGCTTATCGTTGCCATTATCATAGGCATCTGGCAGCCCGCCGAGCTTATGGATATTATTGACTCAATCGTAAACCTCCAATAGTATGAACCTATATCTTAAGACAAACAATATAGCCTCGGCAGTCAAGATTGCCGACATACCCACGGTGGAGTACCTCGACCTCTACAAAGACCTTGTAGAGCGTATGCAGGATAAGCGCTACCATATAGCCCACTACTTCGCTACGGAGGTTGAGAAGGGGCTAAAGTTCTTCATCTTGTTACTTGACGATAAGACGGGTGAGGTGCTTATATCATCGTTCCAGCCCGACTACTACTCCGAGGAGGGCTTGGCATCGCTCACTGCCATACATCAGCAGTTCCACCCCTTCGAGCGCGAAATGAATGAGCTTTACGGCATCAAGTTCAACGGCCACCCTTGGCTTAAGCCCTTGCGCTTTAGCCACGACCGCCGTGACAAGCAATCGACGATGGACAACTACCCATTCTACACTATCGAGGGCGACGAGCTCCACGAGGTGAATGTGGGCCCTATACACGCCGGCATTATCGAGCCCGGTGCCTTCCGCTTTATCTGCAATGGCGAGCAGGTGCTACACCTTGAGATTGCCTTGGGCTATCAGCATCGTGGTGTCGAGGGCGAGATGGTGCGCAACCAGAATCGTCTGCGCCAGACGCTTATCTCGGAGGCTACGGCTGGTGATACTGCCGTTGGCCACGCTACGGCATACGCCGAGCTTGTGGAGAAGCTCTCAGATAAGGGCATATCGAGCGACCTGAAGCGTGAGCGTGTGGTTGCCATCGAGCTTGAGCGTATCGCTATGCACCTTGCCGACACTGGTGCACTGGCCACCGACATCGGTTTCCAGCTCTATCAGGTGGCTTGCGAGGCGTTGCGCACCGTAACGATTAACACCACACAGGCGTGGTGTGGCAACCGCTTTGGCAAGAGCCTTATTCGCCCCTTTGGCAGCAACTTCCCTCTCACCGAGGCCAAGATTGAGACTATCCGCAAGAATATCGCCGATGTGCGCCGCCGCTACAACGAGGTGCGCACCGACATCCTCGAAGCACCCACGCTCCTTGCCCGCTTTGAGCAGTGTGGCTTGGTGCCTACCGAGGAGATGTGGCGTATCGGTGGCGTAGGTATGGCTGCCCGCTCAAGCAACCTTATGCGTGATATCCGCGCAACGCACCCATCGGGCTTCTACGCCGAGGAGTTTCACCACGAGCCTGTCGTAAAGCAGGATTGCGATGTTATGTCGCGCCTTGCAACACGCCTCGACGAGGTTTTGCAGAGTGCCGACTATATTGAGAGCCTTCTCAAGGATTACAAGCCATCTACCGAGATTTTAGCACCCGACTACGATGCTAAGCTCTCGGCCGACTCGCTCTCATTCTCGGTTATCGAGGGCTGGCGTGGCGAAATATGCCATGTGGCACTCACCGATGCGGAGGGCAATATCGCGAAGTATAAGATTAAGGACCCTAGCGTGCACAACTGGCTCGGCTTGGCTATCGCCGTGCGCTCGGAGGGCATCTCAGACTTCCCGATCAACAACAAGAGTTTTAATCTTTCGTACTGCGGACACGACCTATAAGAAGATGTTTTAATTTTATTAAATAAGTTAAACCATTGAGGCTGACAAATGTTTCGGATTCTTTGAGGTTCTTTTTGATATCTTTTGATTTGTAAGTTTTGAAAATAGCCCGCTATTACCTGCAACTTCCAAATAAAAATCTAAACAAAAATAACTCTCAAATAATCTCGAAATAAAATTAAAACAGCTTCTTTTACTAACACCTGAATGCTATGTTATTTGGAAAAATAAAGATTCTGCGCAGCCATGGCTGGCAGTATATCCCCGACTTGAAGAATGTAACGCTCACCGAGGAGTTTCGTGGCTTCCCGCTACTCACCGAGACTGAGGATAAGAGCGACTTGGAGCGTGCTGCAAAGCTCTGCCCCACAGGCGCTATTACCACCGAGCCTCTTACGCTCGATATGGGTAAGTGCCTCTTCTGTGGCGAGTGCGCTCGTTGCGCCAAGCAGAATATCCGCTTTACGAACAACTACCGCATCGCTGCCACACGCCGCGAGGACTTGATTGTCAAGGCTGGCCAGACAGAGCCGGTATTTACACGCGAGGCAGTGCGAGATGATATTTCGAAGTATTTTGGCGAGGCTCTTGAGCTTCGTGAGGTGTCGGCAGGTGGCGACTGCTCGGTAGAGATGGAGCTTAATGCCACCAGCAATGTGAACTTCGATTTTGGTCGCTATGGCGTAGGCTTCACAGCCTCACCACGCCACTCCGATGGCTTGGTGCTCACAGGCCCCATCAGCTCGAATATGGCCGAGGCGTTGGACATCTGCTACAACTCTATCGCTGAGCCTAAAATTCTTATCGTATGCGGCTCTGAGGCTATCTCAGGTGGTCTGTTTGCCGACAGCCCCGCAGTAGACCGCTCATTCCTCGACAAATATAAGGTAGACCTTTGGCTCCCTGGCGCACCCACACACCCTATGTGCTTTATCGACGGCATCACACGCCTAAGAGAGAAGAAGTAAAAGGCTCGGTCAGTCCCCCACTGTCTACAACGCCGTAAACAAATTATCCCGCCTATCGTTGCGATAAGCGGGATAATTTGTTTTAGTTCTTAGCTCCTAAGAGCTCAGGCTACTAATAGTAGTATGTGAACTCCGAAACAACAGGCATATGGTCAGCAAGAGGCTGCTTAGGATCGTTGTCAATGCAATACTCCATATCACGAACGAAGCTATTTGCGAAGATAGCAACATCTGAGTTAGGATTGTTGATGTAATAGATCTTATCTACAACCTCACCGCCCTGTGCTGTACACTCAATATCACCTTCGGCACCCTCATACTTCTCGGTTACAACGAGTGAATCAGAGGGATAGTCGGGATACTCACCAGCGGCATAGAGCAAGTTGCCATTGATATCATACTTGTCGACAAGCTCTACCCAAGCATCGTTGAAGAAGTCCATATGACCAGCCTCGCCAAGAATGCTAAAGAAGTTTGTAGTATAGTCATCACGAGTGTAACGAGCATTGAAGTCACCCAAAACAAGTGTGGGGCGAGTAGTCATATTAGCCACGATATAGTTAGCCAACTGCTGGAACTGCGATGCACGAGCATTAATATGGCCAGAATCGCTACCAGAGTTCATATGTGTAATATAAAGATCAATCTGTGCGCCACCAGGGAGTGTTATAAGGTAGTAACGGAAGCCCTTCTTGATACAATCATTAGCACCACTCAAGAGACCGCCATAAGAGTCGTTAAACTCAATGTACTTCTCGCCAGAGAACGATGTTGTAGAGTTAAGTGCAGCGAAACCAAGACCATCAGTATCAGCCTTACTTACAAGCTGTGCGATACCTACCGAACCTCTCCAAGTACCAAATGTATACATAGATGAGAGGGCACTTGTAAGCTGTGTATTGTGAGCGAAGTTCTCCTGGAATGCAATCATATCCCAGTTCTCAGTAGCAAGCTTATTGCTAATAGCAGTAGTATTTGCATCAGATATACCGCCATAAGTCGAAGGAAGACCATCTACATTGTACGATGCAGCGGTGAAAGTGCCCTTATTCTTGATGGTGTAGTGGCCACCATCCCATGCGAGAAGTGCACCCTTACCCTCAGGAACACAATTCTTAACCTCCTCACCGAAAGCTACGCTCTCAGGATTGTAACCATAGAATACGCCACCATTGACTACAAGCGAACTCTCCTCGGCATATCGCGGATCGACAACAAACATATTAGCGGCATTAATACGCTCCGAGAGTGTGTAAGAACCATCATTAACCACGATATTACCACCGTAGAGGTTGAAGAGTGTCTCCGAAACCTCGTCGCTACCACCGAAGTAGGTCGCATCACCCAAGGTAAGAGTAGCACCATTGTAAACATTGGCAATAGCCGTATTAGAGTCAATATAGAGCAACTTTGTATCAGGAGCGTAGCTATCAGGGTCGAGATCTCCATCTGTGTAATCACACTTAATATTCACATCAGCATAGCAGTTGATCGGAGTTTCAATATAGAGGATACACTCGCCAGAAACCTTCGAAGCATCACCACTAACCGAGATATTTACAGGATAGTTTACATTGATGTTATTATCAACATTAAACGCCCAATTATCGTGTACAGAGTCGATAAGAGTAGCATTACCGCCATTCTTAAGGATAGAGTTCAAAAGGTAGCTGTTATCAACCTCCCACTCTGCAGTACGCTCTGCAACAACAAGCTCATCCTCTGCCACATAGTAGCTTGCATACTCGGGCTCAAGGTAGTTGCTTCCCTCGCCATCGAAGTCGTTGTCCGAAGGATCGTAGCCCTCGAAACGGCCACCGTGGATAGTGATATCGGGACGCTTACCGAACTCGTGACCAAAGATATAAGAGCCCTTGGTTGAGCGGAAAGTACCGCCCTCTACGATAAGCTTACCATTAGGACCAATATAGATACCACAGTCGAGCCAGCTGGTAGCATAAGAGTTAAGAGTGAAATCACCACCCTTGATTCGCAAAGTACCATTAACCACGATGGGGAATGCAGTGTTAGATGCTGCACGGGTTGCACTGAGAGCCGATGCTGTGGGCTCTGCAATAACGGTGGTCATTGCGCCCTCGCCATCGATAGTGAGCTCACCACCCTCCTCGACAACAACAAGTGAAGAGTTGGGGTTGGTAGGCAACAACGATACAGTACCATTGAGGTTGATATTTGCCGTACCACCAGCAGGAACTACCAAAGGCTCATCGATAATCATATCATCCTCAATATTAATCTCACCGTCAATCTCACCGCCACCATTGCCGAAGAACGAATCAGTCTTAACATTTACGGTCAATCGCTTCACACGACCACCCTCAAAAGTCAAAGACTTATCACGAGTAACCTTCAATACACGCTCCTCACCGCTAACCATAAGATGGCAAGTTACAACGAAATCGTTCTCGGGGAATACAACCTCGGGGAGTGCGATAGGGAAGTTCTTGATATCGGTAGTAAGCTCAACACCCTCACCCAAATCAAGAGTAACAGACTTTGAGGTATCACCCAACGAAGGATCGATATGAGCTACGAAAGTATCACCTGACATATCAATAGATACTCGACCGGCCAAATCTACGCTTGATGACGACACGGTAACACTCATAAGCTTAAACTCATTAGGATTGTCCTCCTTGTTCATCGCAATATTCAAAACTGAAGAGGGAGCCTTGAACTTAAGGTTAAGCGTAGGAGACTTTGCAACCATAGGTACATAGTACATATCATCACCCTCTACATAGTACTGAGTTGAGGGGATATCCATCTGGATGCACTCATCTACCAACTTTGTAGTCTTGTAGTAGGGATATGCAGAGTAGTTGTAGCTGTAATTAACACCTGAACCACGCACATACTCCTTCATATATACGAAGTCAGCGTAAGTACCATTGTTAGTAATAGATGAAACCTTGTAACGAAGGTTGTGGTCAGACTTTGAAAAGACTGACAGTCTATCAGTATCAACCCATAAAATCTTCCAAGAATTGTCGTTAAGAGAGAGATTAGTACGAGTTTCCTCCTCAATTGATGCAGTAAAAACTGGAGTCTCAAACTCAGGCTGCACATTAAGGATGTCGATATCGCTCTGGCAAGAGGCTAACGAGAGCACCAAAGCGAAAAGGGGAAATAGAAACTTTTTCATAAATATTAGAGTTGTTATTATTATCAAGAAAAATAAGGTAACAAGAATTAAATATCATCTACTGAATCACCACCAGGCACATTACTACTCTGGCAGATACCCTGTTCGACTTTTACCTCGATAATTTCGATGTTTGGCGCATAATACGCATTGTCTCGATACATAAGCTTTATTATTTTAGTAGTGTAACAATCAAAAGTTATTAACCGTGAACAAATGTTATTAACAATTATTAACAACCCGATTTATGGCTATACAAATTTCAACGAACATTTGTTTTTTATCAACAAAACAGCAATTTGCGGGGATTAAGAACCTTAAACCCACCTGCAAATCACTCATTTCTAACTATTTATACCGCTTTTGGCAGCAGATTTCAGGACTCTTTTCCTTACTTTCGTTTCACAAAATTAGAGCGAAAGTTCTCTTCCAACAAATTTTTTCAACAAAAGTTATCAACAGCTTTGTTAACAAATTTCGGCGTTTGGACATTAAAGGAAATAAATAAATTACACTGCATTAAAAATGTCCAAATTTTCTAACAGGGTTATTTATTAGGTAAAATTGGTTATTCGTTGAAATAATTTTATGGTCAAAAAAAGAGAGCATCGTGATAGAAAAAAGCAATATATCACTCAGTGCTAAGAGATGAAATATGCACAGATTATAGTATATATAAAATATATACTATAAAATCAACTAAATATGACAGAAAACAGAGTAACTTCTACAAAATAAAATGGCAATATTTTTATGGTCAAATTAAAAAATAGCTAATAGATAGGAGATCAGTCAATATAGACAAAAAGTAAGGGATATTTATATGGAAAAATTGACCAATAGCTAAAGAGTTAAAAATTTATCAACATTTTGATATTTTCTGCAAAATTCTGCATTATTAACACCTTTTTAACAAATTCATAAAATCCACTCATCACCCGATTTTTACCGTTCATCGACAAATCACCGACTTATTCACTTTATACTATCCACTTTTCCGTACACAAAATATTGCCCACAGACACATTAAACGCCGATATAGATTATACATAGTCCACATTAGGTTTTCCCATTCGTCGAAATCGCAAAATTGGGGGGGGTAATGCATAATTATGCGGTTTTAATTAATATTAGACGCCCTAAATGATTGGTATATTTAGGACACAAAAGTGAAAACCAACAATAAAAAATTGGGGAGTTATTCGCCACAAAGAAAGTGTTGTTAGTTATTAGTTGTTAGTTGTTAGAGAGTTTTCTTATAGGGCAAGTAAGACAAGTAAGACAAGTAAGACAAGTAAGACAAGTAAGACAAGTAAGACAAGTAAGACAAGTAAGACAAGTAAGACGAGCAGGACGAGCAGGACAACACGATTCCAGACATCGTAATGGTCTAAAGGTCCTAAGGTCTTATTGGTCCTAAAAAAAGAGGGGCCTAAGGGGCCTAAGGGCCCGGAGGAGTCTGAGGGGTCTGAGGGATCTGAGGGGTGGGTGAGAGCTGCAAGAGCTACGAGGGCTCTGAAAGGCTCCTGGTACAGCGATATAACAAACAGAGCTAACAGGACAAACAAGATAGGCGCAACGGCAGAGCAAAACAGGTTCAGCAACAGGGCAAACAAGACAAACAAAGCGACAGGACAGGACAAGCAAGCAAAGCAGTCTAAAAGCAAGCAAATAGGCCGTGATAGGCCATATTAGTCAGGGAAGACATATTATTAAGAATAGAATTAAGGTAATGATGCAGAATGCGCCACTTTCTGCATCATTACCTTAATAATCAAAAACCGCCCCAATTTTATGTACTATTTTGACCAATAAGCCTTAATCTCAGAGATCGGCTCTTTCCAATGCAAGAGGCCATCAAAAAAGAAAGGTTGTGATACTGCTCATTGTCAGGACTTTTTGTTAGCAGCAGTAGATATCCGCCATTTGTATCAATAATCAAAATTGTTAGGTGTAACTTTTTTTGATTAGAAGGCTGTAGATACAACGCTCGGCAAAAATCCTGACGATGGGCTGTACTTGTGGTACTGCTCATTGTCAGGACTTTTTGTTAGCGGCAGTAGATATCTGCCTTATCATCAAAAAAGAAAGGGGCTGACCGAAGCCAACCCCTACTCGTCAATTAGATGACGATACTATTTAACTGCATTAACAATTGCCTCGAATGCCTTAGGCTCGTTGAGTGCGAGGTCGGCAAGAACCTTACGGTTCAAAGCTACACCCTTTGCATTCATCTTACCAATAAACTCTGAATAAGTCATACCGTGCATACGAACCGCAGCGTTGATACGAACGATCCACAATGAACGATAATTTCTCTTCTTCTCACGACGGTGTGCATAAGCATACTGCAAACCCTTCTCGACAGTGTTTTTCGCAACTGTCCATACGTTTCCCCTTGAACCAAAGTTACCCTTGGCAAGCTTCAAAACCTTCTTTCTTCTTGCGCGTGACGCAACAGCGTTGACTGAACGTGGCATAGTTTAAAGTTTTTGATAGAGCTGATAGCGGCGTGATTCTCTCACACTCTTTAGGGCTATTGCGCTCCGATTGTTAAAATAATTTTTTTTGCGTTAGCTACTCTTTTTCAAGCCTTCGTACCCGTAATTACTTAACGAGCAACTGCTTGATCTTAGCCTCATCGGCTGCAGATACGATACCTGAGTAGCAGAGGTTACGCTTCTGCTTCTTAGTCTTTTTGGTCAGGATGTGACTGTGATAAGCGTGCTTACGCTTGATCTTACCTGTGCCGGTGAAAGAAAAACGCTTCTTTGCAGCGGCATTTGTTTTCATTTTTGGCATTGTTGTAAAAAGTTAAATTAGTTAAACATAGCGCGCAAAGGTAATGATAATAATCCAATCTGCAAAACTTTTCCAAGAAATTTCGAAGATTCTACGGAAAAGCTACTGCTCCAACACGATCTGACCATCATAGTCAAGCAGGACACTCTCGCCACTCTCCATTACGAAGTAGGCATCGATAGTATACCAAGGGTATCCCGACTCGTGATCGGCATCTACCTCAACCCTCGCTACACCCTCCGAAAAGCGCAAAAGGTCGCCATCAGTGACGAGCGTAAGGTAGGTGTACTGCTGTGCGCAGGTCATCGAAGAGCCATCGCCGAGAGGATATTCGCCCGAAGCAAGGTACTCACCACCAAGGGGCGAATAGAAGTCTATATAGAGCGAACGACCCGAAGCCTTGTCATAAACCGAGAGGTAATCGTTACGCAAGCCATTTGTCTCAAGCACAAAGATGCCGGCGTGGAGATTGCCACGAAATTCGTAGTCCGCCTCGGTGGGGAGAGGCTCAGGCTCAGGCTCAGGTTCGGGTTCTGGGTCTGGAATTGGATTCTCGGGAACTGGATTCTCGGGCACAACGGGCTCAGTCTCCTTATCCTCACAAGCTACCAAGCCACATAGTGCAACACAAAGGAAAAGTGCAAAAAATCTCTTCATATCAGAATATTAATAGGTTAGACAAAGTTAGGTATACTCAATTTCCAAAACTCTTTACTCACTTATCTGCGCACCAGCCCACCCCATTACAAGATGTTAAGTCGGGTGAGAACGGGAAGGTGGTCCGACATCTCGGCCTCCTCGTCAATATAGTAGTGTTGCGCCTCAAGGCCATCGGAGTAGAGGATATAGTCGATACGCAAGATGCCGTGCAGAGGGCGGAAGGTATAGCCATAGCCACGACCACACTCCTTAAAGGCATCGTGAAGATTGCGACTCATACGGCGATATACATACGACATCGGGGTGTCGTTGAAGTCGCCACAAACGATATGCCTATATGGCGTTGCATCAATCACCGTGCGCAGGGTATCCACATGCTCGGCACGGATAGCCGAATTGGAGGCGATGCGATCAACGATGCTCGCCATACGACTGCCATCACGCAAGATACGGCCATCGGCAATCTGCTCGCTATCGTCAGAGGTGATAGAGGTGGTGTAGAGATGGTTGTTGAAGACACGCACCGTATCGCGGCGGATAACGACATCGCACCACTGCGAAGTACCGCGTTTCTCGCCCGAAATCTCTCCGGTGGCGATAATAGGATAGCGGCTAAAGGTGCAGACCATAAGGTTGCCCGACTCCGTAGTCATACGCTTGTGGTAGCCCTCGAAGAGTTCGTCGATAAGCTCGATATCGCGGGCATCGCTCATATATTCCTGAAAGCAAGCGATATCGGGTAGAGGCTCCTCGGCATAGCGCTCTATGAAGTTGTCGAGGTTGTGGCGGAACTTCTCGTCCATAAAGCCACGAACATTGTAACTCATAACCGTAAAGGCACGGCGGTCGCGCTCAGGCTCTATCTCTCGGCTGATATCTATGCGGTAGAAGTCCGAGAAGAGGAACAAACCGGGCAGAAGCACCAGCGCGAGAACACCCGCAATACGCCAACGGCGCATCACAACCCACAGTAGCGCAAGCATCACCACCGAAATATATATAGCGGGGGCGAAGATGCCCATAATGGTCATCGAGCCAAACTTTGCGGGCGAGATAAGCGGTGTGAAATATGCCAATATAAGCACCACAGAGAGTGCTATCGTAACGGTAAGGAGCAGAATATTGAGGAGCACGCCAATAAACGAGCGCTCCTCCCTACGGCGCTTCATGCCATAGAGGTCGGTGTTGTAGGTATCCTTCTTAGACATCGTAATCGTTGTTTTGGTAGAATCGGCGGCGTGCCTGATAGCGCCACCAAAGAAGAAGCAACCAGCCCCAGAACATACCACCGAGGTGGGCAAAGTGTGCTACATTATCCATACGGCCAGAGATGCCAAATAGCAACTCGATAAGGCCATAGATAATTACAAACCACTTGGCTTTCATAGGTATAGGGGGGAATAGAAGCATAATCGTAGCGTTGGGGTGCAACATACCGAATGCCAGCAACAGACCGAACACCGAGCCTGAAGCACCGAGCGTAGGCGCACACAAATATTGCCAGTAGAGCTGTGAGCCCTCCGCGAGGCGGGCGATATCTATCTCGGCCATCGCCAACTGCACCAAAGCAGCACCAATACCGCAGACAAAGTAGTAGATTGTAAAGCGCTTAGTGCCCAAGTCCCACTCCAAACCGCGACCAAACATCCATAAGGCGAACATATTGAAGAAGAGGTGCGAGAAGTTGCCGTGGAGGAACATATAGCTCACTACCTGCCAAGGCTCAAAGAATGGACTACCCACAGGGAAGAGGGCAAAGTGCTCATAGATGGTGTACTTATTGAGCAACAGCGTAGCGAGAAATGCCACGCCATTGGCAATAAGCAAGTTAAGCACCGCAGGGGGTGTATTGGTTTTCTGCTGAAATGTTGTCATAGTTAATTCTTCGTTAGTTTTGCTCGAAGCTCATCGGCCGTTATCTCTGCCATAATTGGCGAGCCAGAGGCCGTAAAGCTGGTATCATCACACTGCGCCAAGCGTTGCAGAAGCTCCTGTGCCTCCTGTGAACGCACCGAGCGACCATAGCCCGCACTACCTCGGCGTGCCATAAGCTCGGCCATACGCCTACGCTCCTCGTTGAGAGGCACTTCGCCAAGGTCGATGCCCTTCAGAAGCTCGTAGATAAGCTCGTCAAGAGGTGTTGCCGTGTCAATCATCGCGGGGCGACCCTCAACAGCGATAGCGCCACCGCCACGATACTCTATCTCGAAGCCAAGGGCTGCAAACTCCTCGGCGTGCTGCTCCATTAGCGAGTACTCCTCCTCCGAAAGCATCAGCTCCTCCGGAAAGAACATACGCTGCGTGGGTGCTGCACCTTGGGTCATCGAGTGCAAAATCTCCTCGTACAAGACACGCTCCTTGGCACGGCGTAGGCTAACAACCACACTCTGAGAGCCATAGATGGCGATAGCGTAGCCCGAAGGGAGTGCCAGCACCTCACTAAATGTGCGCCTCTCCTCGGTGCTCATAGCTGACTCGATATAGTCGAATGTCGTCTGCTCCTCCAAGCCCTCGTCATCGATATACTCGATAAGCGTTGTGGGCTGCGACATCGGCTTTGGGACATACTCCATCTGACTCGCCTCCTCAACATAGTCGCGCGAGGCGGGAGGTGTAGCAGGCTCATCGTACGGCACATCGAAGCCCGTAAACGGGACATCGGGCATAGGTGCCGATGGGTCGATATACTCGGCACTAAAGGGGTTATAGGCGCTATTGGTTGCCGAGCGAGGCTCCTTGTAGACAGTCTGCTCACGGCGCATAACGGGTATCTCAACACGATTATCCGCCGAGAAGTCCATCATAGGCACTGCGCCAGTCTTTGCCAACGACTCACGCACTGCCGCCTGCAAAATCTGGAGGATAACCTCCGTATCGGCAAACTTCACGGTAGTCTTCTGCGGGTGGACATTGACATCAACACGCTCGGGGTCTACCGTCAAGTATATGAAGTATGAGGGCATACAACCCTCAGGGATAAGCTTCTCGTAGGCACGCAGGATGGTGCGTTGCATAGCCTGAGAGTAGAAGTAACGGCCATTGACGAAGAGGTACTGCTCGTTGTTGCGACGCTTGGCGGCTGCAGGGCGACCTACATAGCCCTCGACACGCACCACCGAGGTATCCACCTCGACATCAAGCAAGTTCTGCTTGATATGCTTGCCCACAAGGTCGATGATACGGCCTCGGCGATTGGTGGGCTGAAGCAAGAATAGAGGGGCATCGTTCTGCCTGAGCTCGAACATCACGCCCGGGTTGCACAGCGCAACACGCATAAACTCCTGCTTAATCTGCGTTGAGAGCTTGGCGTTGTCGCCCTCGATAAACTTACGGCGCGAGGGCACATTGTAGAAGAGGTTGCGCACCGTGAACTGAGCACCTCGCGATGCTGCCACAGGCAACTGCGAGCGAAATTCGCCACCGCTAATAGTCGTTAGCGTACCCAACTCATCCTCCTCACGGCGTGTGCGCAACTCCACCTCGGCAACAGCAGCGATAGAGGCCAAAGCCTCGCCTCGGAAGCCAAAGGTGTGGAGTTTGTAGACATCGTCAATCGACTGAATCTTCGATGTGGCGTGGCGGTCAAATGCCATACGGGCATCCATAGGCGACATACCACAACCATCGTCAGTAATCTGGATAAGCTCCTTGCCACCATTGCGAAAATTGACACGCACCGAATGTGCTCCGGCATCGATAGAGTTCTCCATCATCTCCTTCACGACATTCGATGGCGAATTAACCACCTCACCGGCGGCAATCTGATTGGCGACAATCTCAGGTAGCAGCTTTATCCTATCCATCTTACTTTAAGCTATTTACTATTTCACTCGTTTACCATCTTCGATCTTCACATCATCATCGTAGATAGTAATCGAGCGGTTGCGTCTGTTCCACTCTTCAATCTCGTTGATAGCCTCGGCATCAAGGCTCTCAAACTCCGTAAAGTCAATATCCTCGACCATCTCGTGAAGCGTGATTGTAGGTGTAGAGAGCGAGTCCAATTCGCCCACTACGCCATCGGCAATCATCTGTCGCGCCACCTTCTCGTCGTTGGCACGCTCGGCAAACGATATGATGCGTGGGTAGAGCATCATCGCTGCCACGACGACCACAACGGCAATGACACCAAGGCGCATAATCTTGCGTGTACCCTCATCGGCACGCCCCTCACGCGCAGCATCACGAGCCTCGCGCTGAGTGCGGATATAGCGACCCGGGGTATACTCCTCCTTGTCGTCCTCGGTCGATGTGCCGTGAAGCTCACGCCTACGCCTATCGCGCTCCTCCTTTATGGGGTCGTAGTAGCGCGGTATATAGTTGAACTGCCTTGGCTTGGTCTTTGGCGGTCGAAAAAATGACATAACTAATTAGAGTTGTTAGTTATTAGTTATTAGTTTTTAGTTGTTAGCACGAATTTGTTGTCAGAAGGGTTGCAGATGCAGTAGCTGGTCGCAGACTGTCAAAGCGGAGTTTACTAAATCGTAAATGAGCATTTGACAGACAAGCCAGATGCTGCAGATGCGCCCTTATGATAACAAATTACACAAATTTGTTGTCAGAAGGTATTAGATTTGGTGGCTTATCGCAGTTTGCAAATCCGCAGTTTACTAAAGCGTAAATGAGGAATTTGCAAACAAGTAAGACACCGAAGATGATACCTTATGATAACAAATTAGCGGAAGAAGTTCTTCATTCGCTCGAAGATATTCTGATTCTCTACACCTTCGGCCTCCTTGAAGTGGGGCTTCTCGGATAGCTTCTCTACCAACTCACGCTCCTCGCGTGTAAGGTCATCGGGGATTGTGATATCTACAACAACCATAATATCGCCTCGGCCATAGCCATTTACATCGGGGATACCCTTGCCACGAAGACGAAGCACCTTGCCCGCATGAGTACCAGGGGCAATCTTAATGCGTGCCTTGCCATCAATAGTGGGCACCTCGACCTCGCCACCGAGAATTGCGGTAGTTACGGTGATATTTAGGTTGTGGATAAGGTCGTTGCCATCGCGAACAAGCTGTGGGTTGTGCTCCTCCTCGATAACGACCAACAAGTCGCCCGCAACACCACCCTGACGAGCAGCGTTACCCTTGCCACGCACCGTGATAGCCATACCATCACCAACGCCAGCAGGAATCTTAACCTCTACAATCTCCTGACCCTTAACGGCACCCTCGCCCGAACACTTATCGCAACGCTCCTTGATTACCTTGCCCGTACCACCACAAGTGGGGCAGACACTCTGGGTCTGCATACGGCCAAAGAAGGAGTTTTGCACCGTAACCACATAGCCCGAACCATTACAAGCCGAGCAAGTGGCGTATGCCGATGAGGACTTAGCGCCCGAGCCACCGCACTTATCGCAGGCGACCATCTTATTGATTTTGAGTTTCTTGGTTACGCCCTCCGAAATCTCCTGCAACGATAGCTTCACCGTTACGCGGATATCGCTACCACGATTGACACGCTGGCTACGCTGACGGCTACCACCGCCAAAGCCACCACCAAACGCGCCACCGAAGATGTCGCCAAACTGCTCGAAGATATCCTCCATCGAGAAGCCACCACCAGAGAAGCCACCAAAGCCACCGCCACCGGCTGCGCCACTCATACCTGCGTGGCCAAAGCGGTCGTAGCGAGCACGCTTCTCCTCATTCGACAATACATCGTAGGCCTCGGCAGCCTCCTTGAACTTCTCCTCGGCCTCCTTATCGCCAGGATTCTTGTCGGGGTGATACTTAATAGCCGCCTTACGATAGGCCTTCTTTATGGTATCGGCATCGGCATTGCGCTCAACGCCCAACACCTCGTAATAATCTCTCTTTTCTGCCATAATAGTCTAAAACATTGATAGTTACTCGCCAACTACAACCTTGGCATAGCGCAAGATATGGTCGCCGAGCTTATAGCCACGCTGTACACAGTCGATAACCAAGCCTCGCTTATCCTCGCCCGCAGCAAAGCGAGCTACGGCCTCCTGCTCCTCCTCGTTGAAGGGCTTGCCTACGCAGTCGATAGCGGTGATGTTTGCCGACTGGAATACACTCTCGAACTTCTTCATCACAAGCTCCTCGCCCTGACGCAAAGCCTCGATATCGTCGCTCTTCTTCGAAGCCTCAACGGCACGCTCCATATCGTCAAGAATGGGCAATACCGCCTTCCAAGCGCTCTCGCAACCACGCTCCACAAGCTCCATCTTCTCCTTGATGGTGCGCTTACGGAAGTTGTCAAACTCGGCCTGCAAGCGCAGGTACTTATCGCGCCAAACGGCCAACTGCTCCTCCAACGAGGGCTCTACTGACATATTGTCAGTCGCGGCCTGCTCCTCCTCTGCCATATTGGCGTTAGCCTCGGTTGCGCCACCCTCCTGTGTAGCCTCAACCTCAGGCTCCTGATTCTTGATATCCTGCTCTTTTTCAGATGTTTGCTTATTCATATCGTTACTCTTTTTATTTCATACTATATATAATGGGGCAAATTATATGCCTAATACAAAGATTGTCGGGCGCTTCTGAATCTCTGGCACGCCACGCTTGCGCCACTCCTCAACCGTGAGGGTCTGGATAAGCTCCTCGGGCGAGGTGATGTCCGTAGCAACGGTAAGGCGCATCTTGGGCGAGAGCGTCGCTACAAGCGACTCAAAGAGCTTCACATTGCGATAGGGCGCCTCGATAAATATCTGTGCCTGATGCTCCGTTTGCGCTCGTCGCTCAAGGCTCTTTATGGTGCGTGAGCGGTCAGGCTCCTTAACGGGCAGATAGCCCACAAAGGCAAACGACTGGCCATTCTGCCCCGATGCCATCATCACCATAAGGATTGACGAAGGGCCTACCAACGGCACTACACGAATACCCTTGCGGTGTGCCAAGGCCACAATATCGGCACCCGGGTCGGCAACACCGGGAACGCCAGCCTCCGAGATAACACCTGCCGAGCGACCCTCCTCAACGGGGCGTAACATACGCTCGATGTCGCGTGCCTCGGTGGTGTGCTCGTTAAGCTCTACGAACTCCAGCGTATCAATCTTGCGCTCGATGCCCGCACGCGACAGGAAACGGCGTGCCGTGCGCGTATTCTCCACGATGAAGTAGTCGAGCGAGTTCATCACCGCAAGATTTGCCGCAGGCAACACATCCCACACCGCCCTCTCGTCAGAGATAGGGCACGGAATCATATATATCGTTCCCTTCATTATCGCTCTGTATATATGCGTTTTACGCGCGACGAAATAGAGGTCATAATCTCATAGCTTATGGTGTCGAGCACCTCTGCCATATCTTCGAGTGTATTACCCCTCTCGGCGCTAAAAATCGTAACCTTATCGCCAACCGCAACACCTGCGATATGGCTAATATCAATCATTGCACTATCCATGCAGACACGGCCGATGATGGGCGCCTTCTCGCCAGCTACCAAGACCTTCCAACGGCCATTGCCAAGGTGGCGGTCGAGGCCATCGGCATAGCCTACGGGGATTGTCGCTATCGTTGTATCACGCTCCAAGCGGGCGCTACGGCCATAACCTATCGACTCGCCACGGCGCAAGGTCTTAATCTGCACGATGCGTGTCGAGAGCGTTGCCACAGGGATAAGCTCCTCGTTATGTTCATAGCCAAAGCCATAGAGACCAAGACCCAAGCGACACATATCGAAGTGGGCACGCTTAAAGCGCACGATGGCTGCCGAGTTAGCGATATGGCACAGAGGCTTATAGTCGAGCCACTCGATAAGTTGCTGGCTCATATAGTCGAAACGCTCAATCTGTCGGCGTGTGAACTGATCCTCCGAGGGCATATCGGCACAGCTAAGGTGCGAGAAGATAGTTGCTACATGCAGGGTATTGTCAAGATGCACGGCACGACCAAGAATATCGACCTCGTCATCGACAAATCCCAGTCGGTGCATACCTGTATCGAGCTTGATATGGATAGGATAGTGCTCCCTGCCAGCACGATGTACCGCGTGGCGGAACTCATCTAACGAGCGGAAGCTATAAATCTCTGGCTCAAGGTCGTGCGCCACCATAACATCAAACGAGTCGTGATCGGCATTGAGCACCACGATAGGCATCGTGATACCCTTGGAACGGAGTGTAACACCCTCGTCGGCAAAGGCCACAGCGAGATATTTCACGCCCTCGTGCTGCAACATACGCGCAACATCGACATCGCCCGTACCATAGCTACCGGCCTTGACCATCGCCACAATAGGATGGTGAGCGGGAAGATGCTTTCTAAAGTAGTTCAAGTTCTTCTTCATCGCCGCCAAATCGACCTCCAAGGTTGTCGTATGTGTACGGCGCTCCAAGAGGCGGCTAAGGCGCTCAAAACGGCTATCACGGCTACCCTTAACCAAGATTACGGACTTTGCCCAACGCTCGCGGTCGAACTTCTCGATAAGCTCATCGGTCGAGAGATAGAACGATGACTTCGAGCGGTCGAAGAGGTACGACAGAGCCGAGATATTCTCGCCAACACCGATAAGGTGGTCTACACCAGCCTGCTTAACGGCCTCAGCAACACGCCGATATAGCTCTTCGCGCGGTATGCCACTCTGGCGAATATCCGATATTACGGCCACCTTGCGCCTGCCCATAGATTGCTGGTGCAGCGTGTTGAGCGCAACGACTACGGAGTTGATATCCGAGTTGTAGGTATCGTCAATAACCATCGAGTCGTCAATGCCCTCCTTGAGCTCAAGGCGCATAGCGACATTTGCCGAGAATACAGCATCATCGACACCAAAGCCCAACTTTCGCATCAACACCGCCACATGGCAAGCATCTACCGTAAGGGCATCGTTAAGCTCCAAGACATCCTCGACATCCTCCTCAGAGCTATCTATGAGTTCGCGGTCGGCATACTTCGCCTTTATCAATCGCTTCAACGAGCGATACTCACCACTATATATAATCGTGCGCGCGCGACGAGCAAGTATGAGTTTCTCCTCAATCTTCTGCTCCTCGCTCTCAAAGTTGGCTGAGTGCGCATCGCCAATAGATGTAATTACCACAATATCGGGCTTTATCATCTGCTCCAAGCGCTCCATCTCGCCAGGCTCCGAGATACCCGCCTCGATAAATGCCACCTGCTCCTCGCCCTCAATCATCAGCAACGAGAGCGCCACGCCGAGCTGCGAATTATAGCTCTTAGGCGAAGCAAACGAGCGCACCGTATCGGGCACTGAGCGGGCTGCCCACTCCTTAACTATAGTCTTGCCATTAGAGCCCGTGATGCCCACAACGACACCTCGAAAGAGGCTACGATGGTGCTCAGCAAGGCGCTGAAGTGCCACTATCGTGGACTCCACGATGACCATACCAGAGCCTTCGGGAAGCTCCACCTCGCGCTCAACGATAAAGGCCTTAACACCCTGAGCCGTCATACGAGGAATATAGGTGTGGCCATCGTGATTCTTGCCGTTGATAGCGGCAAATACCACATCCGAGCCCGACACAATAGCGCGAGAATCGGTTGCCACCTCTGAAACACGGAGGTCAGCACCACGATGTTCGCCACCCACAACACGAGCTATATCCGATAGTAAGTAGTTCATATACTAAAAGTTATTATTAATCTCTTCTAAAAGTTACAACCGTGATGCCTGCACCACCCCTATCGGCGTGGTCATCGGCAATGGTTGCCACATCCTTAACCGTGCGCAGGTAGCGGCGAATCTCCTCTTTGAGCGCTCCTGTGCCCTTGCCATGAAGGATTGTAACGCCCGAAACACCCACCATCAAGGCATCATCAACCAAATCCTCGACAGCCTCCAACGCCTCCGAAGCTCGCATACCGCGCACATCTATCGAGTCGCGGAAGTTGAGTTTGCGCTCGCGGATATCGACCGAAACAACTGTGCGTGCCGTTGTGGGGCGTGTTGCCTCGCGGTACTCGGCAGACGAAACCACCTTTAGGCGCTCGATATCCACCATTATCATCATCTGGCCAAATGCCACCTGCGCCTTCTTGCCCTTCAGGAGCTGAACAACGCCCGGAACATCCTGACCATCAATCTTTACCTTTGTGCCGACCTCAATCTTTTGAGGTTTTGGCGCTTCGACCTTTGCTACGGGCTCTACACCGCGCTCTCGCTGCTCGGCACGCTGCTCACGGCGCTCACGACGACGAGCCAAGCGCTCCATCTCACGCTCGATGCGCTCATCGTGCTGGCCCTTACCATCTGTAACGCCCTCGGCAAACTGCTCCAGCTCCTTGCGTGCCAAGCGAGTAATCTCCTTCTCGGCCTGCGTCTCACGAATGGTGCGAATGGTGTTCTCGATGGTGCGGTTAGCCTCAGCCACCAACTCCTCGGCCTCACGGCGTGCCTTAGCCAAAATCTCCTTACGCTCATCGCGTATCGACTGCAATCGGTCTGTATAGGTTTGCTCCAACTGCTCGACCTTGCGGTCGGTAAGACGAATACGGTCGCGCTTCTCTGCCCAGTAGCGCTTATCGCGGGCAATCTCGCGGAGCTGCTTTTCGAGATTTATATGGTCATCACCCGCCTTCTCCATAGCGTTGCGGATAATATCTTCCGGAAGTCCCGTCTTGCGGGCAATCTCTATTGCAAACGAGCTACCCGGCTTACCCATCTCAAGGCTAAATAGAGGGCGTATATTCTTGACATCGAAGGCCATAGCACCATTGGCAACACCCTCGTGGCGCGATGCGAAATACTTGATATTGGCATAGTGCGTAGTAATCACGCCGTATGCCTTGCGCTCAACAAATCGCTCCAGCATAGCCTCCGAGATAGCACCACCTATGGTAGGCTCCGTACCCGAACCGAACTCGTCGATAAGAATCAATGTTCGGGGCGATGCCTCCTGCAACATAGCCTTCATATTTTGGAGGTGCGACGAATAGGTCGAGAGGTCGTTCTCGATAGACTGCTGGTCGCCAATATCAATCATTAGCGAGTCGAAAATCGGAAACTCCGAGTTCTCCAAGCAGGGCACCAAGAAGCCACACTGCACCATATATTGTAGTATACCCGTAGTCTTAAGGCATACCGACTTACCACCAGCATTGGGGCCCGAAATAACCAATATGCGGTGTTCATCATTAAGCTCCATATTGAGGGGCACGACCGCTCTACCCTGCTCACGGAGTGTCTGCTGAAGGAGTGGGTGGCGAGCCTCACGCAGAAGCATACGACCCTCAGTCGAGAGGATAGGTCTAACAGCGCCATTGTCCAATGCCCAGCGAGCCTTGGCACGCAACATATCTATTCGCGTAAGGTACTCCTCCATACGCGAAATAGGCTCTACATCGAGGCGTAGCGTTGCGGTAAGCTCGGTAAGTAGGCGCACCACCTCGCGCTTCTCGTCGTACTCCAACTCACGGAGTGCGTTGTTAAGCTCTACAACCTCGACAGGCTCGATATAGAATGTGCGACCCGTAGCCGACTCATCGTGGATAAAGCCCGCCAACTTACGCTTATTGGCAGCTGCCACAGGAATCACGGCATGGCCATCACGAATCGAAATCATCGCATCGCTATCCACAATACCCGAGGCCTTGGCGTGCTGCAAGACCTGTTGTAGACGCTTTGCCACCAGTCCCTCGTGCTCACGAATGGCACGACGAATACTCTGTAACTCAGGCGATGCCGATGAACGCACCTCGCCCTTATCATCAACTATACGGTCGATAGCGCCACGCAGCGCAGGCGACAGCTCAACACGCGAAGATAGGCTACTTAAGTGGGGATACGACTCACGACGGCGCGAGAGGATAAACCCAACAATCGTGGCTGCCGAGGCGAGCGAACGACTCAATGTTGCGCACTCCGAAGCTAAGAGATATGAGCCCTCGACACGAATTTTATCTACGATATGCGACAAATCCTCCTGCTCGCCAATCTCGACACCCGACTCCATCTGGAGCAGTAGGCGCATCTCGTCGGCAAGCGACAAGCGCTCCTCTACCTCGCGGCGTGAACGCGAAAAGTTCTCGGCAAGGATAAGCTCACGAGCCGACATCATCGAGCAACGCTCGGCAATATCGGCACGAATCTTATCGAAACCTACTCTCTGCTCGAAATTCGAGGGATAGATCATATCGCTAAACGACTAATACTTAATGTTATGCTACTCTGCCTTGCGTGCTGCACGCTTAGCCTCACGCTCAGCCTTCTTAGCCGCCTTCTCGGCAATCTTCTCCTCAGACTGGCTGAAGAGCGAGAAGTGAACATAGCGCATAGGATTAGCCTTCAAATCCTCCAACAAAAGGGCGAGGTTCTCACCCGCATCGTTGAGTGAATTGTACAACTCGGCATCCTTTAGAAGCATACCTACCGAGCCCTGGCCACTCTCCAACGAAGCCACGATATCGTTAATCGAGGCAAGCGTAGTATCAAGCTTAGTAACAAAGTCGGCCTCAGCAACATCCGAGGTGAATGTGTCGAGCGACGAAATCATCGACTCAATCTTACCGGTATTGGCAGCCAGCGCCGATGTAAATGTCGAGAGGTCGTTCATAGCGCCCTCAATATCACCCTTCGATGATGCCAAGAGCGAGTCGATAGAGGCGGTCATCGACTCAAGGTGAGCCACCATAGCCTCGATATTTGCGCTATTGGCACCAAGAATCTCGTTTACGCCCTCAACGGTGGTGTTAAGGCCATCAATCAGCGACGAGCCCTTGTCGGCCAACAAGCCCATAAGGCCAGCGTTCACCCTACCCTCCATCGTTGCGCCATCGGCAATGCGAGCCTCCGAATCGCCCTGAATGATAAAGATCTCCTGACCTCCCATCAAGCCCGTAGAGCCAATCTCGGCAATCGAGTTAGCGGGGATAAAGTCGGCATAGTCGCTCTCCACCGAGAGCTCGACCATAACATTGTCGCCCAAAAGCTCGATGGTCTGCACATTACCCACCTCAACGCCACGGAGATTGACACGCGCCGACTCCATAAGGCCTGTTACATCGTCAAAATATACATAGTAGGTCTGTGTGCGCTTCAGAAGATTCTGACCTCCGAGCCACTTAATACCCCACCACGACACCAAAATCACAATTACGGCAAAAATGCCAATCTTTAACTCTCTTCTCAGTTTCATATTCTTCACATTTTCTGTTATTACTTTATCTTATTGCCCTCGTAATGAACGATGTAGGCATCTTTGAATGTCTCTTTTGCACGCTCTAACTCCTCGCGAGCCTCGGTCCTTGTCTTAAAACTTCCGAAGCAATACTTATAGCAGTAGCTACCCGTACCCATAAGTTCCACTACACGACCACGATAACCCTTAAACTGACTATCGTTGAGCGATAGGGAGTGCTTCGACGAGAGCAACTGAATGGTATAGCCCTCCTCTAAACGCTCGGCCTCGCTCTTAGGCTCTTCACTCTTTGACTCCTCGGCCTTAACCTCCTCGGCACTCGCCTCCAAAGCGCCACCCTCGGCGGTATACTCCTGCATCTTATCCAGACGCTCAATAAACTCCACGATGGCATCGCTCAAAGCATCTGCCAAAGCCTTCTCGCCACTCTCGGATAGCATATACTTTAGCTCCGCATCGTTGGTCATAAAGCCCAACTCGACAAGTGCGCCCGGACCATTAAGCCAATAGAGCACCGTCCAATCGTTAAACTTCACACCTCGACTATGGCGACCCTTCGCCTTAAACTTTGAGTCGGCAATGCGGGCAAAGGTGTTATTAAATGGGTCGTTGGTCATCTGGTTCGACAACGCAATGATATAACCCAAAGAGCTCTTCGAGATATTCTCGACATGCATCATCTCGCCCTCATCGACAAACGCACCTGAGTTCTTTCGATTCTGACGCAAGGTATCCTCGTCAAGCGACAATATCCAAACCTCAGTGCCATTAACAGACTTGTTATCAGCCGCGTTGGCGTGAATCGAGAGCAATAGATCTGCACCCTTGTCGTTTGCCAACTCCGCACGGCGCTTGTTGTCGATATTTCTATCCTCGTGCAGTGCCTTATCCGTTTCGCGCGTAAGGATAACCTCTAACGAGGGCATCTTATCTGCCAGCTGAGCCTTGATAGCCTTGCACATCGAGAGGTTGATATCCGATTCCTTGGTCTTGCCCACCACCTTACCGGGGCGCACACCACCATGACCAGCATCCAAAACCACCACTCTCTTCTCGGGCGATGCAACATTTTCCATAGCGCGAGCGTTAGCCGAGAGTAGAAGTCCTGCAACTGACAAAACAAGGACGATGATATTTCTTCGTATGAAGCACATAAAATCAGAAAATAATTACTATATTTGTCGGTTGTAAAAACACCTGCGCGTGCGCACGAAGCCTACAAAACGGGGTATTCGACCTACATTCAGGCGTTTTTGCCGACTGCGTCGGCAAAGTTACAAAAAATTATTGAATTGTGAGACCTATTTACGCAAAATATCTTCTTTCGACACTGCTTGTCGTGGTGCTCTTCTGCCTGCTCTCAGGGCTCTCTGAGGTGGGTGCGAGGGGTTATCGTGCGATTTTTGCACAGGATAGCGTAAAAGTTTCTCGCGCCGAAAGGGACACATTAGGCCCACTTTCGACCTCTACGGAGAGCGCCGCACTCACACCCAATATGCGTAGCGAGATGCCACCCGTGCCTCGCCGCTCGGCCGACTCTTCGCGTATGCGCACTACCGAGCCTACCACTCCCAAGCAAGAGAGCGCAGAGCCTGCCGAGCCTACCACAAAGCGTGGCGCGATGTTCGATGACATCATCGAGGGTAAGGCTGTCGATTCGGTAGTCTTCGATGCGCGTAACAAGATGATTTACAGCTATCGCGATGGCGATGTTACATATCAGGGCATGAACCTTAAGGCCGACTATATGCGTGTCGATATGCAGACTAAGGACATCTTTGCCCACGGCTTTTCGGACACCACCGAGACAGGAGAGCCTATGCAGACAAAGCCCGAGTTCTCGGACGGTGGTTCGCCATACGCTATGGATACCATCACCTACAACCTCGACTCGCGCAAGGCACTTATCAAGGGTATCGCCACTCAGCAGGGCGATGGCTGGCTTATCGGTAATCGTGTGAAGATGCAGCCCGACGAGAGCATCCACATCCGAGATGGCCTCTATACCACCTGCGACTGCACCGACCACCCCCACTTCTACATCAATATGACCCAGGCGAAGGTTATCCCCGGAAAGAAGATTATCGCGGGCTACTCCTACCTCGTTATGGAGGATGTGCCTATCTACTTCCCAGGTATCCCCGAGGCCTTCTTCCCTGTGCAGACAGGCCCTAAGTCGGGTATCTTGATGCCTACATACGGTGAGGATGCCAAGGGTTTCTTTATCCGCGATTTGGGTTACTACTTCACGCTCGGCGAACACATGGACCTCGCTATCCGAGGCGGTATCTACACCCTCGGCTCGTGGGAGGTATCTGCCGTATCGCAATATGTCAAGCGCTATAAGTTTCGTGGTAACTTCAACCTCTCTTACTCATCTATCCGCACGGGTGAGAAGGGCCAACCCGACTATGTCAATCAGAACAACTACCGCATCCAGTGGTCGCACTCGCAGGATGCCAAGGCTAACCCCGGCTCTACATTCTCGGCATCGGTAAACCTCACCTCAAGTGGTTATAGCCGCTACTCGGCAACCACCGTAAACGACATTCTTGCTACGCAGACCAACTCTTCGATTTCGTACTCGAAGAACTGGGAGGGCACGCCATTCTCGTTGTCGTTGAACTTGGCTGCTTCGCAGAACTCACGCGATAAGACCATCTCGGTAACGCTCCCCACCATCACCTTCAATGTGGCGAGCTTCAACCCTTTCAAGCGCAAGGAGGCTGTGGGCAAGACACGCTGGTACGAGAAGATTAAGATGAGCTACTCGATGAAGATGACCAATACGGTTAGTGCCAAGGAGGATACCATCTTTACCAAAGAGACGCTCAACAAGATGAAGAATGGTATACAGCATACTATTCCTGTCTCTACCTCGCTTACGCTCTTCAACTATATCAATGTGAGCCCCTCGTTCAACTATACCGAGCGCTGGTATTTCAAGAAGGTGTCGCAACAGTGGAACAACGAGACCAAAACTGTTGATACGCTCGACCCGGAGTATGGCTTCTGGCGTATCTACAACTACAACGCCTCGGTGTCGGCAAATACCACCATCTATGGTACTTATACGGCAAAGAAGAAGGAGCGCAAGTTGCAGGCTGTGCGCCACACGCTTACGCCCAATATCGGCTTTGCCTACTCGCCCGACTTTAGCCGTCAGCGTTATGGCTTCTACGAAACGGTGCAGACCGATACTACGGGTCGTTTTAAGGTATATTCACCCTTTACCGACAACGCATACGGTGTGCCGGGTAGCGGTCAGCAGTTCAACCTCACCTTCGGCCTTTCGCAGTCGTTGGAGGCTAAGGTGCGCACCAAGGATACGGTGAAGAAGGTTAAGATTATCGACCAGATCTCGATTAACGGCTCGTATAACTTCCTTGCCGACTCTATGGGCCTATCAACCCTGCCCATTCAGTTGCGTACTACGATTTACCAGAATATCGGCCTTAACCTCTCGCTTACGCTCGACCCCTACGAGGTGTCGCCTCAGGGTGTACGCTACAATAAGCTGATGTGGGCACGCGGTCTACCCGGCCGTATCCAGTCGGTAAGCTGGAGCTTCGGCTACTCGTTTAAGTCGCGTGAGGATAAGTCGCAGGTTGCAGGTAACGATATCACATCCTACCCTGCCGAGTACTTCAACGCCTGGTCAGACCCCTATGGCCAGCTCAACCCCGCTATGCGACGACAATGGATGGCGGGCCAATACTACGACTTCTCGATACCTTGGAACTTGGGCTTCAACTATAGCATCAGCTACAACGCCCAATATGTAAATAACGGCACTACGGGCTACCGCAAGAAGATTAACCAGACGCTAAATGTCAATGGTAGTGTACGCCTTACGCCAAAGACGATGATTACGGCAACTACGGGTTATGACTTTGCCTCGCGCAAGATGTCAATGACCTCTATATCTATCACACGCGACCTGCACTGCTGGCAGATGTCATTTATGTGGATACCATTCGGCAACCATAAGAGTTGGTCGTTTAATATCGGTGTCAAGGCCGCCTCACTTGCCGACCTTAAGTACGACAAGAGTTACACGCAGTACGATAATATGTACTAAACTCACTAAAAACGGTAATGATGCAAAAAGTGGCGCTTTTTGCATCATTACCGTTTTTAGTTATTAGTTGTTAGGCTTTAGTTGTTAGTTTAAGACGAGTAAGACAAGTAGGACCAATAGGATAAGTAAGACCTATAAGATAAAATGATGCTCGACCTCGTAAAGTCTTATGGTCTTAAGGTCTTAATGGTCTTAAAAAAAACAGAGCAGGCGTTTCGCCTGTGGGTGTCTTGTACGGAAAAAAGTTGACTCATAAAATAAATAATTATGAGACGCGAACTACAAGCCCGTTATCTGTCCGA
>SUZB01000031.1 GCA_015060115.1 Rikenellaceae bacterium | reverse complement strand
TTCGGACAGATAACGGGCTTGTAGTTCGCGTCTCATAATTATTTATTTTATGAGTCAACTTTTTTCCGTACAAGACAGGGTATAACTGGCAATCTGAGTAGACAGCAATGTACCCTTGGTAACCGAAATACCCACAATACCCAGCCCAATCTAAAAACTAATAACTAATACCTAACAACTAAAAATAAAAAATGTCGGCACGCAAATTTCCCCCTATATACCCTCCGCCTCAAATACCCAAATGAAAGCCTCATTAACCCTAATCATCGACGAAGGATACGCGCACCGACATATCACATTATAGCAGGGGACAAAGGTATAGCAGAGGACACCGTATTGAAATAGATAGTTTACATAAAGAGTAACCAATTTTACTTTTATAGCACTTCAAACGCCCATAGCATTAGGAAAACACAATAATTATTAGTAATTTTGGTTAGTATTACAGAGATTTGGTTGCGCTATGAACAAGAGATATAAATTCAGCACTATAGAGGATGTAAATAGACTTTACAACTTCCCGACGCTACATCCGCTAATTAGCGTTATCAAGCTTTCGGATGTCAAGCCTATCGATATTCACCATAGCGAGCTGGGCATCTACTCCATCGCCTGCCACATTAATGACGATGGCAGTGGCACTGTTCACTTCTTTGCGCCTACCAATAACATCACGCTGGACACGCGCGAGTTTTATAGAATGAACGGCTATAGCCTCAACTTCCACCCCTCGCTACTTGATGATACGCTACTTGTACATCGTATGTCGGAGTATCCATTCTTCAAGTATGCGCCCCACGATGTGTTACACCTCTCAGATAACGAGATGAGGATTGTCGCGGGATGCATCAACGGCATATGCATAGAGCTAAAGAATACCACCGACAACTACACCACACGCATCATCGCCTCAGGAATGGCCGTGCTATTTAGCTTCTGTATGCGCTACTACGACCGCGAATACTCGGCACATAGCGACAGTAGCGACATTGTGAAAAGGCTCAATATGCTGCTCAACAACCACCTCGCCCGCCCTATTCACGAGCGTTGCGAGTTGCCCACCGTAGCGTGGTGCGCCGAGCGTATGCACCTGTCGGCCAACTACTTTGGCGACTTGGTCAAGCGCCAGAGCCACCGCTCGGCACAGGATATTATACATCAGCGCATCATCGCCGAGGCACGACTGCTGCTCGACCGTGGAAGATACTCGATAAGCGAGATTTCGTACCACCTCGGCTTTAAGTACCCACACCACCTGACGCGCGTATTCAAGCGCATCTTGGGCATCACACCCAACGAATACCGAGCAAAAGTGCAGATAAAAAAGCCACTGTGATACTATTTTGAGCGAGTTAGAGTAGCCAAAATTTTGCTATTTGAAAACTTTACACTATCTTTGCCACGCTTACGAGCAACGATTGAGCTATGGTGTAATGGTAACACAGCAGATTTTGGTTCTGTTATTCTGAGTTCGAATCTCGGTAGCTCAACCAGAAAGTCCGATAGGTAACAACTTATCGGATTTTTTTGTATATTTGCGATTGTAAAATTTCAAATAGTTTCCCATATATGGCATTCCCTATTGAGAATAAGTTGGTTGTTGCGGTATCCTCATCGGCTCTATTCGACCTCTCGGAATCTGATAAGGTATATAATGAGTGTGGCTTGCAGGAGTATCGACGCTACCAAGAGCAGAATATCGATGTTCCTCTTGGTAAGGGCGTTGCATTCCCCTTTGTCAAGCGCTTGTTGAGCCTCAACGAAGCATTTCCCATCGAGCAACCTGTGGAGGTGGTGCTCCTCTCGCGCAACTCGCCGGAGACAGGCTTGCGCGTATTCCGCACCATCAAGCACTATGGCCTCGACATCTCGCGTGCCTCGTTCTTTTCGGGCGAATCGCCATACAAGTATCTCCCCGCCTTCAATGCCTCGCTCTTCCTCTCGGCTTCGGAGCGCGATGTGAAGAATGCCTGCGATGCGGGCTATGCTGCGGGTCGTGTCCTCGATAGCGAGGTTATGGACGATGTGCAGGATCAGGAGCTACGCATAGCCTTCGACTTCGATGGTGTCATTGCCGATGACGATAGCGAGAAGATATATCAGGAGCACGGCTTGCAGGCCTTTCATAAGCACGAGGCGGCAACAAAGAAGCCCCTCGACCCAGGCCCTCTTGCCGACCTGTTGATAAAGATTTCGAACCTTCAGCGCTTGGAGATGGAGCGTATGGGTGAGGATGCGGAGTATCATCGTAAGCTGAAGATATCTATCGTTACGGCACGCAATGCCCCCGCCCACGAGCGCGTGGTTAATACCCTTAAGAGTTGGGGTGTGGAGGTTACCGAGGCCTTCTTCCTCGGAGGCATCTCGAAGGATCGAGTATTGGAGATTATGCGCCCACATATCTTCTTTGATGACCAGATGTCGCACCTCGACCACCTTCGCAATGTCCCCGCCGTTCATATCCCGATGGGCATCGCCAACGAGAAAAGATAGCCTTGGCGATAAAGAGAGGTGCTTCTCACAGATTAATAGTCAGCATTTTACTATTAGCGATCATTGCAAATCAATAATTAGGATTTTGCGTTTCCGACACCTTCTTTTCAATAATTAGGATTTTGCTTTTCCGACACCTTCTTTCTAAGACAATTGCACATAGCAACTTTGTCGCACGAATTAGATTGTATACAATTAAATTGTGTACAATCTTTTTTTGAGGTGCCCGGCGAGGGGGCTTTTAGAGAGGGGATCGAGAGAGGTCAGGGAGGTTTCAGAGAGTATTCAGGGAGTTTTAAGGGAGTTTTAAGGGAGTTTTAAGGGGGGGGGCAGAAAGGGTTAATTGCGTTGTCTGCATTGTAGCTACCTACACTCTGTCTTCTCCCGGCTTTCTCCATGTAATCTCACCGCTTTTTTAAGACATTAAGACTTTAAGACCATAAGACCTTACGAGGTCGAGTATCATTTTTTTCTTACTTGTCCTATCGTCATATCGTCTTACTTGTCTTAACCCTCTAACAACTAAAAACTAACAACTCTCTCTGTCATTCTGAACGAAGTGAAGAATCTATCAGTTAGTAATACCATCAACCACACGCTAACTTTGATATCTTTCGCAATGCTCAAGATGACACCTACTAAACACTCTCATTGCGCTCTCAATTATTTTATGATATTAGGACTTTAAGACCATAAGACCTTACGAGGTCGAGCATCACAAAGTCTTACTTGTCCTATCGCCTTATTGTCTAATTGGTCTTAACCCTCTAACAACTAATAACTAAAAAACTACGAACTCTCTCTACCCCCGCACGGGTATACTTTTACCTACCCACATCACATATTATAGCTGGGCTAAACCAACCCCCGCACGGGTAACTATTTAGATACCCGTGCAACAAAGAACATAGCTATAGAAATAAAACACATACTAACTGTGCAGGTATCATTTTAGTTACCCACAGCGTCATTCTGAACGATAGTGAAGAATCTCTCAGTTAGCAAGACCATCGACCGACCAACCAACCTTGAGATCCTTCGTTACACTCAGGATGACCCTCAAACAACTAATAACTAAAAACTAACAACTCTCTCTACCCCCGCACGGGTATATTTTTACCTACCCGCATCAAAAGCGTTCAGTATACCAACCTTACTGCACAAATTAGATTGTATACAATCTAATTCGGGATGCTCGGCGAGGGAGCATTTAGAGAGGCGACAGGGAGGGACTGAGAGGGCGCAGAGAGAGAGGTGAGTGAAAAAGGTGTATATTGTCTTACTCGTTCTATTGGTCTTAATTGTCCTAATTTCCCTAAAAAATCTCTAAAAACTAACAACTAACAACTCTCTTCACTCATTACACCCGCTCGGGTAACTATTTAGATACCCACAGCGTCATTCTGAGCGGAGCGAAGAATCTCGCAGTTAGCGATTTTGGTGATGCTTGTACTGACCTTGAGATCTTTCGCTATGCTCAAGATGACACTTATAACAACTAACAGCTCTCATTATTATTTTTAAGACATTAGGACTTTAAGACCATAAGACCTTACGAGGTCGAGCATCACAAAGTCTTACTTGTCCTATCGCCTTATTGTCTAATTGGTCTTAACCCTCTAACAACTAATAACTAAAAACAACAAACTCTCTCTACCCCCGCACGGGTATATTTTTACCTACCCGCAACAAAAGAGTTTAGCATAACAACTTTACTGTGCAAATTAGATTGTATGCAATTTAATTTGCACAGTTCAGCGAGGGGGACAGGGAGTTTATAGAGAGATAGCAGGGAAGTATCAGGGAGAGAGCAGGGATAATTCAGAATGGACAAGGCAAAGAGATAATAGCAAAGAGGTAAATATAGTGAATAGTAACCACTTTTCAGTTTTTAATCGCATATTTTGCGGTTTTTGTACATAGCAATAACTTAATGTTATTGCACATAATAAATTTGTTTTATAATTTTGTTGTATACAATTTAATTGTATGCAATCTATTTGGCAATATTCTTAGGTGTTGTTACAACTTTAGTGTGATGGATGTCGCAGGATTACATTTATATTGTACGCAATTCAATTGCATACAATCTAATTGGCGGTGCTGTAAAGAGTATTTAGAACATTAAAGTAATTGATACCAGGCCACAGCACTTGTATTGTACGCAATTTAATTGTATACAACAAAAGTGGTAATATTATTAGGTGTTCTAACATCTTTAGTGTGATGGATGTCGCAGGATTACATTTATATTGTACGCAATTCAATTGCATACAACCTAATTGGCAGTGTTTTGAAGAGTATTTAGAAATTTAGAAAAATAAATGCCGTAGGGATTGAGCGTTGATTGTATACAATTTAATTAACGGTAGCATCTGAAGTAGCAACAACTTTAGAGTAACAGATACCGTAAAAATTGCACTTATATTGCACGCAATTTAATTGTATACAATCTAATTGGCGGTGTTGTAAGGAGCATTGAGAACATTAGAGTGTATGATACTGATGTAATTGCAATATCATTGTACGCAATTTAGATAGCAGTAGCAATAGGTGTGGTTACAATCTTAGAGTAACAGACACCGTAAGAACTACACTTTAATTGTACACGATTTAATTGTATACAATCTAATTGGCGAAAATATAATGAACATTCACGGCTTTAGAGCAACAGATATCGAAAAACTACTATAACAATGAACGAACGACTAAAACTTAAAAACCAGCTATGCTTTCCTCTTTATGCCGTAGCAAAAGAGGTTGTGCGTCGCTATCACCACTATCTTGCGCCATACAAAATGACCTATACGCAGTATATCGCAATGATGGCGCTATGGGAGCATCGCAAGCTAAGTGTTACGGAGTTGGGCAAGATGCTATACCTCGACTCAGGAACGCTAACACCGATGCTCAAAAAGATGGAGCAGAGTGGCTGGATATGCCGTATTCGATGTGTCGATGACGAGCGAAAGGTGCTTATAGGGCTTACCAACGAGGGCGACAAACTACACGACAAGATGGGTGAGATACCTGAGAAGATGTCGAGCTGCCTAACGATAGAAAGCGATGAGGCAATGGAGCTGCACAAACTACTACACAAATTACTAACAACATTCAAATAATTAAGAATATGGCTACACACAACTGCGCAAACTGCCCTATTAGAGCAAAGTACGACAACAACCCCAAGTCGCTTATTGGCCGTTTCTGGCGTTGGCATATCGGTTTCTACCCCGGTTGGAAGGGTTACTTTAACACGCTTAGCGAGGAGGAGCGAGATGCACTACGAGTAAAGTACAACCTAAAAAAGTAGAGTGTGAAGGAGTTTTTTCGCAGGATATTAGATAAGATAAAGGCTTTTTTACAGCGCCTATCATTCCGCACCTGTGTCATCGTCTTGGCTTCGTGCGTGGTCTTCTATATACTCTCGTTTGCACAGATGGCACTCCCTATCTCGCCCGCATTGAAGGGCGTGTTGTGGTTTGTGCTCTTTGGTATGGCCAAGACCACACAATATGCTGGTCTTGCGATAGTAGGCATCGAGGGCTGGAAGCGCATCAAAGGGGCATTTCGCAGGAGCAGGGAGGTACAATAAATAAGGTCCTAAAAAAAAGCAGGCGTTTCGCCTGCGGGCTAACGCCCAAGGGGCACAAGGGTTCTAAGGGGTAAAGGGGGGGTAAGGTTAGCATGAGCCCCGATAGTCTTACCCACCTTAAGATTAGTCGCCACGCTCTAACTCCCCTTGTGCCACTCGTGCCACATGTACCCCTCAGCGATAGCTGGCGCTCGGAACGAGCGCAACTCTAACAACTATAAAAACTAATAGCTAACAACTAAGAAGCCCGGATGGGACATACTTGAGGTATTTCCCATTCGGGCTTCTGACTGAGAGGCCGAAGTAGACCCCTTATCACAACAAATTACTCGTATTGGCCAGTCTTAAGACGCATAACCTCCTCCTTTGTGAGGAAGCGCCAAGCACCTCTCTTGAGGTTCTTCTTCGTAAGACCTGCATAGTATACACGGTCGAGCTTCTGCACGGTGTAGCCGAGGTGCTCGAACATACGGCGCACAATACGGTTGCGGCCTGAGTGAATCTCTACGCCTACGCTACGCTTATCCTCAGAGGCGTAAGCAATCTCGTCTGCAAAGATATCGCCATCCTCAAGTGTGATACCCTCAGTAAGGGTGTCCATATCGGCACGGGTGAGGGGCTTATCGAGTGTTACCTGATATATCTTCTTCTTGTGGCACGAGGGGTGCGTAAGCTGGCGTGTGATGTCGCCATCGTTGGTTATAAGAAGCAGACCTACCGAGTTCTTATCAAGACGACCTACGGGGTATACACGCTCGGTGCAAGCATTCTTCACAAGGTCCATCACGGTCTTATCAGCGTATGGGTCGTCAAGCGATGTTACATAGCCCTTGGGCTTGTTGAGCACAAGGTATACATTCTTCTCGCCCTGCAAGCGCTCATCGTTGAAGCGCACCTCGTCGGTAGGCAAAATCTTTGTGCCAAGCTCGGTAACAACCTGACCATTAACGGTTACCACACCTGCAAGGATAAAGTCGTCTGCCTCACGGCGTGAGCATACGCCCGACTGCGAGATAAAGCGGTTGAGGCGCACCTCGCCGGTTACCTTGTTGGGGTTGTACTTGGGATAGTTGCGGGGCTTCTCATCACGCTTTGAAGAGAAAGAACGCTTTGCACCACCCTTACCCTCGCTCTTGTAAGCGGGTTTGCCCTCGCTCTTATAGGCGGGCTTACCCTCACCGCGAAATGCGGGTTTAGAGGATGTTGCGGGGCGTGCTGACTTTGCACGGTAACCCTCGCTCTTAGGCTTGAAGCCACCACGCTCCGAACGCTCGGTGCGGTCGTTACGCTCATAGCGGTCGCCACGCTCTGTACGCTCATAGCGGCTGCCACGCTCCTGACGCTCCTCGCGGGGGGTGTACTCCGAACGGAGGCGGTTCTCATCGGTAAAGTGGGGATTGAATGAACGGCGCTGGGTAGGCGCTGATGTTGTGCGAGGACGATACTCTCGCTGTCCCTCGTTGTCGGCCTCGCGGCGAGGGCGGGGACTACGCTCAACGCGCTCCGTGGTGTTGATACGCTGACGCTTATCGCGAGCAAAGCGTGACACATTGGCGCTTGAGTCGGTATTAAAGTTTTTCATTGTATGTTATTTATAAATTCGGCACAAAGGTAAATATTTTTTACAGATGGTCAAGGCTCTAACGCAATATCTATACCATTTTTTTCGCTATAAAGAGTAAATTTATTATTTTTGCGCGATAAAAGGTTAATTTATGAATAAGGAGATACTTAAGTTATCAATACCCAACATTATATCGAATATCACGGTACCCCTGATGGGTATCGCCTCAACGGCTATTGCCGGTCGTATCGAGGGTAGCTCAGCAGCCGTTACCATCGGCGCTCTATCTATCGGTGTTGCCATCTTTAATTTTATCTATTGGAACTGCTCGTTTATCCGTATGGGCACAAGCGGTCTTACAGCACAGGCATTTGGCGCAGGCGACAAGAATAGCATCACGCTGATGCTGTGGCGTGCCCTTATCGTGGCTCTTGGCGTAGGTGTTGTTGCCTTTCTGCTGCAATACCCTATCGGCGAGTTCTCAATAGACTTTATGGGTACGGGCGATGCAGATAGCGACGCTATGATTTCGCGCTACTTCTACACTCGAATATGGGCTGTGCCTGCCGGCATCTTGCTCTTTGCCTTTAACGGCTGGCTTACGGGTATGCAGAATGCCGTAGTGCCTATGGTTGTGGCTATCACGGTGAATATCATACATATAGCATGCAGTTTTCTATTCTCCATCGTAGGCACTATGGGGTTAGAGGGCATTGCTCTTGGCTCGGTGGTGGCACAGTGGACAGGTGTGGCGATTATGGTCGTTATCGTTACGCTGAAGTATCGCAAGTCGCTTGTTAGTGTATCGTTCAAGGAGGTTATGGACCTTAGCGCTATGAAGGAGTTTTTCGCTATCAATGGCGATATTATCATTCGCACCTTCTGCCTTGTTGCTGTCTACACATTCTTTACTAAGGCTTCGGCAGATAGTGGCGATGCCAATATTTTGGCCGTCAATACCATTCTTTTGCAGTTGTTCACCCTCTTCTCGTATATGAACGATGGTTTTGCCTTTGCTGCCGAGGCGCTAACAGGTCGCTTTATCGGTGCTCACGACGCTAAGTCGTTGCGCCGCTGTGTGAAGCTATGCCTTATCTGGGGCTTGGCCATTGCACTTATCTATGTAGGCGTATATGTAGGCTGGTGGCGCGACATCTTCTCGTTGCTCGTATCGTCAGATACCGAGAATATTGGCGCACTTTTGGCTGTGGCGGAGGAGTATATCGGCTGGATTATCGTGATACCTATTGCTTGTGCAATGCCCTTTATTATGGACGGCATTATGGTGGGTGCTACACGCAGTCGCATTATGCGTAACTCGATGATTTATTCGGCTATAACCTACTTTGTGATACTCTACGGCCTCGGTTGGCTTATCGGTAATAATGCCCTATGGATGGCATTTACGCTCTTTATGTTCCTGCGTGGTGTGTTGCAGTTCTTTATGTCGGACAAGCTACGCGACATCTATCGTGATGCCGAGTAGGTTGACAAAGAGCAGAATTTTTCGTAAATTTGCAGAATGGAGTTTAAGTTAGTGTCGGAATACCAGCCTACGGGTGATCAGCCCGAGGCTATTGAGCAACTCGTAAACAGCATTTGCGAGGGCAGAGGCCACACTACGCTCCTTGGCGTAACTGGCTCAGGCAAGACATTTACCATCGCAAATGTCATTCAGCAGCTCAACCGCCCGACACTCGTTATCAGCCATAATAAGACGCTTGCAGCACAGCTCTACGGCGAGTTCAAGAACTTCTTTCCGGAGAATGCCGTAGAGTATTTCGTGTCGTACTACGACTACTACCAGCCTGAGGCCTACCTACCAACAACAGATACATATATTGAGAAGGACCTCTCGATAAACGACGAGATTGAGAAGCTACGACTAAAAACCGTAGCTACACTACTCTCAGGCCGTAAAGATGTTATTGTGGTATCGAGTGTTTCGTGCCTCTATGGTTGCGGCAACCCCGAAGATTTTCACCAGACAGCCATAGAGCTATCGGTAGGTGATGTTATTCCGCGCAAGAAGTTCCTTATGCGCCTTGTCGAGGCGTTGTACACACGCACCGAACTGGAGTTACAGCCCGCCACATTCCGCGTTACGGGCGAGACAATAGATATTATGGCGGCATTTGGTGAGTTTGGCAACCAGTGCTTCCGCATTATGTTCTACGACGACGAGGTAGAGGCGATATACAGCATCGACCCTGCAACGGGTCAGAAACTCAGCTCGTTGGATAGCGTAACACTCTACCCCACAAACCTCTTCGTTACAACCCAAGACCGCATAAATAGGGCTATATCGGAGATATATCTCGACCTCGGCAAGCAGATAGCATTCTTCGAGCGCGAGGGTCGTGAGATGGAGGCACAGCGCATAAAACAGCGTGTAGAGTACGACCTTGAGATGATTAAGGAGCTCGGCTACTGCTCAGGCATCGAGAACTACTCTCGCTACTTCGATGGTCGTGCTGCGGGCACTCGTCCATTCTGCCTTTTGGACTTCTTCCCAAAGGATTTTATCACGGTGATTGACGAGAGCCATGTTACCGTACCGCAGATTAGAGGTATGTATGGTGGCGACCACGCCCGCAAGGAGAACCTTGTGGAGTATGGCTTCCGCCTGCCAGCAGCTAAGGATAACCGACCATTGCGTTTCCACGAATTTGAGGCTCTGACACCGACAAAGATATATGTGAGCGCTACGCCTGCCGACTACGAGCTAACCAAGTCGGAGGATAGCATCGTAGAGCAACTTATCCGCCCCACAGGCCTTGTAGATCCACCAATGGAGATACACCCTACCAAGAACCAGATAGACACGCTTATGGAGCGTATTAGTGGCGTTGTGCGCAATGGCGACAAGGTGTTGGTTACGACCATCACGAAGCGTATGGCAGAGGAGATGTCGCGTTATTTGGAGCGTGTGGGTGTGCGTAGCAGATATATTCACTCCGACATAGACACCCTCGACCGCATCAGCATCTTGGAGGATTTGCGCGAGGATATGATAGATGTATTGGTAGGCGTAAACCTACTGCGTGAGGGCCTTGACCTACCTGAGGTGGCATTGGTGGCAATACTCGATGCCGACAAGGAGGGATTTCTAAGAAATGTGCGCTCCATAACGCAGATTGCGGGTCGTGCAGCACGCCACACCAACGGACATGTAATGCTCTTTGCGGATAAGATTACCGACTCGATATATGAGTCTGTCGTGGAGAGCAACCGCAGACGCGAGAAGCAGATAAGATACAATATCGAGAACTCGATAATACCACGCAGCGCGCAGAAGAGTGGCAAGGGGCAGAGCTCGTTGCTAAGCGAAAGAGAGGAGCGCAAGCCTGCGGATATAAATGTCTACCCCCTCTACGAAGAGCACTATGCACCCGCTGAGGCTGCCGAGCCAACGCACGGATATATGACACGCGAGAACATAGAGGAGCAGATAAAACGCGCTAAAAAGGATATGGAGCGAGCAGCCAAAAACCTTGACTTCCTCGCTGCCTCACGCTATCGCGACCACATGTACGAGCTACAAAAATTGCTCGACGACGGTAGCTATACCGAGGCGCCGATAGATGAAAAATTTCACCATCTAAAGGAGTAGTCCGAAATCGCAATAATTGCAAACAGGCTACGCTGCAACTCTAAATAAGGAAAAATTCTTCGCACATCATACGAATATATATGCAGATAATCGGAATATTTATTGCATAGCATAGATATAAGATATTTTAAGAAAGAAGCAGCTTAAAAAGCAAGACGACACCTCTAGCGGGGGTGTCGTCTTACTTTATATATAATATAAGCCAACGATAGCGAACAGGCTACTTAGCCGTAAAACTCTCAAACGAGCCATCGGAGTAGAGGACAATCACTCGCTGCATCCTCTTTTCAGAATTTTGGGCAACAGAGAAAATGGAACGATTATCATTTTTATCAAAATTTTCACTCGCTGAGATTTCGATATTCTCCTTCGCAGTTGGCTGCGCCTCGACAGATAGGGCAGGCACATCCGGGCTTTTCACACTTTGCGCAACATCATCACGATAGATCTTATCGGAGTCGAGCATCAACCAATCTGGATTGAGGTGGGGGAATGCACGAAGAATTTTAACCACCAAATCGAAGCTTGGCTTGTTTCGACCAGAGAGAATATGTGAAATTCCAGATGGCTGAATTTCGAGCTTTCGCGCAAGGGTGGTTGCTGTCAGGTTCTCTGAACGCAGCAAATATTCGAGTTTTGACTTCATTTTCTATAATTTTTACAAATATAAACATTTTATTCTTGTAAACAAAATTTTAATGACAAATTTAACAATTAACAGTGTGATGAAAATGTTTACAATTGTAAGCATACCAATTATGGTAAAGCATCAAAATAGCATTTAACTATAATTCGCTTAATATATAAATTATATATATCTCTGTTTTAGACACTTTATATATATTTATAACATTTGTAAAATCAAAACAGACAAAGCCGAGGTTTATTGAACTATTCATATATACTAAACTTTAGTTGAAAAATATAAATTGCTCATTTTACACTATTTAGAGCTAATTGTTTAGCAATTTAACACGGTTAATTTAATAGTAAATTCGGGGCGTAGGGGCGACAATGAAAATATTGACAAATGTAATAATTAACAGTTGTTAATAGCTATTTACGGTTATACAAATGTAATATCACGCACTTCTTTACAGATGTTAGTGTTTTACATTTGTAATTACAGATGTAAAAATTACAGATTTATAATGCGAAAAATGCGGTTATTGACACGCTTTGAGCGCAAAGGAGTTTGGGCGGGAATATTATGTTAAAAAACAATAGTGGTGCATACTCTATTTAAGAGTATACACCACTACTATACAATGAGTTACGCTATTATCAACAGCGTGTTAATTACTGCAAAGAGTTAGCTATTTCAACGAACTCTTCCTGAGACAAATTAAGCTTCTCACGCTTAAAATCTACATCATTTTCGGTGTTCATAGGTACCAGATGGATGTGTGCGTGAGCTACTTCGAGGCCCAAAACCACTGTTGCGACCTTTTTACAGCCTGTAGTTGCCTTGATTTTCTTCGCAATTTGCTTAGCGAAAACCACCATCTCTGCAAGCTCATCGTCCTCCAAATCGAAAAAGTAATCGACCTCGCGCTTGGGAACTACCAAAGTGTGGCCCTTGGCTAAAGGAGCGATGTCGAGGAATGCGAAGAATTTCTCATTCTCTGCAACCTTATAACAGGGAATCTCACCTGCTATAATTCGTGAAAAAATTGATGCCATAATTAAGTAAGTAATTTAGTTGAAAAATTGTCGTTATTCTAATCCATATAATAGAGTAGCAGACATAGCTCACTACCCCATTATTTTTAGTGCGCAACGCAATCTGCAAACACTAATCGTTAAGCAGTCGGCGGATATGCTCAATGCCCTTGACCGATCGGATATTGTCTAAAAGAGCATTAAGCGAGACAATATCTTTGACATAGAGACTAATCGTTCCTTCGAAGATACCATCGTGCGACTGTACCGAGATAGCACGCATATTTATGCTAAAATCTGCCGTGATAACTTTCGTTAAATCGAGAATAATTCCGGGGCGGTCTATACCACGAATCTCCACAGTGGCAAGATAAGATATAGCCTTTTGCTGCGACCAGCGAATCTCCTCCTTCACAATATTATTTCCCGACTGAGCAGCTAAACGCACAAGCTCGTTACAGGTCGCCTTATGCACCATTATACGGTTGGTGATAGGATCACGATAGCCAACGACATTATCGCCGGGGATAGGCTCGCAACACTCCGCCATCACAAACTCCGGCTCATAGCGGATACTACCCTCTTCAGATACTACCGTATCGTCGAGCGTTGTCAGCTCATCTTCGAGGTCTACATCCAAATCCTCGGGCTCGCTATTGGACATACCGGGCAATAGGAGTTTCCAGAACTTTAGAATCTTGCGCGACGAGTTCTCCTTAAGCAATTTATCGAGGTTATCGAGTTTGATAATTCCTGCGCCAATCTTGCTGTATAACTCATCTTTGTTGCGACACTCATAGGCTGGCATCAGCTTACGCAAAACACGGCCACTGAGCGTAACATTATGCTCGGCTAACGAGGCGTTGAGCAGCTGCATACCGTACTCTATATTATCCTCGCGCTCACGCTTTAGGAAGTCCTGAATAGCCTGTCGTGCCTTGCTTGTTGCCACAGCATCGAGCCACTCAGCCTTGGGACGGGCGCTTTCGGCGGTGATAATCTCAATCTGGTCGCCAGAGTTGATAACCGTTGTAACGGGCATTATCTTATGGTTAATCTTCGCACCTATGGCGTGGTCGCCAATCTTGGTGTGAATCTCATAGGCAAAGTCGAGTGCCGTAGCGCCATAAGGTAGTGTCTGCGGCTCACCCTTGGGTGTGAAGGCTACAACATCGGTCTTGTAGAGCGATAGTTTGAAGTTATCGAGGAACTCCTTGGCACTCTCCGTAGGGCTACTCAGCGCCTCACGCACCTTGCGTAGCCACTTATCCAGACCGTCCTCCTCCTGAGCGATAGAGGAGTGCTTATACTTCCAGTGCGCTGCAAAGCCTCGCTCGGCGATATCGTCCATACGCTCGGTGCGCACCTGCACCTCTACCCATATACCATCGGGGCCCATCACCGTAGAGTGAAGCGCCTCATAGCCGTTGGACTTGGGGATAGATATCCAATCACGCAAGCGGTCGGGCTTAGGGGTGTAGATATCCGTAACGCACGAATATATCTGCCAACACTGCGTCTTCTCCGAGGGGAAGGGCAGAGCCTTGAAGACGATACGAATGGCAAAGAGGTCATAGACCTCCTCGAAGGGTATCTCCTTGCGGCGCATCTTATTCCATATCGAGTAGATGCTCTTCACGCGGGCAGTCATCTCATATTGGAAGTTGTTGCGGTCGAGCACCTCGCGGATAGGCGCCATAAAGCGCTCGATATATTGCTGGCGCTCAGGCTCCGTTTCGTCAATCTTGCGCTGTATCTCCTTATACTCCTCCGGAAAGCGATACATCATACATAGGTTCTCCAGCTCGCTCTTTATGGCGTGGAGACCCAGACGGTAGGCAAGAGGCACAAAGAGGTAGATTGTCTCGCTTGTTATCTTCACCTGCTTGTTGTGAGGCATCGAGCCGAGAGTACGCATATTGTGCAGACGGTCGGCAATCTTGATGATGATAACACGCACATCGTCCGAGAGCGTGAGCAGCACCTTGCGGAACGACTCTGCCTGCTCGGAGCTGTCGGCATTAAATACTCCCGACATCTTCGTAAGGCCATCGACCATCGAGGCAATCTTAGGCGTAAAGAGGCGTGCTATATCCTCTACGGTATACTCCGTATCCTCCACAACATCGTGCAACAGTGCTGCCACAACCGACTTCTTGCCGAGGCCTATCTCACGCACAGCAATCAGCGCCACCTCAAGAGGGTGTATTATGTATGGCTCACCCGAACGACGACGCACACCCTTGTGCGCCTCCTTAGCAAGGAAGAAGGCACGCTTGATAAAGTCCCAGTCGCCATCACGACGGCATACCTTATTCGTCTTGCACGCCTCGGCCAACTCTTGCCACTTCTCTTCAATCAGAATCTCGTCTTGCGGTGTATACTCCATACCTATATAGTATATGCCAAAGCACGACTACCCCACCTTGGGTAGCCGTGTTTGGGTTATTGTTCGTTAAATAGTTACTCTTCGAAGAGGGCTACTCTCTGCCCTCACGCATAGCCTCACGCACACGAAGCTCGATCTCCTCCATTAGTGCGGGGTCGTTCTTCAATGCCTCCTTAACGGCATCGCGGCCCTGGCCAATCTTCTTGTCGCCATACGAGAACCACGAGCCCGACTTACGGATAATCTCGTAGTCTACGCCGAGGTCGATAATCTCGCCCATCTTCGAGATACCCTCGCCAAACATAATGTCGAACTCAGCCTTCTTGAACGGAGGTGCCACCTTGTTCTTCACAACCTTAACCTTAGTGCGTGTGCCGAGCTGCTCGTCGCCATCCTTGATAACCGAGGTACGGCGGATGTCGATACGCACGCTGGCATAGAACTTCAGGGCGTTACCACCCGTTGTGGTCTCAGGGTTGCCATAGACAACGCCAATCTTGTCGCGCAACTGGTTGATAAAGATGCAGACAGTCTTGGTCTTAGAGATTGATGCCGTAAGCTTACGCAATGCCTGCGACATAAGTCGTGCCTGAAGACCCATCTTCGAATCGCCCATATCGCCCTCAATCTCCGCCTTAGGCGTAAGTGCCGCTACCGAGTCGATAACAATGATGTCGATAGCGCTCGAGCGAATCAACGAGTCGGCAATCTCCAACGCCTGCTCGCCATTGTCGGGCTGCGAGATAAGCAGATTGTCGATATCTACGCCCAACTTCTGCGCATAGTAGCTGTCGAAGGCGTGCTCAGCATCGATAAACGCTGCAATACCGCCCGCCTTCTGCGCCTCGGCGATAGCGTGAATAGCAAGGGTTGTCTTACCTGACGACTCAGGGCCAAAAATCTCGATTACACGACCCTTGGGGTAGCCACCTACGCCCAACGCCATATCGAGTGTGATTGAGCCTGAGGGGATAACCTGAACATCGGCTACCGAGTCGGCCGACATACGCATAATCGAGCCCTTGCCGAAGTCCTTCTCAATCTTATCCATCACTGCCGACAGCACCTTGAGCTTATCGGCATTCACCTGTACTTTCTCTGCCATAGTTATATCTCTTTTATCTTATTTATCCAACAATTTAACAATCTGACCAAACGAATCCTTCGTATCGACCTTATTGATAATGTGTGTTACGCGGGCCGCGTCGTCAAGAAGGAATGTTGTGCGCACGATGCCCATATACTCTCTACCGTACATCCTCTTTAGCTGCCATACGCCCATCGACTCCGAGAGCGTGTGGTCGGTATCGGCCAAAAGCGTAAAGTTAAGCTCGTGCTTTGCGCAAAATCCCTGATGCGACTTAACCGAGTCGGGGCTAACGCCAACAATTTTGTAACCTCTACGCTTCAACTCCTCCTTGCCATCACGCAGGCTCTTTGCCTCAAGCGTACATCCCGATGTGTTGTCCTTGGGATAGAAGTATAGCACCGTAGGCGAACCTTTGAGGTCGGCCAATGTAAAATCTACGCCTGCCTCTGTCTTTACGGAAAAATCCTCTAATTGATAACCTATATCTACCATTTTATTTCGTTTTACTCTTATACATAATTTTTATCTCTCAAAGTTAGTGCTTTTTTCGAAAAGAGCGAAACATTTGCCCTACTTTTTTCTTATATCTCAATAAGCAGAGCCTATGCCACGCAGACCATCTTTACTTGGCTCTTAAACTCATCCTCCGAAGTATTGAGCCTTGAGCGACATACGGGGCAACGAATGGCATACTCGGTATCGATATGCATCGCCTCCTGAATATTGTCGTAGCGCATAGTGCGCAGGTTTGTGTAGGCGTAGTGTTCGCTATGCGCTCCGCAGTTGCGACACTCAATTGTGTAGTTTACTCCCATCGTGTTTAAGGTTTTAAAAGGTTTACTCTTTGTTTCACGATGCAAAGTAACCACCGCTTTTTGACAAGTTGCGTCAAAGGAGATTTTTTTTATGGGTAAGGTGGGTATTTTGGGGTAGGGAGGTTAGAGAATTGTCTTGTACGGAAAAAAGTTGACTCATAAAATAAATAATTATGAGACGCGAACTACAAGCCCGTTATCTGTCCGAA
>SUZB01000010.1 GCA_015060115.1 Rikenellaceae bacterium | reverse complement strand
CAATCATAATATTAGTAAGTAATAAATTGATAATTAAATAGATATTTAAGGTTGGCAAATCAAGAGTTTATTTACGCCTAAGTAAACTGCGGTTTTTCGGGCTTCGCAAGCCTAAAACTACATCTTTTTATTCAACCTCTTAAACCATAAGGAGATGACTAATTTGCTTTTTAGTCATCTCCCACAACTTTTGGATTTATTGAATTGGTATCTCGCGGACTTGTTCGGCCTTGAGATCCTCATAGAACTTTGTAATTACAGTAACATAGTATGGTGCGAGCCATAAGAGTGGAATGCAGAGCATGAAGCACGATAGGATAGCAAGACCCGCATAGCCAAGGCCCATCAGGAAGAGATCCATCTTGTGTCCACGCATCATCTCCATACTACGGCAGATAGCCTCCTCGGCTGTGATTTCTGGGTTGTCGAGGAGAATGTAGGGTGCCATTGAGTACGACAAGCCCTTAATAATACCGGGGATCACAAGGAGCAGACTCCATAAGAATGTATATATTGAAGTTAGCAAATAGAGACAGATACTCTTTATATAGTATTTAGAGTTAAAGAGCCCAAAGAGGTTCTCGACCTTTAGCTCTGCACCACGGCAGAACTTCAAAAAGGCAAAGTAGAGACCATAGCTAATTGGCGCACCAATAAAGAGATAGGCGAGCATATAGATAACATTGCCCGAAACAGAGCCTTCGGCTGTTACAATCTGTGGCGATGCCACAAGGCACATCATCAACATCGAAACAAGCGAAATCACTACACCATCTAACCAGTTGCCCGACATTGTAGCTCTTGCATCCTTTCTCAATTCTGAATTACTTCTCATAGTTATAAAATTTATTGGTTAATAATCTATTCGACAAGCGCTTTATATTCAAAGTTCGCAATAAATCGTAGTATTACAATTTTCGTTCAAGGATAAAAGCTAATACACTTTCACCAAAAAAATATCTCTGCCGAGAGCATACCCCCGACATTACAAAATTAAGAAATTTTTTTGATTGAGCAAGAAAATAGAGTGCGCTTTTGTATTTTGCTTAATAATTGCTAACTTTGCGATAATAAATAATTCTCATTATGTCGGAGCAAGAGTTGAAAAAATATCGTCTCACAAGTGTTGAGGAGCCTACGGATGAGCAACTGAAGGCGTTGATGCATGCAGCGGGCGAGGAAGCTCGTCGTCGTGGTGCAGTGGCTGAGGCAAAATATCGCGCGGAGTTAGAGCAATTGGTATCGGACAATTTGACGGAGTACACTTGCAACGATGATAAATAATCACAAACTATTAATGTTTCGACCGGTAGGTCAGATAATGGTAGCAGTCAGAGCGTTACGCAACAACAAAAGAATAGCACACTATGGCAAGTTACTTTGCTAATAGCTGTGCTATTCTTTTGTTGTCAATGTATCCTTTTGTTTATAATCGCCAAATTTTATCATCAAGGATTAGCGAAACACTTTCGCTATAAAATATATCTGCCGAGAGCATCAGTTTAAGAAGAGGTCTTTATTGAGGCTATATTTTCCGCTTATAGCACTATAAAAATATATGATTAATGATTTTGACTAAAAATGTTTATAGCTCAGAATTTATTTGTACTTTTGCATCGGAATAAAATTTGATTATATAACAAAGAATAATAATAAATAAAAGTATATAACTATGGAGATTAGAAAGAAGAGCTGCTGCTGCGGCACAAAGAGCAAAAAGTCAATTTACGATATCGAGGTGATGGCACAGGGCAACAACCCCGTAAAGCTTGATGACTACAAGGGTAAGGTTCTGCTTGTGGTGAACACTGCGAGCAAGTGCGGTTTTACGCCCCAGTACGACGATTTGGAGGCTATCAACAAGCGTTTTTCGGAGCGTGGCTTCGCCATTCTTGACTTCCCCTGCAACCAGTTTGGCAACCAGTCGCCAGAGAGCGATGCCGAGACAACGCAGTTCTGCCAGCTCAACTATGGCACGACATTCCCCCAGTTCAAGAAGATCGAGGTAAATGGCGCAAATGAGTCGCCCCTCTACACCTATCTTAAAGCAGAGAAGGGCTTCGGTGGCTTCGACAAGGATCATAAGCTCACGCCCATCCTCGATAAGATGCTCTCGGAGGCAGACCCCGACTACGCCTCGAAGTCGGATATCAAGTGGAATTTCACAAAGTTCCTCGTTGATCGCGATGGCAATGTAGTAGCCCGCTTTGAGCCAACAACCGATATGGCAGTTGTAGCCAACGCCATCGAGGCGTTGCTGTAACGATAGGGCGAACACCAACAGTTGAGGCTGACCCACGGGTCAGCCTCTTGTTTATTGCTGTGTCTTATTTTTTTGTTGTAGGCGCATTCTAAACATCTTCTCTCGAAACCCGCCCTCTTGCAGAAAGCTATCGCTCAAGGATTGAAGCAATTGATGTAGAAGGTAGTCCTCCTGTTTGAGGAGTATAATTGCCATATTTGCGACCGTATGCAAAGGTCGTGATTTTGCAATTTCGACTATCTGCGGATTGTCGCCATCTCTACCGAGCTTACGCATCGCACTATATTGCTCCGAATTTTCCAACCATTGCTCATACTCATTAATACGCAGATAGTCTTCATAATCTGCCAAAAGCTCTGCAAAACTTGCCTTTGCAACATTTATTAGCTTGATGCCCATCTCTATCGAGGTCTCGAAATCGGCATTCCCCTCAACAATATTTTGCTTTCCCGAGCGTGCTGCCTGTACCATTTGGTCTATTGTGCGATCGCCAACACCAAAAGCAGAATGTGCGAAATGATATGTTATATCGTAAATCAATTCTGCTTTACGATAGCATATCAGATTGTGATAATCGCCTTGTCGCTTTATTAAGGTGTTGTCGCTCATAGATGGAATGTTTACACAAATATAGCGACTTTGACGCTGTTTCGCAAGAGATATAAAGAGAATTTAGGGAATTTAGGGAGATTAGTGAACTTGGAGATTTAAAACCAAACATAAATCCCTGTACACCTTACATTCCATAAACTCCTTAAAATCACTAAATTCCTTATATTCCCTACACTCATTAAATTCCCTAAAAAATAGGCGGGAGTTTTCACAACTGCCGCCTATCACCCTCAGAAACAAGTTCTGTAAAACTACCAACCCAAGGGTTGTATAACTTTAATGTATAACCTAATTAAACTCAATATCCGCGCCGCCTGATACATCCCAATGTACAATTTGGGGATTGCCTTTGATGTGTATATCCGCACCACCCGATGCTGTTAATGAGAGTGTACTGTTGGCTACAGCATCAATATCAGAGCCTCCAGATGCGTTGATGGTTACATCCTCAGCCTCCAGCTCGCCGCACTCGGTATCTGCACCTCCTGAGGAATCAATGCTTAGTTTCTGTGCGACACCCTTAATATAACAGTCGCAACCACCTGATACTGAGATAGATAATACATCACTATTGCAGCTGTCCCACGAGAAATCGCTACCGCCTTTCAACGCAACACTCTCATACGCAACTGAAGGTACATATACCAAACAACGATTAAAGCCAAATATAGATGTTGATACTCCAATATGTAGTGTGCCGTCATTAACCTCAACGCTCAACCTATTGAAATTTTTAGCATTTGTCAAGGCATATACTTGGTTATGAGGCAGAGCATCGTCCACGATAACATCCACGCCATTTGATATCTCAAGGGCTGATATATCCTCATAAAGAGTATATGTTTTGTGATTCGTAAGCTCGGTGTCATCAACTTCACATCCCGTACACACCATTGCAACAACGCCAACTAATATGGTAAAAATAGTTCTCATAGTCAACTGATAATGTTTTGTTCAATAATACAAAGTTACGCAAAATACTTTAGATATCAAAAACAAAGAATTAGGCGGGAGTTTTCTGTAGCTGCCACATAAACACTAAACAATTCTTTGCTTGTTGGGAAATTTTTGTATATTTGTAGTATCATTGCGGAATACGCAGTGTTTTAGATGGCATTTAGGGCTATTGTTTCGTGAAGTAAAACGACCAAAATTATTAAACGAACAGACAATAGGCACATTAAATGCTCACGCCTTATGGCGTGGGTGTGCTTATGTTCGTGTGGGTACTTGGTCGTCCCTTCTTCCGATAGGCACTACTCACGCTTCTTTTTTTAGGTATTCTCCTGATTTAAGTTAAACGGTTGCCGTCTGTGGCATAGACACTTATTGTTTAACTTAATAAATATTACTATGAGCGAGAATTTAAGCATCCAAGACAAACCGATGTTACGCGTAAAAAGGACAGCCTCAAAAGGTCTTAATATTTTATATCAGTTTTATAGAATTATATTTGTGCTTGTACCAATTTGTCTTGGAGGTATAGCAGTACTATTCAGTCTCTTCGCAACGCTAAGCGGAACTACTGGGATGATGGTTGGAGTATTAGTTGGCATTGTCATCATAGTGGTTGGACTAATAGATTTAATATTCCTACAATTCATTAACTCTTTGATAACAAGAACAAAGGCTGCAGAATATTTCATCGCACATATGGAGGAGAAATACAATATTAAATAATATTGGGGGGTCTGTGGCTGCCGCTCGCCTTCCAGAAACAAATTCCATTAACTCTTTTGTGGAGCGCAAGCGGAACACCTTTAGAAACTACTAACGTTCTTTAAGGTTTGCGCAGAGCGTAGAGTGGTGATGTTTGGCGGATGCCATAGGCGTATGCTGTGAGGTATCGTGCCGTGGGAGCTTGCTCACAAATGGCAACGATACCTCACAGCCTATATGTTGCAACGCAACGCGCCAGACATCACACCTCGCAGGTTACTCTGCCACACCGCGAGAATCGTCAGTAGTTTTACAGGTTTGTTTCTGGGGAAAAAACAACAGGGAGGCGTCTCACGACGGCTCCCTGTGTTCCAGAAACAAATTCTGTAAAACTACTAACCCAAACTTAAATAAATGAAGAAACCTAACTACGCCTTGCAGCGTAGCTGATTGAGTAATTTGCAATACTCGTGCCAATATAACGCAAACCGAAAAATAAAAATTGTGCAATCGCAAGATTTTTCTACTTAATAGACCAACTATTTGCCTAATTTTGCTAATTATACATAGTAATAGCCTACAAATGTCATACGCTCTGGCACTAATTGTGCACTCCTTTTGGGAAAACCTAATACTATGAAAAAAGGATATATTTTGACTCTTATGGCGATGGCAGTTGCTATAGGATGTAGCGCTCAAGATGAGATGATTGATAGGCGCACGGTAACAGATTTTGACCTTAAACGCTATATGGGGCGTTGGTATGAGCTTGCACGCTACGACCACCGCTTTGAGCGTAATATGGTGCAGTGCGAGGCATTTTATACCCTCCACCCCGATGGCAAGGTCGAGGTGCGCAACACAGGCCTCGACACCTCAACAGGCAAGCCACACACATCTATAGGTAAGGCCAAGGCGGGCAAGCATACGGGGCAGTTGCGTGTATCGTTCTTCCTATTCTTCTACTCCGACTACAACATCCTCGCTCTTGGCCCCGACTATGAGTGGGCGCTTGTGGGTAGCCACTCGCCAAAGTATCTATGGATACTCTCGCGCACACCCTCGTTACCACAAACCACGCTCGACCATATACTCAATATCGCAAGACACCGAGGTTACGACACGACAAAGCTAATATGGGTAGAGCAATAGAGGAGTTGTTAGTTATTAGTTGTTAGAGTTTTATAGGACAAGTAAGACAAGTAAGACGAGTAAGACAATTAAGACGAGTAAGACTAATGATGCCCGACTTCGTATTGGTCCTAAGGTCTTAAAGTCCTAATGGTCTTAAAAATACTTCTGCGCTCGTGCCGAGCGCAACTCTAACAACTAACAACTAAACAGAGAGGGCTGACCCGCAAAGGTCAGCCCTCTCTTGCGAAATTATTGCTCTAAAGGCTTAGTCCTGGAGCTTAGCTGCCAGGAACTCGCGGTTGAGGCGAGCGATATGAGCGATAGAGATAGACTTGGGGCACTGAGCCTGGCAAGCACCAGTGTTGGTACAGTTACCGAAGCCGAGCTCGTCCATCTTAGCAACCATAGCCTTAGCACGGCGTGCACCCTCTACCTTACCCTGAGGCAACTTCGCAAGTGACGATACACGAGCAGCAACGAACAACATTGCAGAGCCATTCTTACAAGTTGCAGCACAAGCACCACAACCTACGCAAGCCGCTGCATCCATCGACTCGTCGGCATCAGCCTTGGGAATAGGAATAGCGTTACCATCGGGTACAGAGTTGGTACGAACCGAGATAAAGCCGCCAGCCTGCAAAATCTTGTCGTAAGCGCCACGGTCTACAACGAGGTCGCGGATTACGGGGAAGGCAGCCGAGCGCCAAGGCTCGATAGTGATGGTTGAGCCATCCTTAAACTTACGCATATACATCTGGCAAGTGGTTACGGCCTGTGAAGGACCGTGAGCGTGGCCATTGATGTGCATAGAGCACATACCGCAGATACCCTCGCGGCAGTCGTGGTCGAAAGCAACGGGCTCCTTACCCTCGTGGATAAGGTTGTTGTTCAGGATGTCCATCATCTCGAGGAACGAGGTGTCCGCCGAGATATCCGTTACCTTATAGGTCTCGAAAGCACCCTGTGACTTAGCGTCTCTTTGACGCCATATCTTTAATGTAAAATTCATAATTTCAGTTTTATTAAAGTGTTACGCCAAAAAGTTTAGTCCTTATAGTTACGCTGTGCGCGGTGTACAAACTCGTACTCCAAAGGCTCGATAGTCATCTCAGGAACCTCATCGCGACCCTTGTACTCCCAAACGGCAGCATAAGCAAACTTGTCGTCGTGACGCAATGCCTCGCCATCCTCGGTCTGGTGCTCAGAACGGAAGTGGCCACCGCAAGACTCCTCACGGTTCAAGGCGTCGCGTGCCATAAGCTCGCCGAGCTCCAAGAAGTCCTCCAAACGGAGTGCCTTCTCCAACTCAACATTGAATGACTCGTTGTCGCCAACAAGCTTCAAATCGCTGTAGAACTCCTTGCGAAGAGCCTGAATCTCAACGATAGCCTTCTCCAAAGACTCCTTGGTACGCGCCATACCTACATTGTCCCACATAATGAGGCCCAAACGCTTGTGGATATCGTCAACAGACTGGTTACCCTTGATAGCGAACAAGCGCTCGATACGAGCACGAACACCTGCCTCAGCCTCATCGAAGGCCTTAGTTGTGGTGTCGATCTTGGGAGCCTGAATCTTCTTAGCGAGGTAATCACCGATGGTGTAGGGCAATACGAAGTAACCATCAGCCAAGCCCTGCATAAGAGCAGAAGCACCAAGACGGTTAGCGCCGTGATCTGAGAAGTTAGCCTCACCAATAGCGTACAAGCCGGGGATAGTGGTCATAAGGTTGTAGTCTACCCAGATACCACCCATTGTGTAGTGAACAGCGGGGAAGATCTGCATAGGCTGCTCGTAGGGATTAACATCGGTAATCTCCTCGTACATATCGAAGAGGTTGCCATAACGCTGCTTGATAGTCTCCTTACCCAAGCGCTCGATAGCGGTCTTGAAGTCGAGGAATACTGCCAAACCTGTCTCGTTTACGCCGAAACCAGCGTCGCAACGCTCCTTAGCTGCGCGTGATGCAACATCACGGGGAACAAGGTTACCGAAGGCGGGATAACGACGCTCCAAGTAGTAGTCGCGATCCTCCTCAGCGATATCCGAAGGAAGCTTAGTGCCCTTGCGGATAGCCTCAACATCCTCCATCTTCTTGGGTACCCAGATACGGCCATCGTTACGCAACGACTCAGACATAAGGGTCAATTTCGACTGCTGAGTACCGTGTACGGGGATACAAGTGGGGTGAATCTGTGTGAAGCAGGGGTTAGCAAAGCCTGCACCCTTACGGTAGCACTGGAAGGCAGCCGAACCGTTAGATGCCATAGCGTTGGTAGAGAGGAAGAACACATTACCGTAACCACCAGTAGCGATAACCACAGCGTGTGCACCGTGGCGCTCAATCTCACCAGTTACGAGGTTACGAGCGATGATACCGCAAGCCTCGCCATTCTCGATAACGATATCCAACATCTCGTGACGAGGATATGACTTAACAGAGCCTGCTGCGATCTCCTTGTTCAAAACAGAGTAAGCGCCGAGCAAGAGCTGCTGACCGGTCTGACCACGAGCATAGAAGGTACGCGATACCTGAGCACCACCGAATGAACGGTTAGCCAACAAACCGCCGTACTCACGAGCGAAAGGTACACCCTGAGCTACGCACTGGTCGATGATGAGGTTAGAAACCTCAGCCAAACGATATACATTAGCCTCACGAGCACGATAATCACCACCCTTGATGGTATCGTAGAAGAGGCGGTAGATAGAGTCGTTGTCGTTCTGATAGTTCTTTGCAGCGTTGATACCACCCTGTGCAGCGATAGAGTGAGCACGACGAGGTGAGTCAGAGATGCAGAAGATCTTCACATTGTAGCCAAGCTCACCGAGTGAAGCAGCTGCAGAAGCGCCACCAAGACCGGTGCCGACAACGATGATGTCCAACTTACGCTTATTTGCGGGGCTCACGACCTTAATGGCAGCCTTATGGTTGCTCCACTTCTCAGCCAATGGGCCTGCCGGTGTTTTAGCATCTAATTTATAAGCCATAATATATATAGTTTTTATTGTTATCCAAAATTAACTTTTACCCGACAGATTATGCGAGCATTGACTCAATAAGCTGAGGTGTGCTAACGAAGTAGCAGTAAACAGCTACGACAGCAAAGCCGAGGAAGACGAGTGTAGCAACGATGTTTGCCAAGCACTTGAGGCGGGGATACCAAGTGTCGTTAGCGAAACCTGCGGTCTGGAACATAGACCATACACCGTGAGTGAGGTGGAACCACAAAGCTGCAAACCATACAAGGTAGAGAACTACATTGATGGGGTTAGAGAATGTGATCATCATCAAGGCAGCACCGTTGGTAGGAGCTACATTGAAGTCCGCAACAAGTGAGTTGTGCATACCCATAATCTCAACCAACTGCATCTTCGACCAGAAGTGAACGAGGTGCAAGCCAAGACCGAGGATAACGATAACGCCGAGCACGAGCATATTCTTAGAAGCCCAAGATACACCCTTCTCCTGAACGGTTACAGCGTAGCGCTGCTTACCACGAGCACGGTAGTTGTCGATGGTGAGGATGAAGGCGTAGATGAAGTGTACAGCAACGCCAGCAGCCAAAAGTACAGTACCTGCGAGAGCGTACCAGTTGGCACCAAGGAACTCGCAAATTGCGTTGTAAGCCTCCCAGCTAAAGAGCATGGTGAGGTTCATTGCCATGTGGAAAAGAATAAAGAGCACAAGGAAGCAACCCGAGATGCTCATAACCAACTTCTTTCCCAACGATGAATTAATAAGGAAACAGCTCATAGTGTAATAAATTAAGTTATATTTGTAAATAGTTTTGTTTGCGTACAATGTCCCTCGAAGCGCACCTATCCTTAACAAGATGGGCGCCACCGTGCATAAAACACGGCATAAAGCTATGCAAAGTTAGCAAATCTTTGTAACTTTGCAATAGCGAAACGCCCTTTTTACTATGTAAAATGAGAAAAAGTTTGGATTATGATGGAAAAAAGTGATATTCGCCGCGAGGTACGACAGCGAATTAAGTCATTAAGCCCTGAGGAGCGAATGGCTGAAGCACGCTCGATATTCGATAGAGTGGAGGCTCTCGATAGCTTCCATAAGGCTCAGTGTGTGGCGGCCTTTGTCGCTATGCCCGACGAGGTGCCCACCAAGGAGATTTTGGAGCGCTGGCTGAAGTTGGGCAAGCGCATAGTTGTTCCGCGTGTCGAGGGCGATATAATGCGTTTCTACGACTACTCGCCCGACCGCATCGTGGTTGGCGCCTACGGCATCGAGGAGCCTATTGGCAATGATGAGGTAGCACCCCGAGAGATAGACCTTATCATCGTTCCTGCGCGCGCCTTCACGCTCGCTGGTGCGCGTCTTGGTCGTGGCGGTGGCTTCTACGATAAATATATGTCGCTCGAAGGCTTTAGCGCCTATAAAGTGGGTGTTGCGTTTGGCTGTCAGATATTCGATGAGCTACCCACCGACAAGCACGATATCTTGGTGGACAGAGTAGTTTTTGAATGAGCAATGAGATTTTTAAGACGATAGGACAAGTAAGACGAAAAGACGATAGGAGAAAAATCCTAAGGTCTTAAAGTCATAAGCTCTTATTGTCTTAAAACTCTAACAACTAATAACAGTAATGATGCAAAAAACGCCACTTTTTGCATCATTACCTAATTTTACATTCTAAAATCCTCCAATATTATACGGTGCTCGTAGTGTGCCGTAATTGAGTTGTCGGCATCGTCCTTGAGGTCGAGCGTAACGCTATATGTATCACTTGCCTCGTCATACGATATCTTCATCACGCCATCGACAATGGGTGCTGTGGCAGCCTCTTGGCTCTCGGTGGCCAACTGCGTATACCACGAATAGGCATCATAGAGGCCATCTACATCCTCTTCGACACAACCTATAAGCAGTGCCCCATCACTTGCTTTGTCATCGGTGGCGCTAAACACACCTGTCGGTATCTCCAACTCGTTGGATTGACACATCACCTCGATATAGAGCTGCACCTTTGCGGTAAACTCCATAAAGTAGAAGCCCCACATATATAGCCCCGTAGAGTAGTAGTCGCCAAAGCAGTCGGCATAGGCCAGCGAACTATCCGCAGAGAAGACAACCTCGATATCGCCCTTAAGGGTCGAAAGCGGATTATTTGGTTCGGGGTCGGGCTCAGGCTCAGGCTCAGGGTCAGGGTCAGGGTCAGGCTCAGGGTCGGGTGTTGGCACTGGTTGCTCCGGTTGGGGATCATCTGGCAGAGGGACAATATCAGGGTCGCACGCCCCGATAACGAGGAGTGCGACCATAATAGACAGTACTCTCTTCATAAGCCCTATTTGCGTGCAGGTTTAGCTGTGCGAGGGGTGATTGTTGCACGAGTAGACATCGTATCGAAGTCGTAGTACTCGAAATATGCTACACACTCGCCAGTTATGCTATTGCCACAATCATCAACGAGGTCGAATGAGACGGTAAAGGTCTCATCGCCATTATCGACAATTGTGAAACTTCCCTCAACGATAGGTGCCTGGCCTGCAATCTCGCCACTCTCATCGTAGTAGTAATACCAAGACCACATAGTATCGCCGTAGCCATCTACATATCCGGGCAGTGCCATACGCTCCAAGTTAAGGTCGCTCGATATGGTGAACTCGCCCGTAGGAAGCTCATCGCTAAGGGGTGTAAGTACCTCAAAGACAAAGCCGTGGCCCGTAGCGTAGTCATCGACATAGAGTGTCCATAAATCCTTGCCAACGACATAGTAGTCGCCGTAGCCCTCGGCATAGAGCGCACCATCATCGAAGGGTATAGCCAAATCACCCTCAAGTGTCGAGAACTCGCCGTGCATACCCACGCCTACGAAGTTTTTGCTGTTGTCAACGGTGGCTGTTGGGCAGGTATACTCATAGCTATTACCCGCCTCGTCAGTAAAGCGTGCCTCAATACCCTCGGCGCTAACCTTTACCACACCATCTACAAAGTGAATCTCTACGCCCTCCACCTCGTCAGCGATATAGAGCATAGTATACTCGCCACCGAGCGTGCCTGCCGTAGAACTGCACTCCAAATCGAGATGATACTCACCCTCAGGGATAGTAAACTCAACATTGTAGTTTGCCGAGGGGCTATCTGCATAGAGGTCGAGATAGAGGTAGGTGTTATAGGGATAGACATACTGCTCGCCAGAGATTATATCTACACAATTTTCGATGGTTGCAAGGACTACCGAGTAGTTGTAATCGGTCTCGGTTGCGCCATACTGATTGCCAAAGTAGTTGCCCGAAAGATAGGGCAACTCGGTTGCAGTAGGCTCAGGTTCAGGCTCGGCAGCCGCCTGATTTATCGTAACTTCGTGCTCGATGCTATCGTACTTTAGGCGAATAGCGGCCGAGCGCAACTCCTCGGCGGTGTTGGCCTGCACAACGAAGCTCAATCTATTCTCGCCAGCCTCAGCTGTGCTCTCGGCAATCCACTCCGCAGTGGCTGACACCTCAAGCTCTACGCCCTCCTTGGGATTTTCCAAGAGGTACTCTACGGTAACCTCGCCACCCTCTGCACCAATCTCAACGGTTGCCGAGCTTAGAATCTCGAACTTTGTATCGGGCACGGGCACCTCAGCCTGAGTGGTTGTAAACTCCACCTCATCGCTAAGGAATATGCCACGTGAGCCACCATCGTACTGCAACTTTACAGCATAGTGCGTTTCGGCCTCAAGGTCGAGGAGTGCGAAAGTGATATTGTCGCCATCGCTTGTAAACCCGGTCAGAATCTGCTCGTCATCTGCCTTACGAAGGATTAGCGCAATCGCCGACTCCTCAACATCTACGGCTGTGCCGTTGAGCATCACCGTAGGGCGCTTGGTGGTAATAGTTGCCGTGCTACTCTCCGCAGAGCAGCTAATCTCGGCAAATGTAACGGTATAGTTCTCAGCGCTTGGCTCCTTGTCGCACGCTACAAGTGCGACAAGGGCTACAACAAGCACCGATAAAAACTTTTTCATACGCTATAATCTCGTTATCGACTAATATTGGCTCTGGTCTACCATCTCGTTAACAATGCCTCGGAATGTACCCTTGATATCGTTGCCGGCATCGTCAATACCATCAACAGTAATAACTGTGTCGCCATCAACACTCTCAACCTTGATAGTACCATCTTTGATAGGTGCTGCCTTAGACATATCAATCTGACCATTTACGCAATAGAGATACCAAGCGTTGAGCTGCGTGCTATCATCACGCAAACGACCCGCAGGGAAGGTGTAGTCGAGCGACTGGGTGGGGTCTGAGAGCTTGTACTCGCCAACAAAGCCTGTCTTATTGCTATAACCACCAGCCGACTTGGGAACGATAAAGTTGAAGAGCATATATACACCGCTAAAGCCCGCCTTAGTCTCAATCATATGCATAAACCATACATCGTTGCCGGTGCCAAACCAGTCGCCACGGAAGTATGCATACATATAACCGCCTGTAACATCAAACTCTACGGTTGAGGTGTACTGGCTCACAGGATATACATCAGCATAGGTAGGCTGGCTATAGTCGCACATAACGGGCTCACCATTATATACAACGCGGTGAGTCTCGCCGTTAAGTAGCGTAATGTCGGCAACAATGCTCTCCTCAGTTACGGTCAATGTGCCGGTTTTGAATGCTGTAGCTACATTGCTTGAGCTGTAGTAGTAGCTGCAATCCATATGCGCATCAATAGTGCCAACACGGCCAGTTCGCTGATGGTCAAGGGTGTAGGTGCCTACGGGGATACGCAACTCGCTGTTGAACTCAGCCGACTTGTCGGCGTAGATGTCGAAACGGTACTCCGTAGCGTACTGAGGTACGGTGTTGATGCTCTCAGGCTGAGTGTCAGAGAGAATAACGAAGTAGTTGAAACCCTCGGTCTGCTTCTCGCCATCGATAGACTTACCATAGAAGGTACCGCCTACATACGATGCATTGAAGTTAACATCTGCCGAAATAAGGCCCTCCTGCTTAACCATCACCATAAAGCTGTGGTCTCCCGACCAAACCTTGATGGTAGCCTCGCGGTTACCGCCCTCGTTGGCCGCAACATTGAATGTTACCTCAAGCGAGTGGGCGTTTACCTTAAGGTCGGTAATCCAATTTACGGCAGTTGCTGCCTCCGTAGCTGGATACTTCATCTTTGCGCGAGTAGCATCGCTAATCTCCTCAAATTCATAGGTGATAACGCCCTCGCCACCATCGACGCCGAAGCTCATCACAGAATCAGACGAAAGTTTGATTTTGAGGTTGTCGTAGTTAACCTCGTTGTCGCCCTCGCAAGCTGTGAACACGGCAGCTGCAAGTGCAATAAGTGCAAATAGTTTTCTCATAATGTTTTAGGTATTAATCTGTTTTTATTTTGTTTTGTACTCGTGAGCCTTTGCGCCATCAATCTCGCACATTGCGCTGTTAATCACCTCGTAGCGATTGTCGAACTCCTCGTTGGGAGATGATATTATGGCGATAAGTTTGAAGTTATCTCTATTCCACGCCGTAGCCTCGAAGAGCTCAAACTCCAGCACCTTGCTCTTCGCGGTGTTGGCCTGCATATAGCCGAAGTCGATACCCGAAATATCGCTCTTCGAAACACCCGTAAGAGCATCACGCAAGACGCTGTGGTGGTTGTTCATCCACTCGGCGCTACCGCCCGACTGCTTGGCGTAGATGTCATCTTCCAAAGCCCAGAGAGCAATGTGAATATTCTGAGCCACTGCACTCTTAACCTCCACATTTACAACATATTTACCCTCGTTGATGGTTGCCGCAAGTGCCACCGATGCTGTGGGATTTTCCACCCAATACTCATCGACCTTTGATGCCATATGGCCAGGCGCTGCCGCGAAGTCACGGCAGAAATTGAATGTAGCGCTGGGATAGCCCGTAAGAGGCATATAGCTTGTGCTACATACACCATCATAGTATTGCCAGAGGGTCTTAGATGCCGAAGAGTAGCATACCTCGTTAGAGCTGTACGAGTAGGCGTATACGATGTTGAACTTATGGGCATAGTCGCTGTTCTCCTCCAACGACTTAAGTGCAGACTTCATATTGGGGCAGTAGCCACAGCCAACACCCGTGTGGTCTACGATAAGCATACGCTGGTTGAAGTCGTAGCTCTCGGGTTGGGGGTCGGCAGGAAGCTCAGGGGTGTACTCCGGAATAACATTTACGGTGAGCACCTTCGATGTGCGGTTGTTGTAGGTGGCGTAGAATACACGCTCGGCAGGCTCCGCAGGGGTATATGGGTTATCTACCTCGCTCTTTGTATAGTAGTCGAAGATAACAGCCTCCTCGGTAACATCCTCCTCGGCATAGCTAACACTAAATGTGATGCTCTCGCCACAGCGGATAGAGGTGGCGTTGGCCGTAAGCACGGGGAGAAGTTCTGCTGCCTTCTGCTCGATTGTGGCCTCGGCACTCTTGCCTGAGTATGAGAGGGTTATATGGCCTACACGGCGCTCCTCCGAGAGTGAGCGGGCAACGCTATACTCAACCTTGTCGCTCGAAATATTGTCAATCGTAATCCAATCTACATCGGCCTCCACCTCAGGCATAGCGCCCTCGTCGTCGGTCTCAAGCATATAGCTTACCTTGCCCTTGCCACCCTCGGCCTCGAAGATGGTCTTGCGCTCCGAGGTGATCGAGATGCGCACATCGCCCGATGCCAAGGCCTCGTTCTGCTGAATGGCCACAGATAACGCTTCGGCATTGGGGTAGCTAAGCGTAACGATGCCAATGCGCTGCTGATCCGAGTGGTTGCGCTCAACGCTAAATCTAACCTTCTCGTCTACCGAAAGATTGGTAATCCATTCGCTATCGGCTGTAGCTTCAAGCTTTGCACCCTCGATGGGGTTGATAATCTGAAAATTGAGCTCCACCTCGCCACCTACTGCGGGCATAGTAACAATGCCTGAGGGTGAAACAGTAATCTCTGGAGTAAGCTCCTCGTTAGGTGCAGGACTCTCATTCTCGCAAGCTGCAAAGATGAGTGCGAAGATGCCAAATAGGGTAAAGAATCTTTTCATTTATAAACTGCTATTTTAATATTATATACTCTAATTTTTAGTTATATACACACCTCTCATTGTGCAAATATAAAAGATTTATTTCAATAGTGTATAGATTGATAAAAATAAATATTTTTAAAAATATCTCTTCCGTGCGACAAATGTTCGATATTATTTTATTATCTTTGTAAATCACGATAATTGAGCGACTAAAAATTAAAAAAATGAGAGTTTTTAGATTTCTATACATCATTCTTGCCGTTGGCCTTGCCATAAGTTGTAACGACGACAAAACAGAGAATAAACCAAATGTTGGACCGTCGGGAGATATTGTCGTTAAGCTCAACCTACGATAGCCCAGAACGAGATAGTATCCGAGTTCGCCGATGGCGACAGATTGGGCCTCTATGTCGTAAACTATAGTGGCAACAACCCCGGTGGCGTGGCAGCGAGTGGCAATCAGGTGGATAATGTCGCTTTTGAGTATAGCTCAGCCACCAACAGCTGGCAATCGGAGGCGGAGGCCTACTTCCTTAATAAGAATACCAAGGTTGATTTGATAGCCTACACGCCCCATAAGCGCGTGAGCGATATTGGCAACCTCTTCTTCTCGGTGGCAAGCGACCAGAGCGAGGGTCTTGCACCATCGAGACTTATGTGGGGTCGTGAGCGTGGCATCTTACCTACCGAGGCGGGTGTAGGCATAGAGCTAAGCCCCTTGGTTGCCTCTATCGAGATAACCCTGACCGAGGGCGAGGGCTGGAGTGCGGAAGAGTGGCAGGCTGTAGAGAAGAGTGTAACGGTGACCAACACCCAGCGTGAGGCATACCTCAATCTCGTGAATGGCAACCTTCGCCTTAAGGAGAGTGCGCCAACAGATATCAAGGCCTACAAAGATGGGGATATGTTTAGTGCATTGGTACTCCCCCAGAGCATAAATGGCTCGACACACCTTGTTCGTGCGGTGGTCAATGGCAGCAACTACTACATTACAACCGACAATAAGCTCAGCTTAGAGGCGGGCAAGAGGTATTGCTATGCGTTGAAAATCGACAAGCGAGGTAGCACGACCAATGGCGACAAGCTCACAGGCACGATTATCGGCACACGCTACTCGGTGGACTACAACTCAGGCAACAAGAGCGAGAGCGTAAACGGCAAGGAGAGTGTTTTTGATGGCGACTATGACACATTTTTCGCCTCTTTCGACAGGTCGAATACTTGGGTAGGTCTTGACCTTGGCACGAAGCATATTATCACCCAAGTAGGCTACTCACCCCGTATCACACAACCGAGCCGTGTTGTTACGGCACTTATCGAGGGTGCAAACAGCGCCGACTTTAGCGATGCGCTGCCCCTCTACATCATTCGTGAGAGTGCCCCTGAGCGCGAGATGACATACGCCACAATCAACTGCTCGCGCGGTTTTCGCTATGTGCGCTATGTAACGCCCAACGATAAGCGTTGCAACCTTGCCGAGCTGGAGTTTTTCGGCTACGAGGGCGAAGGTAGCGACGAGCAACTATATCAGCTGACAAACCTACCTACGGTGGTGATAAATACCGCTAATGCTCAGGAGATTACATCTAAGGAGGTTGAGATTACAAGCACGGTGCATATAATCTCGAACGGGGGCACATCGCTACTTACCGACACTGAAACGGGTATTCGTGGTCGTGGCAATGCAAGTTGGAACTTCGAGAAGAAGCCCTATCGCCTGAAGTTTAGCGAGAAGCGTAGTCCGTTGGGTGCTCCAGCCTCGGCGAAGAAGTGGACACTGCTCAGCAACCACGGCGATAAGACCTTGATGCGCAATATCTTGGCATTTGAGGTTAGCCGTCGTCTTGGTATGGAATATACCCCCTTCTGCCACCCTGTAGATGTCGTTATCAATGGCGAATACAAGGGTTGCTATCAGCTATGCGACCAGATTGAGGTGCGCACTAACCGTGTCGATATCGAGGAGATGGAGGAGACAGATAATTCGGGCACCAACCTTACGGGTGGCTACCTTGTCGAGATTGATGCCTATGCTGAGGGCGAGGATGTCTATTTCTACTCGACAAAGGGCATACCTGTAACTATTAAATCGCCTGATGATGACAAGATTACAGCCGAACAGCGCAAATATATAGAGGACTACTTCAACCTAATGGAGAGCTCGGTATTTGCATCTAACTATACGGATGAGGAGAGTGGCTATCGCAAATATCTCGACTTGGATAGCTTCCTAAGACACTTTATTATTGGCGAGTTTACGGGCAACACCGACACCTACTGGAGCGTATATATGTATAAGCATAGGGCTAAGGATAGGTTCTATGTAGGCCCGGTATGGGATTACGACCTCGCCTTCGAGAATGACTACCGCACCTATCCTATTAACTCTGCTTCGGACTTTATATATTACGAAAAGGGCTCTTGCGCAAGCGATGCTGTTAAGCAGATGGTAAACCGCATTGTTCGTGAGGATATGGCAGCCCGTAACGAGCTGATTTCTATATGGAACGAGGTAAAGCTCAATGGCATAGACGAGGCCTCGCTTTTGGAATATGTTGAAGATACTGCGGCGTTGCTTGAGGAGTCGCAGAGACTCAACTTCCTGCGTTGGCCAATTCTCGACCAGTGGGTACATATGAACTTCCAAGCCTTAGGCTCCTACGAAGCTGAGGTAGGCACAGTAAAAACATACATCAAAGAGCGCATCCCAAAGCTCGATGAGCTGATTAATAACTACTAAACAAAAGAGGCTGAATAAAAAGTGTATTTTGTCGTTACGCTCGCCCTCAAAATCCTCATTTACGCCAAAGTAAACTGCGGTTTTTCGGGCTTCGCAAGCCTAAAACTACATCTTTTTATTCAACCTCTTAAACTAAAGGAGATGACTAATTTGCTTTTTAGTCATCTCCCTTAGTTTTTACCCGATTAGAGTTGTTACTCGCGTAAATCTTTAACGGTTACACTGCCCGATACCGAGCCAGTAATGTTGTTGCCGGCATCGTCCTTACAGCCGTACTCGATGGTGAGTGTGTTGTCCGAAGTGGCGAGGCGGATTACACCCTCGGTGATAGGTGCCATAACATCACCCTTAATTGCGCCATTGGTTAGCTTAGCATACCACGAGCCTACAAGACCGTCTTCCCCAAGTAAACCGGGGAGATAGCGGTTAGCATAGTCCGAACTCTCGGCGGGTAGCATCTGGTAGAGACCGTCGCAAGAATCAGTGCTTGAGTTGAATAGCTCGATCATAAAGAGGTCGTCGCCCTTCTTAGCCTCGACAAACCAGTTCTGCTGGCCCACCTCGTAGCTATCGCCATAGAGGTTGGCTGTGATGGTCGCGTCCTCTACTGCAAACTCTACATCCTCGGTGAATGTTGAGAGTATGTGTCCAATGGAGGTCTGCAACTTGCCCTCGTATACGATGTGGTGCTTCTCGCCTGACTTAAGCTCAACGATAGCCTCAAACTTGTTGTCAGTTACTGATACAGATGCACTTACATACTCGCCTGTCTTGGCATACTCGCCATTGGCATCCATAACGGCATACCAGCTGCCTTCCTCACTGAAAGTAAGGTTTGCATAGCTGTTATTAGTATCATAGGTGTAGTTACCGTTTGGCAAGATGGGGCACGCCTCGTCAGCTGCGCTCTTGTTGTACATATCAAAGAAGTAGTATGTGCCGTTTGCCTTGGGTGAACCATCAGATGCTGCACCACGATCCGAGAGGATAACATAGTAGTTGGGTGTTGATGAGTACTCAGTGCCGAAGTAGATGCCCTCGAAACGCTTTGCCTCAAACTCCACATCGAAGTTGCTGTTACCTGCCTCCTTCTGCTTTACGGTAATCTTTACGGCCTTGGCGTACTCGTAGTTTACTGTTACCGAAGCCTCGCGAGCATCGCCTGTGTTGGCATCAACGGTGATGACGACCTCAGCGTTGAAGTCTACCACAGCATCCACCCAGTCGGCATTGTCCTCGGCAGTAACACTGCCACCCTTAGAGTTCTCGATGGTAAACGAAACACTCTGAGTACCACCCGCATTGCCGAACTCTACCACACTCTTCGAGAGGCGGATAGATGAGGGATACTCCTCAGATACTGTCTCGCACGCCACGAAGAGTAGCGATGCGACTGCTAAAAGTGAAAAAATCTTTCTCATTTGAACCTTGATATTTTATTGATTTGTTGATTTTCAATCTCTACAGCCACTTCATAAACTTGAAGAACCAGTAGGTCAAGCCCGACACGATAAGCATCAAGGCTATTGCCCACAGATAGCCATACTCCCACTGCAGCTCTGGCATAAACTTAAAGTTCATACCGTACATACTCGCCACCAGTGTCGCGGGCATAAAGATTACGGCTGCCACCGAGAAGATCTTTACTATCTCGTTCTGCTCGATGTTGATAAGACCAAGCGCAGCATCCTGAATATAGTCCAAACGCTGGAAGCTAAAGTCGGCGTGGCTGATTAGCGAATTAACATCCTTGAGCATCAGCTGCAAACGGGGATATATATCGTTGGGGAAGCGCTCCGAACGCAATATTGACGAGAGCACACGCTGTCTATCAAAGATATTCTCGCGGAGCAACATGGTGTTCTCCTGCAAGGCGTTAATCTTGTAGAGTACCTCCTTGTCAATCTTCGAGCCGCTCGATATCTCCTTGCTCACAGCCGCTACCTGCTTGCCCACCATCTCCACAAGGTCGGCATCGTAGTCGATGCGCACCTCGAGCAACGAGATAAGAATGTGATAACCTGTCGAGTATGAGCGGTAGTTCATCTGCAGACGCTTCTCAGCCTCACGGAAGGTGCGGAACTCGGCCTGACGCATCGACACAAGTACACCCTCGTTAGAGATTAGGAACGACACAGGCTCAACGGTGAATGTCTCGCCCATAGGAACGAAGAAGTTGGAGTTCGAGATAATGGCATTCTCGGTCTCCGAGTATTTTGATGTAGACTCAATCTCCTCGACCTGCTGTTTGGTCTGAAGGCTTAGCTCCATAAAGTTCTCCACCGCCTTCTGCTCCTTGATTGAGGGCTCCAAAAGGTCAATCCAGAGAATATCATCGAAGCCGAGCTCATCGAAGAGATCGGGATCGGCATTTCGTATAATCTTGTTGTATTGCTTGAGATAAATTGTAATCATATCCCCTCCAAAAGTTTTATTCTTGGGGTCTGCACTCTCTCTTAGTACCCCTAATTCGATTTATTCAACTTTGCCCTATCAGGGCCTTGCTTGAGGCGGAATACAATGAACGCCTCATAGGTCGGAGGTAAGAAGTCGCAAGGCTTACGCCCAACGGCTTCTTTAATAGGATCGGGGCGTTACCTTGAGTCCTGCGTCCCAGAACTTCTTAAGCGCCTTATGCTTCTCGTCGTCGAGGATAAAGTCGATGTTGCGTGTTAGATATTCGTAGGCCGAGATGCCACCATCGTTGCCCGTGTAGCCAAGCTCCATGATAGCCTCCCAGATATGCTCCACGCCAAAGGTCAGCGCGTGTTGCAGGGCATCTATCACCTCGTAGGATACGCCCTTGCGAGCCACCCATACAGCAAAGGCAAAGGGTAGCGATGTGAGCTCGCGCCACTCAACGGCTAAGTCGTAGACATACTTAAAGCGACCTTCGTAGCCAAAAACCTTGTCGCCAATAAGCAGGTAGGCATCGCCCTCTTGCGGAGTATCGACAATCTTGTAGTCGGTCATTGCAAGCCACTCAGGCGCAATATGCCACTTGTGCTGAGCAAGATAGCCACATAGCTGCACCGAGGTGCGTGAGTGTGGGTCGAGCCATATACGCTTGATAGCCGATATTGGCTCATTCGACATCACCGTTACGGTGCGTACTGCGCCCACTGCACCAATGCAGTAGTCGGTAATGATGTTGGTATCTTTCAGCTGGGGAACTACGGCTGCGGGAAGTAGGGCTATGTCGGCTTTGCCCTCTATGTAGTTGCGTGCGCAGTCGGCAGGTGGTGCCAATAGCAACTCAGCTCGCAGGCTATCTGCGTGCTTGAGTCCATAGACGAAGGGTATCGTATTGAGATACGATACGGCTGTTATTTTTGGAATGATAACCATCGTCCATAGCCAGTAATTATTGGTTTAACATTGTGGGGAGAGTTTTTACACCCCGCTTTATCATTGCAAAGGTAGTACAAAAAATCGAGCCCGCCAAGAAAAATGCTATAAATTCGTTTTTTTAGTTGTTAGAGATTAGTTGTTAGTTGTTAGAGATTTTTCTAAGACGAGTAAGACTATATGATACCCGACCTCGTAACGGTCTTAAGGTCCTAAAGTCCTAAGGTCTTAAAAAACCTTCTGCGCTCCAACGGAGCGCAACTAACAACTAACAACTAACAACTAAAAACTACAAAAAAAGAGGATTGCACTTGTGCAACCCTCTCCTAACTTAGGAGTAACAAGCGATTACTGCTTGTTCTTCTTATCGTAGCGCTTTGCGTAACGGCTCATAAACTTATCCACACGACCGGCGGTGTCTACCAACTTCATCTGACCTGTATAGAAGGGGTGAGATGTGTTAGAGATTTCCATCTTATACACGGGATAGGTTTCGCCGTTCACCTCGATGGTCTCCTTTGTCGAAACGGCGGACCTGCACAAAAACACGTGGTCGTTCGACATATCCTTGAACGCCACTAAACGATAATTCTCCGGATGAATACCCTTTTTCATTTTCGTCTTTTTGTTATAATTAAGTACTTAATTCGGCGGCAAAGGTAACACTTTTTTCCTAACCCGCAAACTTTGCCACAAAATATTTCCTAAAATTTGTGATTATTTGCAGATTATGCCTCTCGGCGGTATCGGGGTTGCCACATAGCCACCACCGCACTCGCTCACCGAGTGAGTTTGGGATAATTGTCGTTAGCGCACTCCCTAACCTCCTTAAATTCTCTAATTTCCTAAATTCCCTATTAACTGCGCTTTGGGTTAAAATGAGTTACGATGGGTTAAAATGTTTTTTTTGAGGAAGAGGTTATTAAATGGTTCGGTTCTCCGACTCTTGTGCCACTTGTGTCCCTCGTGTCCCTCTAACCACTTCCTTGGCGGGGAAGTGGGATAAATCCACATAAAAATGTAGTGCCATGCACCTTATGGGTGATAGTTGCTGCATCCATTTGAGTTGGATATCCACTTAAAAATGTAGTGCCATGCACCCTTGATCTCTTTAGTTGCCATATTTAACCGTTGGATATCCACTTAAAAATGTAGTGCCATGCACCAATAGAAATCACAAATGCAATTTACAAGGTGTTGGATATCCACTTAAAAATGAAGTGCCATGCACCTTATTGGTTGGAATATGGTGAACTCCAACTATATATCTTAAAAATTAAGTAGATTTTTTGAGTGCTTGATTATCGAAATGACCTCCATCATCTCAATTTTTAGTATCAAACCTCAAACTAAGGCGCTCCAACACGCCCTCACCCCATTGGGGTGGTAATTGAAATTCGTATATACATCCTATATCAAAGAACTATTCTTGATTGCAAAGATAATCTATTTTTTCTTTTTTTCGACAAATTCGTTGCTCCTCGCAATATTTCTTGCAGCATTCCAATCTGCATTTATGCCCTCATAAGCTCCATTGCTCTTTTGCTTACCCTTGCCTTTTGTGCAATCAGGGTTTTTGCAGATAAAGGTTGGTTGGTTAATGCGTTGCCCCTTTTCGTAGTGTCCACAAAAACTACAAGTTTGACTTGTGTGGTAGGGGTTGATATATCTAACCTCGATACCAGCCGCCTTCGCCTTATACTCAATCATAGTCTGTAACTCAAAGTATGACCAATAGCGAAGGATATACTTATATTCGTTTTGTACCTCTTCGTTGTTATCTCGACCAAATCCCGTTAATCGCTCCATCTGAATTACTCCAGCATCGTTCTTTAGAGCATATTCTATGATTGACTTACTGAATATATGATTCTGAAGATGTACCCAATTTCGCTCCTTGCCCTCTAAACGGTCGAGTGCTTGGAGTTTCTGCGAGCGACCGTGTCCACCATTTGTCGAGTGGCGAAGGTTGCGTTGCAACTCTCGTTTCTGCGCATTCATTCGCTCGCGCACCTTTAGGAATTGTTCTCGCGAGCCAATGCCCATACCGCCGTATTCGTTATCGTTGAGTGCTGCATAGAGTGGGGTGTTAACTCCCAAATCCACACCTACGATTCTCTCCTTGTCTAGAACTCTATTCTCTTTGGGAATCTTAACAACAAGCAGGAGAAATTGTTTCTTGTTCTTGGATTCTTGAATAGATGAATTGCCAACTCCGTATTGTCCGCTTAATACTCGCTCAACAATCTCGCGATTATTGCTACGATCACGACCAAAATTCAAATCCCATTCTAAACCTTTAGGAAAGCGCACATAGATAGTACCATCATCTCGCTTTTTCAACGCAATCTCGCCGTGTTGTTTTATGGAAAACGGGACAGGAATACCTTTCTTAAAATTGGGTATAGTTCTAATACCTCTCTCCACATCCAGTGTGTATTCTCTATATGTGGAGGATATATTTTGGTTGAGGTTGGTTAGTACTTCAGATGGTATGCAATCTATAAATTCGTTACTAATAACTTTGTATGTAGAGTTTTGCTCTGGGTTTGTGCCAGTTTCTATGCCTCCACGCAAAAATGTTTGTCGCTGACTCTTAAAATCAGAGAACAATAGTTTGCGTTCTGCCTTCAACTCCTTTATATCGTCGTCAGATAACTTGTTGCGCTTTGGGTTGCTCAACAACTTCTCTATCTCTTGAAAGCGCGGAGAGTGCAATTTCAATCTATACTCATAAGTGTCATTGAAGAAACAATGCGATACAATGCGGTTGGCCGCCTTGTATAGGTTGTTATTGATATCATCCCACATGCGGTACTCCTCTTTGTAGCGTTGGATTGCTTCATCGCTATCGCCATGCTTGTGAAGGTGTACCTCAATCTTGCGAGTAATACAAGTGAATTCGTTAGCCATATTTTTAGTTTTTCACAAAGCTAATAATTTTGTGATATAGATTTATAGATGTTGCATCATCCATCATACTACAAAGGTAGTAATAATTATTGAATTAAGAGACTAAATGTGTTGCTTTCTAATGCTTAATAAGTGAAAATGTATTTCCTTTGCGCCAAGACCGCAAACTTTGCAAGGCACACCTCCCATTCTACTACAAAGGTAGAAATAATTTATTGAAAATCAAAGAATTTGACAAAGGTTTTTTTGATAAATTAGTGAGCTGTTGACGAGACTTGCCTTCGCTACGCTTGGCTTGCCTCACCGCTGCCGCGGGGGCGCTGTCAAAGAATTAAAAGCAAGCCGCGTTGCGGTAATTTGCCGTTTATATATACCGCTTTATGCAAGCATAGCAGTATACATAAACGACAAATGCCACCTTGCGGTGGCACTTGCTTTTAATTCTTTGAGCTGTTGACGAGGCTTGAACTCGTGGGTGCTGAAGCACCCACAGGGTTATATTTACAATCCACCCAAACCCTCCTTTGAGAAGGAGGGCTTTAGAGGCCACTCCTTAAACCCTCGTCAGTAGGAAACAAAAAACAAGTGCTACCCTTTGGGCAGCACTTGCTTTTCGTGAGCTGTTGACGAGGCTTGAACTCGTGACCTCTTCCTTACCAAGGAAGTGCTCTACCACTGAGCTACAACAGCAATAACCTTAAACCTTTACTCCTATGAAAGAGTGCACAAAAGTACTCCTTTTTTTTGAATCTGCAAATTTTTTGGAGCTAAAAGTCTAAAAAATCTTAAAAATTACTCGATTTACGCTCTTTTCTACTTCGATACCTATATATAATATCGCGCATAGGTTACTCCTGCAATGCACGCCAGAGCATATCCTTAAGCTGGGTGATATTCATATTTGCTACCGACGAGATAAATATCGACTCTATGCCCTCTGGCAGGTGCGACTTCATCTCCTCCATTAGCTCGTCATCAAGCATATCGCACTTGGTGATAGCGAGCAGTCGGCGCTTGTCGAGCAACTCAGGGTTATACTGCGTAAGCTCGCCGAGCAACACCTCATAGTCGGCAGCGATATCGTCGCTATCTGCCGGCACCATAAAGAGCAGAACAGAGTTACGCTCGATATGCCTTAGGAAGCGTGTACCAAGACCCCTACCCTCGTGAGCACCCTCGATAATACCTGGGATGTCGGCCATAACGAATGAGTGGTCATCACGCACCGAGACGATGCCGAGGTTAGGCTCCAAGGTGGTGAAGGCGTAGTTTGCAATCTTAGGCTTGGCAGCCGAGACCACCGATAGCAAGGTAGACTTACCCGCATTGGGGAAGCCCACAAGGCCTACATCAGCAAGCACCTTAAGCTCAAGGACAAAGGCGCCCTCCTTGCCCTCCTCGCCAGGCTGTGCATAGCGCGGTGTCTGGTTGGTAGCGGTGCGGAAGTGCCAGTTGCCAAGACCACCACGACCACCCTTGAGCAACACAAGTTGCTCGCCGTGCTCCGTAACCTCGCCGACAACCTCGGTATATGTCTCACCCGTCTCCTCGTCGGTGAATACCTGCTTGGCCACCGTACCCAGAGGCACGGGGATAATGATATCCTTGGCATCGGCACCCGTAGAGCGTGCGCCGTGGCCATTCTCGCCATCCTCGGCAAACTGGTGGCGCTTATACTTAAGGTGGATAAGTGTCCAATACTGGCTGTCGCCCTGCAAGATGATGCTACCGCCCTTACCGCCATCGCCACCATCGGGGCCTCCGAAGGCGACAAACTTCTCGCGACGGAAGTGGCACGAACCAGCTCCACCGTGTCCTGAGCGTGCAAAAATCTTTACATAGTCTACAAAGTTACTACCTGCCATATTGTTAGTGTTTTATATCGTCTAATCTATTTCGGTTGCAAAGATACGAAAAAAAGAGGAAAGATAGTTGTTAGTTATTAGTTTTTAGTTGTTGGTTGTTAGAGATTTTTAAGACGATAGGACCAATAAGACAGTAAGACGAGTAAGAGAATATGTGATACCCGACCTCGTAATGGTCTTAAGGTCTTAATGTCCTACGGTCTATCTCCCCTCGTGCCCCTCGTGCCCCTTATGCCCCTCTGCTTCAGCTTGCGCTCCCTCGGAGCGCAACTCTAACAACTAATAACTAACAACTAAAAAAAAGCGAACGGGAAATAGTGGTATTTCCCATTCGCTATTTAGATTGAGGCCTCAAAAGATAGCCCCTTTTTTACAAGAAATTACAACTGGGGACCAGCAGCTACAAGAGCCTTACCCTCCTCGTTGGTGGTGAACTTCGAGAAGTTCTTGATAAAGCGACCTGCAAGATCCTCGGCCTTAGTGTTCCACTCCGAAGCATCTGCATAGGTGTCGCGGGGATCCAAGATTGCGGGGTCTACGCCGGGCAATGCTGTGGGCACCTTGAAGTCGAAGATAGGAATCTGCTTGGTCTCTGCCTTGTCGATAGAGCCATCGAGGATAGCGTCGATAATACCACGGGTATCCTTGATAGAGATACGCTTGCCTGTACCGTTCCAACCAGTATTTACGAGGTAAGCGGTAGCGCCAGACTCCTGCATACGCTTAACGAGCTCCTCACCATACTTTGTGGGGTGGAGTGAGAGGAATGCAGCGCCGAAGCAAGCCGAGAAGGTAGGAGTAGGCTCGGTGATACCGCGCTCAGTACCTGCCAACTTAGCGGTGAAGCCAGAGAGGAAGTAGTACTTGGTCTGCTCAGGAGTAAGTACAGATACGGGAGGCAACACGCCGAAAGCATCTGCCGAAAGGAAGATAACCTTCTTTGCTGCGGGAGCCTTAGATACGGGCTTCACGATGTTGTTGATGTGGTTGATGGGGTAAGATACACGAGTATTCTCGGTAACCGACTTATCCGAGAAGTCGATCTTGCCGTTCTCATCAACAGTTACATTCTCCAACAAGGCATCACGACGGATGGCGTTCCAGATGTCGGGCTCGTTCTCCTTCGAGAGGTTGATAACCTTAGCGTAGCAGCCGCCCTCGAAGTTAAATACGCCGTCATCGTCCCAGCCGTGCTCGTCATCACCGATAAGCTGACGCTTAGGATCGGTAGAGAGGGTGGTCTTACCTGTACCCGACAAACCGAAGAAGATAGCGGTCTCGCCCTTCTCGTTGGTGTTAGCCGAGCAGTGCATAGATGCGATGCCCTTCAAGGGAAGGAGGTAGTTCATATAAGAGAACATACCCTTCTTCATCTCACCACCATACCAAGTGTTGATGATAACCTGCATCTTCTCGGTGAGGTTGAAGACAACAGCGGTCTCAGAGTTAAGGCCGAGCTCCTTGTAGTTCTCAACCTTAGCCTTCGAAGCGTTGAGCACTACGAAGTCGGGCTCACCATAGTTTGCCAACTCCTCCTCGGTGGGGCGGATAAACATATTCTTTACGAAGTGTGCCTGCCAAGCTACCTCCATGATGAAGCGGATCTTAAGACGAGTGTTCTCGTTAGCACCGCAGAAGGTATCCATAACATAGAGCTTCTTGTTAGAAAGCTCCTTAGAAGCCAACTTCTTAAGTTCAGCCCAAGTCTCCTTCGTTACGGGCTTGTTGTCGTTCTTGTACTCCTCCGAAGTCCACCAGATAGTATCCTTAGTGGTCTCGTCCATTACGAAGAACTTATCCTTAGGTGAACGGCCTGTGTAAACACCAGTCATCACATTTACAGCGCCCATCTCGGTTACGACACCCTTGTCAAAACCAGTAAGGCCCTCCTTGGTCTCCTCCTCGAAGAGAGTCTCGTATGAGGGGTTGTACAAAACCTCCTCTACGCCGGTAATACCGTACTTTGATAAATCAATAGTAGCCATAATTTTTATTTTTAAATGATTCTATATCTCGTTTTAACTTTTTTGTCCTCCCGATGGTCTATCCCTCCGATGCCTTGGGGTTAGGCTCATTGGCGATAACCACTCCTCGGAATAACAAAATCGATGCAAAGTTAAGTATTATTTTTGGTCTGTGAAAATTTTAACACGACTTTTTTTAAAAAAATTTAAAAAAAAAGGCCGACCGATTTTTTCGGCCAGCCATTCGCTATTGAATTTAATTTTTTCAAATGTTATAACCCTCTCTTTTTCAGCGTCCAAGCGGCAGCGCGATAGATAGCATCGACCGTAGGGCGGAGTGCCGAGGGCAGGGCGTTAAGCACCTTTAAGCGGCGCAACTGACGGCACGAAAGGCGCGTGAAGGAGAACTTCTCAATCGCCCTCAGTGCATCATCGCTACCTCCGCGAACACTCTGCGTGATAGCCTTGCCAATAGCGATGCGTGCGATATACTCGTTGAGTATCTGTGTGTTATTGCCGTTGAGTAGCTCTTCGATAGAGTGCTCACTCTTTTCGCTACGATAAATCGTAGCCGAGCGGTTAGCCGCCGAGCGTGAGTAGCGCACCAACGACATTGGCGAAAAGACAAATCGCATCTTGCACTGCATCATTCGAGCCCACAGCCACTGGTCCTCGCCAAGGCGCATACCTTCAGGGAAGCCTCCAGCCCGGATGATACTCTCACGGCGCAGTGTGGCGGTAGAGGGGATAATAGGATAGCGACCCTTAAGCGCCTCTTCGGCAGGGTTTATCTCGCCCTCGGTCGTGGGGCAGGGTGCTGCTGTGCGCTTGCCATCGTTCACGATATCGAATGCCGTAGAGTAGCCATCTGCCGATGGGTAATACTCCATAAGTCGGCATATCTCAGCGATATAACCTGTAAGGTATTCATCATCGCCATCGAGCAGAGCGATATATGCTGTCTTTGCCTCCGCCACACCTCGATTGCGGGCAGCACTCACGCCAGCGTTTGCTTGGCGGATAAGGCGGATATTTGCCTCAGGGTGTTCCGCTGCTATGCGCTCCACGATAGTTGCCGACTTATCGGTCGAGCCATCATCGACCACAATAATCTCGTGCGGTGCAAGGCTCTGCTGAACGACAGAGAGAAGTGTGCGCTCAATATCGGCCTCCTTATTATATAAAGGTATCACCACGCTTATATCCTCGGATTCGGTTGTCGTAAGGCGGCGACCAAAATGCAGAATTTCGGGTGCGTGGTTTAGGCGCTTATCCTCAGGCAACCACTTCTGTATATCGCCGTAGTGGTTGCGTAGGTAGCGCTCCAAGTCGCTCGGTGCCCACACCTCCATGTCGCCAAAGGTGCGTAGCTCAGGATTTTCGATTGCCGTGCGAGCTATCATATCCTTGGGCATTCGCACGATATTGTAGCGCGATGCCGAACTATGGTTGTAGCGTTGCAGCTCGCTATTCATTCGGCGGTATATCTGCTCCTTGGTCATAAGTGCCGTAACAAGGCGTATTGCGGCGCACGATAAGAGGCTCTTGGGCATAACCACGCCATTATTTGCCTTGCCTAACCAGCGCCAGAGCCATACGCTCTTTGCCGTAAAGCAGTTAATCCAGAATTTTACCCTACGGCGCTGTGCTCGCTCCTTGGCCCTATCATCGGGGATAAGGTCGTAGGGGAAGATGTCGATATATATGCCATCAGCAATATCCAATCCCACCCACTCGCTCTCTACAAAGCGAGTTGCCACCTTGCGCACCTTGGCAAAGTAGAAAGGGGTATCGGGCTCTGTCGTAAACTCCTGAAGTACATAGCCTTCGGCAAGCAACGAGGGTGCCTCACGCAAGAAACGCTCATAGTTCTCGCGTGTCATACCGAGGTCGATATCATCGTCCCAAGGCACGATGCCCGAGAAGAAGTGCGCACCGATGGCCGTGCCACCCTGAATAAAGTAGGGAATCTGCGCAAGATTGCACACACGCACCACCTCACCGAGAATCTCTTGAAGCTCGGCGTGTAACTCACGCAATATGTCGCTATTGTACTTCATCTTATAATAGGTTATGCACCAGCAGGTTACAACCACGAATGTCGCTACCTGCTATGCGCCCCTCAATCGAGAAGCTGCCGTCGGCGTACTTTCTGCCAATATCCTGTGTCTGTATAAAGGCGCACGACGAGAGGTTTGCAAGGTCGATGATGTCGATGCCACCACGCGCTCCTGCAGGCGAGTGGTCAAAGGGGTCATTGACATCGCGCACCAGGACACGCATCCAGCGAGGTGTGCAGAAGATGCCATCTCCCGCAGAGTAGGCCTGCGATGTAAGCTCTGCCATACCATACTCCGAATGAATCTTCTCAACGCCAAAGCCATCGCATAAAATCTTGTGCAACTCGCTCTTCGCCAACTCCTTGCGTCTGCCCTTCATTCCGCCTGTCTCCATCACTACGGTATCTTTGAGCTTCGGCGCATACTGCTCTGCCAAGTCCCATAGTGCATAACTTACGCCAAGTAGGATTTTTGGCTTGGTATCGGCCTCAATATCGGCGATAAGACGCTCGTAGTCATTGAGATAGAAGCCTCCTGAGCCAGCCTTGCGGATAAGCTCATCGACCATATAGACAAGCGATGAGCCTTCGCGCTCAAGGTAGTTGGGTAGAAGGCCGTAGATGCTCCACTTTTCGGTTGCGCCATAAAACTCCTCGAAGGCGTGCGTAAAGGCCAGTCGATAGGTGGCAAGGCTCTGCATTATATGTCGTGAGGCCACCGTGCCACCTGTGTTGCTCGAAGTAAATACTATTTCGGGCTCACCCTCGCCACAATATACATCGTGGCTCTTGAATATCTCAATGGGCAAAAAGGGGATATCCTCCACTCGCTTAACCTCCGCAGGGTCGATACCGAGCAGAGCTATATATTCACGATAGGGCGCACAACGCTCTGCTTGATAGCGAAATAGCTCCAGTGCAGCGCTTGTGAACTCCTCTTCAGTTCGGATATTTACAATATTCTCGATAGTCATACCTACAAAATTATAAATAAAAATAGAAATATGGAAATGGAGGAGGGAAAAAAGAGTTGTTAGTTATTAGTTGTTAGATTTTTTTCGGATAAGTAAGACCAATAGGACAAGTAGGACAATATGATGCCCGACCTCGTATGGTCCTAAGGTCTTAAAGTCCTAATGGTCTTAAAAAAGATTGCAGGCGTTTCGCCTGCGGGCTAAAGCCCCAAGGGGCAAAAGGGGTGGTAAGGTTAGCAAGAACCTTGATAGTCTTACCCAACTTAAGGTTAGCGCCCACGCTCTAACTCCCCTTGTGCCACTCGTGCCACATGTACCCCTCAGCGTTAGCTGGCACTCCAACGGAGCGCAACTCTAACAACTAAAAACTAACAACTACAAAGAGCGGACGGGAAATTTTCCCATCCGCTCTTTTGACTAAAAGAGTCGTCGATGACTCCTTATCACAAGAGATTACTTCTTGGACTTAGGTGCAAGAATCATATTCATCTTCTTGCCGTCGAGCTTAGGCATCAGCTCTACACGAGCCAACTCCTCGAGGTCGTTGGCAAAGCGCAACAGCAGAATCTCGCCCTGCTCCTTGAAGACAATCGAACGACCACGGAAGAATACATAGGCCTTAACCTTTGCACCCTCCTTGAGGAAGTTCTCGGCATGCTTAAGCTTGAAGTTGTAGTCGTGGTCGTCGGTCTGCGGACCAAAACGAATCTCCTTGACAACAACCTTTACCTGCTTTGCCTTGATCTCCTTGGCCTTCTTCTTCTGCTGGTAGAGGAACTTCTGGTAGTCGGCGATGCGGCATACCGGAGGATCGGCCTTGGGAGAGATCTCAATAAGGTCGAGTTCCATCTCATCAGCGAGGTGGATAGCCTCCTTGATGGGCAACACGAGGTTGGGCTCAACATTCTCGCCTACAACACGCACGGTGGGTGCTGTAATCTCGTCGTTGATGCGATTGGGATTCTCCTGCTGCGGGCGACGACCGCGAGGATCTCTCTGCTGATTGTTTTGCTGCTGGTTATTCCCCGGCGTCTGCTGTGGACGCGGGCGGAATGGAAATTGTCCTGCCAAATTAGTTAATTGTTAGTTATACTTGTGTTATCGAATTATGCCTTGTTAGCCTCAATCTCGTTGGCTACGAGCTGCTTCATAAACTGGGCAAACTCCTCGATGGTCATCTGACCCTTGTCGCCCTCGCCCTGTGCTCGTACCGACACCTTGCGCTCCTGAGCCTCCTTCTCACCTACGATGAGCAGGTAGGGGATACGCTTAAGCTCGTTATCACGAATCTTACGGCCAATCTTCTCGTTGCGGTCGTCAATCTGTGTACGCACATCCTGAGCGTTAAGCTCGCGTGCTACCTCCTCGGCATAGTCGTTGAACTTCTCCGAGATGGGCAATACAACCACCTGATCGGGAGTGAGCCACAAGGGGAACTTACCGCCGGTGTGCTCCAAAAGTACGGCTACGAAACGCTCCATAGAGCCAAATGGTGCACGGTGAATCATGATGGGGCGGTGGAGCTTGTCGTCAGAGCCCTTGAAAGTAAGGTCGAAGCGCTCGGGAAGGTTGTAGTCTACCTGAATTGTGCCAAGCTGCCAGCTACGGCCAAGGGCATCCTTAACCATAAAGTCGAGCTTAGGACCATAGAACGCTGCCTCGCCAAGCTCAACAGTGGTCTTAAGACCCTTATCCTCGCAAGCCTTGATGATAGCTGCCTCTGCCTTCTCCCAGTTCTCGTCAGAGCCGATATACTTCTCCTTGTTGTTGGGGTCGCGCAACGAAATCTGTGCGTTGTAGTTGTCGAACTTCAAGGTGCGGAAGATATACAATACGATGTCGATAACCTTCTCGAACTCCTCCAAGAGCTGGTCGGGGCGCACGAAGAGGTGGGCATCGTCCTGAGTGAACGAGCGAACACGGGTTAGGCCGTGCAACTCACCAGACTGCTCGTAGCGATATACGGTACCGAACTCAGCCAAGCGTACAGGGAGATCCTTGTATGAGCGGGGCTTAGAGCGGTAAATCTCGCAGTGGTGGGGGCAGTTCATAGGCTTCAACAGGTACTCCTCACCCTCGAAAGGTGTGTGGATAGGCTGGAATGAGTCCTTGCCATACTTAGCATAGTGGCCTGAGGTAACATACAAATCCTTGTTACCGATATGAGGTGTGATAACCTGCTGGTAGCCGTACTCCTTCTGAATCTGGCGGAGGAAACGCTCCAAGCGGTCGCGCAACTCAGCACCCTTGGGCAACCACATAGGCAAGCCCTGACCTACGCGCTGTGAGAACATGAAGAGCTCAAGGTCCTTGCCGAGCTTACGGTGGTCGCGCTTCTTAGCCTCCTCCAACAGTGCGAGGTGCTCGTCGAGCATCGACTTCTTGGGGAACGATACGCCGTAGATACGGGTGAGCATCTTGTTCTTCTCGTTACCGCGCCAGTAAGCACCAGCAACCGAGGTGAGCTTGATAGCCTTGATATAGCCTGTATTGGGGATGTGAGGACCACGACAGAGGTCGGTGAATGCGCCGTTGGTGTAGAACGAGATAGTGCCGTCCTCAAGGTCGGTGATAAGCTCAACCTTGTACCGGTCGCCCTTCTCGGTGAAGGTCTTCAACGCCTCGGCCTTCGATACCTCGGTGCGCACGAGCTGCTCCTTGTTGCGCGAAAGCTCTACCATCTTCTGCTCGATGGTAGCAAGGTCAGCCTCTGTGATAGCCACCGGTGAGTCCACATCGTAGTAGAAACCGTTGTCGATAGCGGGACCGATACCGAACTTAATGCCGGGGTAGAGTGCCTCCAACGCCTCAGCCAAGAGGTGTGATGAGGTGTGCCAGAAGGCGTGCTTGCCCTCGGCGTCGTCCCACTTAAAGAATTTGATTGTACAATCACAATCGATAGGGCGCATCATATCTACGGTTGCGCCATTTACCTCAGCAGCCAGTGAGTCAGCAGCTAAACGAGGGCTGATGCTCTCTGCTACCTGAAAGGCAGTAGTCCCTTTGGCAAACTCTCTTACTGAGCCATCGGGGAAGGTTACTTTAACCATAACTAAATAATGTTTTTTAATTGTTTATGTTTCGAGTGCCTTCGTAGCTCCACAATAACGAGACGGATTACTACTCAGCTGCACTCCGTGTTTTACTCTTTCTCTTTGTTGTCGCTCTTGAGCATACCCAGCGCCTTGGCGAGGTTCGAGATGCGGTAGATGGCCGAAATGCCAACTGCCACCGAAGCGCCCCACAAAATCCAGGCGTTAGGCTCGGTGGGCATCCAAGCGTTGATGCAATATACAACCACCAAACCCAACAATACAGCGCTGATAACGATGCTGATAATAAGTCTAATATCCTGTCGCATAATCTAACAACTAAAAACTAACAACTCATTAGTCATTATGCTCCGTTTCGGGCAAATCCTTAATCGAGATATCACGACCCTTCTCTCTCTCGAAGTGCTCCAAGGGGTTCTCGTTCCACTCCTCCCACTCGTCACGACGACGAACAATGTCGATAGCCGCGTAGATGGCGTTGCGCATAGAGCTCTCGTCGGCGATACAGCGACCTGCAATGTCGTATGCCACACCATGATCGGGAGATGTGCGAACTGCCGAAAGCGAGGCGGTGAAGTTCACGCCATTGGGCGTAAGGGTCTTGAACGGAGCCAAGCCTTGGTCGTGGTACATCGCCAAGATAGCATCGTAGCGTCTGAATGCTCCCGAAGCGAAGAAACCGTCGGCAGCAAAGGGGCCAAAGGCGAGGATGCCACTCTCGTATGCCTCGACAATGGCGGGCTTGATAACCTCCTCCTCCTCTTTGCCCAAGAGACCACCATCGCCTGCGTGGGGGTTGAGTGCCAAGACTGCAACCTTGGGGCGCACGATGCCGAAGTCCTGCTTCATAGAGCTATTCATCTGGCCGATGCGCTCCACGATAAGCTCCTTTGTGAGTACCTCCGCAACGCGCGACACGGGGATATGTATTGTTGTAAGACCTACGCGCATGAGCTCCGAGGTCATAATCATCAGCGGTGTGCCGTCAAGCTCCTTGGCCAAAAACTCGGTGTGGCCGGTGTAGTTGAACTCGGCGCTCTGAATCATCTCCTTGTCGATAGGTGCTGTTACAAGGGCGTCGATAGCACCATCTTTAAGGTCGTCGATAGCCTTGCGAAGGGCGATAGCCGCAGCCTCGCCACCCACCTTTGAGGGCTTGCCGGGTGTGATAGATAGCTCCTTGCCACACTCTACAAGGTTTACTCTGCCTGCCTGAGCACGCTCTGCTGAGTCCACAATATTGAACTTCACGGGCTCGTACTCCAACGCCTTGAGGGGCTTCTGGTAGTATGCTGCAGCAGCGCTATGGCCATAGACCACAGGCGTGAAGAGCTCGGTAAGACGATTGTCTGAAAATATTTTGAGGATAATCTCCCAGCCAACACCGTTGGTGTCGCCCTGGGTAATTCCTATCTTTAGTTTGCTCATTACTTTAACTATTAAAGTACAAATATACGAAAAAGATAGGAATGCAACAAGAAAAATTGAGAAAAATGTGCGATGCTTTGAATATTCCCGCTCGGTCTGCTATCTTGGACGGCGGAACTCGGCAAGAATGATGCCCGTAGCCATAGCCACATTGAGCGACTCGGAGGTCGGAGCATCGGCAGGGTAGGGTGGGATAAAGAGTTTGTGCGTAAGCTCGTTACGGCACTCATCGCTGAGGCCTCGACCCTCGTTGCCCATAACGATAATGCCCTCTGTGAGCAACTCTTCGGAGTAGATATTCTCGCCATCGAGCAGCGTGCCGTAGATGGCCAATCCGCTCTCTTCGGCATCGTGCAAAATTGAGGCGAGGGAGTGTGTGTAGTGCACCTTAACACGCAAGATAGCACCCATCGTGGCCTGCACAACCTTGGGGTTGAAGAGGTCGGCACACTCGGTTGAACAGATGATATTTTCGATGCCAAACCAGTCGGCAAGGCGGATGATTGTGCCGAGGTTGCCGGGGTTCTGCACGCCATCAAGGGCGAGAGTAAGCTTGCCCTTAAGTGCTTTGCTGTCAAGCCTGTGGCGAGGTTGCTCGACGATAGCCAACGAGTCCGAAGCTGACTTTAGCTGCGTGATACGCTCCATCGTCTTCTTGTCCACAATCTCGACATTACTGCCCGTAAAGTCGGGGCGTGTGGTGTAGATACGACGAATGGTGAGCTTCGATTGCTCAATCTCGTCGATAAGCTTCTTGCCCTCGGCGATAAACAATCGCTCCTCATCGCGTGTGCGCTTATCCGCAAGCGAGCGGACAAACTGTATTTCGGCCTTGGTCATCGTACTTCCTCAATGTAGAATGTCTCGCCTTCCGAGGCGAGATAGCTGTTTTCAAAAATTGCGCGACACTCCTCCAGAAGCCTCTCTGGCTCCTTGTATCGTGACGAGAAGTGCCCGATAATTAGTCGCTTAGCCTCTGCCTTAGTGGCCACCTTAGCTGCATCGGCTGTGGTCGAATGACCGCGCTCCTTGGCCGTAGAGCCAAGCTCTGCCGAATAGGTTGCCTCGTGGTAGAGAAGGTCTACGCCCTGTACTCTCTCGGCAGCGCGTGCCGAGTAGTTGGTATCCGAGAGGTAGGCGTAGGAGCGTGCCTTGTAGGGTGTGTAGGTAAGGTCGCTGTTGGCGATTACCTCGCCATCGCGCACAATATCCTCGCCACGCTTGGCCGCCACAATCTCGGCTATCGAGAGTGCATATTTCTCGATTTTGTACTTCTCGACATTTAGCCCCGGTTGCTTCTCTTTGAAGTGATAACCCGATGTGGGAACACGGTGGCGCAAAGGTATTGACCACACCTCTAAGGTGCTGTTCTCCATTATTATCTGGTGCTTGGTGGTATCTACCTCGTGCCACACCACCTCGTAGGGCAAATCCTTGTCGAAGTAGCGTAGGTGGCACGCCAAAATCTCGCCAAAGGGGGCTGGAGCGTAAACATCCAGAGGTGTGCGCTTGCCATAGAGCCCAAGTGTCGAGATTAGCGGAAAGATGCCGAAGCAGTGGTCGCCATGTAGGTGCGACAGAAATACAGCCCTAAGGCGCAGTGGGTTAATACCGCGCCTTATGAGCTGCTGTTGTACGCCCTCACCTGCATCCACAAGGTAGTATTGCTCGTTGAGGTTTACGACCTGTGCCGATGGGTGATGGGTGGGTGTAGGTTTAGCAGAAGCGTTTCCTAATATGGTTACGCTAAATGACATTCCCTACGAATTAGTTCTGCGAGAGCAACCAACGCTCGCAGTCGAGAGCTGCGATACAGCCCGAACCTGCGGCAGTGATAGCCTGACGATAGTGGGGATCCTTAACATCACCAGCGGCGAATACGCCCTCTACAGATGTCTTAGATGTGCCAGGAACAACCTTGATGTACTTCTGCTCGTCAAGTTCCAACTGACCCTTGAGGAACTCGGTGTTGGGGTTGTGGCCGATAGCGAGGAAGAAGCCCATAATGTCGATAGTGCGCTCCTCCTTGGTCTCGCTGTGGTAGAGAAGTGCGCCAGTTACGCCGTTCTCGTCACCCAAAACCTCCTTGGTGTTGTGCTCAAACAGAACCTCGATGTTGGGAGTGTTGAATACACGCTCCTGCATAGCCTTCGAAGCACGCAAGTAGTTCTTACGAACGATAAGGTATACCTTGCGGCAGATAGATGCAAGGTAGGTAGCCTCCTCGCAAGCGGTGTCGCCACCACCAACAACGGCTACATCCTTCTTGCGATAGAAGAAACCGTCGCAAGTAGCGCAAGCGCTAACGCCCATACCACGGAACTTAGCCTCAGACTCCAAACCGAGGTACTTAGCCGATGCACCAGTAGATACGATGATAGCCTCAGCCTCAATCTCGTGCTCGTGATCAACCTTAACCTTGAAGGGGCGCTGCGACAGGTCGAGGTCGGTGATGATACCACGACGAACATCTGCACCAAAGCGCTGTGCCTGCTTCTTCAAATCCTCCATCATAGCAGTGCCGGTGATACCCTCGGGGTAGCCGGGGAAGTTCTCAATCTCGGTAGTTGTGGTGAGCTGACCACCGGGCTCGATACCCTCGTACAGCACGGGTGAGAGGTTGGCGCGTGATGTGTAGATTGCAGCGGTGTAACCAGCGGGGCCGCTACCAATAATCAATACTTTTACTTTCTCCATAACCTTAAAGTTTTAAGTTAATTATAATAAGTTGTTTCTATCTTTTTGTTAAGTTGTTTTAGCCTATCTGGTGGCCTTGAAGTCGGCAATCTTCTCACTCTCGTCACGGAAGTCGTAGCCGTAGCCCACCATCATATCTTCGCCCTCGTCGCGCTTGCGGTCGGCATCCGTAGCCTCGCGCATACGCGCTAAAATATTGTCTGAGGTGGCGATAATCTCCTCTATCTCCCTCTCATCGGGCGTATGACCCAACAAACGAGCGAGAATATCGAGGGCATAGGCTGCCGCCATATCATTGTACTCCTCCATCTTCTCATCGAAACGAGCCTTGATACCCTCCAACGATAGCTCTTCATTGGCAATGTCGCGAAGCAACTGCTCCACATCGCCCAACGGCAGGTACTGACCCGCCACATCTATCCACTCCGTGCCATCGCACTTGGCCTTGCTATAATCGCCATCGCGGAGCATAGAGCCCAACGATGCGGCAATGGCGCTATTGTAGAGCTTGATGCCACGCGAGAGCATCGAGGCACGGATAATCGTGCGGTTGTAGGTGTAGCTCTTCGCTTCAGGGTCTATCTCGCGCATTCGCGTAAGGGCATCCACGCCACGCAACATCTTACCCGTGCAGAAGGGGTTGAACTCGGCAAAGTGGATGTTGTCGCGCTTCACTGTTCGCTTATCGCGCTGTTTCCACTTCTCGATATCGCGCACCGTACCGTAGCTCCTGAGCGAAAGACCCGGCATCAACGAGCTTTGACCACCATCCTCGATAAGATATGAGAAGGGCATATCCTGCGTGTCGTGGTGGCGTGTATGGCGACCGAGAACGACCGTATAGGGGCCCTCGATAGATGGCGACATCACATAGGCGCTACTGCCGAACTTCGTGCCTCGCTGGTGTACCGCCTGATGCACCGCGCCACTCTTAAAGAGGTGGTTCGACTGGTTGGTGCCGCTACCTGCGTTGAAGAACGAGAAGATGCCCGCAATGAGCAACGATGACTTGTGGTGCGACACGGTATAGGGGCCAGCGAATACCGCAGCAGCCTCGCCATTCTCCAAGTGGCAGTTGGCGAAAAATAGCGTATCGACAGCCGTGAACTCATTGGCTATCATCGTCTTCTCGCCTACGAAGCAACGCTCCAAGCTCGAAGCACCCTCGACACGAGCATCGTCCGAGAGGATAAACTCCTTGGCACGCACATCGACACCCATCAACGAGCCACGACCCACCGTGCCATTCTCCAAGAGAGAAACGCCCTCAATCGTAACATCCTCCTCGATGTTCACCTCACGGATAAAGCGTGAGCCGATAATCGTTGTGCCTCGACCCACCTTAGCAATCGTTGAGGCGTGCTCCTCGGCCCTCTCCTTAATCATCGCTATTATGCGCTCAACGGCATCTGGGCGGTTACGCATCATAGTCATAAGGTAGGCTGTCTGTGCCGTGAGGTCGCGATATAGGTATGCCGTACGGCCACCATTCTCGTTTACGGCACTCACGCCGACACCCTCGCCAAACGATGAGCGGTGGCGACACTCCATACGCAAGACATCGTCGATATAGCAATCCTCGCCAATATGGTAGTTGGCAATAGATGAGTCGTAGATGCGTGTGCGTGAGCCGATAGCAATATCACCCTCGAAACGCACAGCTCGCAACTGCTTTGTCTCGAAGTCGTCGGAAACAAGCACTTTCTCCCAATCCTCGGCATAGCAACCGCGTGCCATAAGCTCTTGGCACTCCGCCTCGCTAAGATGTCGTAATTTGCTCATTATCTAAAATTTATAAGTTTCGGAATCTCGTTGCAACACTTCTCATCATTCACCTATCCGAACCTATTTGAAAGGTGTGTAAACCACCCTCTTTGTATCGAAAAATTCATCATCGAACATCGATGATATCTCGTAAATATCCCATCTCTTGCGTGTTAAAGCCAGCTCCTCGGCCAAGTCGCCACCCTTGAGGTAGAGAATGCCATTGGGGAGTGTTCCACGCTCGCCTTTGCGCAGGAGTTGCCACGCCCACGGCACAAATCGTGCCATCTCCGTAACGGCACGCGATACCACATAGTCCACCTTCTCGCCAAGTTGCTCGGCACGGCAGTTTACGGCACGCAAATTTTCGATTTCGGCACCCTCCTTAACGCCCTCGACAACGCGAATCTTCTTGCCGATAGAGTCGATGCCGATGAACTCAACTTCGGGGAAGAGGATAGCCAAAGGCACCGAGGGGAAGCCACCGCCACAGCCGATATCTGCAACCTTAGCACCCGCCTCAAATTGGCACACCTTGGCAATGGCCAACGAGTGGAGTATATGGCGCGTGTAGAGGTGCTCCATATCCTTGCGTGAGATAACATTGATGCGGCTGTTCCAGTCGGCATACAACTCTCCGAGGCGCTCAAACTGCTCCTCCTGCTTGGGGCTTATCTCAGGAAAATATCGCTTTATTAGTTCGCTATTCATATTGCGGTAACTTGCTCGTTAAGTGTGGTTTAGTTATCTGCCGTTGCCCTTCGTCTTACTTTGCCTCCTTCTCCAAAATCATCTTGCATACGGCGGCCTTTGCACGGCGTATCTGTGTCTTGACCGTATTTAGCGGACGCCCCAGCTTCTCGGCAATCTCCTCGTAGGAGTATTCGTCCAAAAAGCGCATCTCGATGATGCGGCGATAGTCCTCCGAGAGCTCGTTGAGCGATGCCTCAAAATGGGTGCGGCTCTGGTTGATTATCACCGACTCCTCGGGGTTGGGTGATGAGGCTGCCGGAGAGCGAAACCTCTCATCGATAGGTATATCGTCGGAGCGTCTGCGCAGATGGTCTATCAGCGTGTTGCGGGCAATGGTATATATCCACTGCCCAAAGGTGTAACGCTCGGAGTAGCTCGACAGGTGCAAGTACACCTTGATGAAGGTCTCTTGCAGAAGGTCGCTTGCCGTAGACTTATCGCCAAGTCGCTGCTCGAAGAGTCGTCTAATGGCCTCGCTATAGCGCGTGAAGAGGTGCTCGAAGGCCTGTTGGTCGCCCTCCGAAGCTAGCCCCACAAGCTGTAGGTCGGTTGCAACGATATAATCTTCTATCTCCATGCAGATGCTGTTTCGCGGCTTGAGCGACGCTCGATGATAAGGTCTACCACAGGGCCAATAAGGTCATATATCCAATATCGCCAAGCGATGTTGTTCTCTCCAAGTTTGTGGGCGGTACGGCGCGATGACCACACCACGATAAGGTAACGCACGATTATAGCAACCATCACGCCAATCTTAAGCTCGGTGGGCAAAACCACAAGAGCCACAAGAGCCACAAGGAAGAAGAGCATACGGCTGTAACGCTCCCAGTTGCGGAAGGTCTTGTACGAAGTGGGGTAGTAGGCCAGTGTCGTGTCGTTGTAGCGTGTTAGCTCCAGCCAATCACGCCACTCCGAGGGGCGCTCCTCGACGGTTACGGCGTGGGGCGAGAGCACCACAGCAGTGCGGCGAGGGTTGGCGATAGCCTGCATATAGAGGTCGTTCTCGCCAAGGTCGAGGTTTAGATGGTCGAAACCGCGTGTCGAGTTGTAGAGCTTGCGCGTGAAGCCGAAGTTGCTGCGCGGAGCCCAATAAAATCTGCCTGACACGGCCTGCGCAAAGGCGTTGCGTGAGCGGTGCATCTCCGTGAGGCGCATCAGCGTGGGGCGGAAGCCCGCCTCCTCGATAGCAGGGACTGAGGGACCCACGACAACCATACCTCGTTCAAAGCCGCGCGACATCACCTTTACCCACTGCTCGGAGCGGGGTAGTGAGCCGGGCATCGTGAAGAGGAAGTTGTCGTACTGCGCCGACTTAATGCCCACATTCAGAGCCTGTTTGGTGGTTATGTAGAGGCGCTCGTTGCCACCCATCTTCGTAAGACGAAGGTGGGGGTATACCTCGCGCATACGCTGCAACTCGCCATAGAAGTCGGCATCGCCACCGATGTAGACAACGACAACTTCGTAGTAGTCGTACTCCTGCGCAAGGATTGTGGGTAACTCGTGGCTAAGGAAGTATTCGTTCTCGCCACGAAGAGCTATGATTACCGAGACGCCGGGGTCGCTGCAACGCTTCTTCAGCGTGCGCACAAGGCGGAAGTTGTAGATGCGGTTGTAGGCTATGGCGTAGTAGTAGAACTGCACGGCAAAGAGAGTGATAAAGACTCCGAGAAGTGCAAGGCCCTGCCAACCATAGTGGGCTAATATATTGTTGAAAAATTGCATACGCTCCGTGTAAGTATATAATCGCACAAAGATACGAAACAATTCGCAATAGTCAATAAAATATGGCTAATTATTTTTCGCCAATATCGAAATATTTTGCTTCTCTCTTGCAAAGCAAGATGGGGTGAAGAAAAAATGGCGTTTAGCCGTTGTTAGTAGCAAAAAAATAGTTATCTTTACGCCGTTATATATACATTATGGAATTTACTTTACAACATACCGCTGCTGGTAGCAAGGCCCGTGCAGGCTTGCTCCAAACAGATCATGGCGCTATCGAAACGCCAATATTTATGCCCGTAGGTACGGCCGCCGCGATGAAGGGAATCTTTCATCGTGATGTTCTAAACGAGGCACACGCCCAGATAATCTTGGCCAACACCTACCACCTCTACCTCCGCCCCGGAATGGATATTCTGGAGAGGGCAGGAGGCGTACACCGCTTCTCGTCGTGGGATAAGCCTATGCTTACGGATAGCGGTGGTTTTCAGGTCTTTTCGTTGGCTGCGTGTCGAAAACTTAAGGAGGAGGGTTGCCACTTTCAGTCGCATATCGATGGCTCGCGCCACCTCTTTACGCCCGAGAGTGTTATCGACACCGAGCGCACCATCGGTGCCGACATTATGATGGCATTCGACGAGTGTCCTCCGGGTGATGCTCCCCACGACTATGCCGCCAAGTCGTTGGCTCTGACCGAGAGGTGGCTTGACCGTTGCTTCAACCGCTATCACCAGACAGCGCCCAAGTGGGGACACTATCAGGCGTTGTTCCCTATTGTGCAGGGCTGTGGCTATGCCGACCTTCGTGAGAGGGCTGCCCGCAATGTCTTGCAGTACAATGCCGATGGCTACGCTATCGGTGGCTTGGCCGTAGGTGAGCCTACCGAGGTTATGTACGCGATGATTGAGGTCTGCAACGCAGTATTGCCAGAGGATAAACCCCGCTACTTGATGGGTGTCGGCACGCCGATTAACATCTTGGAGGGTATCGACCGAGGTGTCGATATGTTTGACTGCGTGATGCCCACACGCAATGGCCGCAATGGCCAGCTCTTTACCTCGGAGGGCATTATAAATATCCGCAACAAGAAGTGGGAGACGGACTTTTCGCCTATCGACCCCAATGGCGTGGCCTTTGTCGATCACCAGTACACCAAGGCATACCTTCACCACTTGGTCGTATGCAAGGAGATGCTTGCGGCGCAGATAGCATCGTTGCACAATACCGCCTTCTACCTCTGGTTGGTGGGCGAGGCACGCAAGCATATCATCGCTGGCGACTTCAAGCCATGGAAGGAGATGATGGTCGAGAAGTTGGGTCGTAGATTATAAGTCAAAACTGAGAGAAAAATTGAAAACACGATTATCAATACCGGGATTTAGAACTATCGACAGATATATCCTCAGCAAGTTCCTCTTAACCTATATCTTTGGCTTGCTGATGATTATCATCATTGTCGTGGTCTTCGACTATGTCGAGAAGGTCGATGACTTCACGGAGCTTAAAGCGCCGTGGCGTGCTATTGTCTTCGACTACTATCTGAACTTTATCCCCTACTTTATCAACCAGTTCTCCTCGCTCTTTACATTTATTGCCGTAATCTTCTTTACCTCGAAGATGGCGATGCAGACCGAGATTGTGGCGATTTTGTCGGGTGGTGTAAGTTTCAGACGACTGATGTGGCCATATTTTATGGGCTCGTTTATCATCGCTGTCGGTAGCTTAGCTCTTAGCCTATGGGTTATCCCGGAGGCTCAGAAGGTGAGCATCCAGTTTGAGAGTCAATATATTAAGTCAAACCGAAGGGTGATGTACGAGGACCATGTATATCGCCAGATTGAGCCCGGCACATTCGCCTATGTGCGTGGCTACTCGGCAAATACCGAGCGTGTGCCATTCTTTGCATTGGAGCGCTACGAAGGCTCGGAGATGGTCGAGACCCTGAACGCTGCAAGTGCCTCGTTTGATGAGGAGACAGGTCGCTGGACAGCGCCTCGCTATGTTATCTACTCGCGCACCGAGGATGGCTCGTTGGGTTATAAGCAGTACCGCAACCTCGATACGCTTATCAACCTCGATGCCCGTGAGCTCTCGGAGGTTAAGTCGTTGGTTAAGACGATGACTATCGAGGAGCTTAACGACTTCCTTGGCCACCAGCGCCGTAAGGGCTCTGATAATGTCTACCTTATCGAGGTGGAGCGCCACTGCCGCTATTCGTACCCCTTCTCGACCTTTATCCTTACGCTTATAGGCGTTGCCCTCTCGTCGCGTAAGGTGCGTGGTGGTTTGGGTATGCATATCGGCTTGGGTATCGCCTTGTGTTTCAGCTATATTATGCTCGGCCGTGTCTTCGAGCAGATTGCTATCAGTGGCTCTATGGAGCCATGGTTTGGTGTATGGCTACCCAACTTCATTTTTGCTATCATAGCTATCGTTGTCTATATTAAAGCCCCGAAATAATGATGAGTATCAATCAAATAGCCGATTCGTTGCGCCGTGGCGAGCGCCTTACGACCACCGATGCCATAAAGCTATGGCGTGAGGCACCATTGTGGTTGCTTGGCGAGTTGGCAGTGGAGCGTAAGCGCCAGGCGAGTGGTGATGAGGTATACTACAACCGCAATATCCACCTTGAGCCCTCGAATATCTGCCTCTTCAACTGTGAGTTCTGCTCGTTTCGTCGTCGTGAGGGCGACCCCGATGCTTGGACTATGTCACTCGATGATGTCGAGGCTCGTGCCCGCGAGATGCAGGGTAGCGATATTACGGAGGTGCATATCGTAGGCGGTGTACACCCCAAGCACGACTTGGAGACCTACTGCGCAATGATTCGCCGTGTGAAGGGCGCTCTGCCCAATGTTGCGATTAAGGCCTATACGGCAGTCGAAATTCTATATATGATACGCCGTGCCGGCATCTCTATTGTCGAGGGTCTGCGCCGTTTGAAGGAGGCGGGTATGGAGGCTATACCGGGTGGTGGAGCCGAGATTTTCGATGAGGAGTTGCGTGCAAAGATATGTCCCGACAAGTGCTCTTCGGAGGAGTGGTTGGCGGTGCATCGTGCAGCCCACAATATGGATATACCTACCAACTGCACAATGCTTTACGGCCATATTGAGACCATAGAGCAGCGTGTAGACCACCTCGATCGTCTGCGCCGCTTGCAAGACGAGGCGCCGGGCTTCGATGCCTTTATTCCGTTGAAGTATCGCAGCCGCAACAACCGTATGTCAGAGATTGGCGAGTGCTCGGTGGAGGAGGATATGCGAATGATTGCTATGAGTAGAATCTTCCTCGACAATATACCGCATATCAAGGCGTACTGGGTGGCGTATGGCAAGCCCACAACCGAGATGGCGTTGGCATTTGGTGCAGATGACATTGATGGCACGATTGACGACTCAACGAAGATTTATTCGATGGCAGGTGCTGACGAGAAGCCCTCGATGAGTGTTGCGGAGTTGGCGGATTTGGTGCGTGGTGCCGGCTTTGTTCCTATTGAGCGCGATACGCACTATCGTGCAGTGGTTCGCGAGAAAAAGGGTACAGAACTGCCTAAGGCAGAGCCTCAGCCCGTGGTTGTGGCGCCTGAGCCTAAGCCACAACCTCAGCCTGAGCCCAAAGTTGAGCCTAAGCCACAACCTGAGCCAAAACCCCAACCCAAAGTTGAGCAGCCAAAGAGAGAAAATAAAGAGAAAGAGAATAAGAGTATGGCGAAAACTAAAGCAAAAGCAAAAGAGGGTGTCAAGTCGTTCTATGAGCGCCACCACATCTTAAGCCACATAATACTTATTGGCCTTGTGGGCATTGCGCTTATCATTGCGCTCTACATTGGACTAAAGATTGGCACACGCCATGGCAATACTATCGCTGTGCCCAACTACCTCGGTATGTCGGTCGATGATGTCCGTGCCCACGCCAAGCGTGAGGGTCTCGAAATCGTTGTTCGAGACTCGGTATTCGACTCCGATGTTGCAGGAGGTGTGGTTGTTGACCAGTTGCCCAAGCTCTCGACAAAGCGTACCGTAACGGTGAAGCCCGGCCGTAAGATATATGTTACAATCAACGCCTACAACCGCCGTATGGTCGATGTTCCGTATGTTGCAAAGCAGACACTGCGTCAGGCACTCAACCAGCTGGAGCGTGCGGGATTGAGCGTCGAGAGGCTCAACTATGAGCCTAACCTCACCTCTACGGACTATGTTGTGCGTCAGTCGATTGAGGGTCGCGAGATATCGCCCTCGACAGCGGCAAAGGTGCCATACGCTACGGGTGTTACGCTGGGTGTTACCTACCGCCGTGATGAGCAGTATACCGTAGTTCCCCGCTTGGTCGGTATGCGCCTATCGCAGGCCAAGAGCACGGTGTGGGATCGTGGTCTAAACATCAAAGAGATAGTCTACGACGCTACGGTTACGGACTTTAAGCAGCGTCGTGAGGCTAAGGTATATAAGCAGTCGCTGCACCCCAATGCGGGAGCTCAGCGTGGCTCGGAGCTAACGTTATACCTTTCGTGCGATATGGAGCTTGTGGACTCGCTAACAAAGATTTCGGACCGTGATGCTCGCACTTATGAGAAGAAGCGCCGTGAGGAGGAGGCCGAGCGTGAGGCTCAGTTGGCTAAGGAGGAGGCCGAAACGAGCGAGGAGTAACTATCAACCCACCTAAAAGTTTATGACAGAGAGTATTAGCGCAACGCTTGACGAGCGCCTAACCGAAGATATCGACCTTCTGGAGCAGGAAACTACGGACGAGGGCGATGAGATGTACGAACACTTCGCCGTAACGGTCGATAAGGGGCAGTCGATGATGCGCCTCGATAAGTATCTTACAATACGCCTTGAACACACCTCGCGCAACCGTATTCAGGCGGCTGCCGATGGCCAAAACATCCTTGTAAATGGCAAGGCGCAGAAGTCGAGCTACAAGGTTAAGCCCCTCGACCAAATATCTATCGTCTTGCCCTATCCCCGCCGTAAGGAGGAGATTGTGCCGGAGAATATCCCGCTTAACATCGTCTACGAGGATGACGACATCATCGTGGTAAACAAGGAGGCGGGTATGGTCGTTCATCCCGGCGTGGGCAACCATAGCGGTACGCTGGTGCACGCCTTGTCGTACCACCTTAAGAATCTGCCGATGTTTTCCGAGGGCAACGCCCGTGCGGGATTGGTGCATCGTATCGACAAGGATACATCGGGACTGTTGGTTGTAGCCAAGAACGAGAGGGCTCACGCCTCGCTTGCCAAGCAGTTCTTCGACCATACCATCTATCGTCGCTATGTGGCACTCGTATGGGGCAATATAGCCGAGGATGAGGGCACTATTACAGGAAATATCGGCCGTAGCCCCAAGGATAGATTGCAGATGTATGTCTTTGCCGATGGCTCCGATGGCAAGCACGCCGTAACCCACTACAAGGTGTTGCGCCGCTATGGCTATGTTACGCTTGTGGAGTGCCGTTTGGAGACGGGTAGAACGCACCAGATTCGTGTGCACATGTCGTGGCAGGGCCACCCCTTGTTTAACGACGAAAGATATGGTGGCAACCGCATCCTTAAGGGTACAACATTTATGAAGTATAAGCAGTTTATCGAGAACTGCTTCAAGCTTATCCCTCGTCAGTCGTTGCACGCTCGAGCTCTCGGTTTTGAGCACCCCACAACGGGCAAGTATGTGCAGTTTGAATCGGAGTTGCCCGAAGATTTGAAGGCCGTATTGCAGAAGTGGGAGACCTACACCGACTCTGTGGGACTCAATATCGACGAAATCTAATAGCCTTACCCATAATACTTTACCCTATGTTTTTGCCAACAACACTTAAGGAGGTTCGTGCTCGAGGCTGGGACGAGTTAGATGTTATTATCTTCTCGGGTGATGCCTATATTGACCATCCAGCCTTTGGCCCTGCGGTTATCGGTCGTATCTTGGAGGCCGAGGGCTACCGTGTGGCTATCGTGCCACAGCCCAACTGGCGTGATGACCTGCGCGACTTTACCAAGTTGGGCAAGCCACGCCTCTTCTTCGCTGTCTCGGCAGGCGCTATGGACTCGATGGTAAACCACTATACGGCAAACCTGCGCCTACGCTCCAACGATGCCTACACTCCAGGTGGCAAGGCTGGCTTCCGCCCCGACCGTGCCATAGATACCTATACCAAGATTCTTAAGCGCCTATACCCTCACACCCCTGTGGTGGTGGGTGGCATCGAGGCATCGTTGCGCCGTTTGACCCACTACGACTACTGGTCGGATAAGCTCCAGCGCTCGGTGTTGGCGACATCGGGTGCCGACCTGCTTATCTACGGTATGGGCGATAAGCCTATCCGCGAGGTGGCTAAGAGCTTGCGTAATGGCTTTAATATGAAGCTGTTGCGAGGTCTTAGACAGGTGGGATTCTTGGCAGATAAGGAGTATGTCGAGCGCCTGTACAATGGCAAGACCATCGTACTTAATACCTTCGAGGAGTGTGCTCAGGATAAGCACAAGTTTGGCGAGAACTTCTGCCATATCGAGCAACTGAGCAATATGATGGAGTGCAACACCACGCTCGTTGAGCAGGTCGATGACCGCTATGTCGTCATCACCCCGCCCCACGAGACGCTCACTACCGAAGAACTTGACCACTCGTTTGAACTGCCGTATGAGCGTGCGCCACACCCCCGCTACAATGGCAAGGGCGATATTCCGGCGTGGGAGATGATCAAGCACTCGATAAATATCCATCGTGGTTGCTTTGGTGGTTGCTCATTCTGCACCATCTCGGCACATCAGGGCAAGTTTATCAACTCACGCTCCGAGCGCTCTATCCTTGAGGAGGTTAAGCGCGTGGTGGCGATGCCCGACTTCAAGGGCTATATCTCGGATATTGGTGCGCCATCTGCAAATATGTACCGTATGCGTGGTCGCAATGAGGAGCTATGCAAAAAGTGCAAGCGCCCATCGTGCCTGCACCCCAAGCTCTGCCCCAATATGAATAACGACCACTCTGCCCTTATCGACCTATACCGCAAGATTCGTGAGACAAAGGGTGTGAAGAGGGCATTTATCGGCAGTGGCATACGCTACGACCTCTTTGACGACTCGCCCTACTTCGATACGGTGATAAAGTACCACACCTCGGGCCGACTTAAGGTTGCGCCAGAGCATACCGAGGATAGGGTGCTTAAGCTTATGCGCAAGCCCTCGTTTGACCTCTTCGAGCGACTAAACAGCCGTTTTAATACGCTATGTCGCCGTGAGGGGTTGAAGTATCAGCTTATTCCCTACTTCATATCGTCGCACCCCGGATGTGAGGAGAGCGATATGCGAGCCTTGGCCGATAAGGTGTTGGGCAAGTTGCACTTCAACCTTGAGCAGGTGCAGGACCTTACGCCTACGCCGATGACACTCTCATCGGTTATGTTCTATATGGGCGAGAATCCCTATACTGGCGAGAAGGTCTATGTGGCTCGTTCACAGGAGGATAAGCGCCGACAGAAGGCCTACTTCTTTGGTGGTACTCTCCCTGAGGCGGAGCATCGACGAGGTGCAAAACCTGCGGCACGACCCGCGAATAAAGCCTCTGCAAAACCTCAAAAGAGGGGTGGTGTGGAGAGAAGTGGCAAGAAAATTTGGAAATAAACGATAATCATCGTATATTTGTATATTGAGAAACTTTTAACCAATTAATATTTTTTATACTATGAAGAAGATTTTTGCTTTTGCAGTATTGTTTGCTGCAATGTCGTTGGTTGCTTGCGGTGGCGAGCAGCCCAAGGCTGAGGAGGCTGAGGATGTAGCTGTTGAGGAGGTTGTTGTAGAGGAGGCACCCGCAGCTCCTGTAGCACCCGCAGCACCTGCAGCACCTGCAGTTAAGGCTGAGAAGGCTGAGAAGCCCGAGGTTGCTGAGAAGGTTGTTGAGGCTGTTGAGTCAAATGTTAAGGTAAGCAACTCTTCTAATCTTTCAATTTCGGCTGATGAAAAGAAGGAGAGCCAGTTTAAGGTGAACAAGGAGCCTATCAAGGAGATTGATCCAAACTCTAAGGTAGGTAAGACTAACATTAAGGTTGCTGGTAGCAAGAAGGTTGATGCATCTAATATCACCGTAACTGAGGGTGCTAGCCTTCAGGTAAATACTAATGGTGAGGGTGCTAAGTTGTCTATCAAGAAGTAATTTTTTGTAATAGGCGTAAAAGAGGCTGAATAAAAAGTGTATTTTGTCGTTACGCTCGCCCTCAAAATCCTCATTTACGCTTCAGTAAACTGCGGTTTTTCGGGCTTCGCAAGCCTAAAACTACATCTTTTTATTCAACCTCTTAAGCTAAAGGAGATGACTAATTTGTTTTTAGTCATCTCCTTTCTTTAGTTTTTAGTTGTTAGCTTTTAGTTGTTAGTATTGCGCTTCGAGGGAGCGCCAGCTATCGCTGAGGGGCACGAGTGGCACAAGTGGCACAAGGGGAGATAGAGTGTGCGTGCTAACCTCAAGGTGGGTAAGACTATCAAGGCTCTTGCTAACCTCACCACCCCTCAGACCCCTTAGAACCCTTTTGCCCCTTGGGGCGTTAGCCCGCAGGCGGAACGCCTGCCCTCTAACAACTAACAACTAAAAAACTAACAACTCTCTAAAATAGGTATTTGTCGGCTCGAACTCGTTCTCGGAGGCGGAAGATTTCGCGCCATACATCCTCGCCAAAGGTTGTGCCTACAACCTCGATAACCTTGCCTGCGGTGATAGCGCCCATCGTCCCGCACTGGCGTAGGTTCAGGCCCTCGGCAAGTGCCGATAGGAAGCCTGCGGCGTAGAAGTCGCCAGCGCCTGTGGTGTCTACGCGCTTGGCAGCTGCCATAATGCCTACATGCACACGCTCCTCGCCACGGCGGATAAGCGTGCCTCGCTTGCCAATCTTAACTACGGCAAGTTCACACATCTGGGCAATAATGTCGAGTGCCTCTTCGGCATCCTCCTTGCCCGTAAAGGCGTGCGCCTCCTCCTCGTTGGCAAAGATGATATCTACATACTTTTCGACAATGTCGTGCAAGAAGTCGCGGTTTTCCTCCACTACATTGAACGATGCGAGGTCGATAGCCACCTTTAGGCCGTGCTCCTTGGCAAGCCTTACAGCGCTACGAATAAGGTCGTGGTCTTGGACTAAGTAGCCCTCGATATATAGGCAGTCGTAGTCGTCGAAGATTGCGCCATCAATATCATCGGCCTGAAGGTCTAATGCAGCACCGAGGTGCGTTACGAATGTGCGCTCGCCATCGGGCGATACCAGCGCTAAGCAGGTGCCTGAGCGCGACTTCGAGTGAAGGATATATGGCTCAACGCCGATGTTGCGCAGTGCCTGCTCGTAGAATTCGCCCGTAGTGTCGTAGCCCACCTTGCCGATAAAGCCCGTGTGAGTGCCGAGGCGTGCCATAGCGCGTATGGTGTTGCCCGCCGAGCCACCTAATGATAGTGAGTAGGGGCAACCGGCAACAGCCTTCGAAATATCTGTTTGGAACTGGTTATCAACAAGGCTCATCGAGCCCTTCTTCAGTTCGTAGTCGGCCAATACGGCATCTGACGATAGGTTTACAAGCATATCGGTAAGCGCATTACCTATGCCAATGACTCTCTTAATCATCTGGTTTTGAGTTTTCGTTTCCACAAAGATACTAAAATATTAGGGACTACCAAAATTTTTGGCAGTCCCTATATTGTCTAAACTTTGTCGATTTCTCCTATTCGGGGTTGGTGATGGGGCGACCCATCATATCTACCTCGCCTACAGGGCCGGCGTAGTGAACATTAACCTTGTGGTTGTGGATGCTCTCCATATCTACTGTGATGTCGTAGCCACCTGAGATATGCTTGATTACCATTGTGCCGTCCTTGAGCTTGGTCTTTACGCCATCTATGCGCATATCGTACTCGTTCTCGAAGTTGAAGTTGAAGCCTCCATCGTTCTCGTTGTTTACATAGTATGTGCCTTCGGGGATAATGCTGTTTTCGGCATTTACGCCACAATTGAAGTCAAGCAATAGCTCGATGCCATCGGCGATAAGGAAGAGTGCGAAGTTTGTGGCGCTAAATGCTATGCCTGTTACCTCTTTCCATACCAAGGGCTTCATACCCTCAGGCATCACCCAAGCGCTCGACATATCGCTACGATAGTAGATGTCGTATGCCACGCCAGCCTCGACATTTGCCTTAGCCTTAATGCCGCTTGCCTCGCTTAAGAGTATCTGCTCCTCAACCTCCTTTACCGCATCGTTCTTGGCGCCAAATACCTTCTCGCCCTCGTTGATGCGAATATCGAACTCGGCAACTGTCGAGCTGAACTTTACGCCCTTGGCTACCATATACTTTTTATCGGTTGTCAGGCGCATCTTCTCGCCCTCGAAGTTGCCATATACCTCCCACAAATCTTCGCCCGGTGCAAGTGGCTCAAGTGCCTCGGCGGGTGATTTGCCCTCGCTCATAATATAGTAGGTATCCTCCTTCTTGTTGAGATATATGTCGTAGCTACCTGCCTCGCTAACATAGATGTCGCTGCCCCACGATTGTGCCTTGTAGAAGTAGTTGGGCTCGGCAACCTGACCATTGCCACCACGATTGTAGGCGTTGTCGCCATCCTTGATAAACTTGAACTTATCCTCTGTGGTAAGCTCCACGCCTGTGAGCATGAAGTAGTCATCGCTCTCCTCCATAAGCATAGGTTTCGTAGCGTTCCACTCGTTCATAGTGCCCACAATGCCCCAGCCTACAACGGCTACGGGTGCCTCTGCGCCAGCCTGCTTTATGGCTACGCTCTTCTGAAGGTCGCCATAAGCAACAACGATAGATGTCTCACGAGCCTCGCCCTCGTTAGCCTCAACTACGAAGGTGATGTTCTCCGTAACTGTAAGGTTGCTAACCCACTCAGCTGTGCAGGTGGCCTCAACCTCAGTGCCCTCCACTGCGTTCTCAACAGAGTAGTGGATAGTGCCCTCGGCACCATCGGCTACAAAGTCGAGAGTGGTCTCGGTAACATTCAAAACGGGATTCTTAACATCGGGCTTAGGCTCCTCGGTGTTCTCACAAGCTGCAAATGCCAATACCAATGGCAATGCAAGCAAGAAATAGAAAAACTTTCTCATTTTGTAGAAATAGGTTGTTAGTGTTTGTGCAAAAAAATTCTCTCACTATACAAAAGTAATACATTTTTTTCAAATAGCAACCTTGTCTATAATTTTTTTGAAATGGGTAGCTATAAAAGCAAAAACGACCCCCGAAGGAGTCGTTTTTGTCTTTATGCTTGTTGTGTGATTACAAAGCGCCGGTGTATGTACCCTTCCAAGCTGTGCCGTTTGAGTCAACAACATTGAAAGTAACAGTGTAACCGCCAGCAGCCTCCTCGATTACGACCTCACCCTCACTCTTGAGGTAGATGCCGTTAACCTTTGAACCACCGTTTGCACCCTCGCAGTAGTTCTCAGAAGTGCTGAACATCCAGTTGAGCAAAGGATAAGTGCCAACCGCAGGAGAAGTGCCGTGATTGTTCTTGTTTACGCCCATCTCGTGAATGTAGAGCTCAATAGTGAAGCCCTCAGCGTTACCCGAAAGAATATAGCAGTCATCAAATGCGTAGCGGCTTGAGAATGATGTCCAGTTGGTTACACCCTCTTCACCAAGCTCCTCGTACATAAAGCCGGGAACAGCACCCTCGAATACGAAACCGTATACATCGTTGCCAATCTGGAACATACCCTCAATATATGAAGTGTGAGCCTCGAGGTCGTTCTCAACATAGAGCTCGCAGATAGTGATGTCGGCACTTGAAGAGTTATAACGCCAAGTGCTATAGCCATTTGCAGTTGAAGTGTTTACAAGAATAGAGCCATCCTCGGTGCTGTACTCGCCAGTGGGGATAAGACCTGTGTTATCCTCAGCAAGCTGAACAGTGATACGGGTAAACATCTGACCCATTTCGGGGTGCTGCTCGCTCATAATGATATCCCAAACATTGGCGGTACGAGCCTGTGCCTCGAATGTTACGATGCCATACTGATAGTAGTTCAAATCGGGATTCTGACCCTCGGCAGCCTGCTTAACATTGATAGTATCTGATGCGACGCCATAGGTAACGGTAACTGTAGCCTCGCGAACAAAGCCCTCGTTTACGCTGGTGGTGAACGATACAGTGCCATCAGCAGCTGCAAGGTTAGAAATCCACTCAGCATCGGTAGTAGCCTCAGCCACAACACCCTCAACAGGATTCTCTACAGTGTAGGTGAACGAACCCTCGGTAGCGTCGTAAGCCAACTCTACGCTCTCCTCGTTGATAGTTACTACGGGGTCTGGAGCAACATAAGCACCCTGCTTAACGGTAAACTCGATAGGCTCCAACATACCGTACTGAGCGGTAATCTTGCCCTCGCGAGCCTCGCCCTTGTTCTCCGACATAGCGAAGAGAATCTTGTTCTCCTTAACCTGTACCTGGCTAATCCACATAGCGCCGCTCTTAGCCTCTACATTAACACCCTCGATGGGGTTCTCGAGCTTGAACTCTACCTCACCCATTGTAGTGTTCCAATCGTACTCTACCTCAGCTGTAACAGCCTCAAGTACGGGAGCATTAGGCTTGGGCTCCTCGCCCTTAGCAGCCTGCTTAACGGCTACGCTCTTCTGAAGGTCGCCATAAGCAACAACGATAGATGTCTCACGAGCCTCGCCCTCGTTAGCCTCAACTACGAAGGTGATGTTCTCAGCAACGGTAAGGTCGCTAACCCACTCAGCTGCGCAAGTAGCCTCAACCTCAGTGCCCTCTACTGCGTTCTCAACAGAGTAGTGGATAGTACCCTCAGCACCCTCAGCTACGAAGTCGAGAGAGGTCTCGGTAACATTCAAAACGGGATCCTTAACCACGGGCTGGGGCTCGGGTTCGGGCTCGTTACCACAAGCTGCAAATACCAAAGGCAATGCAAGCAAGAAATAGAAAAACTTTTTCATACAAAATGTTAATTATTAGGTTGTTAAATTGCTTTCTTTAGGGGTGGAGCAGCGCTTAGCCTAAAATCTGTAGACATACACACTCCTCTCTATCGGTGCAAAAATATATATATTTTTCGAAATGCGAAACAAAAGTAACAAAATTTTGTGTTTGTCGCACTCAGTTACAGCGCTGTCGAGGTGGTTACGATGCCCGAAATCTTGTTCGAGGCATCGTCATAGCAGTCAAAAGTGAAGATTGTTGAGAGGTTGTCGCCCTCCGAGATTTTTATCTCGCCACCCATAATAGGTGCCATCACCGAGCCAACCGAGCCACCCACCAACTCGACATACCAAGCACCGCGCAGTGCCTCCTGCTCAATAGTGCCGGGGAAGTAGGTGTAGTGTAGCTCCTCGGGGTAGCTCGCATCCCTATCGAAGGCGTTATATGTGCCATAGAGCACTTCGCTATGGCTGGGTAAGAGTAGCTCGAGTATGATTGTCTTGCCATCTTCGAAGTTGATATCCTCTGAGAGCATAATGTAGTAACAATCAACACTTTCGGTATACACCCCCAAGTGCTCGGTATATAGCGCAGTGTCGCTGAGGCTTAGTTCAAGGTCGTTGCGCAGTGTGCTGTAAGGTTGGTTTGTTAGGTTGTGGTATTGGCGTGGGCCCGAGTACTTCACGCAGTGTGTTGTGCCGTCCTCCAGAACAAGCTCTGCGGTGATCTCTACGCTTGAGCCATTATGATTGAGCGTTAGTGTACCCTCGGAGTAGCCAACCTGTGTGGTGTTGCCCTCGTTGTCGGTAAATATGGCGTAGCTATGCTCGGCCGAGAAGAAACCACTGCGGTGGCGGCTGTATTGGTCGTAGCGGTACTGCCTCGATGTGTTGCTCGCTACGGGGAGGTCGATATATTCGCCACCCTTGCTGTAGATGTCGGAGTAGATTTCGAAGTAGTAGTACGAGGCGTTGGGCGCAAAGCTGTCGCTGTCGGCATTGGCGTTAGAAAGCACGATATTGTAGTTGTACGCTTCGGAGTGCTCCAAGCCGTGATATGTGCCCACAAGGTGTGTGGCCTTGCACTTGACATCGTATTGAATTTCAGGTGTTTCGTGCCCTCTGTTGCACGCTACCGCAAGGAGCGCTATAAAAGCAAAAAGTAGTCGCATAGTTGGTAGTAATTACAAACAACCTTCAAAGATACAAAAAAAATGGAAAAGAACAAAACTGGAGCAGGCAGAGAGCCCTATGACGAGTAAGACAAGTAGGACCAATAAGAAAAAATGATAACCGATTTCGTAATGGTCTTAAGGTCCTAAAAGTTGTTAGTTTTTAGTTGTTAGAGAGAGTCATCCTGAGTGTAACGAAGGATCTCAAGGTCAGCACAACAACCAACCTAATTAATAACTGCGAGATTCTTCACTGCGTTCAGAATGACAAAACAAGAGCAGAAGGAGTTGTTAGTTGTTAGAGATTTTTTAAGACAAGTAGGACCAGTAAGAAAAAATGATACCCGACCTCGTAATGGTCTTAAAGTCCTAAGGTCTTATCGGTCTTAAAAAATCTCTGCGCTCGAAACGAGCGCAACTCTAACAACTAAAAACTAACAACTAAAAAAGACCGACCAAGAATTACTCTCGGTCGGTCCAACATTAACCTATATCGTTTAGCGAATATCGCTCTTTTGAAGTTTCAGTGACTTATAGGGTTTCGTAGTATCCTTTGAAACACTCAGTGGACCAGCGTAGGGCATAGCATTGACAGTGCCTGTAATCTTGTAGCCCAAGTCGTCAACGCAGTCAAGGGTGATGGTGTTCGAGCCATCGTCGTTGATTGTGATGTTGATAGTACCACCAACAAAGGGTGCCATATTGCCACTTACAGTGCCATCCTCAATCTCGGCATACCAGCTACCAGTCAAATAACCACCATCCAAATAGCCTGTGAGGAAGGTGTTAGGCGCGATGTAGTCTGAGGCTGAGAATGTGCCACTATAGTCAACGGCTGTTGCGTAGTCGGCCAAAAGGTCGAAGACAAAGTACTTGCCTGAACCATTCTCCAAATCCTCGTAGATTGAAACATAGTAGTTGTCGGTATAGTCATCGTAGTACTGGCCGTAGTAATCAGCGATAATCGTTGCACCATTCAAGTTTACCTCAAGGTCGCCTGTGAGTGTACTATAGATATCATCACCACCACCCGACGATGCTGTCAACGAGAGATCGCCCTCGTAGGTTACAGTATGCTTTGAACCATCCTCCAAGATAAGCTCAGCGACAATCTTGTTGTCCGAAACTGTCACCTTGCTACCCTCGGCATAGATGTACCATACTGTAGCCTCTGATCCAGCTGCATAGAAACCGTAACTGTAGGATGATGAGAATGTGCCTGATGCGCCGCTATCTGTAGTGTCATAGGTGTAGACACCATTAGCTACGCGCAGAGGATCGGTAAGCTCATCGGCGTAGAGGTCGAAGTAGTAGTATGTAGCGCCTTCGGTTGGTGAGCTACCATCTACAACAGTGTCTGAGAGCACGAAGTAGTAGTTGTGGTTGTTGTAAGTGCCCTCGTAGTATTCGCCACCGAAGAACGAAGCGGTGAACTCCTTATCTCCAGCAGGCTCTGATGAGCCAAAGATGAAACCTGCGATTACGCCAGTCCAGTCAACATCCAAGTGGTTGCCATACTCCGACTCGAAGTAGCCCTTGAGTGTAGATGTACCATCGGCATTGTGTGTAAGGTCTAACTCGGCAGCTACGATAAATGCACCCTCGCCAGTCTCGATGTTGTAAACAAAGTTTGACCAAGAGGTAACGCTACCATCCTCCATAGAGTAGTGGCCTGCGGTGAGGTACTTATCGTTAGGAGCAACCAAATCCTGCATATCGAGTGAGTGGTAGTTGTTCTCGTCGATGTAGAGGTCGAGCTCGAAGTTACCCAAATCCCAAGTATCAGCGCGGTAAGCCTCAACCTTTACGGGAACAAATGCCTCAGGCGCGGGCTTCTCGGCAGGTACCATATCAAGGACAGTGCCCTCGTAGGTGAAGTGGTAGAGAAGAGCATCCTCATCGGTAAGCTCAATATCGAAAGTGTAGGTGTCGCCATCAACAGCTACTGATGCAACGCCCTCGGTGAAGGTGTACCCAGCAGCGGGCTCCCAGATGAACATCTCGCACTCTTCGGCCAAGAGGCTATCGGTGTTGCTTGAGTAGTCGCCAGCAGCAAGAACGGTCTCGCCCTCAGCGCCTACCAAGAGCAAGAAGAGCTCAACATTCTCGGTATCATCGGCAAATGCCAACGCAAAGTAGCTGTCAGAGAGGCCATACTCCGAGCTCGCGTAGCGCTGAGCTGCCGCAAGCTTAACATCCATTGCATACTCAGGCTTGGGCTCCTCGCCCTTAGCTGCCTGCTTAACGGCTACGCTCTTCTGAAGGTCGCCATAAGCAACAACGATAGATGTCTCACGAGCCTCGCCCTCGTTAGCCTCAACTACGAAGGTGATGTTCTCCGCTACGGTAAGGTTGGTTACCCACTCAGCTGCGCAAGTAGCCTCAACCTCAGTGCCCTCTACTGCGTTCTCAACAGAGTAGTGAATAGTACCCTCAGCACCCTCAGCTACGAAGTTGAGAGTAGTCTCGGTAACATTCAAAACGGGATCCTCAACCACTGGCTTTGGCTCTTCGGGATCATTACAAGCTACAAATGCCAAAGGCAATGCGAGCAAGAGATAGAGTAAATGTTTAATTCTCATAGTTTTAATTATTATTAAGTTGTTTTTATTGTGCACTTAGTGAATACTCATCTTTGTAGAGCTAATACAAAGGTATGTAAATTTGGCCAAAAATCCAAATAATTTATTGCTTTTTAACGATTATTCATCTTTGGGGGCTTCGTACACCGTTGCTGTGCCCTCGAAGTGCAGGATATGTTTGGTCTCGTCGAACCATACCTCGGCCTCGATGCCACTTTCCGCAACGCTTAGCGTTGCCATAGTGGGGTAGACGCTCTCTTCGAAGCCTGTGCCCTCATCGTTGTAGCGGTAGTACTTGGTGTAGTAGGCGCTGATTGTGCCCGCCGCAAGGGTGTCGTTGTCGTCCCAAGCGTAGTCGAAGTAGGGTAGCACCATATCCTCGACACACTCGGTGTAGAGGTCAAAGGCGTAGTAGGAGCCTCCAGCCTGCTCGAAGCCGTACTCGTCAAGACCCTTATCGCTAAGGTAGAGGTAGAAGTTATCTGCCGTGTCGGGCGTAAACTTATCGCCATAGTAGATGGCGTAGGCGTGGTCAACAGTAAGCTCCCTGTTCTCCATCGGCTTGGGCGCAACATTGGCGATAATGTGCTCGCCACGGAATATTACGGTGTGCTTTTCGCCCTCGATAGTAACGGTGAGTGTTGTCTGCTCCTCGCCAACGACAAGCACGCCAGACTCGAACTTCAATTTTGCCTCGGTTTCGCTATCATTGTTCTTGACATACTCCGAGTAGTCGGCCGAGAAGGTCCACTCGGCAAAGGTGTCCTCCGCATCGTAGTGGTACTCGCCCAAGGGCAGAGGCATATACTCCTGCCACTCGCCATCATACTTAGGAGCGTAGAGGTCAAGGCGATAGTATGTTGAGTTGGGCTTAGCATAGCCGTTCTCGTCGAAGCCATTGTCCGACATCGAGATAAAGTAGTTATCTACGCCGGGGGAGTATTGGTCGCCATAGTATGCGCCACTTGAGTAGTTGGCCTCGAAGATAATGCCCTGTGGCTCAGGTTCGGGCTGTGGCTCAGGTTCGGGTTTGGGCGTAGGTGTAGGCTCATTCTGGCAACCAGCGAAAAACGCGGTCAGAAGCAACACAAGAAGGTCTCTAATTCTCATAATCCAAGTTTTATAAAGTTAGTAATATTTGTTTCTTATATGTAATTGGTTGGGAGTGTAGAGAGTTTAAGGAGTTTAGAGAGTTTAAGGAGTTTAGAGAATTTAGGGAATTTAAGGATAGGTTGATAGTCTCTAACAACTAACAACTAACAACTTTTTTGGACCGATAAGACCTTAGGACCTTAAGACCATTACGAGGTCAAGTATCATTTTGTCTTAGTGGTCTTACTCGTCTTACTTGTCTTAAAAAAATCTCTAATAACTAACTCTAAAAACTCTTTCTGCTCTTGTTTTGTCATTCTGAACGCAGTGAAGAATCTCGCAGTTATTAATTAGGTTGGTTGTTGTGCTGACCTTGAGATCCTTCGTTACACTCAGGATGACTCTCTCTAATAACTAAAAACTAATAACTAACAACTCTACTTTATAGTATATATAAGGTGTTCGAGTTCGCGTAAGGGGTTGCGCTGACCCTCCTCAGGGGCGTAGAGCGCAAACATAATGGTGGTAATCTCGTTTGTCGCCTCGTCGAGCGTAGAGTAGCTTACAAATGGGCCACCCATAAAGTCGTTGTTGACCTCCCACCAGCCACGCAGCTCATACCACTTTTTGCCCGCAATGCTCTGCTCGGTAACGATGGCAGGGCCACTCTCATTAACACCCATATATGAGCCTACAGCGCCCTTGCTCGATATTGTCGAGAGTTTGTTGTCGAGCGTGCGCATCAGCCACTCGGGCGTAAAGTCCGAAACATCGGTGTAGGGGTACTTGAAGGCAAAGATATACTGCGCCTTGTTCTTGTAGTCGCGGATATACCACAACAGGCTCTTGTCGAGCGTGTTAGCCTTGTAGAAGTTGGCGGGGATAAGCATCTCATAGCCAGTATGGTTCTTAAAGTCCTCGATAAGCAGCTCGGCAGCACCTGCACTGTAGTAGGCGTTGCTGCGTGTGCGCTCTGCCTGCTCGAATATCTCGCGGAGGGTGGCTGCATTATCCCTAATAAAAGTGGTGAGAGCCTCGGCAGATGATGCCTTTGCCGTAACGATAGTCTGAGGGCGGGCATAGACATTCTGCGCCACACTGAATATGGGCTCGACAATTGTTGGCTCAACAGCCAACTTCAGAATATTGCCATACTTAAGGTCTACGGCGGTGGCGTTGTCGGGGTTGCGCCAATCTACGATGTTAAAGTAGCCCTCAGGGCGTGTAAGTCCCGGAGCATCAGCCTCCAAGGCATCGCATACGGCAAAGCGCAGGTCGCCCTGCCAAAGTTCGTCGCTGGCAAGGATAAACATATCGTAGCTCTTGCCTGCCGTAGTCTTGTCGGGAGTGGTTGAGCGTGTGGCGCAGCCCACAGCGAGGAGCGAGGCCACAACAATAAGTAGAGATAATATTCGTTTCATAGTTGAAGATTTAGCAAATATCGTGAAATAAATTGTTTTTTCGTCAATACAAAGATAACGATATTTTTTAGAATTGAGAAAAAAAGTTACTTTTGTGGCGGAAATGAATAGCTAATTTACTAATTTGTAGAATATACCTTTAGAATGAGAATAAAGGTCCCAGGCATAGTAAAGCGTATCTATCCAGATATGGTTTGGAGTATAGACGATCCCGAAGGTTTGTATCTAACCTTCGACGATGGCCCTACACCCGGTGTTACGGAGTGGATACTCTCGACACTCGACCGTTATGATGCCAAGGCTACATTCTTCGTGCTTGGCAAGAATGTCGAGCTATATCCCGACCTCTATCGTATGATTTTGGAGCGTGGCCACAAGGTGGGCAACCACACCTATTCGCACCAAAAGGGGTGGGGTATGTCGCTAAGGCGCTACATCGAAGATGTAGACCTTGCTGCCGATATGGTGCATAGCGAGCTCTTCCGACCACCATACGCCAATATCACCATCAACCAGTTTCGTGCTGTGGCGCAACGCTACAAGGTGGTGATGTGGAGCATCCTCACGCGCGACTACAACCGCGCAGTGTCGCCAAAGAGCTGTCTGAGGGGTGCTATCCGCGATCTGCGTGGTGGCGACATTGTGTCGTTGCACGACAGCGCCAAGTCGTTCCGCAATATGAGCTATGCCCTGCCAGCCATTCTGCGCAAAGCCCGCGAAAAGGGCCTAACCTGTAAGATATTAGAGCTTTAACTATGAATATTATCGTTACCATAACAGGTGCAAGTGGTGCAATATATGCCCGCCAGACCTTGGAGCTGTTGCTTGCCTCAAACTCCGTTGAGCGCATCGCACTTATCCTTAGCGACCACGCCGAGGATGTTATAGCGGCAGAGCGTGAGCAACTGCCTGAGAGCGAGCGTATAGAGCGTTATGCCAACAGCGATATGTGGGCATCGCCGGCAAGTGGCTCGGCGCGTTGGGATGCGATGATCGTTGTGCCCGCCTCGATGGGCACTGTGGCACGCATAGCACAGGGCGTGTCCCGAACATTGATAGAGCGTGCCGCAGATGTGATGCTCAAGGAGCGCCGTAGGCTTGTGGCGGTGGTGCGCGAAACGCCTTATTCGCTTATCCATCTGCGCAATATGGTGGCGCTGACCGAGGCAGGAGGCATCGTAGTGCCCGCCTCGCCATCATTCTACTTCTGCCCTGAGAGTATCGAGGAAGTGGCAATGAGCGTTACTCAGCGTGCTGTCGCAATGCTCGGCATAGCTACCGACCACCCCGTTTGGGGCGATAAAGAGTAGGCTAAATATCAGAAAAACGCTGCGGAAATTGCTAATTCCGAATAAAATTGCTACCTTTGTGCGCTTATTAGCAAGATTTTAATTCAATTAACACATATTACACTATGACTATTACAGCATCAGACATCAAGATTGGTATGTGCGTAGAGATGGACGGCAAGACATTTATTGTCGTTGACTTCCAGCACTGCAAGCCCGGTAAGGGTCCCGCATTCGTGCGCTCAAAGCTCAAGAACCTTGAGAATGGTAATGTCCTCGACAAGACCTTCTCTTCAGTATCTCAGAAGATTGAGCAGGTGCGCGTAGAGCGTCGCCCCTATCAGTTCACCTACGAGGATGACCTCGGCGCACACTTTATGCACACCGAGACCTTCGAGGAGATCAACATCGACAAGAACCTTATCAACAACGCCGACCTTATGGCCGACGGTCAGATTGTTGAGGTTATGTTCCACACCGAGAAGGAGACCGTTCTTTCAGCCGAGCTTCCTCCTATCGTTGATATGGAGATCACCTACACAGAGCCCGGTGTTCGTGGCGATACCGCATCTACCAACTCACTCAAGGCTGCTACCGTAAATACCGGTGCAACCATCAAGGTGCCCTTGTTCATCAACACTGGTGATAAGATTCGTGTTGATACTCGTACTCGTGAGTATTACGAGCGCATCAAGTAATTTTTGATGATAAGGCAGACAGCTACTGCCGCTAACAAAAAGTCCCGACAATGAGCAGTACTTCAAGTACAGCCCATCGTCGGGATTTTTGCCGAGCGTTGTATCTGCAGCCTTCTAATCAAAAATTAATTTCTTGCGGTAGGCAGACAGCTACTGCCGCTAAGCTAAAAGAGCGAATGGAAATTGTTTCCATCCGCTCTTTTTAGTTATTAGTTGTTAGTTGTTAGAGTTTTTTAGGACAATTAAGACGAGTAGGACCATTAGGACAAGAAGGACTTTGTGATACCCGACCTCGTAAGGCCCTAAGGTCTTAAAGTCCTAATGGTCCTAAAAACAGAGCAAGCATTCCGTCTGCGGGCTAAAGCACTTTTGCCCCTCAGAACCCTTAGACCCCTTGGGCGTTAGCCCGCAGGCGAAACACCTGCTCTCTCTTTGCTACGACTTATCCGAGGTACGACTTAAGCAGTGAGCTGCGTGATGACTGGCGGAGCTTGCGGATTGCCTTCTCCTTAATCTGACGCACGCGCTCGCGTGTAAGGTCGAACTTCTCGCCAATCTCCTCAAGGGTCATCTCCGAACAGCCGATGCCGAAGAAGTAGCGGATAATATCGCGCTCACGCTCGGTGAGAATCTCCAACGCACGCTCCACCTCCGTTGCCAACGACTCGTTGATAAGGCCACGATCGGCATTGGGTGAGTCGGTGTTGACCAAGACATCGAGCAACGAGTTATCCTCGCCATCAGCAAAGGGGGCATCTACCGAGATATGACGACCTGCAACACGCAGAGTATCAGTAACCTTCTCTTTGGGCAACTCCAACTCGTTTGCCAACTCCTCAGCCGAAGGTGTACGCTCGTGCTCCTGCTCGAAACGAGCAAATGCCTTGTTAATCTTGTTGAGCGAGCCTACCTGATTGAGGGGCAAGCGCACAATACGCGACTGCTCGGCAAGCGCCTGAAGAATAGACTGACGAATCCACCATACGGCGTATGAGATAAACTTAAAACCACGGGTCTCGTCGAACTTCTCGGCAGCCTTGATAAGGCCGAGGTTACCCTCGTTGATAAGGTCGGGAAGGCTCAAACCCTGATTCTGGTACTGCTTAGCCACCGACACTACGAAACGAAGGTTTGCCTTGGTAAGCTTCTCCAACGCCTCCTGATCACCCTTCTTGATTCGTTGCGCGAGTTCTACCTCCTCCTCGACAGAGATAAGTTCCTCTTTACCAATCTCCTGCAAGTACTTATCCAACGATGCACTCTCGCGGTTGGTGATCGACTTTGTAATCTTTAATTGACGCATATATTATATAATTCTTTTAATTAGCAAACGCCTGATTGCTCCCATTTTTTTTGCAATCATATAACAATACGACAAAGTGTGGCTATTTGTTTCACAAGTGATAAAAAATATTTTGTAATTAGTTGTTAGGTGATAGTTATTAGTTGTTAGTTTTTAGTTGTTAGAGAGCAGGCGTTTCGCCTGCGGGCTACGCCCCAAGGGGCAAAAGGGCTCTGAGGGGTCTAAGGGGTGGTTAGGTTAGCGAGGGCATCGCTGGTCTTACCCACCTTGAGGTTAGCACTTACGCTATATCTCCCCTTGTACCCCTTGTACCTCTTGTACCCCTCTCTCTGTTTTCTTTTTTTAGACCATTAGGACTTTAAGACTTTAAGACCATTACGAAGTCGGGTATCATTTTGTCCTACTTGTCTTATTGGTCTTACTTGTCCTACTTGTCTTATTGGTCTTACTTGTCCTACTCGTCTTACTTGTCTTAAAAAACTCTAAAAACTAAAAACTAACAACTAAAAACTTTGCTAAAATGTTTTGTAGAGCCGAAAATTTTTTGTAATTTTGTATTGTCGGGGATAGTGTTCTCGGCGTTACATATTTATTAGTGAAAGTGTTTCGCTAATCCTTGATACGAAATCTGGAAAATTTCTTTGCGCGAGGATAACGATTACACTCACTGCTTGTATCAGTATGACTTGTTGGCACTAATAGTGTCTACCCCATACTATACAGGTGTGGGGTATTGTTTATTTGCGCAAAGGTATTCCAGAACCTCGTATCAGATAGACGAACATCTCCACACTTTCTTTTTATTGTATCCTATCGTTGGAGGTGGATAGGTCGTAATCGTATGTCGTTATGAAAAAATTTTTGCTTGTATGCGCTGCATTGTGTGCATCGCTTGTATGTAATGCGCAGAGTCAGAATGTTAAGTTTCAAGGTCAAGTAGATGTGGGAACGGTATTTATGAGTGGTGGCGCTGGTCCTACTGTTGGCATTACTGCTGGCGCATTGGTATTGGACTACTTCTACGCGGGCGTAGAGACAGGTTTCGACTCGCTATTCTCCAATGCTCTTGTTGCAGATGGGTATTATGTATATCGTTTGGACTTATTTGAGGGATATATTCCCTTGGGTGTAAATATGAAGGGATATTTTACAAAAAATAGAGCATTTAAGCCATATCTTAATACCTCTTTAGGCGGTTTCTTCGGTCTTGCAGATCTGGGCGGTGTGAATGGTTTAAGATTTCAGGTAGGTGCAGGCTTTGACTTTAAGCACTTTAATTTTGGTATCGGCTACAATATGCTATACAAGTGGGGTGCAGCCCATAGTGGCTATATTAAGTTAGGATATAGATTCTAACTAACTGCGCCTACGGGGCTTTAGCCCGCACTTTGCCAAAGTGCAACAAGCCCCTCTCTTTGCCAAAGGAGGGGTTTGGGGAGGAATGTAAATATATCTTCTCCCTCTTAATGATATAACAAAACCGATTGGTTCTTGGCCACCGCAGGTGGTGATAAATGGGTAGATGCCACAACCGAACTTGTTCGAGTAGGTGGTATCTACTCATTTATTATGGCCTTTAGCCCAAGGACCAATCGCAACGACAACTTACTATATTTCTCGTCATTTTTCTTTCAAATTCCCTAAAAAATCATTATCTTTGTAAATTATTATATATGAATATATAATCCGTAATCTATCATCTATGGTACACCGTAGCGGTTTTGTAAATATCATCGGTAATCCCAATGTCGGTAAATCGACATTGATGAATCAGCTTGTGGGCGAGAAACTCTCGATTATCACATCGAAGGCGCAGACAACACGCCATCGTATTATGGGCATTGTCAATGGCGAGGATTTTCAGATTGTCTACTCCGACACCCCGGGTATCCTAAAACCCAACTACAAGCTTCAGGAGAAGATGATGAAGTTTGTGCGTGGCGCAATCACCGATGCCGATGTTCTACTGTATGTTACCGACACGGTGGAGGATAGCGACCGCTCGGCAGAGATTATCGAGAAGGTGCGCCTATCGGGTATCCCCACGATAGTGGTTATCAACAAGGTAGACCTCACAACGCCCGATAAGCTTGTCGCCTTGGTCGAGAAGTGGCAGGCACTGTTGCCCGATGCGATAATTGCACCCTGCTCGGCAAAGGAGAACTTCAATGTCGAGGGTGTCTTCAACCTTATCCTTGAGCGTCTGCCTGAGGGTGAGCCATTCTATCCCAAAGATACGCTGACGGACAAGACTTTGCGTTTCTTCGCCTCGGAGATTATCCGCGAGAAGATCTTGCTCAACTACGACAAGGAGATTCCCTACTCGTGCGAGATAGCCATCGAGAGCTACAAGGAGGAGCCCACGATAGACCGTATCTCGGCGACAATATATGTTGCCCGCAACTCGCAGAAGGGCATTATCATTGGTCATAAGGGCGAGAAACTTAAGAAGGTGGGTCAGGCGGCACGCCACGACTTGGAGGCATTCCTCCAAAAAAAGGTATTCTTGGAGCTCTATGTCAAGGTGCAGGAGGATTGGCGAAACAACGATAGCCAACTTAAGCGCTTTGGCTACGAACTTGAATAATAAAAGCGAGAGTAGCGCCGTTTATCTTAGGAAACGATAGGTTTGATGCGAAGGAAAGTTGTTGCGATAATATTTTTGCTGATGGTTGTGTTGCCCACCGAGGTCGGTGCGCAGTACAACCGCAACTACATCTACTGGATGGGTCAGCAGTGTATGGTCGATAACAACTACCGCGAGGCTATCGATGTACTCAATGTGCTGTTGCGTAGCGACGACAAGGACTTTGACGCCTACTTCTTGCGCGGTATCGCCAAGTACAATATGGACGACCTACTGGGCGCCGATGCCGACTTCTCGCGTGCCGTGATGCTCAACCCCGTATTTACGGGTGCCTTCTACTATCGCGCTATCACCCGCTCACGCCTCGGTAACTACGATGATGCACTGAGCGACTTCCGCCAAGCCATCGAGCTACGCCCCGACCTCCCCGACCCCTATTATAGTCGTGGTGTTACACGCCTCCTAAATCAGCAGTTCGAGGCGGCCATTGACGACTTCAACAAATATATACGCTACGAGAAACGCAATGTCGCCGCATATATCAATCGTGGCACAAGCTACCTCTATCTGAAGGATACTGCGCGTGCCTTTCAAGACTACGACTTGGCCATTCGCACCAACCGTGAAGATCCCGATGCCTACAACCGCCGTGGCGCCCTCCTTATGGAGCAACGCCGCTACGATGAGGCATTTGCCGACTTCGATATGGCTGTAAAGTGCGATTCGGCATATATCCCTGGCTACTTCAACCGCGCCTTGGTCAATAACTACCTGCGCCGCCCTATGGCATCTATTCGCGACTTCGACCGTGTGGTGGAGCTCGACTCTACAAGCTCGCTCGGCTACTTCAACCGTGCCATTGTGCGCACAGAGATTGGCGACTACAACCGTGCGCTGGAGGATTTCAACCTTGTGGCACGCTACTCGCCCGACAATGTGTTGCTCTACTACAACCGCGCACTTCTCAACACACGCCTTGGCGAGATTGACGATGCCATTGCAGACTATAGCCGTGCCATCGAGCTATACCCCGACTTTGCCAATGCCTACCTCGGTCGTAGCGTTCTGCGCCGTGCCAAGCACGATGTTCGAGGTGCACTTAGCGATGAGCGCACCGCACAGCGCAAGATTTCGGAGTACCGCTCACGCCTTAAGGACTCCACCTACTCGATATATGCCGATACGGCACAGCGTTTTGATAAGCTGCTATCGTTCGAGAGCCGCCTTATGGAGCGTAACTTCGAGCGTATAGCATCTACCGTTACGCAGGCGGGTGATGATGGCCTCACCCTTATCCCGATGTTCCGCTTCACGCTTATCGAGGAGGATAGCGCCTATGTCGATAAGCGCAATATACGCTTTGCCACTCAGCGTGTCAAGGACTTCGAGGAGCGTTTGGCAAATCCGCTGTTGCGCCTCGACTGCCGTACGAGCAATGTTGCTCCCGACTCACTTGTGGCTATCGACCGCCGCTTGGCCGAGCAGCTACGCCATAGTAGCGAGAGGTCGTGGTTAATGCTCTTTGAGCGAGGCATCAGCCAGTCGCTTATCAAGCAGTATACCAATGCGGTGAACACCTACTCGGAGGCTATCGAGCTAAATCCGACAAATCCGTTCCTCTATCTCAACCGTGCCACCACGCGCGCCGAGATGATCGACTTTATCTCCTCTATCGACAACTCTTACCAGAGCATAACCCTCGATTCCGACCCCGCTAAGCGACTTCACAACACGGGCACTCGCACATATAGCTACGACGAGGCTATCGAGGATATGAACAAGGTGATAAAGCTCTATCCCGACTTTGCCGAGGGCTACTACAACCGCGCAAACCTTATGGCTATTTCGGGTCAGCTGCCTGAGGCCTACGATGACTATACTCGCGCTATCGAGCTTGAGCCATCGCTTGGCGAGGCCTACTACAACCGAGGTCTGGTGCAGATATTTATGAAGGATACGCGCAAGGGGTGTATGGATCTGTCGAAGGCTGGCGAGCTTGGCATCGAGGCTGCCTACGATGTATTGCGCCAATTCCGCATAGCGGAGCATAACTGATAGCAACTATTTTTTAATCACTTAATAACTAAACAATTATGACTCAAACTATTCAACGAAAGCTCAATGACTCGGCGTTTATTCGCTGGTCGGCGTTGATTCTCATCGCGTTGATGATGTTCTTCGCTTACATGTTTGTCGATATGCTCTCTCCACTTAAGGAGCTTCTCGACCAGCAGCTCAATTGGAACAGTAGCACCTTCGGCACCTATGCAGCTTCGGAGTACTTCCTCAATGTGTTCTGCTTCTTCCTTATCTTCGCAGGTATCATCCTCGATAAGATGGGTATCCGCTTTACTGGTCTGTTGTCGGCATCATTGATGGTTATCGGCGCTTGCATCAAGTTCTACGCTATGAGCGAGTGGTTTGCAGGCACAGGTCTTGAGGCTTGGCTCAACTCTTGGTGGGTGTCGCTTCCTGGCTCTGCTAAGCTCTCTTGTCTTGGCTTTATGATCTTTGGTTGTGGCTGCGAGATGGCAGGTACTACAGTCTCTAAGGCCATTGCTAAGTGGTTCAAGGGCAAGGAGATGGCTATGGCTATGGGTCTTGAGATGTCTATCGCTCGTCTTGGTGTCTTCGCTGCTATGTGGCTCTCGCCTATGGTATCTGACGCCTTCGGCAAGTCGGTATCTGCTCCCGTTGCCTTTGGCGCAGTTCTCCTTATGATTGGCCTTATCTTCTACTTCGTGTTCGTGCTTTTGGATCGTAAGTTCGATAAGCAGCTTGAGGCTGCCGGTGAGCTTACGAAGGAGACTAACGATGAGGAGTTCAAGTTCAGCGACCTCGGCAAGATCTTCACCAGCAAGATGTTCTGGTTGGTAGCATTGCTCTGCGTTCTCTACTACTCGGCAATCTTCCCCTTCCAGCGTTACGCTCCCGACTTCTTGGATAAGACCCTCCATATCACCAATGGTGCACAGCTCTTCAGCTGCTTCCCCATCCTCGCTATGGTGCTCACACCCTTCCTTGGCGCATTTATCGACCGTAAGGGTAAGGCTGCCTCGATGCTTATGGTTGGCTCGCTCATTATGATTGCTTGCCACCTCAGCTTCGCATTCCTTCTCCCCGTCTTCCCCTCTAAGGTTCTCGCTGTTGCCATCATCGCTATCCTCGGTGTATCGTTCTCACTTGTTCCCGCAGCTCTCTGGCCCTCAGTGCCTAAGATTATCGACGAGCGCATCCTTGGCTCTGCTTACTGCGTGATCTTCTGGATTCAGAACTGGGGTCTTCTCCTTGTTCCCGTTGTTATCGGTAAGGTTCTCGATGCCACTGGCGGCTACACCCTTCCTATGGTTATCTTCTCGTCATTCGGCGTATTTGCCCTTATCTTTGGTTTGTGGCTCAAGCGCGAGGACAAGAAGAAGGGTTATGGTCTTGAGCTTCCCAACATCAAGTAATTTCTTGTGAAAAGCCGCAATCTGCGGCACCAAACTTAGAGCCTCGAATGGGAAATACATTTTAGTATGTCCCATCCGAGGCTCTTTCATTTGGCGCCACATCTCACGACTTTTGACAAGAAATTAGTTTGCCGTGATAGCGGCGCTACTATGACGCTTCAGTCGTGAGGGCGAATGGGAAATATGCAAGAGTATGTCCCATCCAGGGCAATTTCTTTATCGAGGCCACATCTAACCCCTTCTGACAAGAAATTGGGGTGAATAGACCACAGAGACCACAGAGGCCACAGAGACCACAGAGACCACAGAGAAAGATGATACCAGACTTCGTTGTTGTCTCTCTCGTCTCTCTCGTCTTTCCCACAGTCTCACGGAGCTTAAGCTCTGCGCCTCAACGAGGCGCTTTAGCCCGCAGGCGAAACGCCTGCAACTCTAACAACTACCAACTACCAACTCTTTTCGCTCTTATAGCTTCCCCTTATCCTTGTATCAAAATTTCCGATTTGACAGCTTTGGTTTTTGTACTATCTTTGCAGACGAAAAAGATAATAATAAAAACCAAAAATATATGTCAGCAAAAAATTCTATCGCTCAGTGCACCGTGGCATCAATTGTAAATCAGGACTTTGCTACGGCGCGTATATTCAAATATTTAGGCATTGATTTCTGCTGTGGTGGTAACACCACGCTCGCCGAGGCTTGCCGTATGGCGGGTGTCGATATCGATAGGGTAGTCGAGGCTCTCAGCGCACCTGCTACGGAGGGCTACTCTATACCCTTCGATAGTTGGCCTACAGATCTGCTTATCGACTATGTGCTCAAGATTCACCATCGCGGTATCCGCACCAAGGGTCCGGAGCTTCTCGCCTTGGTTGAGAAGGTGGCGGCAGCTCACGGTGAGCGACACCCCGAACTCTATGAGCTTATCGACCACCTTCGCCTATCACTCGACGACCTTGAGAATCATCTTTTGAAGGAGGAGCGTGTGTTGTTTCCCTACTGTTACGAACTTTTTGATGCAAATATGCGAGGTGCTACGATGCAGCAGATGCACTGCGGCACGGTGGCTAACCCCATAAGACAGATGCACCATGAGCACTATGATGAGGGTGTGCGCTATAAATTTATACAAAAGTTGATGAATAATTTCGAGGTTCCGGCAGATGCTTGTGCAAGCTATCGACTGATGTTGGCGGAGCTTGAGGAGTTTATGGATTCACTTTTTGAGCATATCCATATCGAGAATAATATCCTCTTCCCAAGATTTGTTGTACTCGAGGCTAAGACAGTGCGATAAAAACCATATTCCTATACCTATTTTTATATATATTATAAAGGAGTTTTGCGGATCGAAAATTTTTATTCGATGTAACATATTGATATATCGTGTATTAAATGTGGTGGGCTAAAAATGGCGCAAAAAAAAGTTCACAAAATGTTTGGAGAATAAAAATAAAGCGCTACCTTTGCACCCGCAATCGAGAGATGAACAACACCTCAAGAGAGCAGCAGAGGTTCTTAGAAATAATTTTTTGAAAAAAGTTTACCAAAAATTTGGTGGTTTCAAAAAGATGACTTATCTTTGCACCCGCTTTCGCCTCTAAAACGGCGATGAGCAATAAAGGTTCTTAGAAAAAGTTTTTTGAAAAAAGTTTCCAAAAAATTTGGTGGTTCAAAAAATTTGCCTTACCTTTGCACCACTTTCCCGCCTCAAAAATTGAGGGCTCGAAAGTGGATTAAAAACGGTTCTTTGATTTACTGGTTTTTATATATTGAGAGAAAAGTGTAGTATTTATCTGTCAATTTCCTTTTAGGAAAATGAAACAGTCAGGACTCTAACAAAACATTTTAATTTTTTACAATGGAGAGTTTGATCCTGGCTCAGGATGAACGCTAGCGGCAGGCTTAACACATGCAAGTCGAGGGG